>JAJEDB010000146.1 GCA_022821725.1 Candidatus Poribacteria bacterium | reverse complement strand
ATACGTCTGCGTGAAGTTATGAAAACTCGCTAACAGAAACTGACAGTAATCGGAAAATAACGGTTGCTTCTTTTCTGACAGGGATAAGGTGTTCATAATTCAAGAGTATAACACTTTTCTAAAATATTGCGTAAGTCCTATTTCTTAATACTGTATAAATTACCGTGTTTCCGGCAGAGGCGATTGAAAACAGGTATGCAATTATCAATCCCGCACTCATGAGGAGTGTGATCGTGAGAAAGATAGCGGTTACTGGGGTTGTAATTGTTGCGATTCCTGTTAGTGTCGGTATTTGATCACTGGTAGCGGTATTGAAAACTCCGAGACTGTTAACATAAGGCAGTGTTGCTATCCTTTCGACAGCACCACCGAGCCATAGGTTCGCGTAACCCATGAACTGCTGCATCATTTCGGTGTGGAAGAGGCGCGTTGGAAGCGTCATGATCGAAAAGCCTGCGAGGCAAAAGAATGCCCAGATCGGCACGAAAATCAATTTGATCAGGAGCAACATCACCTCATAACACACTAACAACCAAGGTTTGTTCCAAACGATCGCGAATTGCTGATAAATTATTTCAAATGCATCAGCACCCGTGGTAGCGGCAACGGCTGGCACAAAGAGCAAACTCACACTGAAAACGACCGCCATGAACACCATCAGGAGACCGAGGAAAAATCCGATCGGCATGAACAGCGAGGTGAGCATGAGGAACGGTTTTCCCACTGCCGGTAACTTCGCGATCCCTGCGATGCTGAGGGGGATTATCGCGAGAAATATCTGGATGAGCAGTAAGCCGATGAACGCGCCGAAAACGGATTTCCAATGTCCTTTGAGGAATCCCAGAGCGTCCCCGACCGAAAAGAAGGTATCCCCACGGAGCTGCTCGATGGTAATTTTAGAAGCCACGGTGCTTGCCAAGAAAAAGATGCACGCGAAGCTGATTATCCCTACGCACATTGCGATTTCAGTTGTCTGCGTAAGTCCTGCATCACCGAAGGGTGGTAGCGGTAGGAGGGCATACGTGTTCCAGAAGTCCTGCACGGCAGTGCCTCCTACACTGACGAGACTGAGATACACCAAAGTTTCGTAAATTAGATACGCGAGAACGAGTCCAATGAAATGAACTGCGATCTTTCGTCCACTGAATCCGTAGCGGATAACTTGGAAAATATCCCTGAAATCGAAGTAGCGTTTTTCCATGAAGCGGTTCTTCTGTTTTTTTACATATTCTTATATTAATGATACGACAATTTGGGGTATTTTGTCAAGCGATTCTTCGTTGTCAGTTGTCAGTGCGGACGACTTTCGCGGTGACAGGGAGGGTCAGTGTTCGTTGGTTTGGGAAGTGAAGGGTGAGTAGCGATGCAAAGGTGCTGCTGTCTTTCAGGGGACCGAGTTGGACGGTAATGAAAGTTGTATCCGTTTTCGGATTGGGTGTTATCTCCCAGGTGAGTGCCTCATGTCCCGATGGCAGAAGACGGATGTCCGAGGTGTTGCGTGGGGCGTTCACAGTGAGTTTAACGGTCTTTTGATGTATTGTTTCGGGGCGGACATTCCCAAATTCGCAAATGCTCGGTGTGAGTGTCGCAAATCGTTTCGCGGCGGCGACGATTGTTAGATGGACAACTGCGGTCTTGAGACTATCTGTGAAGATGGTGGCGGTTGCCGAGGTTTCGTCATCGGGCAGCAGTTCTGGGGTGAGGTGTATCTGGAATGTGGCTTCTGTATCGGGTTGTATTATCTCCGGTGCTGTGATTTCGGCGTAACTGCACCCGGTG
The DNA here is from genome assembly GCA_022821725.1 of Candidatus Poribacteria bacterium. GTDB lineage: Bacteria > Poribacteria > WGA-4E > WGA-4E > WGA-3G > WGA-3G. The sequence continues at coordinate 5,194 of JAJEDB010000146.1, read as the reverse complement.
TGGACGTTTTGGATGTGGAGTGGGGATTTGCCTGTGTTTCGTGCTGTTAGGGAGCGTGTTACGGGTCCCTCCCATTCTGGGAGCGTCCCGAAGTGAATTTGTTGCTGCGTTAGCACAAGTTCGGCTGCGGGTGGTTGCCGGTTGTTGATGAGGAAGACAATAAGTCCAGAGATCAGCAGTGTAGGGATAACGATGGTTGTGAGGAGTGTGCGTTTGGACATAAATGATGGCTTAAGAACAGGATCTATTGCTGATATGCCTGTTTTTCAGTTTGATCTAACTAAAGCAGGACTTACGAAATTTTGACGATAGCGCGTTCTCTGAGATGGAAATTCTCGCAAAAACACACGTTCTTCCGACACAAACTATAAAGTTTGTGCTACAAAAAAGCAAACTGCGTAAGTCTTATAAAGTATCCCTAAACATTGAAGGCATGCCGGAGCCATTGTAAAAATCTACCGACGTAACTCGGCGAAGTTTCCATGATTTCAGGGGAGTCTTGATCCCGCAACGCTTCCAGCTCCTGTTGTGTGAGGCTATTCACTTCCTCAAAGATGCCTCTCTCTTTGAGATACTCATCAACGTCGCGTCCTTCGTACTTGTTCACGCTACTCCCTCCTGCTCTTCCATTGATCTTTTCGTTTCCTTGCCAACTGCAAATCCTTTCGCGGTATCCTCTGAGATTTCTTGACAAATCCATGCAGAAGGATCATTTTGTTATCTTCACGTGTAAAAACGACCCGTATGGTGCGATTTTTTCTAATCGGACGACGAATTTCCCAGAGGTCCTCGGCTAATTTTTTAACACGTTGTTTACGCAAAGCTGCTTCCCAATCTATCCATACAGTCCTTATTACCGCGTAGATTCTCTTCTCATCTGCATCATCAAACTTTTCGAGCCATTCCCGCACGGGTTCACGCCCTGTTTCCGTCCGAAAAAAGACCACCTGGGGTTTAGGTTGCACATTCATAATACAGTATTTATTTCAAGTATTCTATAATTATCGCCTAAAAAGATCGCTTTGTCAAGTTTTTTATTTTCCCTAAAGTTTGGACAATTTGCGTGAGTAACATCCGATAGACATAGCACCCCTCTGTAGGGCAGAAGTAAGGGCAGATGTCTTTTGAATTTGGCAGGGTCATTTAGTTTTAAGAAGTTATCAGATTTCACGCCTTTTTGGGACGCATCCGGTGCGGTTAGGTGAAGACCCTACTGGGCTGGGGGATCAAAAACGCGTAAAAAAAACAGAAAACTAAATGGCTCTGTTTACACACCCGTTTTCGCTTGACTTTGTATGAGTTGTGTGCTATGGTAACGTGAATTCAATAGAGGATCTATGTGTAGGTTGGGTTGAACGGTGAAGAGCGGGATACTATCCATCCGAATAGAAATTTTACTTTCCAATGTGCTTTTCTCTGAAATAGTCGATAGTGAAACCCAACAATTTAATCGAATCGCTGTATGTGTAATTATGAATAAACTTTATTTTGGTGATAACTTGGAAATCTTGCGGGAGATGGATGAGGGACAGGTGGACCTCATTTGTACCGATCCGCCGTTTAATAGTGGACGGGATTATAACTCGTTCATTGGGGATTCGCTCGCACAGAAGAAGGCGTTTACGGATACGTGGACGTGGGATACGGCGGCTCAGGACGCTCGCGCTGATATTGAACACCTCGCTTATGCCAATGATACCTATAAGGCTCTGGATGAATGTCTCAAGGGGTATGACCTGATCATCCGCCGCGCTGTGTCAGGGAACAGTGGTGCGATGCGTGCGTATCTGGCGTTTATGGGACCGCGTCTCGCTGAGATGCACCGTATCTTGGCGCAAAAGGGGAGTCTCTATCTGCATTGCGACCCGACGGCAAGCCATTATCTCAAAGGTGTGATGGACACTATCTTTGGGGTGGAGAATTTCAGGAACGAGATTGTCTGGCAACGCACAAAGGCACATAACGACGGTAAACAGTATGGCAGGGTCCACGATACAATTCTGTTCTATAGCAAGAGTAACCAAAGAGTATGGAATCCTGTCTATACGGCACACAACCCAGAGTATGTGAAGAAATTTTATCGCCATCAGGATGAAATAGGACTTTATCAACCCATAACCCTAAATGCCTCAGGAGTTAGTGGAGGGGAATCAGGTAAGCCTTGGCGGGGTGTAGATCCGAATGCAATGGGTAACCACTGGCGAGCACCACGCAGAGAGGCGTGGCCCGAAGGCGTTGAGCCTCCTCAAAATTATGAATCCCTGTCGGTTCATGAGAAATTAGATGCATTAGACGCGAGTGGATTAGTGTACTGGCCCCCCAATGGCAGGGTCCCAAGGTTCAAACGGTATTTATCCACGACAAAGGGGAATAGAGTTCAAGATGTCATCACAGATATCAACCACCTCACGAGCGCATCCAAGGAACGCCTCGGCTATCCGACGCAGAAACCGCTGGCACTTTATGAACGTCTGATACGCGCGTCCAGCAACGAAGGGGACATCGTTTTGGATCCGTTCTGTGGATGCGGCACGACGATTGATGCGGCGCATAGCTTGAAGCGGAATTGGATCGGTATTGATTTGACGATTTTGGCATTGGATCCGATGCGTCAACGGCTGGCAGATCGGCATGGGTTAGAACCCTCAGTGGATTATCAGATTGAGGGGTATCCGACGAACATGCAGGAGGTTCGTCGGTTCTTGAAGGATGGCGATAAACGGAAATATCACGACTTCTCGAATTGGGCGGTGACACGGCTTGGGTTGAAGCCGACACGGGACATCGGTGACGGCGGGCATGACGGTGTCGGGCACGTGACGCTGTGGGATACGCAGCAGATGAAGGAATCGAACGCCCGGGTTCTCGCGGAGGTCAAAACGGGTAGACCCTCCATTACGCAGGTGCGTGCCTTTTGTCAGGTGATGCACGAGAACAATGCGGAGATCGGAATTTTTATCACAATCGCGCCTATCAGTGCGGGGATGCGGCAGCAGGCGGAGAAGATGGGGAGTTTTGCACATAATGGACGGAATTATCCGCGTCTTCAGTTCTGGCAGATTGATGATGCGTATTTCGAGAATCCCGAGATTATCAATACGTTCGTTCGGTTGCCGATGGAGTGGCGGATTCGCCCGAGTCAGAAGTCGGAGCGGCATTTCGGTGGGGAGCAGCGGGAGTTTTTGAGATAGTTTTCAGTTACCAGAATCTCAAATATTTGTATGCAATGTCTCTGCTTGTGTGGTATACTACTTGTTAACGAGTTGAAAGGACAGTTCGATAATCAGAAAAGGGGCAGATTCGTATGACACGCGTCATAAATAAACAAGTCACAGATTATAGTTTGCCGAGCAAGCAGATCAAAAGCAAACGCGTTCACACTATCGAAATTAAGGATCCGGACTTTGGTGAATCCTATACCGTCCATCTTAGAAAAGAGGATGGTGAGTGGAGAGGATGGATTCCAGACGTTCCCGGGGTGGAATGCAAGGGACAAACGAAAGACGCTCTGTTGAAAATCCTCACTGATAAACTACAGGAGACTTTGATAGATGAAGAAGAAATGTGGGAAAAACAATTTGAGGAAGATGTGAAAGCAGGTCGCCTTGATTCTCTTGCTGAGAAAGCTGCGCAGAATTATCGAGACGGTAAATGTTATGACTTAGAAACCTTGAAGAAGTTACCATAGTATGGAACACACTTTTGATCCGGATTTTGAGGAGTATCGAGCAGAACTTCCACAAGACATCAGGAAGCGCGTTCCGGAGAAATTTGAACTGCTTCGGCAAAATCCAACGCATCGTTCACTTCGCTTCAAAAAAGTTAGGTCTCTTTGGTCAGTACGCATTAGTAGGGGATACAGGGCTTTAGCACGCGAAGAAGCGGGGGCTTACGTCTGGTACTGGATTGGAACACACGGCGAGTACGAAAAACGAATAAAAAGAGATGGTTAAAGTAAGCCCACCGCGCGCGGCTTTCTCCCATTCTGCCTCTGTTGACAATCGTTTGTTATACCATTTCTAAGAGATTATATCGCATTGACAGATCGCCTCAAAGACTACACAGGAGACCAACAGTTTTCTATGCTACAAAGATCTCATTTATTGAAGCATTTTCAATCAGAAATGGTATTATTTGCCAACAAACATTTTAACGCTGCGCGTTCACGAGATAAATTCCGGCTGCCACCAACCCAGTGCCCATCAATATGCTGGGAGTCATCTCGTCCCCTAAAAAGAGATAACTGAATAGGACCCCCGATACGGGCATGAGAAAAGAGAAGACCACCAATTTGCTTGATTTGTATTTTCTTAGCAAAGAGATCAACACCAAAAAGCAGAAACCTGTGACAATCCAGCCTTGGTAGAGTAATCCTATACTGCTTTGTAGCGTCCATTTAATCGGTGTATTCCCCTCAAAAATGAGACTCAGGATATAAAAACAGGGGATGTTTAAAACTAATAGCCAGACGAGAAGTCGGTAGGGGTGGATCTCTTGAACGAACCCTTTTGTCAGTGTGATACGGAGTGCCAAGAAACACGCAGAGAGGATTACGATCAGGTCGCCGATGAGGTATCCTGTAGAAAGACCTTGCAGATTTGGTATGAGGGCGAGAAGAACGCCACTGAAGGCGATGCAAATTCCCACTGTTTTCGTGGCAGAGAGTCGATCGTTTGGGATCCAGAAGTGTCCGAATAGGACTGTGAAAAGCGGGTAGAGCGTAAAAAAAATGGTGGCTCGAGAGGCAGTTGTCAATTGCGTCCCCACATTCAAGGTAATTATGTGTAAGGTGTGAAGTGCTGCAAGTATAAGCAGTCGGGGCACTTCCTCAAAACGCAGTCGCATTGACATCCCGAAGTAGAACCCTAACCCACCAACGACGACGAGTCCTAATATACAACGGAGAAATGCCATTTTTAGCGGTGGAAACCCCTGCAAACCGAGTTTAACAGCGAGTGCCCCTCCACCCATGAGAGAGACAACAAGCAACATAAGGGCAACCGTCTTGCCTGAGGGGTCTTCGTTCCGAAATTCTTTTTCAAGCATTTTTTAAATTTACGCCTTGTGCTAATTGTTTTTTCCTGATTTGAGAGGAGCGGCTTTTCTTTTTTCTCTGAGTGTATTCACCCTTATGTTATCCTATAAGTTCACCTAACCCAAGGAAACATAAGGATGGACTTACATTTTACTTTAC
>JAJEDB010000076.1 GCA_022821725.1 Candidatus Poribacteria bacterium | reverse complement strand
GTAAGAAAAGTATACCCAACTTTTCGAGAAAAAGCAAGGAAAATTATGAACGTTCAGAACAGAACTCGCTTTATGGTTTCCGAATACGTGAAAAACTTGTAAACACGAAATTAACCTATCCCAAAACTACTTATTACGTTTATCTTTCACCCTCGGAAGAACACGTGAAGATTGCAGAATCTGCCAAGCCCGGTTGGACACCCGAAATCGAAATGAGCCGTGATACAACAACTTTAGTCAGCGGACGGGGATACGGTTTCTTTACTTGGGCAGATCTTTTTACGCAACGTCAACTGACTGCCTTGTCCACCTTTACTGATTTGTTGGACGAAATAAAAGTTCGAGTCGTAGCAGATGCAATCAAAGCAAATTATGAGGAATCAGAAACTTATGCCGGTGCTGTATTAACATATCTAGCATTTGCAATTGACAGAGTAGCAATGACCTGTAATACGTTCGCAAGGTGGAATCCAAAGGGTCAAAAGGTACAGCCAGCTTTCGGAAAACAGTCTTTAGCAATGATATGGGACTTTGCAGATGCCAATGTTTTCGGATCCGCAACAGGGAATTTGTCGGGAGCTATTCAACTTGCAATAGACCCTCTGCCATTCTTAGGGAGTGGCCAAGATGGTTTCACAAATCAATCAGATGCGGCTTCAATATGTATGGAAAGCGATCAATTTCTCATCTCCACAGATCCGCCATACTACAGTAACGTTAGTTACGCTGATTTATCAGATTTCTTTTACATTTGGCTACGCCGAAGTTTAAGGCATATCTATCCTGACTTGTTTAACCTAATGCTCGTTCCCAAAACTGAAGAACTTGTCGCTTCTCCTCATCGATTTGATGGGGATAAATCAAAATCAGATGAACACTTTTTGACAGGGTTGAGCAAAACCTTCCAACTAATGCGAGCTCGAGCGCATTCCGATTATCCAATGACCGTCTACTACGCCTTTAAGCAGTCTGAAACAGATAACGAAGGTGGAGGAGTTGCTTCAACAGGCTGGGAGACGATGCTTGAAGGATTGCTAAAGGCCGGTTTTCAGATTACAGGGACATTACCAATTCGGACAGAAGCGCAAACTCGTCAAGTCGCAATGGGAACCAATGCCCTTGCTTCCTCAATTGTCCTCGTCTGTCGTCCGCGGCCCGATGATGCAGGCATGGAAAATCGCCAAGGTTTTATCTCGGCACTTCGGCGCGAACTTCCCAATGCCCTTCGGCATTTGCAGCAGGGTAACATCGCTCCGGTTGATCTTGCACAAGCAGCGATCGGTCCTGGTATGGCTATTTTCTCCCGTTATAGTAAAGTCTTTGAAGCAGATGGAACTCCGATGCGGGTCCGAACTGCCCTGGAAATAATCAACAATGAACTTGATGCCTATTTCGCAGAACAGGAAAGCGATTTTGATGCCGATACTCGTTTCTGTATCGAATGGTTTGAACTGTACGGTATGAGAGAAGGCCCCTTTGATGAAGCCCAAGTACTTGCACGTGCTAAAAATATTAGCGTCAGAGGTATCGCAGAGTCTGGAATTCTCCAAGCCCACGCGGGGAGCGTCCGTTTGCTGTCCCGTGAGGAATATCCTGACGAATGGGATCCAACCTCGGATGGACGTATAAATGTATGGGAATGTACGCAATACCTTATCAAAGTACTCGATCACGGCGGTGAGGATGAAGCCGCACGATTGGCAAATCAACTGAGTAGTGAACAAGTTGAAAAAGCACGTGCCTTGGCGTATCGTCTTTATGCTATCTGTGATCGAAAAAGGTGGGCACAAGAAGCAATTGCTTATAACACACTCATCACCTCATGGACACACATTCAGGAAACACGGACAAGTTCAGAACTACGGGAAGCTCAGCAAGAATTCGACATTCAGGAGTCATGATCGCCAACCTGTCTAACTTACCGCAAGTTGCTACCTTTGTAGCATAATCTGTATGAAGTTTCAGAAAATAAATCGGTAATTTGGCGAGGTTAGGAAACCTCGCCAGCAGGCGGGATACCCGTCTCGGGCAGATAGGCAATTACCGAATTAATAAATTAATCTTCATTTAGATTGTGCTTATGAGGACGCAGACTAACAGTCTACGCTACGAAAGATCTCGTAAGTCAAACTTGGGTTTTTGTAGGACATTTTTTGGAGGAAAAAAGTGCCAGTCACACCGTGGAGAGAAATCGTTACCCCGCACAGCGACGTTGCGTCAGGAGATTATGACCAAGCAGAATTCGCCGCGAACCTCGCCAAAGTTATCGCGGGTACTGCAAATGCGGAATACCAAGACCCGATAGAATTTTTCGCTCAAACCTACCTCACAGAGGGTATGCAACGGCTTCTCGCGACAGCTGTTAAACAGATAACAGGGAAGGGCGGGGAACCGATTGTTCAGATCAAAACCGCATTCGGGGGTGGGAAAACGCATAGCATGTTGGCGTTGTATCACCTTCTTAACGGGAAGACACGTCTCGATCAGATGGAAGGTGCAGAACGGATTCTCGATGCGGTAGAAGTTAACGAACTCCCAACGGCTCACTTCGCGGTTATCGTCGGAACGGATCTCAATCCATCTCGCCCGCAAGACGTAAACGGGATTACAACCCGAACGCTCTGGGGAAACATTGCGGCACAACTCGGTGGAAAAGAGGGATATGAAATCGTAAAAACGGCTGACCAAAAGAGCGTTGCCCCCGGTGCGAACGATCTCACGACACTCCTGAATAGGTTCGGTCCTGCTATCATCCTCATAGACGAATTGATCGCGTATACACGCAACATTTACGGGGTCAATGACTTGCCAGCCGGTTCGTTTGACGCTAACCTCACCTTTGTGCAGTCCTTGACGGAAGCGGTCAAAAATGCGGAACGGAGCCAGTTGGTGGCTTCAATACCCGAGTCTGACATTGAAATCGGCGGCGAGGCAGGGCAAGCGGCATTGAAACGGATTCAACAGACGATCGGTAGACTTGAAGGTATTTGGAGACCCGTTGGGCCAGATGAAGGTTTTGAAATTGTGCGGCGGCGGTTGTTCTCGCCCGTCAAAGATAAAACCACTCATGATGCAGTCTGCCGAGCGTTCACGCAATTATACGACGAAAATCCATCAGACTTCCCAGTTGAATGTCGCGAAACACCTTACCTTGAGAGACTCCGACAGGCGTATCCTATACACCCTGAGCTGTTTGACAGACTCTATGACGACTGGTCACCCCTCGAGAACTTCCATAAAACCCGTGGTGTGCTGCGCTTGATGGCAGCTGTTATTCATCACTTGTGGGTGAACGAAGATCGCTCGGCACTCATTCTTCCCGGTTCAATTCCACTGGATTCACCGCTTGTCCGAGAGGAACTCCTTCGCTATCTACCGGAGAGTTGGAACGCCGTTGTGGATAAAGACGTGGATGGTGATCGTTCCGAACCGCGCGCCATTGACGAAGGGAACACACGCTTTGGTGAAATCTCTGCGGCGCGACGGGTGGCACGCACAATCTTCATGGGAAGTGCGCCCCATGGGAGTGGACAAGCGGTGCGCGGTCTTGAAGAAATGCGAATTCGTCTCGGTGTCGCTCAACCCGATGAGCATGTCTCTGTGTTCAATGATGCCACCAAACGTTTGACAGATCGACTGACGCACCTTTACACCCGTGCGCAACGCTATTGGTATGACACGCATCCGAATCTCCGTAGAACAATGGAGGATCGTGCTGCTAAGTTAGAAATAGAGGTCGTAGAGACAGAAGTTGTCCGCCGATTGCGCCAACAGACGCAAAGACGTGGAGATTTCAGAGCCGTCCATCCGTGTCCTATGTCAGCAGATGTGCCGGACGAATCGACAGCGCGATTGGTAATTCTTCCACCGACAACCGGACATCAAGCGAGAACACAAAATTCAGCGGCACTTACAACCGCATCAGAGATTTTAGAAAAACGCGGCGACATCCCAAGAACGTATCGCAACATGCTCATCTTCGTCGCACCTGACACTGGCGAATGGGATTCCCTTGAGCGCGAAACCCGTCGCTACCTTGCATGGGATTCAATCGTCCAAGAAGTTGAAGCATTGAACCTTGATGCCAACCAGCGGCGCGAAGCCACGCGTGGTAAAGAGCAGAGCAATGACACCGTTGGGATACGACTCAACGAAGCGTATTCTTGGCTCCTCGTCCCAACACAAGAAGGAACAGACCCGATCGTGTGGGAAGAAACACGCATCCCCGGTTCACAGGAAACTGCTGTTGCAAAAGCCGTCGCGAAAGTTCGAGATGACGCGAAGCTTATGCCTGAATGGTCGCCTGTCCTGCTAAAGATGGAATTGGACAATTGGCTCTGGAAAGACGAAGACCATATCAGTCTCAAGCGCGTGTGGGAGTGCCTTGCGACCTACCTGTATCTGCCGCGTCTCCGAGACTCCGATGTGTTGCTCGCTACAATTCAGGAAGGGATTAAAACACAGACGTTCGGATACGCAAACAGGGTTGACGACACAGGACGGTATAACGGGTTGCAATTCGGGAGTGCCAGCGGTTCAATCTATCTTGATGATGCAAGTGTGCTGGTAAAACCTGATATAGCCGCGGCACAGATTGAAGCGGATGCAGCGGCAAAAACAGACAGCGCACACCCCCAACCGCCAGAATCGACTTCCATTGGGCAAGGAGGTAGGGCACCTTATACTCCATCAGGAGAACAAACAGCGGGGACCGGCACCACGCCTCCACAAGCAGTGAAACCTAAACGCTTCTACGGCACCGTCAACTTGAATCCAATACGAGCAGGACGCGACGCGCAGGATGTTATAGTGGAAGTCGTGCAACACCTCACCGGTCTACCGGGGGCAAATGTTAAAATAACGATGGATATTGAAGCCAATGTTTCAGATGGCGTTCCTGACGACGTTGTTCGCATAGTGACAGAGAATTGTCAAACCTTGCATTTCACCGCCCAGTCGTTCGAGGAAGAGTAAGGGAAATCCCATTCAGGCTGTGCTCTATTGACTAGGACTTACGCACTCCCCTGGTAGGTGCGGTTTCCCAACCGCACCGAATCCTGTGAAAATAGGTGAAATTTGGTCATTTTGCGTAAGTCCTGTTGACCCGAGAACCTTTTTCTATAAGTTCGCGTGAAGCAACAGAATATTCAGTTTCAAAAAATATCAAATTGTTATATTATAGTTAACGCATCGGATCCCGACTTCTCGCTACAAGTGTAGGCGCGATCTCCTCGTGGCACCGCTCCTGTGTAAAATTTCATAGCAAACTTCATAGCAAACTTCATAGCACCTCCCTGAAAAACCGCTCAAAACCCAGTCATAGCTTAGTCTAAAGCCTTTTCTAATATTCGTCATTTTTTCGGTTTGCTATGAAAACTGTGAAATTACAGTCGAGTTTGCCAGTCGAGTTTTAACCTCTAAATCCCCCTCCTCCATATTCCCCTTATCAGACTTACGCTTACCCATCAGGATGTTTTTTTTCTATTCCCACTCAACCCAACCTACATTAGATTTGTGGGTAACAATCAACAACATTTTTTGAAGAATACCGCATCGGCTTGCAACTAAAATGGAAACTGAAATAAAGAGGATATTTGATTATGATGTTCAAAGCTTTTGCAAAAGCGACCGGCGTATTCATCTTACTCATCGTAGGTTTTATGGGGTGTGGGAACGCTGATATACCCAAACCAGTTCTGCCTGAAGACCTCCTTCAAATCAATATAGTCTTAGATCAATGGCGGCAAGGGTATGAGACGGAGGATGTCAACGCTTATATCACCACTTTTTGGGAAGAGGGGTTCCTTTATGTCTCCGATTGGGGGACAGATGGAGATAAAACGGACGATTTGGAATTTGATGATATTCGACAGGAACGGGACGCTGCGACTCGGGTCTTTGAGAAGTTTCAGGATATTGAGATAGAACTCTCTGTCCCACCAGAGATTACGATGAATCAGGAGGGCAATCAGGCGGAAGTCCGGAATCACTATAGAATCCAACTTTTCATCTCCGATGGACATTCACTTGAGGGTGGCTTTAGTGGTGTGTACGCCGAGGGGGATAACCTTTTTATCTTTGAAAAGCGAAATAATGAATGGCGTATCGCCGAATGGCATGACGAAGCCTTTAGTGATGAAGAGATCCGTATTGCAAACAACCTATAGGTTTGAAAATGTGATTTCCCTTGCCTTTTGCGCGAATGTCTGTTAGAATATTCAACGATATAGAAATTAATATCGAAACGAACCTCACCGAACCGCAAGGAATAATTAAAAACCTTCATGAACATATCCGCTTTACAAAATCAGTTTTTGGGTGGCGTATGGGAATCCCCAAAACCTTCTCTTAAAACATTTATATGCCTGTTGCTGAGTGTGTTACACCTGAGTTTTCCCGGACTCATTTCCGCAGCGGATGCCCCCACCGAAAATCCGACCATCGACACAGAGGTTACACCGCCAGAATCTACAGCAAAAGCTCCACACCCTAAATCACAAGAATCACAGTCGGAATTATCTACATATAAATTGCAAATTGGCGACAGTTTTGTCGTCACTGTGGACGGCTATCCTGAATATAGCAAAGAGCGTGTGCCTGTTCCGGTTCAACAAGATGGTTATGTTTCCTATCCGCTGATTGGGCTTATCAAGGCATTGAATCTCACAGTTTCTGAACTGGAAGCGGAGATGCAATCCGCTTTTTCCAAGCATCTCCCGACAGCACGTGTGTTTGTAACGCTCATGCGTCCAAAACGAACGATCCTTGTGTTCGGAGCGGTCCAACTTCGGGCACGGGGGAATCTCCATGTCTTTGAAGTCGGACAGGTGTATCTCCTTCAAGCCCTCGCCTCTGCTGGCATTAACTATGAAGCTGCGGATCTGACGGACATTTCTATCTGGCGGGCTGGCAAACTCCATAAGAAGGTTGATTACCTGCAGCTTATCAGTGCAGGGGGGCCCGATATTCCTTTGAAGGACCACGATACTATCTTCATTCCGTCGGTCTTTGAGCAACGCCCGGTGCGTGTCATAGGTGCAGTGGTGGCTCCAGGTATTTATCCTATAACGGCACCGCAGGTTCTGGCGAGTCAGGTGTTGAAAATCGCCGGAGGGTCGAGGACTGATTTTGCGAACTTACACAAGTCAGAAATCATCACCGATAAAGAACGCATTTTAGTGGATCTCGCTGCAGAAAATGTTGAGGCAATGATGGAACCCGGAGATACATTGTATGTCCCGTTGGCGGAAGCAAAAATTAGTGTTACGGGGGCTGTCGAGAAACCGGGACAATATGTGATTATTGAACCGGTGTCGCTCGGTCAAGCCATTGCGATGGCAGGTGGGTTCAACGAGGAACGGGCGAATCCAAAAAAATGCTTAATCACGCGGGCAGATGGGACAGAGGAAGAACTGGACTTCAATCAGATGCACTCGGATGTTCACTTGAACCCGCAGGATCAGCTGAGAGTCCGTGAAAGAACCCGTTTAGACTGGCGCGTCATCACCTTCGCGACATCTTTCGTGAACTTGCTTGTTACAGTCCTGCTGAGATACAATTAGGATAGCGGTCAGTCATTAAAGAGGTTAGAAATGCCAGAAACAAGCGATAGGCACTTTGAAGAAGTCAGAGAAATTCGATTATCAGACTATTTTTGGATCCTTTTTCGGCATAAATGGAGTGTCCTTCTCATTTTCCTGCTTTCCGTTTTTGGGGCGTTTCTCATAACTGACCTGACTCCCCCGGTTTATCAATCCGAAACAACGCTTCGCGTCTTAGACGGTCAACCCACCTCTTCGCTACTTTCACAATTGCCGATATCTGGACTATTGGGCAGTCCATCTTTGGGGGCTTATGCAGCACAGATACAATCGCGAGACCTTGTGATTGCACCGGCTATCCGTCAACTCAGAGCGGAGGGACTCCTGGATCCGTTGCCTGTTCATCGTGGACGCTTTGTCGTGTGGCTTGCGGATTCGTTGAATATTACACTTGATCAGGAGGCGACAGAACAGGGCGAACTCACCCTCACTGAGTGGGAAGACTTCTTCATCAAAACGCTTATTGACGAGGCGTTAAAGGTTGAAGAAACACCCGATGGAAGTGTAATTGCTGTTACTGTAACGCAGCGGACACCGGAACGCGCACAGAATATAGCCAATAGAATTGCGGCTGTGTTCCAGGCAGTCGTTGAAGCGGAAGCGGTTGAAAGAATGCGGTGGTGGGAAAAACCGCTCCCACAGACGATGTTGAATCAGATGAGAGAGAGCCTCACAACAGCTGAAGAGGCGCTCTTTCAGTTTCAGCAAGAGTACCCGGAGATTACCTTGAATGCGGAGGGGGGAACACAAGCGCAGATAATTTTGGCACTTCAAGTGAAAGAAAATGAATTGATAGATCTTTTGATAAGTGCTGAATTTAGATTGGGAACCTATCAGGCAGAGTTGGAGAAGTTATCAGAGAATATCGTTTCAGAAACAATTGCGCGGAACCCTTCACATTCCAAGTTACAAGATAATTTAAATCAATATGAAATCGATCGGGCGGAACTGCTGGGGAAGTATGATGAAACGCATCCTGAAGTCACGGCGATCGATCAAAAAATAAGAGAGACGCGAATACGCCTTGATACAGAAGAAAAAGAGATAAAAAGTACAACGTCTGCTTACAATCCGCTCCATCAGGTACTCACAGAGAAGGTGAATGAGGCGGAAGCGGCTATTCTAAGTCTCAAAAGACAGAAGGAAGAGGTCGCTGCTAAAATCGCCGCGCACCTTGAGAAACTGGGGAGTTGGTCCCCGACGCAATTGCAGTTTTATCGCCTCAAGCGGGATATTGAAATTTATACGACACAAGCGTTGGCTTTAGAAGGGAAGTTACGGGAGGCAGAAATTTTCGCACAGGCGCGCACAGAGGGTATCAAAACTTTAGATATGGGACGGGCCCCCGAAGAACCGTTGAAGCCCCGCCTGAAATTGAATCTCGCTTTAGGGGCATTCGCAGGTATGCTGCTGGGCTTTACTTATGCTGTCGCGAAAAATTACTTCGACGATACATATCTCCGTTTAGAAGATGCGGTGCGTCAATTGGATGCCTTACCCGAATCACCAAGCTTCCTTGGCGTCCTTCCGTCCATCAAAAAGCGTAATACGTACCGACTCCCACTCATTGTCCACGATGCGCCGCAATCACGATCCGCTGAGGCGTTTCGGGTTCTACAAGCGAAGCTGCCGTTTCTGAACCCAGGGGCACCCGTGAGAACGATTCTTGTTACGAGTGCGACTCGGGGTGAAGGGAAAAGCACGATCTCCTCGAATCTTGCTGTTGCGCTTGCACAAAGGGAAAATAAAGTTTTATTGATTGATGCGGACATGCGCCGCCCCTCTCAACACAACACTTTTCCCGGAGACCAACCTGCTCAGGCGGAAGAGGTGGGGGAGACATCTGCCCCTGAATTTCCTATCGCGCGCGTTGATGCTCGTAAACCTGGATTGAGTGAAGTCCTTATCCATTTAAACTCAGAAAACCGGGACGACATCCTCCACACAACGGTCAAGCAAACGGATATTCCTAATTTGCATCTTGTGCCGAGTGGCACAGTGCCTCCAAATCCTATTGAACTTCTGAACTCGGAAATGATGACGGATTGGCTGGAGCTTGCAAAATCGGAGTACGATGTGATTGTCATCGACTCACCACCGGTCCGTGCCGTCGCTGATCCGATGATTTTGGCAAGCATCGTTGATGCGATTGTCTATGTGTTTGACATCACGAAGACCCGACGCTTTGATATGCTTACTGGCGTCCGGCATTTGACAGAAGCCTTCCCGATGAAAGGCATCGGTGTACTTTGCAACATGATCAACCCGAAGCACGCCAAGTCCTATGGGTATTACAGCCGCCATGGCAGCTACCACGGACTTGTGGATGAGGGAGACGAGACCTAAGCCGTTTGAATTGTTGGGTTTCGCTCGTATTCCAGAAGTCTACGATTGCATCTTTCCTAAACTCGCAGGCGGGCGTGATGTCCCTACCCATCCGGCAAGGACAACCATTGTTAGGATATAGGGTAAACTGTTTAACAATTGTCCGGGGATGTTCCATCGGTTCGCGAGTTCTAAAGCGGTGGCGAATCCGAAGAGAAAGCACGCTGCGATGCCGCTCAATGGTCGCCAATTTCCGAAAATGACGGCTGCGAGTGCGAGATAACCGCGTCCTGCTGTCATCCCCTTTGTGAAATAGTGTACCTCAGATGCCAAAAAACAGCCGCCGATTCCTGCGAAGATGCCGCTTAAGAGGACTCCAATATATTGCCATTTCGCCCGACTCAGGCTGAGTGCGGCGAGTGCTTCTGTTGATTCACCGGCTGCGCGCAGTCGCAACCCCCATGGGGTTTTAAAAAGGAGGATGTGACTCGCCACCATCAACACCGGTAACAAGTAGACGATGAAACTGTAGGTACCGATAAATGGCAATTTCCAGTGTGGAAGACCCCCTACCTGTTCAGTCGTCGGTAAGAGGTATTCTGTAATTCCTAACGCTAAGATATTGATACCGACCCCTGTGACAATCTGATCTGCGTGAAAAGTAACCGTTGCGACAGCGTGTAGCAGTGCCAATGCTAACGCAAAACCTATCCCGACAAGCAGTCCGATCCATACTGACCCTGAAGCCTGTGTTCCGATAACGTAACCGAACGCCCCGATGAGCATCATACCTTCAAGCGCGAGGTTGATGACTCCGGCGCGTTCGGAATAAATGCCGCCGAGGGCGGCGAACCCCAGGGGTGTCGCCATTCGCAAAGTGCTCGGAATTAGTTCAAAAATCATTTTTTAATTATATCTTGCGGTTCGGTTAGGGGAGTTAGGACTTTTTCGTGCCTCTCCGCGAGAGGCTTTCTATACTCACTAACCAGATAATTAGCATGCCTTGACCCGCCAGAAATAGACCGCGCGGGACTTCCAGCAAAATTTCAATATCTAAGGCAACCTTGTTCAGCGATCCGAACAGGATAGCGGCAGCCAAAATACCGAAAGGATTGTTTCTGCCTAACAGTGCGACTGCGATCCCAGTGAACCCCCACCCTGATGAGAAATTATCCAAAAATCGGTGGCGGTATCCCATGACTTCCGCTACACCTGCTAACCCCGCAATCGCACCACTCAACGCCATCACCCAGATTGTCACAGTCCCGGGGTTTATGCCGCCGTAAGCTGCAGCGTCTCGGGCATTCCCTACCAAGCGAAGTTCGTATCCCCAACGGGTATATGTTAAGAAGATATAACAACAGACAGCACACCCACACGCGAGTAAGAAACTCACGTTTAGTGGATTGCTTTGTGGAAGAATGGGGAGGAAAGACGCCAATCGTGGGAGCCGCGCCGCCTCGTGAATTTGTTGTGTTTGTGGAATCATCTGACCCGGTTCTTGGTAGACGGAGGTAACAAGATAATTCATGAGGGCGAATGCAATGAAATTCATCATGATGGTGTTGATAACTTCATGCGCGCCGTATTTCGCCTTTAAGAGTCCTGGAATCGCACCCCATCCAGCACCGGCAATCATTGCGCCACCTATACAGAAAGGGATTAACAGAAAAGGGGGAAGATTCAGGTGTATGCCTATCCATGCCGCAGCGAACGCTGCGATATAGAGTTGCCCTTCGCAACCGATGTTAAACAGCCCACTTTTGTATCCGATAGCGACAGCGAGTCCTGTAAATATAAGTGGGGTTGCGTTAAACAGGACATAGCCGAAATCGTCAAAACTTGCGAACCCACTCACAAGGATAATACTATAGAATTCCAGCGGATCCTGCCCGCGTATCTGAAGCACAAGCCCACATAAAAGAAAAAATCCAACAATCGCAAGGAGCGAGGGTATAAAACTAACGAACAACTGTTTGGCTTGGGATTCTCTGTTCCGCAACAAGGAGGCGAACACTTTTTGGATATTCAAGGTTTTTAACTATGGGATTCTGGTCGCTATAGATATTGCTCTCCGCTGGGAGGGCTTCAAAGGAATTCCCTTTAAGCACCCCATCAGCGGGCAACGCTGTAGAGGAACACAAGTGTTAAAGTTCAAAAACTGCTGAAATTTGACAAAAGCCTAAAAAACGTGGTATTATACGTGATATTAGGTTTCCGAGCCATATACTTGTTAGCATAACACAGGTATCGGATTAAAACAATGCACTGATTAGGAAAAAGGCAGCAATGATTCGCTATGGAGACAAACAGAGCAAAGTTATCTCGTCTTGAAAATGAGTCCACCGCCCCTGATCTTCCTGCTGTTTTGGGTGGGACACCCGTGTTTGAAATAACGCCTGATGCGCCCTATCCGAAGTTGGAGCAGTGGCGCCAGATCACAGAAGAAGAGGCGCGAGTCGTTTACGAGATGACGCTTCGGAATGAACTCTCCGGTATATCCCCGACTGTTCAAGAATTTGAGCGAACCTGGTGTGAACGTCACCAGACCCGATTTGCCGTGAGTCTCACCAATGGCACAGCGGCACTCCACAGTGCCATGTTTGGACTTGGTGTCGGCCCGGGTGATGAAGTTATCTGTCCGACCTATACATGGATGGGATCAATTACACCAGCGTTGACGTTGATGGCAAAGCCGGTTTTCTGTGAAGTGGATCCGAAGACGTTGTTAATTGATGTTGCTGATGTCCGACGGCGTATTACACCACGAACCAAGGCGATTGTGGCGGTGCATCTGTGGGGCAATGTGTGTGATATGGAAGCGCTTATGACGCTCAGCGCAGAAACAGGTGTACCGGTCATAGAGGATTGTTCCCATGCACATGGTGCCTCCTACAAGGGTGTGCCGTGTGGTAGCATTGGACAGGCTGGGGCATGGAGTTTGCAAGGGAGTAAACCCACTAGCGGAGGCGAAGGTGGAATGCTTGCCACCAACGATGTCTCGGTTTTTGAGAGGGCTTGTCTGCTCGGGCAAGTCAATCGTCCTGCTAATGTCGTTGGCGAGACGGTAGAAGACCTACGCTATACGCATCTCCCACCGATGGGACTCGGTGTCAAATTTCGTGCACATCCACTCGCAATCGGTATTGCTTCCGTGCAGCTGAAGAAACTGGATAAGCTCAATGCAAACCGCGGTGCCTATATTCAAAGAATCTCCGACGGGTTGCGAGAAATTCCGGGTGTTTCTCCCGTTGAAACATATTCAGGTGTCGAACCAGCGGGATTCTTTGGATTTCCCATCCACTATCACGCAGAAGAGATGCATGGGCTTCCGGCACCCGTATTCGCCGATGCCCTCCGAAAAGAGGGTGTTTTGGCAAACAATAACCCCTACCCGCTTGTCGTTGGCGACGGTGTGCCTGTATTTTCAGGGAGCAGGTTTCCGACAAATAGCAATCCGTATCCGCTCCTGCATACCTTACCACTTTTCACACAAGGACTTGATATATACACGGAGGGTCGCGGCGCACTCTGCACCAACGATATGGGTGGGGAATTTGAAACATACACGCCAGGGGATTTACCTGTAACTGAAAAGACCTGTTCGCAGCTTATATTTTTACCGTTGTTGACAGAACCCGTGGCAGGTGCTGTGTCAGGAATTCTGGACGCTATTCGCAAAGTCTCTTTACACAGTCACTTGATAATAGGAGGTCGGTAATTAAAAACACGGAATTTTCAGCTCGGACGCGTACCCAGAATATAGAAATCTTCAAGACTGAACCGTTAGATGTTTTAGTCATCGGTGGTGGTATCGTCGGTGCGGGTTTAATCCGGGACCTCGCGCTCAACGGTGGTATCAAAGCGGGCTTGATTGAACAAGGCGATTTTGCGAACGGAACGAGTAGTGCTACGTCCCAGCTTGTCCATGGCGGTTTTCGGTATCTACTTAAGCGGGACATTGAACTCGTCAAAAATGCACGTCGGGAACGCGAAATCCTTCGCCGGATTGCGCCGAATCTTGTGAAGTCAATCCCGTTAGCACTTCTTTGCTACAAAGGTGATCCGTATCCGTTGACAGGCATGCAACTCGCTGCGCATTACTACAATTGCCTCTCTAAAACGGATGAAACGGAGAAATCAATAGCGATTCGCGATGTCCGAAAGATACGGCATCTTGTCGGACCTATTGCCACGAATTCCTTAAAGGGGTGTGTCCTGCTATGGGATAGTATGGTCAACGATGCTCGGTTGACCCTCGCGACCCTCAAGGATGCCCATCAACACGGGGCGATTGTCGCAAACTACGTCCGTTTTCTCGATTTTGTGAGAAAACCGGAGACTGCCAATTCCGAGAACGGGATTTACAGAATAGTTGCTGAAGATGTTATTTCTGGAAAACGTTTTGAGATTTCGGCACGAAAAATTGTATCGGCAACGGGTCCCTGGAGCGACCATATATGGCGTAAAGATCCGAGTTACGACGGCACCTCGCGCTTATTGACAGAAAACGCGAAAGGTATCCATCTCCTTTTGCCGCGCTATGGAAAAGAGGACGACAATGCCTACGGTCTGATAACCTTCACGCAAGTGAACAAACAGCAGAGACGTAATCCGCGAGTCATTTTTATTCTGCCCGGTGCGCACAATACCTCCATTGTTGGCACGACTGAAACAACACCGGAAGAGGAATTAGCATCAGTCCGCCCATCAGCGAATGAGGTGACATATCTGCTATCAGAAACACAGCGAATCTTTCCAGAAAAGCGGCTCAACAAGGATACTATTATTGGCGCTTATGCTGGTACTCGACCTCTCATCGCGGTGAACCAGCATTCGCATGGGTTCGCAAAAACTGATTTTGTTTCAAGGGAGCATTTAATTACAGAGAGCCTAAGTGGGATCATGTATCTCTATGGTGGAAAACTCACCACACATCGTCAGATGGCGGAAGAGACCGGGAACCATCTTGCCGCATTTTTAAAGGTCCCACGCGCCTGTAAAACTGCCACGCATCCATTGCCGAGTGCAATCGGGGAGGCATCAGGCGCGGATGCGGAGCGTCTTGTTAAGCGATATGGCGCAGGGTATCGCACGATTCAAAAATTTATCACTGAAGATGCGGGACTTGGGGAGTTAGTAACCTCCTCTCTTCCGTTCACGAAGGCTGAACTCCTCTATGCCTATTGGGGTGAAATGGCAATCACACTTGAAGATGTTCTGTGGCGACGGACACGGATCGGTTGGACGCCCGGCCAAGGTGTTGATATAGCGCCACAAATTGCGCAATTTTTGGGCGAGAAAAATAATTGGAATGATACCAGAATCGCAGCAGAGGTTGAGGCGTATCGGGAACGTATCCGTTGGTTAAACTATAATTTGTAGAGTAAATTACAATAGCGCAAGCACCTATAGACTTGCGGGACAGTGGTCAAAAATGGAAGTTTATCGTTGGGAAGACCGGAAATTTGGGAAGCTCGAACCTTTGCGTTTTGGTGAGGAACGCGACTTCGAAGACCTGCTTGAAAAAGACGCAACGCTGGTCCTCGGTGAACCGCTTTGTGTTATCAGCAGGCAACCGCCATTAAGCACATCAAAACAGAAAATTGATCTGTTGGCACTCGATCGACAGGGGAATTGCGTGATTATTGAACTCAAGCGTGGAAAACCCTCTCGGACCGCAATTACACAAATTTTGGAGTATGCCGCCGGGGTTTCTCAACTCTCTTTTATAGAGTTGGAGACGCTCGCGTATCGCTGGTGCCAACAACAGGGCAAAGAATTCTCCTCGCTCACTGCACTACATAGCGAATTCTTTGGCTATGAGCCGGGGGACATCCGGAAATCAGCATTCAATCAAAAACAGCGATTGGTGCTTGTTTCTGAGGGAGTAGACACACGCGTCTTAGAGGTCGCAGAATATCTACGGGCTCTGGGGCTTGATCTCACCTATATCTCCTATTTTTCCTATCACGCCCCTGACGAAATTTTAGTCGCAACTGAGACGGTTCTCGGTGGGACGCTCGTTAAGGAGGAAGAACGAAGTTATGGACCCACCACACAGCGATTTATGACCCTCCCAGTGTTTATTGAGATGCTACAGGAGAACGAGGAACTCTCGCAAATTGCCCACGAATTCGTGGAATACGTTGAGGCGTGTGGTGCAACACTTCGACCCCGGATCGCGAAACTTAGGATGACTTTCGGGGGACATTGGTGGCTCGACACGTATCCTTCAAGAAGGGCAACCCACTTCCGGGTCGATGTCCACGGAGACTTCACACCACTCCATATTGTCGAGTGCCGCGCCAATTTGCCCAATGTAACAGTCAAGAATTTCGGTATCTCTTTTAACATCGCTTCTAAAGCGCATCTTGACTATGCGATTGAGATTTTTGAACGCGTCCGCAACTCCATCCTATCTTCATAGTTTTTTAATTTTTCCTTGTGAATAAGTGACGCAATTTGAGATTTCACGCTTTCTGTGTTCGAGCCGCTTGCCCCGTGTTTCAGGCTGCAACTGCGGTTTAATTTTCTCCAAAATAAAAGAAACCTCAACATTCCCAAAACCAGTCGCGACATCCCCGAAAACCTGCAAGGACAACGGACGCAGCAGCCCAGGAGCAATAAATTAAAATATGCGGTTTGGTCATCCTGAATTTCTCCATTTTTTATGGGCAGTGCCATCCTTGATCCTGTTGCTTTTTTTTGGATTGCAACGGAAACGGAAAGCACTGCTGCGGTTCTACAAGCATGTCGATCCGGCACACCTGCATCGACACAAGGTTCAAGCGGGATTATTGTTGCTGAGTTCTTCGCTCCTAATATTTGCCATCGCGCGTCCGCAGTGGGGTGCCAAACCCGAATCGGTTGCGGAACGATTAGATGTCATGCTCGCATTGGATATTTCGACGAGTATGCTCGCGGAAGATGAAGCATCCCTTCGACGACTAACCCAAGCGAAAGAGGTTATGTTTTCACTCTTAGAGGCGCTTAAAGATGACCGGGTCGGATTACTCTACTTTGCTGAAGCGAGTTTCGTGGTATGTCCTTTGACGAGCGATAGTGCGACGCTCAGAGAATTCTTAGAGGCGATAACTGCCGAAACGCTTACCCACAGCGGGACCCGTATCGGCACTGCTATTGAAACAGCGACCACTCGACTCAGATCAAATCGGAACGATACAACAGGGATAGATGCCGACTTTGGAGGGCAGAAGGTCCTGATTCTGTTTACAGATGGAGAGGACCACGGTGAAGAGGCGATTGCGGCAGCAAGAACGGCGACCCAAGAAGGGGTGCATATCTATTGTGTCGGTATCGGTAAGGCTGTCCGCCCAGTGCCGATTCCGCTTCCGCAAGGCACTACTACGGCAACCACTCCTTACAAGCGCGATGCCAATGGACAACTCGTCCTAACAGCATTAGATGAAAACCAATTGCGGGAAATTGCTGAAGCCGGGAACGGTCGTTACTATCATGCAAATACAGGGATTGCCCAGTTAACAGCAGACTTGGCGCGGCTCGAAAAACAGAAATTCAGGATCCGTTCGGATGGCGAATATCAGGAACGCTTTCAATTATTTGTCTTCGGGGCACTAATCCTGCTTATCTGTGAAAGATGGCTATCCGTCACAAGAGGGTCTGTTAAACGAAAACCTCTTAGTTGACCCTTGAAAGGGTTGCGTAGCAACCCGATCTGATAACCCTTAAGCTTTTTTGAGCGTTAATCCACCTGGACGGAAACGCATTAAGAGAATAAGGATGATCCCAAAGATAAGATAGCGGGCATTGCCAAATTGATATGGGATAATGAAGCCCGGTCTCAGAATCTCACCCAATGATCCAAGAATCGCTGCGCCTATCATTGCGCCCCTTATACTTCCCATCCCTCCGAGGACGACCATACACAGAATGAAAATCGACTCCCAAAATTCAAAGAATGGTGCACTAATATTCACTTGGAATTGTGCGATGAAACCGCCGCCTAACCCGCCAATTGCCGCGCTCACGGCAAATGCTAACGATTTATAGCGACTGACATTGATGCCCATACTTTCTGCTGCCTGCTCATCTTCACGAATCGAGACCCATGCCCTTCCGACGCGAGAATGCTGGAGTCGATAGGTAATAAAGACGACAAGGAGTAGCAGAATAAGAATATGGTAGTAATTGTGCCAATTCTGGTTGAATACTAATCCGAAAAGCGTAGGAGACGGAATGTCACGAAGTTGTCCGTTCGGTGCGCCTATCAACCACTGTTCATTTTTCACGATACGGAAGAGCAGCTCAGCAAATCCAAAAGTGACAATCGCAAAGTAATCACCCGTGAGTCGCAAAGTCGGTGCTCCGCGTAATAATCCCCACAATGCCCCATTTAACACTGCAAGGGGAAGGGCAACCCAATAGGTCACCCCAAGTCGAGCCATCAGTAATCCGACCGTATAGCCACCAATAAGATAGAAACCAACGTAACCCAAATCCAGAAGTCCAGTGAATCCACAGACAATATTGAGTCCGATTGCAAGGAGCATGTAGAGATAGGCGCGAACAATAATCCGCAACATGTAGTCTCCACTTGGCAGTCCTAGGTAAATATCGTATCCTGACAGGAAAAGGGATATGGCATCTATCCCATACATTAAGAGCGGTAGAAAACAGACGAATAAGCCAAGGATGATATTTTTCGGTGTGAGTTTATCTTTCATACTAAGCGCGGTTTCCCGTTGATTTTCCGAATAACCCGGATGGACGAATAACAATTACTGCAATCATAATAATATAAGCAATCGCCAATCGATACCCTGAGGAGATATATCCGGCTCCAAACACTTCAGCGATTCCGATTATGATGCCGCCGAGCATAGCCCCTGTGATGTTCCCTATGCCGCCGAGAACAGCAGCGGCAAAAGCTGCCATCCCTTTATAGTAGCCCATTGTTGGCGTAACGACTTCGCGCAAACCAACCATGATACCCGCAACCGCACCTAAAGCAGAACCGATAATAAAGGTTATAGCAATCACCCGATTTGTTTTAATTCCCATCAGATTTGCTGCAACCGGATTCTGGGCGCACGCCCGCATCGCTTTACCAATCTTGGTCAGGTAAATCAACCTGTTTAGAGCAACCATCAAAATAAGTGCCAATAGGATGATAAACACGTCCCGATACGGCAGGGCAGCCCCCCCCGGGAGTAAGATCGCGTTTTGACTGAGAAAGATAGTCGGTAGGGCTTCGGTCGGAAATTGACGCGGGCGGGCTGACCAAATCATCCGCGCCAGGTTTTGCAACGCAAGTGACATACCTATCGCTGTAATCAATGCCGACAAACGCGGTGCGTTCCGGAGGGGACGATAGGCCACCAAGTCCATCAGCATCCCCAACATGCCACATAGCACCATACTCAACGGCAACGCTATCCAAAACGGTATACCGAAGACTGTTATAAACATGAGTGCGATGTAGGCACCGAACATGAAAATTTCGCCATGTGCGAAGTTTATCAGTTGAATAATGCCATAAACCATCGTGTAGCCGACGGCGATGAGTGCATAGATACCGCCGAGCACCAATCCGTTAATAATCTGCTCTAAAAATTGCGTCATAATTCTTTTCTTCGGATATGCGTTTTGTAGAGAGGGGACCAGGGACCTCTCATCCGTGTTCTATGTAGTCGTTAGAGGAAAAATCTGTTTCAAAGTTAATCCAACTCAAGGAGTTGTTGATCGGCGGCAACAAATTGCCCATCTTTCACAACCTTCACATAAGCAGGTTTATTAACTGTATCACCATTGACATCAAAATAGGTTAACCCTGTAACACCTTTGTAGCCTTCTTCGGGGGTATCCAAGGATGCCAAATGGTCACGGATAGCCTTCCGATTATCCGCAATGGATGCCTCCGGATTATAGGTTTTTGCCAAGGCATCTGCAATCATCCCAACGGCATCATACGTCAAAGCAGCCCACGTGTCGGGTGCCACACCGTGAAGTGCTTCAAAATTGGCTGCCATCTGTTGTGCGTCCTCTCCGGCTGCACCAAACGTAAAAGGTGTTGTGAGCAAAGCCCCTTCTGCGGAAGAGCCTGCAATTATGAGAAAATCAGGTGAGTCCACACCATCCGCTCCGAAAAACTGCGCGGTGATTCCAGCCTCACGTGCCTGTTTAACAATTAAACCTGCTTCGGCGTAGAGTCCAGAGATAAAAATAGCGTCTGGGTTTTTGGCTTTGATACTGGTGAGTTGTGCCTTGAAATCAGTATTGTCTCTCTCATACGCCTCATCGGCAACGAGGTTAAGTCCTATTTTTTCGGCTTCTGCGACGAATGCGTTTCTTAAACCGCGTCCATAATCATCGTTATCAAAAAAGACAGCGACAGATTGGAGGTTTGTCAGGATATCGTCAATGTATCGTGCAATGAATTTCCCTTGGAAATCGTCTCGATACAAGTTTCGGAATGTCCAATCGCTGCCTTCACAAACAGTTACAGCCGTTGAGCCAGGAGAAAGTTCAACAATACCGGCGCGTTGGTAAATTGGTTTACCGGCCAATGAGCAAGTGCTGTTAAAGTGTCCAACGACTGCGAGGATTTGCAAGTTACTGGCGATGCGTTCCGCCACAAGGCTTGCTTCTGATCCTTTACCGGCATCATCCTCAAAAAGCAGTGTCAACTTCATACCGTTGATTCCACCGGCTTCATTGATTTCTTTTTCTCTGAGCTCAGCACCGCGTTTAATCATTTCCCCAAATGCTGCTGCGTTCCCTGTAAAGGGCGCTGCTACAGCGACTTTAAGCTCTTTCTGGGCTTCCTGTTTGTCTTTACCTGCGGGTTGGCACCCCCAAGCAGATACAAGCCCTACTATCAATAATATAATAAGCCAATTCTTCATTTTACTATCGACTCCCTTCATTAATAATGGCAAATCTTGCGTTGTTAATCTGTATTCAGCGATTAAGGTTATCTTTATTTTATGGCAGGACCTGCCTAAAGTCAATTTTAAATTCCAATTTATCCTCTTTACCGTCTGGATGGACAATCCGAACGTGAGGGACAACAATTCGAATATCTGTGGCGGCGCTCTCAAGCCGATCGAAAATTAAGAAACCGCCCCGTTTCGCGCCGGAGAACAACTTCGCCCCTTCAAAGATGTGGTCCTCTATCACAATTCGTCCCAACGCCAGGGCTTCGGCATCTATGTAAGACTGATAGTGACCGTAGTCAGGATAGTAGCCGTAGGTGCTGGGGAACCCAGCCCGTCCAGGCATGTAAGGATAACCCGCTTCCCAAGTATTATGCTGCGAAAGATCCACATTATCATAGAGTGCGTCGAAATAATCGTTGGATAGATTGGCGTATTGCCCGCCGTTTCTATCAATGAGGATGGCTGCGTCGTCAACCAGAACGCGTCGGTTTTCTCGATTATGGACTGTAATATCGAACACTGTGTAGATAGGTTCAACGGCACCGTTCTTCTGAACGAAGAGATACGGATTCACTCTCGGATCTTCGGTGAGTGCGAACAGTTCTACTTCATCAAACGGTTTAATCGTAACGGCAACCCCTTTTTTTTCCACAGTTGCCGCCCCTGTCTCCGGATTGATATGTGCGTTAAAGCGTCCGGCGATGGGTTCCATATAGACATCAACTGAGGGTTGCGGCGGGACAGCACATCCTGCTAATAATGTTCCTATTAAGAGAAACATGCCGATTCCGCCTATACGCTGATACCGGAACTGGATGCGATCTTTTGTTCGACTCATCAGTCTCACCCTCCTTTGTGATTATATTTTACGTCGCGTGTGTTTTTTTGTCAAACCTTTTAATTTTATCTTTTAATTTTACCTTGCGGATAAGTTTAGAACTTTGGAACTTGACGATTTTCGCTTTCGAGCCGTCCAAAACGTTGTTTTGGACGTGGAGTGCGTTAAACGACTGATTGCTGACTGCTGATGGCTTTTCTAAAACTCCCACCTCAACAGCGTGGCGCGGTTGTGCCAGACGAGCATTCCCATCACTGTTCCAAGTGCTGCCCCGGCTATCACATCTGACGTGTAATGTCGTCCGAGATAGATACGCGAAAAACCGACGAGCCCTGCTCCAACATAGAGCGGAATCCGCCATTTCGGATACCGATACCCTAAAATCGTTGCTGAACTGAACGCGAGGGATGTATGTCCGGACGGAAAAGCTGGATTCCCCAAACTTTCATCAAGGGGACGTTTCCGACCAATCAACCTCTTCATACCAAACGTTACCAACCCCGTCCCGAGGAACGCGGAAGATAAAAGCCTGCCAGTTTCCTGATGTGCTTCATCCCCGTATGCCATGAGGAGAACAGAAAGCCCCATAACTGCCCGATAATGCCCAAATTCTGTTATCCCTTCCATGAGTGTCCACGTCGGTTGTTGACGGGGTGGGGCATCATAGATACGATCAAAGAGGGTCTGATCCCATCTCGATAGAAAGTTCTCGGCATTTGCTTCGGATCCTGTTATAATAGTGCAGAGCACCAACGCACAGAAAAGCCATGATTTAAGAGATCTGACTAAGATATAACTTGTACACCGATACTGTGCCATGAAACTGGATTCCGTCTATTTTGTTACGTTCGTATAATTTTTATAGTAAAGCCCGAAAATACTTGGGCACTCTCGAAAACACAAACCCCACCTTGCTGGCGAGGTTTCCTAACCTCGCCTCATTAGAGCGTGTAAACTTAATTGTGGGCTTTACAAGTGGCATGCCCGTTCGGGTTACAACACTAAAATGGAGATAAAAAGATGCGAATACGCAATGCCGTGGTTGAATATGACCTGGAAGAGGCGGCAGCACTGCTGGATATTTCACCCAGAGACCTGAAACAGGCAGCCAGTGCTGGACATCTCCAATATTACTACCGACTTGGTGAAGATGGCTATCGGTTTCATGAGGCGAGCCTCCGCGCCAATCAAGATTTGCTTTCGCAGGAAGACTATCTCGCTAAAGTGCTACGCGCATGTTCACCTTCAGAGACTAACACGGAACCTGATGCATCGGAATCAGATCCACCGTCCACGCCCTCCGATCCATAACCCGTTCCTGCATTTCCAATTTAAACGGTTTGAATTCTTCCGATTTTCATTAGTTTGTTTTCAGCCTGCCCCAAGTCGTTGTGAGTTTACCGCGCGCTTCCACAGCAAGAAACGCTTCAACACCGTCGTTCATAATGGTATTGACTTCTTCCTCTGTCAAACCCCGTTTCCAGACGTTGAGATCGTCCATCAGTCCGGCGAAGGGACGGTTGTTGTCAATATTATAGCCGACGCGTGCCCCGTTGTCCCAGTCTCCTGCGATAGGCGTGCCGACGCGTGCTTTTTCTTCACCGACATTTCTTCCATTGATGTAAAGGATGGCTTTCCCATCGGCGCGACTGAACGTGCCAGCGTAATGCTGCCATTCATTCGCCTTGTTATCCCCTGCGCGAATGTCAAAGATGGTCGCTCCACCGGGACTCCGATTAAGCCAGCGAAATTTGCCGCTACCGCGTGCCTCTGGATGGACAAGCCATGTATTATCACCTGCCCGTGCGTTAAAAACCGCCATATCTGCGACGGCTTCGACGTTGATCCATGCCACAATACTCATACCTTCAGTCGGAATATCTTCAGGCTTGATATTGGGTCCATCTAAGTCGAGAAAACTTCCGGTTACGAAGTGGGCGGCTTTTCCGAATTTCCCGTCATTGGATTGTGTGACTTTCCCGTTAATTGCGCCATCGTAGCCCCGACCGGATTTTTCAACGACGGTATCACCTTTAAAATCCTCATAATCGAAGTAAAGTACTAAATCTGGGTCTACAACATCCGCTGCAAAAGCCGCCAACGGGGTTACACAGAAAGTACCTATCAGGAGTAGGCACATCAAATAAGGAATTAGTTTACAATCCATCATTGTAAATCTCAAGTTCTGTTTCATTCTTTTCTGGTCCTCCTTGAGATGAACCATTTTTTAAGTTTTTTACAAACGAATCATTTACCTTAAAGTTTACCACCTTTCCATTCGGGTCTGCAACCAAAACCAAAAAAATCTTGATTTTAACTTCGGTTTGCGTTAAACTGATTTGAGGAACCAAAAGAAAAAAGTGTCAAAAATAAAATATTATGAGGGAACGTAAGGTTGCAAAGTGTAGGAATTATTCCAGCACGCTATGCCTCAAGCCGTTTTGAAGGCAAACCGTTGGCGGACCTGCTCGGGAAGCCGATGGTGCAGCATGTTTACGAAAGTGCGTGCCGCGCAAAAACGTTAGATGAAGTGATTGTCGCCACAGATGACCAACGGATTTATGATGCCGTGACCCGCTTCGGTGGAAATGTGGAGATGACGGGGGAATGTGCAACGGGTACCGAACGTGTAGCTGTCGTTGCAGAGCGTTTGACGTGTGATATTGTTGCCAATATCCAAGGAGACGAACCGTTGCTTGAACCTGCCCAGATAGACCTGATGCTGCAGCCTTTCATTGACAGACCGGAGAGGCAAGTTTGCACGTTAAAACAGCGGATTGAAACTGCTGTCGACTATCAAGACGTTAACGTTGTTAAAGTCGTTACGGATCTTCAGGGGGATGCGTTGTATTTTTCACGTGCGTCCGTGCCCGGTCAGGTCGATGAAACAGCGTTACATAAATCCCCAGTGTATCGGCATGTAGGCTTGTACGCTTATCGTCGCGAGCAGCTTCTGGCGTTCACGAGGTGGAGCAGCACGCCTTACGAACTCGCGGAGGGATTAGAGCAATTGCGTTTTTTAGAGCACGGTGTCCCCATTCATGTTGTCGAAACGGATACACCACTCATCGGGGTCGATGTTCCTGCCGACTTGGAGCGGGTGAAACAAATTTTGGAGTCTCGACCAGAATACTTTCCAACCGCTGAAACTTATCCACAAGGTAATTTAGAAAAATGAAAAATCTGGTTAATACCAGAAACCAAGCCTGGAACGTAGTGGAAGGCGACTCGAATACGAAAACGATCAGAGTTCTGAACATCCAAACTTATCCGCAAGGAACAATTTAAAAATGACCAAATATATTTTTGTAACGGGCGGCGTTATCTCAGGTATCGGTAAAGGGATCACAACCGCGTCTCTTGGTAGACTCCTCATCAATCGCGGGTTTAAGGTGATTGTCGTCAAGATTGATCCATATCTCAATGTAGATGCGGGTGTGATGAATCCGTTCCAACATGGCGAGGTTTTCGTTACTCACGATGGCGCAGAAACCGATCTGGACATAGGGAACTATGAGCGATTTCTCGGCATCGACTTGAACAAGTATTCCAACTTTACTACCGGTTCCGTCTATAGTGAAGTGATCGCAAAAGAACGGCGGGGGGACTATCTCGGTGAAACCGTGCAACTCATCCCACATATTACCGATGAAATCAAACGCCGTATCTATCAGATTGGGAAGGATAACGAAGCGGAAATCGTCATTACAGAGATAGGTGGAACGATTGGTGATTTTGAAATGCCGCCTTTCGTTGAAGCGATCCGTCAGATGGCAGTTGAGGTAGGGCGTGAGAGTACACTGTTTCTCCATGTCTCTCTCATTTATACCTTACCGAATGGCGAAAGCAAGAGCAAACCGACCCAGCACAGTATCCGCAAACTTCAAGAGTTGGGTGTCCAGCCGGATCTCTTATTATGTCGGACCAGCCAGTCGCTGGATGAGGGCTTTCGACAGAAAATCGCACTTCTCTGTGGTATTAACGAAAACTATATTTTTGAAGGATTGGACACAAAATGCGTAGATGAAATCCCGCTCAATTTTGAACGCCAAGGCATGGGACATCTCGTTTTGAAAAGACTTGGACTCGAAGCGCGCCCCCCGATGGATGCTGAATGGGTCGCCATGGTTGAAAAACTCAAAAATCCGAAGCAGAAAGCCCGAATCGCCATTGTTGGAAAATACACAACCGGCAGCGATGCCTATATCAGTGTCCAAGAAGCCCTCAAGCATGGTGGAATTGCTAACGAAGCCTCCGTTGAAATTGAGTGGATAGAAGCTGAATCGCTGACAGAACATCCAGACCTTGATAGTGTTTTTCAGAACACCGACGGGATCCTGGTTCCGGGCGGATTCGGCTATCGCGGGATTGAAGGGATGTTGGTAGCCGCACGATACGCCCGTGAAAATAAGATACCGTATTTGGGATTGTGCCTTGGCATGCAGTGTCTGGTGATTGAGTTTGCTCGACACGTTACGAAACTAAAAAACGCAAACAGCACGGAAGTCGATGAAGAAACGCCTTATCCGGTTATAGATTTAATGCATGACCAGCGCGCGGTTGCTGACCTCGGTGCGACAATGCGACTTGGCCATTACCCGTGCGTCCTCAAAGAGAATACCAACAGTTATGCCGCTTATCAACAACCCATCATTGTAGAACGGCACCGTCATCGCTATGAGTTGAACAACCAATACCGCTCACAATTAGAATCAGCAGGTCTCTATTTTAGCGGCCTGTCGCCGGATGAGAGCCTCGTCGAAATTGCTGAGGTGACCGAGCATCCATGGATGGTCGGTTCGCAGTTCCACCCCGAATTTCAATCGAAACCGCTTGCACCACATCCGCTGTTCCGAGACTTTATCGCGGCGGTACTCTCCCACCAATGCGACACGCATCGCGCTGAAGAGGAACGGGAACGATGAAGAATACTGCGACGGTACGCACCCGCGCTTGGTACGGAGATGAAGAACTAACGCTGAATTTTCCGACCGGTTGGGAAGTAGAGGTATTGGGTCCGAAAGATGCCCCTGCACTTTCTGATGCCCACATTGAACGCGCATTCGCTGAACCAATCGGCACCCCTCGGATTTCGGCGTTGGCAAAAGGTAAGAAGAGTGCTGCTATTATTGTGGATGACTTGAGTCGTCCAACCCCGGCTGCACAAGTTATTCCATTTATTTTACGCGAGCTAACCGAGGCGGGTGTTCCGAAATCTGAAATTCGGTTTGTTGCTGGCATCGGTGCCCACCGACCCCTCACCGATGAAGATATAGTGAAAAAGGTCGGTGCAGATATTGCTGCTGCATACGAGGTAACCAATCATAACTTTATGAGTGGGGACCTCCGGGCGTTTGGCAACCTTGAAAACGGTATGCCGGTGTATCTGAATCGGACCGTCGCGGACGCGGATTTCAAAATGTGTCTCGGTGGCATCTATCCCCACAGCTCCGTTGGCTTTAGCGGCGGCGCGAAACTCATTGTCCCCGGTATCGCAGGTTTTACGACAATGTTCTATTTCCATACTTTTCCACCGGGGCGCGGACCCGCTGTGATTGAGGGACAGAGTGATGAGCCGGATCGTCGCGACAGTGCCGAACTGGCAGCAGGTGTTCTCGGTCTTGATATGATCGCCAACGTTGTGCTTAATAGCCGTCGTGAAATCTGTGGACTGTTTGTCGGTGATTTTATTAGGGCACATCGTAAAGGTGCACATTTCGCGATGGATACATACGGGACAGTCATACCGGAAACAACTCGAAAAGAAACAGATCTGGTGGTGATTAATTGCTATCCCCTCGATGCTGATGCGATTCAACTTGATAAGGCATTGGCGGCTCTAAGCTATTTTGAAAACGCTTACACGATAGCACTCTATCCCGCGAGCGATAGCAGCTGCTACCACGGGTTGTTCGACCGCATCGATTACGCACGCTATCTCCGACAACGCGCCGAACAGACACCACCGGAAGCCCCTCCGCAGCCGATCGGACGGCGTGGACAACTTCATGTTTGGTCTGAGCACTTTTTGGCGGACGACTTCTACAAAGAGTATCCGGCATCCCTTCTTTTCCGGAATCTTGAAGGACTGATTCAATCGTTCACGGAGAAACTTCCGACACACGCCAGAGTCGCTATTTTACCTGTAGGCGGCATACAGGTCCTCACTTGACTGCTCGTAAGGTCTACAATTATACTGCGTTTGGAGAACACGCACAGGCTAAAAGCCTATGCTACAATGGAGGACAATGATGAAGAATACTGCTACGGTGTACTCCCGTGCTTGGTACGGAGACGAGGAACTGACGCTGAATTTTCCGACCGGCTGGGAAGTAGAAATGTTGGGTCCGAAAGATGCGCCTGCACTTTCTGATGCCCAAATTGAACGCGCATTCGCTGAACCCATCGGTACCCCCCGAATTTCGGAATTGGCAAAAGGTAAGAAGAGTGCTGCTATTGTCGTGGATGACTTGAGCCGTCCGACTCCTGCTGCGAGCGTCATTCCGTTTCTCCTACGTGAGTTAACTGCGGCAGGTGTTCCGAAATCTGAGATACGATTTGTTGTCGGTGGCGGTTCACACCGTCCACTCACTGATGAGGAGGTTGCCAAAAAGATCGGAGCGGATATTGCGGCTGAATATGAAGCGACAAGCCACGACTTTATGAGTGGGGATCTACGTGCCTTGGGAAACCTTGATAACGGTATGCCGATCTATCTGAATCGTGTTGTTGCAGATGCAGATTTCAAGATTTGTTTGGGCGGCATCTATCCACACGGTTCCGTCGGTTTCGGCGGTGGTGCGAAGTTAGTGGTCCCGGGGATTGCTGGTTTCGCGACGATGTTCTATTTCCATACCTTTTCCCCGGGACGTGGACACGCTGTGATTGAAAGAAGAGGGAGCGAACCCGATCATCGCGATTTCTCCGAAGCCGTAGCGGGTGTTCTCGGTCTCGACGTTATCGCTAACGTCGTGCTCAATAGCCGTCGGGAAATCTGTGGACTGTTCGTGGGTGATTTTGTGCAGGCGCACCGCAAAGGAGCGTACTTCGCTTTGGACACCTACGGCACAGAGATACCGGAGGCAAGCCGAAAAGAGACCGATCTGGTGGTGCTTAATTGCTATCCGCTTGACAGCGACCCGATTCAAACGGGTAAGGCGATGTGGGCACTCTCGCATTTTGAGAAGGCACATAGAATGGCACTCAATCCGGCGAGTGACGGCATCTGCTACCACGGTTTATTTGAACAGATTGATTATGCCCGCTTCGTCCAGCAGAGCGAGGAACGGGCAGCGTCTGAACTGCCAGCCCCACAACTCGGCACGCAAGAGCAGCTGCACGTCTGGTCGGAACACTTCTTGGTAGACGATTTTTACAAGAAGCATCCGGGCGCGCTCCTTTTCCGAGATCTGGAGCAGTTGATTGCTTTATTTGCAGAAAGACTCCCTGCACAAGCGAAGGTTGCTGTCCTGCCAGCCGCTGGCATCCAAGTACTCACAAATGAATCATAAATTAAAATCCTCCCTCCAGAATATTAATACGTTCTTAGGTAAAATTGAAACCGGTTTGCTGTGTCTCATTATCGCAATGATGTTAGGACTCGCGATTCTCAAAATCGTCATGCGTTACGTGTTCAGTGCGAGTCTATTGTGGAGCGATATAATGCTTCAGCATTTAACGCTTTGGCTATGCCTTTTAGGGGCTGCCTTGGCGACTTGCGAAAGAAGGCATATCAGCATCGATGTCCTCAGTCGGATACTCCCCGAAAGAATCACGCGCTGGAGCAATTTTATTATCGATTGCCTCGCTTTGATTATCGTTGGAATTCTGGCATATTACGGCTTTAGCTTTTTACGTGATGAACAATTGAGCGAGGCTGTATTAATTGGAAGTGTTCCGTTGTGGTGGGCGAAGGCTATTATTCCGTATGGTTTTGTCCTCATCGGCATCCATCTCTTCCTCCAAATTGGCATCCACTTAATGGGTAGTGAACGGACACCAAACCCTGTCGAAGGAGCATCGGATTAATGGGATTAATAATCGGCATTGGATTGGTGGGGTTCGCGCTTTTCGGGGGTGCACTTTTTGTGTTACTGGGTGGCGCTTCGATTATCGGATACGCGACAGCAGGCGAACCGATTTCAACAATTCTGATCGATTTCAATCGGCTCACGCGGAATTCAACGATACTCATTATCCCGCTCTTCACTTTCGCGGGATATATAGTCGCTGAAGGGAAGGCACCCGAACGATTGGTTGCGTTCGCGCGCGCGAGTGTGGGTTGGTTACCGGGTGGTATTGCTGTCGTCGTGCTCTTTACCTGTGCGTTCTTTACAACTTTCACCGGGGCATCGGGCATAACGATTATTGCACTGGGTGGATTGCTCTATCCGATTCTACGACAGACGTATAATGAAAGATTTTCACTGGGCTTGGTGACGGCTTCTGGGAGTATCGGGTTATTGTTCCCTCCGAGTGTCCCCCTTATCCTGTACGCGATTATCGCCCAAGTGCGTATCGACAGGATGTTCCTTGCGGGTATCCTTCCCGGGATTCTGATTCTCGCCATACTGAGCTTCTATAGTTGCGGGTGGAGTCTTTTCAAACGGACGGAGACAACTCCGTTTGATTGGAGAGTTTTCCTGCGAACGCTCTGGGAAGCGAAGTGGGAGCTGCTGCTGCCGTTTATCGTGTTAGGCGGCATCCTATCCGGTATCGTTACACTGGACGAAGCGGCGGCATTAACAGCCCTCTATGCCTGTATCGTAGAGATTGGTATCCACCGTTCTATTTCATTGAAAGTGTTGCCGCGTATTGTCAAGGAAAGCACAGTGCTTGTCGGCGCGATCCTCATTATTCTCGGTGTCGCTTTGGGATTGACAAACTACCTAATCACACTTGATGTGCCTATGACTGTCCTTGATTGGATTCAGTCAACAACGGAAAGCCGCGTCATCACACTGATTGGGCTGAATATTTTCCTCCTGATTGTTGGGTGTCTGATGGACATCTTTTCAGCGGTGATTATCGTTGTGCCGTTGCTGCTTCCTATCGCTGAGGAATTTGGAATTGACAAGGCACATCTCGGTATTATTGTCTTAACGAACCTTGAAATCGGCTATTTGACCCCGCCGGTGGGAATGAACCTGTTCATCTCAAGCATGAAGTTTGATCGATCTGTCTTGCTGCTGTATCGCTCTGTGCTATTGTTCATTGCGTTGTTGATGATAGCACTTGTGTTGGTGACGTATGTCCCGGAGTTGAGCCTCTGGCTACCGCGCGCGCTCGGAAAAACACCACAACCTCTTTTTTAATTATTCCTTGCGGTTAAATAACGCAGGTTTGAACTTTAGAGTCCCTTTCTTAAATCCGTCCTCCACTACATTACGGACTACGCATTTGGAAGTACGGTAACATAGACAGGACTTACGCAAAATGACCAAATTCCACCTATTTTCACAGGATTCCGTGTCCCTCCCCAGTAACGGGCGGGGACCCCGGTTAGAAACCGCCCCTCATTAAATAAATAAGTCTGGCGATAGAATCACCAGACTTATCTATATATGCTTTGATGACACAGGCATGAACACAAATATTCAAGGATAGGGCTGATTCAGCTGCCCCATTATTGCCTTGCTTTCAGTTCACCCCATGTAACAGCGAGTTTTCCTGCCGCTTCAACGTCCAGACTGACATCCATCATTTCTTGTATCTCTGCTTCCTCAAGGGCGCGCTGCCAAAAAGAGATTTCATCAATGACCCCTTCTGCGCCGTTTTTGAAAGGGATATACGGAATTGTTTCCCACCCGAATCTCGGTTTTTCGTGAAGTGCGGGGAAACCGCCAGTGATTTTCTTCCCACTGGTTGCGGCTTCTTTACCATCAATGTATAGGAACGGGTTTCCACCATCGAAATCCCACGTCGCGGCGACATGAAACCATTTATCTTTTGTTATGATTCCTGCCGGATCAAATTCAACATCCTGCCAATCGGCATCGTCCGCTGCCTCAAAATAGAAACCGAAGTCTTCGGGGTTGATATCGGCGTGATTCGCGCCCTTGGAGATGAAGAAGTAGATGGGCCCCAAACTGGCATCAAAAATCCGGTAATCGTCGCCATCCTTGCCGTTCCAATCGGGTTTGAACCAGAACAGCAGACTGCCCGCCTCAGCGATAACGTCGGGAACTTCCATGTAAGTTTCTGCGCCTTTGAGGGAGATTCCGGCTTGGTATTTTCCGTCGCCAACCCATTTGGCATTCCCATGGAAAGTGCCGTCATTCCCGTTTCCGGTGCCGTCAACTGCTTTGTTTCCACTGCCCTCGCCGATCCACATCAGTAAATCTTTATCGTCAGGGATTCCGGCAAACACAGACCCCACAACAAATACACCCATAAGCAAAAATAGATAAACCAGTTTCACAACTCTTAACCTCCCAATATTTTAATATTGAGAGGATTTTAGCAGAAATCATAAATTAAGTCAACTTCTTTTCTGCGTCGGCGTGGTTTCTTTTTTTGCAGACGCTTCTGGCGCGGCCTTCTGCGTTGCTTTCACAGTCGATGCCACGTTTAGGAGTCGTTTCGGAACGGATTGGGGTTGTGGTGGTGCTGGAGTTACTTTCGGACGGGGCCGAAACTGTGGCATCGGTCCCGGTGGTTCGTAACTGGTGTGTATTGGGCGTTGCCCTATTGAATGCCCAATGACATGTTCCCTGGTTTCAATAGGTTGTTCTTTCATACAATCATATCTCCCATCTGTTGGTTCAACTTTTCCTGAACCTTCTGGCGGTGTCTACGCGTCAAAAGAAAATCGTCCTTTAGCATTTGCGAACCCACCAATAACCATTCCCGGTACTGTTCAAATGTGACTTTAAACTGCTCTAACGGGAAGTCAGGATTGGCTTCCATTTCATAGATAAACCGTTCCATATTGAGGCGCAAACTCTTGAAATACTGTTCATTGTGGCTCAAATCTGCGACGCGGTCTGAGATTTTAAGAATGAGATGCAGGAGTGCTAAAAATGCGGCACATCCTGCGATGAGTAGCCATGTTACTTTTCCTGCTGGCGTGCCCCATGCCATCCACCCGACCATGACTGAGGCGATAGTGGCGACCGTCACGATGCTTTTGATGACTCCATCTACGGGTTTCCACCTTTGAAGTGCGGAAGTCATCAGGCTTTCAGCATAAGCGACGCGGTAGAAGGTTTCAAGTGCTGTCTGCCAGAGCAGGTCTTTCTGATAATCCGCAGCTGTCCTATCCATTATATGGATCTCCTTTCGGGAATGCATTCCGTTACAAGTAGTAGGTATCTTCGTGTGTAATCACACAGATTTAATCTGTTATTAGGTAACGAAAGAATCAGGAATTCGGTAACAGACTTTTTAATTTTCCGTGCGGGAATATGAAGGGAGGGGCAGCATACTAACACGCTTCGCTATAGAAAGGTAACAAGACCGCACAAGAGACTAACAGTTTCCTATGCTACAATTCGGATTTCCCGTTAGAATCCTATTGAAAAGTTTTCAACGAAAAATGGTATAAGCAGAGAATGGTTAGACCCGGTGATGCTTTAGCAATTCCCAGTTGGGAACGAAGCCGATACCGGGACGAGTCGGAACTGTGACATGTCCATCGGATTCCAAAACCATTGTTGGGAGAAACATTTCACCGCGTAGTGGGTCAACAGCGGGTGGGTAATACTCTAACATCAAACCGTTCTCTCGGCTTGCGGCGATATGGATTTGCAATTCCTGTGCGCCGTGGGGGGCAATCCATTTTTCAGCTGTCAATGCTTCTTCGACCACCTGCAACGCTGGCTCATAGCCGGGAAGGATAGCGACATCCAGATTGAAAACGTCCGAGCCTTCATAATCAATCAGCGTTTGAAAATAGTGTAACCCATATCCGTTTTCTCCAGTGGCAATTTGTATCCCATACTCTTGTGCTATTTCGCGGAGTGCCTTATGTCCTCTGTAGTCATGGCTATGGATCGGTTCTTCAAACCAGAAAATGTCGTTTGCTTGCAGTGCCGAAAGGCATTCGGATGCCTTTTCAACCGACCATGCACAATTCGCGTCTACCATTAGGGTTGTATCGGGGCCGACGGTTTCTCGGACTGCCTCAATCCGTTTGATGTCTGTCTCAAGTCCAGCCGCTGGATCTCCAATCTTCATCTTGACTGCGGTGGCATTGAATTCGTTTATGTTGCGTGTCATTTCCTCACGCAGTTCATCAAACCCCTTATCCCTACCGTAATAGCCACCGGCAATGTAGGTGCGGATGCGTTCTTGGGTGCCACCAAGCAAAGCGTGAACGGATTTTCCCGCTATCTTCCCCCGGATATCCCAACACGCTTGGTTTATCGCTGCCAAAACCTGTGTATGATAGCCGCCGGGTCCGTAGATTTTGTAGTTCTCGGCTAACCGAGAGACGTAAGCGGTATCCGTTACATCACGTCCGATCAAAACCGGACGGAACAGATCTACATACATTGGAAACAGGTGGAGGGGACGCGTCGCGGCGGTGCCACCATTGAAGCCGTATCCAACGAATGCGTCACTTCCATTTCGGGCGGTAACTTTGACGAGATGGAGTCTGCCTTTATCGTAGACGTGCATGCCGTTCCAAATCGGTGGCTTGTCCCATTCGTAAAGTTCGCTTTCAACGGCGACAATTTTGAAAGAGTGTGAAGGCATCGTTTTCATCTCAGTGTTTCGATCCATTCACTGAGGACTCGTGCCATCTCTACAAAGACATCCTCATCAGATTTACGTGAACGTTTAAGCACTTTGAACCCGTGGTCTGCTGTGTCCAATAGATGCAAAGTCGCGTTGTCCCCGAGGTTTTCGCAAACCGGTTCTAATAGGTCGAGTACCGCTAACTTATCGCGGGTCCCAGATAAAAATAGCATTGGCACAGTAACATCAGCAAGGTGCTCGGCACGTTCTGTTCCCTCCCGCCCAGAAGGATGCAGTGGGAACGCGAAGAATACGAGACCGCGGACGTGTTCGATCGAGGCTTCTGCTGCTGTGAGTGACGACATACGTCCACTATAGGAATGTCCCCCAACAAGAATTGAGACATCATCTGCCGCCTCGTATGCAGCTGCGACTGCTGACCGCACGGTTGCCAGAGCCACGGCTTGTGATTCCCGCCCACCACCGCCACGTTCCATGTAAGGAAACTGATAACGGAAGGTAGCGATCCCGATATCTGCTAACCGCTCAGCGATCGTCTGAAGCGTTGCGTGGCGCATGTTTGTGCCTGCACCATGCCCCAGAACGAGCAACCATTTGGCGTTGTCTGGATGTATCAGTATTGAGGATACCTCGCCTTTTTCTGGCGTTGCAGTAAATTTTGATTCAATTGCTTCGTAACTCATCAATCTAACCATCCAAATCCAGGAAGACGGTATGCTCTTACCATCTGTAGAAATTGAGCGTGTTGGCGTTCGGTTGCCTGTTTGCCAGCAAGCCCCGCTGCAAGATCCAAGGGATCACCATGATAGAAAACATCCTGTCGTGCATAGGGCAAGTTTTCAATCTGCTGCTGTAAGGCATCCGCCTCATCTGTCGGTTCAGAAAAAAAGTCTGTCAAGCATCTACGTACCAGTTCCCAGTATGCATCTACATAAGGACGAGGCAGGGGAACATTGGGGTCTTTTACAGCCATTATTATATCTCCATGTTAGACTTGGCCTGTAGGTCTCTACTATAAGTTGTAGGTTGGTGTGCCTTCACTGTGTATGACCGGCGCGGAGAGCATTTCCAGCGCGGCTTCCGTATGAAAGCTCATTTGATCAGCATCTTTGATGACTAACCTTTGTGGCCAAAGCGTAATCGGCCCGAAGACAATGTCATAATTTCTATTACCATGTAGCAGATGAGACCCCATTTGATTACGGCAATGCTCAACGAAATCCCGATAGTCTGGGTTTGGACCGTCCGTCACGAAACATAAACTTGACAAAGATGCCAAGTGATTTCTGTCCGCTTCAAACCGAAGTACCACTGCACGAGTCGATTCCTTGATTTTTCTGGGCAAGTATCTAAACTGCCTATCTGCCCAATCTTCTGCCTGCGTCAGAACTGTCGTCAGGTAGAAACCCTGCCCAAAATCCGCCTTTGGGTTACAAAGTGTTAGGTCAATACTATGAGGTCTTGAGTTTGAAGGTATGCTTATAGTTGATGCTGCAGTATTAGTAGTACCGTGATAAAGCACAAGGGGCCGGTTTGTCCAGGCCACTAACTGTCTCCTTAATTTGATTTTCTTTTGCTAACAGTAGTATACCATAGGTAGCACCACAATGCAAATTTTTTAGAGCGGTTTTATCCGTCACTCAAGCACTGCTGCACGATGTCTCGATAGGTTGCTAACTCAGCAGTCTCCAGCCCTTTTACCTTTGCGAGATCGTCCCATCGCCGTAAAGTGAGTGCGTCCTGAAAATGAGGGATCCGTTCAAAAGCGTTTCGCTCCTCATCCGACATGATACCCCCCTGAAGTCTGAAACTCCTTTTTGATGCCTCGGATAACCCGTCATGGTAAGAGGCATCGGTTGTGCAGAGATACCTTTTTGCGGGAACATGCAGTCGGATCGGGGTTGTAACGGCTTCTGGGAAAAAGGGTTCCATATACTGCGCGCCGACCTCTTCGTGCGTCAGGTCGGTATCAAGGAAGGCTCTATCAGCATTGTGTTCATCTAAAATGATATGTCCGACATCGTGGAGTAATGCGCCTGTAATCAGTGTAGCACTTGCGCCATTCTGTTGCGCGAGGGCAGCACATTGGAGGGCGTGTTCCAGTTGCGTTACGACTTCATCGTAGAACGACTGTCCACGTTTTTCCATATAACGAAACAGCACGGCAACCTTTTGCTCCGCTGTGCCACTTGTCATTTCCTGCGCCAGACTTGGATCAATGTACTTTTCAATGTCGCTTGAAAGCTGAGATTTTTTATCAAAAGTCATGATTCACGGATCTCCCTTGAAAATGTGCGATTTTGCTAATCTGTTTATCTCGGTTTGAGCCATCTTTTGCGTATTGCGAGAAAGCTTGCCGCTTGTCTACGTAATACTGTTCGCGCCAGTCTCCTTGGGAATTGGCATTATAGGTGAGATAGATAATGCGTCTGGGTCGATCTGAACGGTTGCTCGGACTCTTGTGCGGAATGTAAGAACCGAAGAGAAGAATGTCGCCCGGATCTGTTGGCACCGCGACCCACTCCATCGTTGCAGCGGTTTCGGGGGCAACACATCCCTTTTCATCCAGTGCGATGAATCCTTCCTTGTGCCTACCCGGTGCGAAGTAAAGACAACCGCTTTCGGAGGTTGCTGGATCTACTGAAATCAGACACGTGATGTGGTAGTTAATAAATTCGTAAGCGGGTGCGTCTTGATGGGCAGCGTAACCACCGCCCCCCGGATACTTGTAGTTGATTTTCTCTTTGTAGAGCACCGCCGGTTCCTCCATCAACTCGGAAACGACATCCAATACTTTACCACGTGTCACAGTGGTTTTCATACCGATGTGATACGGCACGAAATTTTCTGAACGGGAGAGCCGCGGTCCAGCTGGCGTGGATTCGTAATGATGCATCCACTTGTTGAGCGTCGGTTCCCAGCCCGAAATTTCAGAGACCCAGTCCTGTAGATCGTTCACCTCTTCGGCAGAGAAAAAGCCGGGGATCTTGAGGTAACCGTTGTTTTTCCAGTCTCTATGAAACTCTGGATTCATGTAAGACATAATCCTCTTCCTTGGCGATAATGCTCTTGACTACACTTGACTACAAGTGTAACGTATGACGAATTTTTTGTCAAGTTTAGTGCCTTGGTCCGGTTCCTGTTTCCTATCAGCCGCGCCTAAACTTGCCATCGGTATTTTCAATCGGAGTCCGAGATGGGTAAAACGTCACGATAGATGGGTGCCATCTTTTCTGCGTATGTTTCCCCTGTAACCCACATGACAGGACGGATATTTTTGCTATCTTTTTTAGGGATACGTTCCGCATTTGCACTGATATAATGCGCAACATTACACCGTCGAAAGCGGAGACTGTGGTTATCCGTGCTTTTATGGAGGAGTTGGTTGTTGAACCAAACGACGGCTCCAAGCGGCACTTCGACGGCAACCCCCTCTTCATCCTTTGCCTCGCGTGCTATTTTAAATTCATTCTGTTGTGAACCTTCCAAGTCCTCATGTTTAAGAATGCCATATTTGTGGCTACCCGGGATAACGTATAGACATCCATTATCTACATCTGCTGCATCAATAGCCGTCCACGTTCCGACTGTCATCTCAGTTTTATACTGGTGGTTAAAATACCATTTATCTTGATGCCACGGGAACCCTAAACCAATCTTGGGTACTTTCCAGATATACAGATTGTTAAGACCGAGGAGATCCGGACCGAGGAGATCAACAACGGGATCTGTGAGACGCGGGTCACGGACCCGGTCAAGGAATTCAGGGCAATAACAGCTCACATGATGGATTTTATGCATCGCGTGGATACCAGAGGCTTCAACTTTTTCATCCCTGACCAATGCGTTTTGATCGATATTCGTTGTCGGAAAAGATCGTTTTCCGACGGCAATGTCGTCCGCGATTTGACGTAGCACGTCGTTTTCCTCTTTGGTGAAAACGTTGAATCGGACAAAGTATCCATTTTCGTCCCAAAAAGATCGTTCTTCAGGTGTCAGTCTGAACTTCCGTTGCTCAGATGCTGTTTTTGTGTCCACTAATTCTCCTATTGATATAGTTCAGTCATTCCTTTGGGAACTTGTGCTTTTCTCTCCACCGTGGGTACTCATTTGCGAGGAGCCTGGTGGCCCAACCACCATAGTAATCGTATCCACCGCGGCGTTCCTGCCCAATCTCGGATAACGAGTAGCGGACCACGGAGTCGCGGTCGAGAAAGATTGGACGGTTGCTGCCGATCTCGTAGAAACGCGCCCAGAGCGGTCCCGCGTCGGGATCCGCTACGATCCGCTTATCATCCTTCCCCGCTGCGTCGGTGAACTCGTCAAAACGCATGCCGTGGATAGCGACGCTCCTGAACCACTCGATGGATCCTTCGACAGCGGCGATGATCGCTGGTGTGGGTTCTTCAACTGACATCAGGAATCGTACGACGCCGACGCTTTCGGCACCTGAGAGCGATGGTGGCTCATAGGAACGTGCCCATGCAGGCGCAAGCGTTTTCACGTCATGCTGCGCGCACCAGACGGTGCGTTTGCCATTCTGCTTGATTTGCGTGCGCAGGATGCAGTCAATGCCCTTGGTTACAGCAGCCTCAGCCTTAGTGCGGTCCTCCGTTTTCAGGAATCGATAGTCGGAAGATTCAGAGACATCTCGGAGAAGTTCAAGAATGCGGACCATAACATTGTCATTGAACGTGATGTGACGATGGTAACTTTTGCTTAGCGGATAAAACTGTGGCCACCCACCATTTGGGTATTGTGCTTCAAGGATATGAGAAAGACCTTTGAGAAATGCTTGTTGGTAGCGTGGCTCGTTTGTCGCACGAAACGCACGGGCAAGAAACCGCAATTCGTTAGTGGTCGCACCGTTGTCGAACGTTGCGTGCAGATCCTCACGCTTACCATCAAACGGTTCAGATGCCGTGTCTCTATTTTTGGGCCAACCGCCGTGCAGTGTCTGCCACGTGAGGACGTTGTCGGCAATACGGTGACCTTCCGCGCTCTGGAACCATTCAACGGATTGCTTGGTGTATTGGGAAGGAACGGTTGCATCGGAAGATGATAGAAGTAAAAGCAGCAAGACATAAATGGTAGTCAGTCGTAGTTTCATGAGAGTTCTCTTTCGTTAGTCGTCAATCGGATTGTAAAATTGATATAACGTCCCTTTGAACTTCATCTGCCATACCGGGATAGGTTTCACCACGAATCCACATGGGAGGACGTTTTTTATTTACAGCCTCCGGACGCGTCCATTCTGCTGTGGC
Source organism: Candidatus Poribacteria bacterium (assembly GCA_022821725.1). GTDB lineage: Bacteria > Poribacteria > WGA-4E > WGA-4E > WGA-3G > WGA-3G. The sequence goes on along the minus strand of JAJEDB010000076.1, from coordinate 26,065 downwards.
ACTGATATAATGTGCGATGTTTGCGCGTCTGAAACGCTCACTGCGGTTATCCGTGCTTTTATGGAGGACTTGGCTGTTAAAATAGATGACCGCGCCAGCAGGGACTTCTACCGCAACACCGTCTTCATCACGAGCCCCCTGTGCCTGTTTAAACTCCCCTTGTTGTGAACCTTCAAGCTCCTTATGCTCACGAACGCCATATTTATGGCTACCGGGGATAACGTATAGACACCCGTTGTCTTTATCCGCATTATCAATGGCAGACCATGTTGCGACTGTCGTTCCGGTTTTATACTGATGGTTAAAATACCATTTATCCTGATGCCACGGGAAACCGAGACCGATTTTTGGCGGTTTCCAAATGTAAAGATTGTTGAGACCGAGGAGATCTGGACCGAGGATGTCAACAACGGGGTCAGTGAGGCGCGGATCACGTGTGCGTGCAAGGAATTCCGAACAATTACAACTCACATATTGGATATTGTGCATCGCGTAGATGCCTTGTGCTTCGATTTTACCGTCTCTGACTAAAGCGTTTTGAAAGATATGATAGTCTGGGAAGGAGCGTTTTCCGATAGCAATGTCATCCGCGATTTGCGCTAAAACGTCATTTTCTTTTTTTGTAAAAACGTCGTAACGGACAAAGTATCCTTTTTCGTCCCAAGAGGATCGTTCTTCAGGTGTTAGTCTGAATTTCCGTTTTTCGGGTGTTGTCCTTGTGTCCATTCATTCTCCTTATAATATACGTGTTTTCTTCATTTTTTTCCTTAGTTGCCTATTCATTATATGCCCCACATGTCTATAGTTTTCCTGATTGTCGGTTGCGTTATATACTCGGTAGACACCACTTATTATACAGTAGAATACTCTATGTATCCAAACAATTTCTTCCCTGATAACGTCTCTATGTAGGTGGTGTTCTAAGTAGGCTTTCGCACTGGTCTGGAAACGCGCGAAAGTGCGCTCAACTTGTTATGAACAAAGAAAGGCATCACATATTCTAACGTCAATCTTCCTGATGCTATCTGGGCAGCTGCGCTGGAGGATGATCTGAGAACATTGGAAAGTGGACTGGATACGGTGATTGGTCCCAGAGGTGTTAGACTCTCCGGTGGACAACTACAGCGAACAGCAGCGGCGCGGATGTTGGTGCGTGAGTCTGAACTATTGGTGTTCGACGATCTTTCCAGCGCTCTTGATGTGGAAACAGAGCAGAAGTTATGGAGTAGGGTATTTGAACGACGCGAGTCGACTTCAAATAGTTTACCCACAGGCACGTACCTTGTCGTGTCACATCGTCCTATTGCCTTACGACACGCCGATAATATTGTCGTCCTCAAGGACGGAAGTATAGAAGCGGAAGGAACATTAGCAGGGCTTTTGGAAACGTGCGAGGAGATGCAAGGATTATGGCAAGGAAATATGGATGTAGTCGGAAAATGAATCGGTCTACTAATTTTCATCGATGATCAGCATGTCTCGACTGAATAGTGTTTGGTGTGCGATGCCTTGAAAGATTCTGTTCATCTCCTTGAAAATGGGGGTGTGTATGTGTTACTCTATTAGTCTATTTTAGTTTTATATAAGAAGTGGAAACTCACGTAAAAATGAGATTCATTTCTCTGGGAGATTGAACAGCATGAAAATTATGTTGGTATTCGCAGGATTTGTGTTGATGATAGCCTGTTTTGTTATCAGCACGAGCGACACGGCACAGGCGGAGGAAGTCTTGGGAACAGGAACGGATTCACTGCTCGGAGGAGACCTTACCGACCCAGAAGACGATGGTGAACCTGAAGCAGATAAAGGTTACAACGCCACTTTCTCAGCCAACGATGAACCCGGATTCGCGGGCGGTGAATTTGCGTTTAACGTCTTCGATAACCGCCTTGGTCCCAGCAATGACAAATGGTGCTGCGGACGTGGGGGCGGTATTCCGAAAGAAGGTCTACACGTGACAGCTGAGTTTGAGGAGCAGTACGCATTGACACACTTCACCGTATCTTCAGCGAACGATGTTCCTCCGAGGGACCCTACAGTGTGGGAGGTTCAGGGGTCGAACGACGGCAAGAAGTTTACGACCATCTATGCTCACGACGGGAAGAGTTTTTGGGATCAGCGACTGCAAGTCGTCCTTTTTGAGGCAGGGGAAGATTACGACGTTCAAAAAACCGGGTATAGTTTTTTTCGGCATGTTACTTTTGACACCGCATCGAACCCGGCTGGAGCGTACTTTCAAATTGGCGAGATTGAGTTCTTCGGCGATGATAGTTTTCCCGTAGACCCCAGAGCCAAGCTCACAACCACATGGGGACGCATCAAAAAGGTCCGATAAGGGCAACTATCAGACATTTTCTAAATCGGCTTGAATCCAGTAATACCTTGGTTTGAGCCGTTTTTCATATAAGAAAAGTAGGAGGAAATCGAAGGGCAAGTTAAAATTACGATTCTGAGGTGGGAAAAGGGGTGTCTGTAGCTACCCGAGAGGTAACTACAGACATTCACTGTCTTAAATCGAGAAGGTGCCGACGAAGACGTTGTTCTCTGTGCCGCTCTGCTGCCATGTCACCGGGAGGTGAGCATCCTTATAGCGATAAACCTCGGATTTACCAACAATGGCGTTCTGAATCGTTGTCAGCGGTTTGTACCAGATCTGATGGGGCTGTGTGCATCCGGCACACGGATAACGGTTGGCAGAAAGTTTGAGAACTTCACCAACGGTTACATCATATTTGGTGCCTTCCTTCGTGAATTCAACGGAAGCGGTTTGGGTTGCGACGACTTCACCCAAAACATCGGCGTATTTCGTCGTGAGTAGGTCGCTGAGTGCGGCGCGCTGTTCTGCGGTCGTACTCGGATCCATGTATAACACGCTCTTACGGGTCTTGGTCTCGATTGCCAAGTTGTTTTTCGCACTAATAACAGCGACGACTGTTAGGTTCTCGAGTGAAACATCGTTCCACGTTCCACTCTGGATGTTCCAGACGGCGGTTGCCTCTCTGCCACCTTCCACGAATTCGGAACCATAGTGGCATGCCCCGACATAGACACTCGCTGAACGGGCTTCAATGTATTCGCCTTGCACAGTCGGTGATTCGCTGGCAAAAGCGAAACCCGCTATGAAGGTTAGCGCGAGGACCGTCAAAACAAAGATATTTCTCATCTTAATTTCTCCATTTTTTTGGGATTCACCTTACTAAACGCAATAGTAACACTCTACCATTTTAACCTTAACTCTTATTATACCTCAAATCAATTTAAAAAGCAACCTTTTCTGCTTTTTCTGTTATCTACCCGCGTGACCGAGAATCAATAGAGGTCGTGCTATCTTCCTACTTCCGCTAACAGGCGATGGAGCGTTCCGCCTAAAATCGCTGTTTTGTCTGCCTCTGGGATAAATGGACAGTGCGTTCGGAACGCCTCAAGTGCGTGCTGATAGGTCATAAAGTTGCGAACAACAGGATAGTCGGACCCCCAACAGAGACGAGCAGGCCCGAAGTGTTCGTAGAGGGCACGCACAATCCAGTGGGTATCCGATTGTGGATAATCCCATGAGACCTGCGAGACATAAGCAAAACCTGACATCTTGATGTGAATGTTCGGCACGTCCCCTGAGGCAAGCACCTGCTTGAGCTGCGGATATGGAGGCTCTTCACCGGCGCGCGCACCGCCCATGTGATGGCACAGAAATGGCACAGTCGGGAACTGCGCGGCGAGTTTTCGGAGTGCCTCGTGCTGATGGCTTCCCATGGCAATGCTGGCGATGAGTCCGAGGTCGGCTGTCGTCTGGAAGAAACGTTGTCCCTCCGCTGAGAAGAACCAACTCCCATCGTCATCACCTCTGAGGTAGTGCGTATAGCCTTTGAGGGAATACGCTTCCGCTGCAGTTTTCAATCGATCGGCGGCACCCTCCGTGTGATACGTCTCCGTCCAGGAGCAGTCCACATCGGCAAACTGGATGAGTCGCTCAGGGTAACGTTTGACACACGCTGCGACGTAATCGTTGTTTTCGGGGTTTCGATCGATGCGTGCGCAGATAAGCACGGCTTTGTCAACATCGTGCAGATCCATTTCGTGGAGGAGTTGTTCAACTTTGCCACGACTTTCGTCATCAGGAACGGGGGGTTGATAGGGCCACCGGGGCCATGCGTGGGTGTGGGAATCAATTATCATTTTTTAATTATACCTTGCGGTTCGGTCAGGTAGGTTGAAAAGTTGATATGCCCAATCCAACAGATGATGCTACATTTTGGGGTGCAACTTGCGTTTGTATAGTATAACGTATACTTCAGAATTTGTCAATGGCAGAATTTGTCTACCGAATCTTTTCCCACTACGTCAAACCGAGCATCAAGGCACCCAACTCTTGTTTGTTGGTCTCCGCAGGCTTCACAATACCGACAATTTTGCCATCGTACATCACTGCGATCCTGTCGCTCAGATGAAGGAGCTCATCCAATTCAGAGGAGACGAGTAAAACGGCTTTGGCGCGATTGCGGGCATGAATAAGCCGTGTGTGGACGAATTCGGTTGCATGGATGTCTAAGCCGCGTGTTGGGTGGGCTGCAATGATAACTTCAGGACGCGCTTCTAACTCACGCGCGACGACGACCTTCTGCTGATTTCCACCGGAAAGGGTCCGAATCGGATCCACTATATCTCCAACACGAATTTGGTATTTATCAAGGGCATTCAGCGCATACCGTTGAATTGATTTGCGCTGCAGCAGTTCGTATCGGCAGAACCGACTGTGTTTATGATGCCTGATGATGAAGTTATCGTCAATTCGATCGTTCAGACTAATACCGTGTCGATGTCTATCGGCGGGGATGTGTGCGATCCGTTCTCCGTTTAGCGTGAGTGTCCCGCTATCTATCTGCCGCAATCCTGTCAGGACCTGAACGAGTTCTGACTGTCCGTTCCCTTCGACCCCTGCTATACCGACGATTTCACCGGGGAATACTTCAAGGCTCACTTGGTTGAGATATCGTTTGCTGGATGCTTTATTTGTCATCACCTTTTTCCATTTGTGTCTTCTGTGGGTGTCAGAATCTCCTGAAAGCGTGACGTTTTCCAAACGGAGCAGAGGCGTTGTGCCTATCGCCTGTTCTCGCGTCACAGACGTAGGGATAACGGGTTCACCGAGAATCATTTCTGCCAACACTGCGGCATCGGTGTCGTCGATCGGACAAGAAGGGAGGGCTCTCCCGCGTCGCATTACTGTGACACGGTCGGCAATTGCCATGACTTCATCGAGTTTATGTGTAATGATTATGAGGCTTTTCCCTTCACTTTTGAGGCTACGCATACAATTAAAGAGTCCTTCAACCTCTTGGGGTGCGAGCACGGCTGTCGGTTCATCCATGATGAGGATGTCTGCCCCGTGGTAGAGGACTTTCAGGATTTCGGTGTGTTGTTGTGCCCCAATTGGGAGGGACTCGACAGGGGTATTCAGTGGGACATCGAAACCGAGTTGTGCTGCGAGTGCAGCAATCTGTTCTCCTGCCTGTTGGTAATCAAGAAGTGCCCCGAATTTGCGAGGCTCTTTGGCAAGGACGATGTTTTGAAGTGCCGTGAAGACGGGAATCAGTGTAAAGTGTTGCTGGACCATCCCCAAACCGAGCTGCATTGCGCGCCGTGGTGAAGAGATAGCCACAACACGTCCATCGACGAAAATCTCGCCTGCATCGGGTTGATACAACCCGTAGAGAATTTTCATCAGTGTAGACTTGCCTGCCCCGTTTTCACCAACAATGGCGTGGATCTCACCCCGATGGAGCGTGAAATCTACTGCGTCATTTGCCTGCACTTGCCCAAAACGCTTGTTGATGCCATGCATCTCAATGATTGATGTACGCGCCATCTTTACTGCCGTTCGTGCGGAACGACGATATCGCCCGCGATAATTTTCGCCTTAAATGTCTCAACCTGTTCCAGAATCTCGTCCGAGAGGAGCGCGCGATTGACATCATCAATAATGTACTCGACACCGCCCTCTTTAAGCCCGTACTCTTTCAAACCGCCAGAGAAATTTCCTTCTTGGACACTCTTTATTGTCTCATAAACCGATATTTCCACACCCTTGATAACACTTGTGAGTACTAAGCCCGGGGCGAGGTTGTTACCATTGGAATCGACCCAGATGATTGATTTTTGTGTTGCTTTTGCGGCTTCAAGAACCCCCAAGCCGCTCGCACCGGCAGCGGCAAGGATAATATCTATGCCACGGTTGTATTGCGAAAGCGCGAGCTCCTTGGCTTTCGCCGGATCGTTGAAAGCTTGCGGCGTAACACCTACGTAATCTGCTACCAGTTTAAGATCGGGGTTCGTTGCCGTAATACCGGCGCGATAGCCGATTTCAAAAGCCTCAACCAACGGCACCTTCATCCCACCGATGAAACCTATCTGCTTTTCCTCGGTTTTCAACGCTGAAATGACCCCTGCGAGAAATGTGCCTTCGTGTGCTCGGTAGGTCAGCGAGGCAACGTTGGGTTGTTCGATGACTGCGTCAATGAGTGCAAACTTGACATCCGGGAAATCGCTTGCGACACGGTTCATCGGTTCTTGAAACAGGAAACCGACCCCGATGATGAGATCATATTTCAGTTTCGCGAGTCTGCGGAGCGTTAACTCGTTATCCGTGCTGAGGCTTGGCGTGACCTCTGTGAGTTTGAATCCCCATTCGTCTTTTGCTTTCTTCGCGCCTGCGTAGGCGGCATCGCAGAATGAGAGATCGCCGCGCCCGGTGACATCATAGATGAGACCGACTTTTAGTGCTGCGGGAGTTGCCTCTATTACAGCAAAGCAGGTGATTAAAAGTGTGATTAAAATCCTTATACGCAAAATATTTTCCTTTCCAAATTCTGTGTGATTTGAGAGATAAAGCCTAAGTGTGTCTAAGTACTATTTAGAATACACGATAATAGGGTTAGATGCAAGTTTTTAAAACTGAATGCCCCTAACATTCTTGAAGTTAATGTTGACTTTTTTGACTTTTAACGTTATTCTATTGTAGGATTTCTGCTATCACTACAATGGCAGGAAATGTGTTGACGAGTCCTATATCGTATTAACAGAAAATAGGAGGAAAACATGAGAATGGCTATCGGATTTTCAAAGTTAGTTCCTTTCAGTCTCATTATGCTTTTGGGGATCGCTTTTTCGCTACCAACTTTCGCAGGGACCCAATTGTGGGACTTTGAGGAAAAGCACGATGATTGGAAAGTCGCGAACGGAAATTGGGAAATTAAGGGCGGTATCTACCAACTTGAGAGAGGCGGTAAAGCCGAACACACCCTTGTCGGTGAAGAGGACTGGGACGACTACACCGTCGAAGCCAAAATTCGGCTGGACGAAGGGAACTGGGCAGGCTTAATCTTTCGAGCGCAAAGTGAGCATGAGTATTACGTCTATTATTTGAACGTTCCGAACAACAAGTCTGAACTCTGGAAGCATAGCAAAGGGGCGTGGGATACGCGTCAAGCGATTAACAGTAATATTCCCGCCACTAAAAAAGTGAAAATAGAAAACGAAGAGTGGCTTGACGTTAAAGTCATCGTTGAAGGGGGTATCTTCCAACTGCATATCAACGGTGAACTCCAAGGTGAACAGAAAGATGATGGCTACAAAACCGGCAAGATCGGTGTGTGGGGATGGGAGACCGCCGCGAGTTTTGATGATGTCATGATTACCGGTGATAATGTGATAGATACCCTTGCCGTTGATGCGAAGGATAAACTCGCCACGACATGGGGACGCCTCAAACGGGTCTACTAATTTCTGGACGATTCTACCTCAGACATTTTAGGGAAAAAATCGTCCATTCTCGCTGGCGGGGTTTTTAACCTCGCCATAAGCAATTTTGAGTATTAACTATGCACATTATTCATTGGTAACGGACGGGGAAACCCCGCCCCTACTACAATCGGAGAGATTTTATGAAATATCTTTTTTCAGCTGTTATCAGTTGTTGTTTTCTCGTCCTCGTAACCTCTGTCGCTTTTGGAGGCGAACAAACTTGGTCCTTTGAATCGGAGGCAGACGACTGGACACCCGCTAACGGTTCTTGGAGTGTTGAGGACGGCATATACAAACTCGCTAAGGGCGGTAGAGCCGAGCACTCCCTCGTCGGTGACGCTGCATGGGAAAATTACACTGTTGAGGCAAAAGTTCGGCTTGATGAAGGGAATTGGGCAGGTGTTGTTTATCGCGCCCAAAGTGAGATGGAATACTATGTTTACTATCTCAATGTCCCAAATAACAAAACTGAGCTTTGGCGACATAAGACGGGGGCATGGGACGCTCGTGACAAAATCGGTGAACTCCCGGGATCCAATGTCACGATCGCGAACGACGAATGGTTTGACATGCGGGTCGTCGTGGAAGGCGATTCAATGAAACTCTGGATTAACGGTGAAGAGCAGGGAGAACTCAAGGATGAAACCGGAGCTGGATATCCTGCTGGTCAAGCTGGGGTGTGGGCATGGGAAACAGCCGCGAGTTTTGATGATGTCAAGGTCTCCGGGGATGCTATCGCCGGTCTCACTCCGGTGGAACCGCTAAATAAATTGGCTACCACATGGGGACACCTCAAACAACGTTTTTAGGTGGTGTTCCATCGCACCACTGGGATGGCAGTAAGTGGTCCGGAAACTTTCCTATTCCCCAGTTGTATTGGTGGTACTCGTCGCGTGCCACCTTGCTTTCCATCACGTCTCAGTCGGATTCTGTCAAGAAAGGACTGCTGCGGACATCACAGCACAGATTCGTGCTTACAAAGCAGAATTGTCGGTTGATGGCACACGAATTGAGACTCGATTGCAACTCGCGAAGGTTTACCTCCAAATTGAGGCTTACACGGAAGCAGTTGACGAGTATCGTCGAATAATTGCGTTGATGGAAGTGAATCCAGTTGCCGAAAGCGAGGGGACTGGACGCAATGCGGATATTGCAGCTGGTTACTACGGATTGGGATTGGCATACACCGGACTTGAGAAATTTGAAGATGCCGTCGCTGCATATCAGCGTGCGATTGCCTCCGTCCCCGATTGGGCATATACCCACGCGGCGCTGGCGAGTGCTTATGTGAACATGCACCGTTACACCGAAGCGCTCGATGCTTACAAAGTGGCGGTTGCTTTGGATCCGAACGATGAAATGATTCATCACCAACTCGGGAATGTCTACAACAAACGTGGCGAACGTTCCGCAGCGATAGAACATCAACAACGTGCGATTGCCATTGCGCCGGAATTCGCAGCTGCGCACTATCAGTTAGGGCTGCTCTATGCACAGGAAAAACGGTGGACGGATGCAATCGCGTCCTATCGGACAGCATACAGACACGACGAGATGTTAGTGGAGGCACTCTATAATCTTGCGCAAGCGTATCTCCGCGCTGGAAATCCGTCTGCAGCGCGTGAGCAGATGTCCCTATTTGAGGAACGCAAAGCGACCCTGACCCCTCTACACCAATTGCGAGGCGCGTTGCAGCGGACGCAAGGGACAGCGGAACGCGCCCAGATTCTCGCCAATATCGCGAGGCTCTACCTCAAAAACGGATTTTATGAGAAAGCGGTCTGGGAGTATCAAAAAGCACTCGGCATGAATCCCGAACTTGTGCCAGCTCATAACGGTTTGGGTATCGCTTATACGATGCTTGGGAAACACTCGGAAGCCGTTACTGCACAGCGGAAAGCGTTGGAACTCCAACCGGATTTCGCCAAGGCACACGCGGGGCTCGGTTTGGCGTATTTCAGTCAGAATGAAATGGAAGTCGCCCTGGAACATTACCGACGTGCAGCCGCGCTGGCACCCCAACTTTTAGAGGCACATCTGAAGATTGGCACAATCTTGCTGAAACAGAAGCGTTATGCGGAAGCGATTGATACATATAAAGCGAGCGCGACATTAGCCCCTGACACTGCTGAGATACACCATAATTTGGGTATCTGTTATGCGCGTCAAGCGAAAGCGGATTTAGAAGCGGCGCGGCGTTATGCCCAAGAAGCCATCCGCTTGGATCCGAACGTCGCGAGTTATTATAACACGCTTGCACTCATTGATTTTCGACGTGGTGACTATCCGCAGTCAGAAAAAGCGATCCGAAAAGCATTGGAACTTGAACCGGAAAACCGGAACTATCAGCAGGGGTTAAAACAGATTTCTGGTAGAATTCGTTAGTCGCACGTTGAATGGTCATAAAGATGTGAAAAATTAACTGAAAATTCGCGCGAAACGAAGTGGAGCGCAGTCCAAGGAGCCTATAATTAAAAAAATGGCATACAATAGTCTCGCAGAGTTCGTCAAAGTCTTGGATCGAGCAGGTGAACTCAAACGGATTAAAACAACTGTATCACCGGACCTGGAAATCGCTGAGATCACCGATCGGGTGAGTAAATTAGGCGGCCCTGCCCTTCTCTTTGAAAAGGTAGAAGGTAGCCGGATGCCGCTCCTCATCAATACTTACGGCTCTTATGAACGGATGGCGATGGCGCTTGGTGTTGACGATCTTGGACAAATCGCGTCGGAAATTGAGAGTATGATTAAATTGGGACCCCCGGATTCCCTCCTCGATAAGATAAAAATTCTCCGACTGCTGTCGCAATTGACGAACTTTCCGCCGAAGACGGTAAAGAAAGGTGCATGTCAAGACGTCGTCCTTACGGGTGAGGACGCCTCCTTAGATGTCCTGCCGCTCATAAAATGCTGGCCCCTTGATGCCGATAGATACATCACTTTACCCCAAGTTTTCACGCATAGCCTTAAAACGGGTCAACGGAACGTTGGTACCTATCGTTTACAGAAAATAACGCCATACGCTTTAGCGATGCACTGGCAAATTCATCACGATGGTGCTGCGCATCATCGCGAGTATCAACAAGCGGAACAACAGATGCCGGTTGCGATTGCACTCGGCGGAGATCCAGTGATGTCTTATATCGGCACGGCACCCCTTCCATCTGGGATTGATGAACTCCTCTTCGCGGGGTTTCTCCGCAAATCGAATGTGGAGATGGTACCCGCCAAAACAATTGATATGCTTGTGCCTGCAGAGGCAGACATTGTAATTGAAGGATACATTGAGCCACACGAAACCTGTATAGAGGGCCCCTTCGGGGATCATACCGGATTCTATTCCTTGGCAGATGAGTACCCGCTCCTTCATATCACAGCGATTACACATCGAAAAAATCCGATCTATCAGACGATCATCGTCGGTAAACCACCGATGGAGGATTGCTACATGGGTAAGGCGACTGAGCGGATCTTTATGCCGTTGATTAAAACGCAGTTGCCGGAGCTTGTCGATATGAATCTACCCTTATTTGGTGTATTCCACAATTTTGCGCTGATCTCTATCGACAAACGCTACCCCTACCACGCAAAGAAGATTATGCACAGCCTGTGGGGACTCGGACAGTTGATGTTCAGCAAAATTATCATCGTCGTTGATAAAGAGGTAGACGTTCAGAACCTCGAAGAGGTGCTTTTCTATGTCGGCAGCAATGTCGATCCAAAAAGGGATGTGACAATCGTTGAGGGACCTGTCGATGTGCTGGATCATGCGGCACCGCTGATGGGTGCGGGATCGAAGATGGGCATCGATGCGACAACGAAGTGGGCGGAGGAGGGGTATGAACGCGAGTGGCCCCAAGAGATCCAAATGTCTGACGAGGTGATTGCGTTGGTCGATGAAAAGTGGAAGAAGTATGGGTTTTGAGAAATGAGGAGAAAAACCATGCAAGAAACGATTTATGACGTTGCAGTGATTGGCGCGGGACCCGCTGGTGCACAAGCAGCCGTTTCAGCGAGCCATCAAATGCGGCACGTTTTGGTGCTGCACTCAGGGAAGGTGAGTTTTAGTAGGGGTCGCGCTTACTGGTCAAAGTCCGTAGAAATTGAAGATGCGCCGGTCTTTCCGGGTATCATTGGACCTCACTTTGCGAAAGAACTCATGAAATGGATGGAAAGCCGCCCCGTCGTCGATTTCATGCTGGGTTCGGAGAAACGCAAGACAGGTATTGATATACGCGACGGCATGGTTGCGAAACTCGCACGGAACGGCGACCTATTTGAACTCGAAGCATCTACAAAAACACTGAAAAAAAATACACCCCCGGAGATGGTATCTTTTAAATCTCGCACTATCGTCGTTGCCGCTGGGTTTGACGATAAGTGGCCCGATATTGAATTTGACCCCGATGCTGAGCGTTTATATAAGCAGTACGCGACGGTATTTCGCTATGCCGGCAATCGAAAAGGGTGGCATGTCTGCATTCGCTGTGATGGACATCTCCATGTCAACGAACATCTTGCACTCCTCGGTGTTGGCGACTATATCTACGAGGCAGCGATTGGGGCACAAGATTTTACGGATAAAATTACAATTCTAACAAACGGTAGACCGCACGGGATGTCACCACCTGTGCTGGAGCAGGTGAAAGCCCGTAAAATTAATATCATTGAAACAAAGATTAAGCGGCATATTGGTGAAAAAACCGACCTTTTAGGATTTGAGATGGTTGATGGGAGCGAATTGTTTTTCCACGGTTTTCTCGTCGATGAAGGACTCATCCCGAATACGAAGTTTCTTGAGGGATGGGACTATCAAAAGGATGAAGAAGGGTTGATTATCGCAAACGAGGATATGCAAATGTTGGACAGCAGTGGAGCGCTGATTCCGGGACTCTTCGCGGCGGGTGACATCATATCTGGTGAGCGAAACCTGATTGCGACTGCGTTCGCGCTCGGGCAAGAGGCGGGTTTGTCAGCGTCAGACTCCTTACGTCAATGGCATTTCCCCGATTAGGAGGCAGGCATAGGAATCATGCAAAACGAGCAAAAAGATACTGTCTATATTATTGACACGCACGCCGAAATATTTCGGGCTTATTATGCGATTCGTAGCGGATTGACGAGCAGCATCACTGGCGAGGCGACCCATGCTGTGTTCGGGTTCGCTGGTACACTTATTCGGATATTGACGCAACTTCAGGCAAAATATGTTGTCGCTGCGATTGATACACCGGGGGACACGTTTCGCAATGAACTTTATTCGGACTACAAGGCGAATCGCTCTCCGGCACCTGATGATCTGGTGACACAGATTCATCGGATTCTGGAGTTGCTTGAGGCATTTGGTATCTTGACGCTCGGTCAACCTGAATTGGAGGCAGACGACATCATCGCCTCTGTCACTGAGGTGATACTTAAGGACCCAGAGGCGCGTGATGTCAATGTCACCATTATTTCTAAAGACAAAGACCTTGAACAGTTGTTAATGGACGACCGGGTTACAATGCTTGACCTCCATAACGATAAGATTATCGACGAGCGGTCGTTGCTGGAGACGAAAGGTATAAAACCGTCTCAAGTTGTGGATACGCTTGCCTTAATGGGAGATACTTCAGACAATGTTCCAGGTGTCGAGAAAATCGGCTTGAAAACCGCATCGCAATTGATTCAGCAATACGGCTCGATTGAAGGCATTTTTGAGAATATCGATAAGATTAGAGGGAAACGTCGTGAAAATTTGGAGAAGTCCCGTTCACAACTCGATCTTTCAAGACGGCTTGTAACCTTGAAGCGGAATGCTACTTTGGACTTCTCCATAGAACAAGCCCGTGTCAAACCACTTGACCTCCAGAAGATTCTTCCACTCTTCCAAGCGTTAGAACTCAAACGCTACGAGCAGGTTGTGCGGGAACTTGCGGGGGGCGATTCTACGTCCATCGTTCCTTCTACACCAACGACGCGCAAGGAACGGGTTGCGGCGTTAGCGCAGAAAACAGATGCTATTTTGAACAAAGGTGACTACGACACCGCTGCAACGGGGGACTATTCGGCGATCGTTACACTCGACCAACTGCAAGATCTCGTTGATACACTCTCGGAAACCCAGGAGATTATCAGTTTTGATACCGAAACGGATGGCTTGGAACGCGATGCGAGGCTGTGTGGATTGAGTTTCTCATGGAAACCGAAGCAAGGTGTTTACGTTCCCGTTCGTTCTCCGCACCCCAAAGATCATCTGGATACAGACACTGTGCTTTCGGCACTTAAGCCGATTTTGGAGAATCCAGCACTACCGAAATGTGGACATAATCTAAAGTTTGACGCCAGCATTCTTATCAGGAACGGTGTTAAGCTCCAAGGTGCTGCCTTTGATACACTGCTCGCGAGTCAATTAGTTGATGCGCAGATCCCCTCCCACAACCTCGATACACTGGCGTTGCTCCATTTAGAACACAAGATGATCTCGTTTGAAGAACTAACGACGGATTCAGATAGGACCGGCGAGGCAACCTCGCCCCTACAAGCGGCGGACTTCGGTGAACTGTTTGGAGCGAAGACAGATCAGCAGAAAACAATCGATGAAGTGCCATTGGAACAAGCCACAATTTACGCCGCGGAAGATGCTGACGTTACCCTTCGACTCTATCATTTTCTGATGCCCAAACTTGATGAAATGGGGATCACAGCGTTAGCGCGTGATATAGAGTCACCGCTGGCGCCTATTCTCGCTGAAATGGAGTATAACGGTATCGTTTGCGATAAGGAGGAACTCAAACGCCAAAACGTTGTGATTAGCGAACTTGTTGATGCTCGGCAAAAGGAGATTCACGAAATCGTTGGATATCCGTGTAATATTGATTCACCGAGACAACTGGCGCAAGTGCTGTTCGATGAACTCGGTTTCAAACCTGTGAAACGGACGCGGGGTGGCAAAGTCTCCACCGATGTGACGGTGTTAGAGGCACTCTCATTGAGAGAAGATATCAACGATGCGAAGACGAGTGTGCCGCGCTTAATAATTGAGTACCGCCAATTTCGTAAGTTACAGAGCACGTATCTGGCACAACTCCAGAACGCTGTTGATCCAAAAACAGAGCGCATCCACACACACCTCTATCAGTTAACGACAGCGACAGGACGTTTGAAGTCCGACCATCCGAATCTACAGAACATTCCTGTCCGAACTGAGATCGGAAGACAGTTGCGGCGCGCTTTTAGGGCACCAGAGGGGCATAAGTTAATCTGTGCCGATTATTCACAGATCGAACTTCGCATTCTCGCACACTTTAGCGAAGACGAAAGTTTAATCGAGACGTTTACACAAGATTTAGACATCCATACAGCGGTTGCTTCACAAGTATTCGAAGTTCCGGCTGCCTCGGTTACGCGTGAACTTCGTGATAAGGCGAAGACCATCAATTTTGGTATCATTTACGGTGTCTCGCCAACGGGTCTCTCGCGTCGGATTAAGGGGATGCGTGTGAGAGAAGCAGCGGCTCTTATTGATGATTATAAAACGCGTTTCCCGGGAATAGATCGTTTTCTGCAGGAGTGTGTCCAGCAGGCATCGGATCATGGGTATGTTCGCACGCTCACCGGTAGGCGACGCGCGATTCCTGAAATCTACGCGACGAATAGGGGTCGGCGAAGCCTCGGCGAACGATTGGCAATTAATACTGTGGTGCAAGGTTCCGCTGCAGATTTAATGAAGGCAGCGATGGTCCAAGTGCAGCGTCGCATTGATACGGACAAACTTCCCTTAAAAATGCTTCTACAGATTCATGATGAGTTAGTGCTTGAAACGCCAGAGGCGCTCGCGGTGGCGTATGCCGCGATTGTTTGTGAAGAGATGGAGAACGCGATGTCGCTTCGGGTACCCCTTCGGACAGAGGCAGGAATCGGCGATAATTGGATGATCGCGAAATAAAATTATTCAACAGATAAAATTAATATTGACAAGTAATATAAATTGTGATATAATTTTATGTAAATTTATTTAAGGGAAATGTGGATAGTGTCCGCTGGCAAAGTTACGAGTAGTGTTTTGACAGTTTTACGGTTTGGAACCGAAACATACTCATTGTAAGTGTGACGAGGCTTCCAACAAGAGATTGATGAGAGTTACTTTTTCCCAATCCTTGCAATTTGGGCATTGCGTGCAATGTCCGTCTACGCTTGCTGCCAAATTTCTGCCTTTGAAAATGCTGACAGTGCTCAGTTTTCTCATTTTCCCGTATTTCTATTCCCTATACCGGTTTTTTGAGAGACTCGGTTCGCGTGAATGTGCCGTTTGTCTTCGTAATGCTTGGTTAGGGGACCTATAATTTTTAGAAGGAGAAACGAGATGAATATCTACGTTGGCAACGTGCCTTATGCGGCCACGGAAACCGACCTCGAAGAGCTCTTTGGAGAGTATGGTCAGGTTGCAACGGCTACGATTATCCGTGACCGGTACGATGGTCGCTCCAAAGGGTTTGGCTTCGTTGAGATGGAAAACCAAGAGGACGGCGAGCGAGCGATAGAAGCATTAGATGGCCAAGAGATGATGGGACGTCCGCTGAAAGTCAACCCTGCGCGCCCGCGCGAACAACGCCGCGAGCCCCGTCGGTATGACGACGCGGATAGAAACATGTAATCTGTTTTGTAACCGTTTCAGTGTGATTCCATCTACTTAGACAGTTGGAGTTAGATTGAAAGTGCCGCGATGGGATGGCAACAGTTTTTGTGTCCTGCTGCGCTGATGAATTTTGCCCCGGTTTTGAGATTTGTTTTCTTTAAACGAGTCTTGAACCGGGGTTTATCGGTTAAAATAGACATAGGACAGGTTGCGGATACAGCGGTGAGCACCGCGCCGCTTACCTGTCCTGTGCTAAAATTGCTTAGTATTCTTTCTGCTTGAGGATACCCCACGTTACTGCGATTTTCCCTGCGGGTTCTACTGCAACGCCTAAGGCAGTCAAGCCATTATTCATAATATCAGTAATATCGGCATCTGTCAAAGGTGCGTGGAAGAGTCCGACTTCATCCATTGCGCCAGTGAACCAATTGCCGTTCGGATCCCAAACACCACATCCGCCGATGTTCACGTTGAAATCGGACCTGCCGTGATTGGACCACCTACCATTTTTTGTGGTCGCCTCGCCATCAATATAAACCTTCGTGAATTCTCCGGAAGCCACAGCAGCGACATGGTGCCACTCCCCTGGTGGATGCTCATACGGATTATTATTAATACCCGCTGAGGGAGTCCATAGCGAAACGGTCCCAGGATCAATAAAACCGAATTCTGGGGAATCGTTCTGTCCTATTAATCCGATGCGATTCTCGGTGATAGTTCCCGGTTTTATCCACGCAACAACTGTGAATTCCTTCCTGCCGTTAAGAAGTTTTTTGTTTGTGTTGACACAGCTGCCGTCAAATGCTAAAGCACTACCGAACCGTCCATCCACCCAAATGGGTGCGTTGACAATCGTTCCATGATTATTGTTTCCTGAAGAGTCCATCACTGCGTCTCCGCCCGCTTCGTCGAACAGCCAAATACCGACAACACTGCTCGGATCAATTGCAGCACTACTACTGTTCACCGTAACGAGACTGATCGCTATCAGCCCTAAACTAAACAGGATAAATGTTAAAGTGTTAAATTTCATTTGAATCCTCTCACTTTCTTTAGAGATTTGCCGCGTCGCAACGCGGACTGTTTCGTGGCACTACTCCACTGTCTGTCAAACTATCGGCGCATGTTGATTGCCTGATGTCCCGCGTAACATAGAAATAGGAGTTAAATATATTTTGACATATTTTGCATTAAAATGCAAGTTTTTTTTGTAGCAACGCCATTTTACCATTGTAGCAGCCCTGCCTAATAATTATCAAACGAAATTAATATCCGTCTCTTGCGCAATTTTTTCAGTTGACAATAGAATACTTCAGCACACACGCGAATCAAGTTTATAGACCTTCCCAATCTATACGCCGATTGCTTTGCGAACCTTCGTCAGAATTGGTCCGGCGATGTCGCGTGCTTTTTCTCCGCCTTTTTCAAGTATTTTATCCAACTCACCTGGATTTTCCATTAAGGCATTATACCGATCACGTTGCTCGGAAAAGGTCGCTTCCAGCAACGCAAATAACTCTTTTTTCATCTCGCCATACGCGAGTCCACCTTCAAGATAGAGTTTCCGCTTCGCTTCAACGGCATCTACCTCCGCGAGATGACGATAGATTGCAAAGATGTTACATTCGTCCGGGTCTTTGGGATCTTCTGGCCGCTTGGAATCGGTTACAATGCGCATGACGGGTTTGCGTACTTGGTTAGAAGCCGCGAAGATCGGGATGACGTTGTTATAACTTTTGCTCATCTTTCTGCCATCGATACCGGGAATCGTCATCACCTCTTTCCGAATCACGGCTTCCGGAATCGTTAAGACGTTGCCGTAATTTTTGTTGAAAGTCAATGCAATATCGCGGGTAATTTCAAGGTGTTGCTGCTGGTCAAGCCCAACCGGCACGATGTGTGTTCCGAAAAGCAGAATGTCAGCTGCCATCAAAACCGGATAGGTGAAGAGTCCGGCGTTAATGTTCTTATCCTCTTCACGTCCCTCGGCGATATTGTCGTCAACAATCGCTTTGTAGGCGTGCGCACGGTTGAGCAACCCCTTGGTTGTAAAACAGGATAACACCCACGACAACTCGAATACTTCTGGAATGTCTGACTGACGGTAGAAAATCACCTCATCCGGGTTTAATCCCAATGCTAACCACGTCGCAGTAGCTTGATACGTTAAATGTGCCAATTCCTTCTTATCCCGGACGGTCGTGAGTGCGTGATAATCCGCTATAAAGTAGAGTGCTTGAAAATCCTTTGCGAGCTCCAATGCGGGTTTGATCATGCCGAGATAGTTACCGATGTGCGGTTGTCCTGTTGGCTTGATTCCAGTTAAAGTAATCTGTTTCAATTCCGTTCTATCCTCCTGTACGGATTTGATTTTATCTTATTATACCCTGCTTGGGTTTATATATTCAATCAAACCTCTGCACTATGACCGTATCCCCCCATTTTATTCCCAATCCTTCTTTGGCATTCCCACCATTTATAGCAATTTCTAACAATCCGTAACTTCCAATGATTGCCAAAGGTTTGCCAATACCAGACTCAGCATAAGCACGGTTCAGTCGATTAAGTCTGGTACTGCCGACCCTAATTTCATAAATAGGCATCTCCGCCGTAGACGTGCTTTCTAAACGCGCAATTGCGGTTTCCGATATATTTGTTATTGCATTCCCGAATCTGTCAATTTTAACAATTTGTCCTGTCAGTGTATTACCGGTGAATTCGGGCACTTGAATCGGCAGTCGAACGAGGGTTTTCACCCGCGGACCGATGTCATCAAACGGCACGCCGAGCGATAGGTGTGCCGCGACGGGTGCGAAAATGTCCCTACCGTGGAATGTATTGCTTACTTCTGGCAAATAGTATGCCGCGTTCTGAATCGCCACGGAATCTATGGGGTGTGTCCCCGCGCTCTCAGCACTATGCAATAGATAACTCAACACGCCATTGTCGGGACAAACGAAGAGTGCGTTGTCTATATGACTCACTATTGCTTGTCGATCGCTCCCTACCCCTGGATCCACTACGATAATATGGATTGTTCCTTTTGGGAAGTAGCTGCAGGCGGCATAAATTGAGAAAGCCGCTTCGTAGATATCTTGTGGTGGGATAGCGTGCGTGAGGTCAACTATCTGTGCCTTCGGATTAATACTGAGAATGACACCTTTCATGATCCCGACATAAGTATCGCTCGTGCCGAAATCTGTTGTTAGTGTAATGATACGAGAGCGTTCATTCATCGGTTACAGGTTCGCTTGCATCCATGTAAAACTTTTTCTTTGACCCGTGCCGTCGTTTTCTCTACCTTCATATTCGCAGCACCAGACACCATCATAGCCTACTTCTCTGAGACAGCGGATCGCCTTCGCGAGGTCTATTTCACCTTCACCGAGTGCCTCGCCGCGGTAATCTCCACGTGAACCTGTTCCGTCTTTGAGGTGCGTGTGCAGTGTATAAGGTGCAACGATCTCGTAATATCTGCCCACGGTCTCCAAATCGTGGCCCGCCCAACGGTAATTCATTGTGTCCATATTCGCACCGACATATTTGGAACCGACGCGTTCAAAGAGCTCTACCTGCAGGTCCCCGTCATTTGTAACGATGCCGTGATTGTCCACCGCCAAGTAGACCTCGTCCCGTTCGGCGAACTCAAGACACCGTGTGAGACATCCAGCCATTGCTTCAACCCATCGACTTTCTGGGACAGCGTCTTTTGCGGCGCCCCCCTCAGTGCGGAGCACCGAAGTGCCGAGAAGTTTCGCAAGTCCTGCGATGCGTTCCATCCGTGCTACTTGCGCCTGGATAGTTTCCTCTTCCAGCACAACGAAATCGTTTCCCGCAGCAAGTGCGGAGACCTGTAAACCGTAACCTTCCGCCTGTTTTCTCACGGCTTCTGCGTTTTGTTCAGGATTCGCGGCATCGGGGTTCCATACATCGCTAATTTGCAGTTCGACGTAGCCAAACCCTGTTTCACTTGTAAATTTCAGAAAATCGTCAAGTGATTTACTTGCGTAATTGTAATGAATAAGTCCTAATTTTGGCATAAATTTATTTGCTCCGCTTTGAGTGTCCAAATCCGATAAAAGCAGCGACAACCCGCTCTCACCGTGTGTAAATAACCACTGATTGTTGACAACTAAAAAAGACTTGCATCTTAAAAGTTGCTATGCTATAATACCCTTACTAAGAAACAGGTGTCAAGCAATTTTTCACTTTAACTATAGCAAATTTCGGTTTGCCAAATTCGTGAGAAAATGGAGAACCAATTAGGATAAAAAAAATAATGGAGAACTATAGCCGTTTTACGGATCCCAAGTTGCCTGAAATCTACGAGAAAGTCAAGACGGAAGAACGACTCTCCTTTGAGGAGGGGGTCGCGCTTTATGAAAGTTCAGATATTACGGGGGTTGGATTCATAGCGAATCATGCCCGTGAACGCCTAAATGGAAACGTCGCTTACTATAACATCAACCAGCATATAGATTATTCAAATGTCTGTATTCTACACGCCCGGTGCCATTTTTGCGCCTTCGCCCGGAAAAACATGCAAACCGAAGGGGCATGGGAAATGAGTGTTGATGAATTTTTAGACAAGGCGATGTATTCTATAGAGCACGGATGCACTGAGATTCATAGCGTCGGTGGATTACATCCTAAATTACCCTTCGATTACTATTTAGATATGATCCGCGGGCTCAAGGAACGGATGCCGCAGGTCCACCTCAAATTCTTCACAGCCGTTGAAATTCATCACTTCTCACGCATCTTTAAAATGTCGATAGAAGAAGTTTTAACGCAATTGCGGGATGCTGGTTTGGATTCGTTGCCCGGGGGTGGTGCTGAAATATTTGCGGAAGAAACCCGGGAGAAGATTTGCCCCGGAAAACTGAGCGCAGAAGGGTGGCTGGAGGTTCACGATATCGCACATCGTCTCGGCATTTCGACGAACGCAACGATGCTTTATGGGCACCTTGAGACAAATGAGGACAGAGTCGATCATTTCATTCGGTTGCGGGAACAACAGGATAAATCCGGTGGTTTCGTGACGTTCATTCCACTTGCATTTCATCCGCTGAACACTCGTATGGCGTATCTCCCCTCGACGACGGGTCTGACCGATCTTCGGAACATCGCTGTTGCACGTTTGATGCTCGATAACATGCCGCACATTAAAGTTTACTGGATTATGACGGGTTTGAAAACTGCTCAGGTCGCCCTCCGTTTCGGGGCTGATGATATTGATGGCACTGTAACCGAGGAAAAAATCACACATATGGCAGGAGCGGACACGCCAGAGGCGGTTTCCGTTTCGACACTCACACATCTCATTGAGGAGGCTGGCTTCGTGCCTGTTGAGCGGGATACGCTTTACAATGAGGTCATTCGAGAGGGAAATCGGTGGTACAGAAAAGCCGCTTAAGGGTTGGGGCAGTCTCGTTCCTGAATACCAAACCGCTTATTTATCCCCTTTTAAAGGAAGAAATCCAAACGGATATTGCCTTGAGTGTTGATATACCCAGCCGCGTCGCAGCACTTTTAAGCAAAGGTGAGCTGGATGTCGGATTAATTCCGATTATTGAATATTTTCGAGCGAATCCTTCGGATACGTCTTACTGTATTTTACCGAAAATATCAATTGCGTCTCATGGAAGCGTCAAAAGTATCCAACTCTTCAGTCGCGTTCCGATTCCAGAGATTCGACGTATCGGACTCGATACGAATTCCCGAACCTCTATTGCATTGCTGAAAATCCTACTCGCTGAGAAGTATCAAATCTCCGCAGCGTTCACAACATGTAGACCGACCATAAACCCGAAGACAGTCCTTCAAGATCACCAAGCTCCCTCTTTTGATGCGATCCTTCTCATCGGAGACTCAGCACTCAGGCATCTGGGTTCAACGGAGTATAATTTAGATCTTGGTGAGGCGTGGTATAAGTTAACCGGTTTACCCTTTGTTTATGCGTGTTGGGTTGCCCGGACAGAAGCGGCACTTGGTAATTTATCGGAGGTACTCCTCGAATCAAAAGCGAGGGGTATCACACGGATCCCAGAAATCGCACGGATTGAGGCGCGAAAGCTTGATTTTCCTGAAAAACTTTGCCGCGACTACTTGCAACATCACATCAAATACGACTTAGATGCACCTGAGATCAAAGGTCTTGAACTGTATTATAAGTATGCCGTGAAGAACGATCTTGCGCCGCCGGATCGTCATATATCTTTCGCTACCAGTTGAAAGGGGCGGAAAATGGAAACCGCTGAAGAAACGACTCGCGATACAGAGTTTGCAAAGCAATTTGAAGATTACCTCAAAAGTTACGGACTCCGTTTGACCCAAAAGCGATTAGACATCTTAAACCAAGTCTTTGACTATCCGGGACATTTTCAGACGGAAGATCTCTTGGTTCAGATGCGTCGAAACGGTTACCGTGTGTCGCGCCCGACGATCTATCGGACGTTGCCGCTGCTGGTGAGAAGTGGACTGTTAACAGAATTCATTGACGCGCAGAAGAACACTCGCTATGAGAGTATTCATTCACTTCGGGAACATGCGCATCTCATCTGTCTGCGGTGTAACCAGATTGTTGAGTTTAAAGAACCGCAAATTGATGCTTTGCAGAAAGCGGTGTGTGAAGCACATACCTTTAAAGCCGTGCGCTTCCGCAATGAAATCATCGGTTACTGCGCTGAGTGCCAAGCAGAGTTAGAACCAAAGACACTCGATGAAAACGAGGAAACTACTGTTTGAGTCGACTTGTTGTAAACTTTAAAAATTTGACAAGCGTTTGGAAATATCGTATAATAGTTTTAAGTTCGGATTTTCTACGAAAATCCTTTCAGTCCACAGTTTTCAGTTAAGAGTCCCCGTTTAACAAAATCTTTTCGTAACTGACAACTGATAACTGACAACCTTGATCATGTATACGCCACAGGTAACCGAACATTACGAAAACCCGTGTAATATCGGAACTATTGTTGATGCGGATGGCACCGCCAGTGTCGGTTCTCCTGCTGACGGCGAAATGATAAAATTGACACTCAAGATAACGGATGACATAATCGTTAGGGCGAAATTTCGGGCATTCGGTTGCCCTACTGCTATCGCGAGTGCTTCGATTCTCACTGAACTCATTACGGGAGTCCATATCCCGGAGGCATTAGAGATTACGGCTGACCAACTTTCTGATGCGTTGGGAGGACTGCCGTTGGATAAACAGCGTTACGCGAACACTGCTGAAAAAGTCCTAAAAATGGCAATTGCTGATTTTCTGTCGAAAAAAGAGGTGCAATCACTATGATTACTGTCACAGAATCTGCCGCGCAAAAAGCGATCACCCTCATTAACAACAGTGAAGCCCCAGCTGAATCCGAACTCGGTTTGCGGATGCAGGTCGTTGGTGGTGGATGCTCCGGTTTCCAATATAATCTTGAGTTTGGCAGCGCAAAAGGGACCGACAAAGTTTTTGAATTTCACGGCTTGAAAATTTTCGTCGATCCTCGTAGCACGCTTTATCTCGCAGGTTCCGTGCTGGACTACAACGACGGCTTGATGGATTCAGGCTTTAAGATAACAAATCCGAACGCTAAAAATACATGCGGTTGTGGTGAGTCGTTTAGTGTTTAGCACGTTTGGTCTGTTCTGTAGGCGCGCTGGGCAAGCGCGTCCGTAGAAATTGACCGATTTAAAATATTAATCGTTATTCAAGCGCGCCTGAGAGTTTCTACGATTTTCAGGCGCGCTTTTTGGTGGATTGGGTTCCCCAATAAATTTTATTTATTTGGTATTATACCCATGAAGATCTTAACTCGTGCACCTTCAGTGATACTAACGTCGCTGGACTTCCCTCGGCGTAGATTCCGATGTCTGCGTTGCCCAGATCTGGGAGGAAATAGGAGGTCATTGAGAGGTTGCCATCGTTACCGAAGGCTTCAATAGAGATACGATCAACTAAAATTTGTAAGCGGATTTTCCCATTTTGTGGTGCGAGGGGCCCGCTCCTTTCTAAGAATGTGAGTTCCTGTGCTGCAACATCGTAACGGACATCCTGTCCGCGAATTTTGAAACCAACGGCGGTCGCATCGTTCAATGCCAGTTCAGCACGGATATCGAACAGTTCACCTGTCAGTCCTGCGAGTGGATCTTCACCCGGTTTGAGCGGAAGGTCGCTCCAGGCATGGGTATACGTGTGGATGTTTTCGATTTCTGTGACGGGTTCCCGATGTAGACGGATACCCTCTGAAGTCGTCCGAAGGGTCAACTTGCAGGGGAAACTCATCTGCTGATTAAAAGGCATATCCGGGGGTTTACTGCCACTCATCCAAGCGATTTGTATGCGCCTCCCATCAAACTCTGGGACATCGCTCCATGTTTGGGCGGCATAGAAGTTCGCACCATAATCGGCACGCTGCGCGTCACCTTCGGGTGTAAAGGTCGTTCCGTCGAAACTACCGACGTAATATTTCCCCGCTGCACCCCAGAAAACCCACTTCGTATTATCGGGATCCTCATCAACGGGAAGTTCAAAGATATCTGGACATTCTGTATCGGGAATCTGTAGGTCGGATAACCGCGTCCACTCCTTTAGGTCTGTTGAACCGAACAGGGTATAGTCATTCTGGTCGAGATAGAGTGCCATGACCCATTTCTGTGTGGGTTCGTGCCAGATCACCTTCGGGTCACGGTTATCCCTCACGATATGCTCAATCACAGGGTTGCCTTCATATTTTGTCCAACTCCGTCCGCGATCGTTGCTGTAGGCGATGCTTTGTGTGAACGGGACCTCTTTCGGGGCATGGCTGCCTGCAGATGTATAAAAATTGACGAGCACTGCTTCGTCACCCGTCTGAAAACCGCCGGTATTTTTCCAGTCCACGACCCCAGAGCCTGAGAAGATTGTGCCGAGTTCATCCGGATGGATGGCATGCGGGAGTTGCTTCCAATGGACGAGGTCGGTGCTAACGGCGTGTCCCCACGTCATGTTGCCCCAGTCGATGCCGAATGGGTTGTGTTGGAAGAAGAGGTGGAACTCGCCTTTGTAGTGGATTAAGCCGTTTGGATCGTTGGTCCAGTTGGTTTTCGGTGTAAAGTGGAACTGCGGACGATACACTTCCTTGTAAGCTGTCTGAATCATTAACTATTTCCTTTCGGTTTTGAAAATTGTAAAAAGATACGTGCTATTTTTGTTTTGACACTATTCTATGCATGGTTTTTATTTTGTCAAGGGTGCTTACTTATTTCTTATTCCTTTGGGCATTTATAGTAAAACTTAGAAACGATAAGGTGCATCCGAAAATGCGTATAAATGGTAGAATTGAATCACTTTACTTATTCATGGAGGCAAATAGTGATAAACCTTTGCAATGCCCTAAATAGTTCGACAAGTCTACAAGTGCACGCACATTGGGAACCGATTGCGGATTCTACGTTTCGTATGCACAAGATGTTTCCAGAACATACCGAAATTTTCAATCTGGCACCCATCCAGCCCATCAAAGAATACCGGACGAATGCTTTTATAGTAAAGCCCGTAAATAAGTTGACAGATTCTGATATTTATGGGATACTTCGGTATTATGAGTTATTCATCAGATTTACGCAAATGCGTGCTTGAGTTCATTGACAAGGGGGGCAGTAAAGCAGAAGCCTCCCGAC
>JAJEDB010000077.1 GCA_022821725.1 Candidatus Poribacteria bacterium | reverse complement strand
GTAAGAAAAGTATACCCAACTTTTCGAGAAAAAGCAAGGAAAATTATGAACGTTCAGAACAGAACTCGCTTTATGGTTTCCGAATACGTGAAAAACTTGTAAACACGAAATTAACCTATCCCAAAACTACTTATTACGTTTTTTTTTATCATCAATTTCTTCAGATTTGGAAACTCCAACCTTTAGGTTGGAGAGGAAAATCTGTCTTCTTTTTTCTTGACAAAGATTAGCAAGAAATGGTATAATACTCTTAACTTGTTGGACACCGCTCTTACCCTGCACAATCCTTGTGCAGGAGGTGTCCGCCATTGTAAGAGATGGTATAAACAAGTTGCAAGTGAGACCTTGTAAAACATCAGGAATGCACTCGACCGATACGTGGATGTAAGAACCCCGATCTACTGTTTGTGCATTCCGCCATTCTTAATAAAAGGTGTCTTTTTAGACACGGGGGCAGCTTAGTTCCCCTTGTGGAGTAGATGTAAGTCCTTCCTCGGAAGGCGAACTACGATGAAGCACAAGCCCCACGCTTTAGCGTGTGGGTGCTATTGACAACCATAGGTTCTGGTGTATGAGAAACGGCACAACTTTTCCCAACACGTTAATATTTGGGCTTAGTTTGAAAATCTGTGTTTTAACAGGTTTATGTTGTTATGTCGTGCTGCTGGGTATTATCGGACTGGCACACAATCACAGCGAACATTCGCATTGCCATAATTGCCATACCGAACATTCGCAAGGCGAGAATACCTGCACAGCCTGTTTCTTTTGCAGCCAGCACATCGGTGTCGAGATTGAATCCTTTGCTCTCAACGCACCCTTCTGCTTTCATACGATACTCCAACTTTATGAAGACACTTTTATCTCTATAAAACGGGTCATCCACACACGAAGTCGTGCCCCACCTGTATTCTCCACTGAACTCGCAAATTATGCCTTTTAAAGGCAGATTTTGTTTTTCCTTTATATCCTTGATTGTACAAAGATCGCGAGGGTACCTATGACGCTCCCAGTGCTTTGTACACCGCTGCTTGGCAACGTATCGTAGCGTTTCTGTTAGACGCTATCTGATTGTGGACCAAGGCGTGGTCGGCTTTCAGGATCTCTGTGCTTATGTGCTTTTTTGGGCGCGACTTTAATGATGTCGGTGAGCCGGTTTCAAGGGGTGTTTATTTCTAACGATTGTCCACGCCGTCTTTCCATCGGATGAAGCGGATGGTTATTTTGAAATAAGTGCCGAGA
Source organism: Candidatus Poribacteria bacterium (assembly GCA_022821725.1). Taxonomy (GTDB): domain Bacteria; phylum Poribacteria; class WGA-4E; order WGA-4E; family WGA-3G; genus WGA-3G. Next base: position 18,395 of record JAJEDB010000077.1, on the reverse strand, counting down.
AAATTCAGCACTACTCCTGAATGTCATTGGGTAGTGATGAATCTGTATATTTGCAGGAGTGTAACACACAGGAGAAAGGTATGAGAGCAGATAGAATCGAATCGTCGCCTCAGCTGGCATCAAAACGGCGTGTCTTAATGCATATACTGGTCTGTAAGGGGTGTTGTTGTGGCGTGACAGAGAAACGGAAACCGGCTGTACCGGCTGAGTGGCTCATACAGGAGTGGCGGAACAGACGACTGGCCCCTTCAATAACATTGACAATCAGCGAAGGCTGCCTTGGCCCATGCGATCTCGCAAATGTCATCTGTATCACATCACCGGACGGTGTCGTGTGGTTAGGACAGATAAAACTCCATCTACACTATGAGCGACTCGTGGATTGGGCGGAAGCCGTGGCGCAAACAGATGCGCTACTTCCGTTGCCTTCAGTTTTTGATAGTCACCGTTTTGATCGGTTTCGATCTTCCTAACACCTTCCACAGAATAGAGACCGCGGATGTGAGAAAAATCTGGTCAGAATTGTGTGCGATGACCGATTCGTGGTGAGATTTCAGGTATGAAAACAGCATCATATGCGAGGAAAGGAGACCATACAACAGTGCTGAATTTTTTGAATTCGCAAAAAGAGAGTGACCCACGGCAACTCGGCCAAGTCAAATCGTGGGTCTCCCAAGCCTTTAACCTATCAGAAGACGTCTCCGTGATGATTACTCAGTTGCAATGCACCGAAGAAGGCTGCCCGCCTATTGAAACGGTCATTGCAATCATGGAGACGCCGGGAAAGCCCCGACAATACAAGATTCACAAACCCTTAGCGGAGGTGAAGCAGACGGACATCGTTAGCTTGACCGCTGGCTAAATTCAACAAGGAGAGAAAGATGAACACAGTCATGCTAAACAATCAAGTCCCTGTCACCGTGTTGACGGGCTTTTTAGGGTCTGGTAAAACCACGCTTCTCAACCGTATTCTCACCGAAAACCATGGCAAACGTATCGCCGTCATCGAAAACGAGTTTGGCGAGATCGGCGTTGATAATGATTTGGTCATCGGTGCTGAAGAAGAGATTTTCGAGATGAACAATGGGTGCATCTGCTGCACGGTGCGCGGTGATCTCATCCGTATTTTGGGGAATCTGATGAAGCGTCGCGATAAGTTCGACTACATCATGGTCGAAACCACTGGGCTTGCGGACCCCGGGCCAGTTGCTCAGACGTTCTTCATGGACACCGAAATGCAGGAGAAACTGCAACTGGATTCCGTCACGACGCTGGTGGATGCCAAACACATCTGGCAGCACATTGATGACAGCGACGAGGCGCGTGAACAGATTGCCTTTGCCGATGTCATTTTGTTGAACAAGATTGACCTTGTGACCGAGGAAGAGTTAGAGCAACTGGAAGCCAGAATTCGCGGCATGAACGCTGCAGCGAAGATTTATCGAACGAAAGACGCCGTGGTTGAAATGGATAAGATTCTCAATGTCGGTGGATTCGATCTCGACCGGGCGATGGAAGTTGACCCACAGTTTATGGAACCCGAGTATCCCTTTGAATGGGCTGGTGTTTATAACCTTTCGGTAGGCACGCATGAACTGGTTCTTCAAGAAGGGCCTGACCCGACGATGAAAGTCGCGTTGGTGCCCGTAAGTGCGTCAACCGATGAAGCTTTGGAGGCCGCTGTTGAGCCAGTCGTTATGGTTTTCTCTGATGATGAGCATGAACTTTCGGCGGGTGGCACCCTTCAACCCAGTGGACAACTCATTGCGTTGAATCTCACAGCGGACGAATTACGCTTTGACGTGCAGATCGGCCGCTCCGGTACTTACGCGCTGTTTACCGAGCATCACCCCGACGAATTTCAAGCACAACTCTTTGGCAGCGGTGCTCCTGTCAAGCCAGTTGTTGAACGCGAATTTAAGCCAGACCACGAACATGATGACGAAGTCACATCGGTCGGCATCACAACCCCCGGCGACCTCGACCCCGACCGGCTGAACGATTGGATTAGCGGTCTGCTTCGGACAAAAGGTGTTGACATCTTCCGCATGAAAGGTATTCTGAGCATAAAGGGGCAACCAGACCGATTCGTCTTCCAAGGTGTTCATATGCTCTTCGATGGTCGTCCCGACCGCCCATGGGGTGGTGAGCCGCGCTACAATAGCCTCATCTTCATCGGGCGCAACCTCGACCGGACTGAATTGACTGAGGGGTTTGAAGCATGTCTCGCTTGAACAACCTAAGGAACCGCTTTCTCCCGGCCTCTCAACTACACGAAAATTGGACCGCAACCATCAGCGACCACGTCATTGATCTGGCGTGGTCCCCTGATGGGAAATACATCGCTGCCGCGTCGGTTCTCGGTCCGGTGACAATTTTTGAAGGGGGTCGTCGAGCGGTTATCCATACCTTCGAAGGGCATGAATTCGGCACAATGTCAATCGCGTGGCGTCCAGACAGCAAGGTGCTGGCAACCGCAGGACAAGATGGGAAAATTCGGTTGTGGGATATGACAAGTGGCGAAGCGACCCATTCGCTTGACGGGGGCGCAGCATGGGTTGAGCACTTGGCTTGGAGTGGCGGCAAAAAACCGATACTCGCCTCTGCCGCGGGTCGTAAGCTGAAACTCTGGAACGCTATCGGCGATCTTGTTCGTGAATATCCCGACCATCAAAGCACGATTTCTGGGCTCCAGTGGAAACCGCATGTAAGGCAACTTGCCTCGATTGCCTACGGCGGCGTCACGCTGTGGGACCCGCAACAGGCGGAAGCCGTTCGCCAATTGGAATGGAGAGGCTCATCACTGGTGGTTGTGTGGAGCCCTAACGGCAAATACATCGCCACCGGAGATCAAGATTCGACCGTACATTTCTGGATTATGTCTACCGGGGACGACTTGCAAATGTCTGGCTATCTGACGAAAGTGCGAGAACTCTCATGGGATGCCACGAATCGATACTTGGCTACGGGAGGCGGTCACGAAATTACGGTGTGGGATTGTTCGGGTCGCGGACCGGCCGGTACTACACCCATTGCGCTTTCCAGGCATCAGGATTTTCTCAGCGTTGTGCGTTTTCAACATCGCGGAAAATTGCTGGCCTCAGGCGGTGTCGACGGTCTGGTCTACGTCTGGCAATTGCGCGGCAACATCAGTTCTCTGGCGGTTCATGAAGCCGCTCTGACAGCAGGGGTCACAAACCTCGTTTGGGCACCGAATGACCGGTATATTGCTGTTGGTGATGAGTCGGGTGGGGTGAGCGTTTTTTCCATAAGTTAAAGTTCAACATTAACTGTTCAATACCGTAGGGTTGCGTCCAAATCCTCAATGCCTCACAGGTGCGTAAAGGTTTACTAAGGACTAAGAGCGTTCGTATCTTTGCTCTATCGCGAAAGAACACGACGATACACTCGTCAAATGTTCGACTGATTGCCTTGGCACGATAGACGGGTTTATCACAGTCCGATTGACCTTCGCGCACCTCTATGTTCTTTTTATTTGAGATCAGATTTGAGAAAGGACAACTGTGCTGCGGTAAAGAACAGGGCATTAAAAAGAATCAACAGTGCGACGGGGAAAATTACACTTTGATGCGAAATGTGCTCTACAAATCTTGGGACCGTATTCGGATCTATCGGTTTTTGAGACAATCCCTCCCTCACAGGATAGATATGTAAGCTATCTGGATCGCTCCTATCCTCCGTTTTAATGAAATCTATAAACGTTTGCCTATAACGACGAACCTGCTTAACAAAATTCATATAACTGACGATTCCAGTGTTTGCGAGTCCCTCCATCGCATATTGGAAACAGACTATTGGGGAGATTTGCGTGAGTTCCCGAGCAAGTTTCACCTGCCTCAATTGCTGGTCTACATGCTGGTCGGCTATACGTGTTTTCGTTTCGTGCCTTCTCGTGAAATACGTTGCCCATTGGCGTGTTGCTGATGGATTGCTAGGGGCAGGTGCCTCGCTTAATTTCGTTACCTCCAGCATTTCCTGTGGCCGAAATTCATCCTCAATGTTTGCCAGTTGTGCCCGTTTTCGCGAGGAAACGATCTCTATGGACGGAATCGGATCAAGGGTGCCAACGAAAAGCCCAAGTAGGCTTGGAAAGATAAACGCTAAGCATACCCAAGTTAATAGCAGCCACACCAAACTGGTGATGGCGTTTGAGACCCGACTTGAGAAAAAGAGTCCTAAAAAAATAAAAATAGAGATATGCAACGCGAAAACCCCAATCATCCCCAAAATTCTGAGCCAATCGTCCGAATCAAAACGGATATTCCCCGAAAGATAGATAATCAATAGGTTCATCAGGATCCCGATTGCAAGCGGCACCATCAGGGTAAAAAACGCTCCTAAGTATTTTGCCGATAGCGTCTGTCCTCGAGAGATTTGATTTGACATCATCAGACTCAGTGTTCCCTGCGCGCGTTCGCCAGCAACGGCATCGAAAGTGAACAGGATCACAAAAAAACTCATGAAGATGCCGATGAATACCCAGTCTATTTTGATAAGTGTAGTCGCGTCGCTATCATGATTTGAAGGTAGGTATTCAAGGGTCCATACTTCCCGCCAACTGTATTCTTCTGCGACGGCTCCACCACGACCTCCACCCGCGCGTTCTGATATAGGTATAGAACGCGGGATGAGTTCATCAGCTCCATCGGCACAGAATTTAAACCGACTCGGACGTTTGTAAATCTCACCGGGCCCTCGCATTGCGAGCCTTCCTAAACTCGTCTCGGCATCGTCTTTGACCCTGGATAACCTTCTTTCCATCGCGAGGTTATATGTATCAACCTCTTCTCTATACCCATTATCGCCGAAGCCGTATATCAATGCGTTTGCCACCATTAGGACAGGCAACAGAATTATCATCAGGACGAACCGCAGCGTCATGAGGTTGTGGTGTATCTCTTTCTTCGCAATATGCCAAATCATCTTTTTAATTTTCCTTCTTTACTAACATCTGGCAGCTTCAGCTCATATCGTATCGAAGGAACGATAGATATGTACCCATAAACAAGATAACATTCCACGCCAACAAAATAAAAACGTCGCCCAATGCCCGAGAAAGGCTCTCGGAAACGGAGTTATACCGATGCTGAAAAACGGGTAAATCTACGAACTCAGCTTTGCCTTTATCGCTGGAAAACCACGCCCGTGCGGAAAATGCCTTCTTACCGGTGAGATAATTAACAATCTGGCGTTTATAACTTCTCGCCTGCCGTATAAAATCGTTATAACTCTTTCTATCCGTGCTTGTAATTGCGCCAACAGCAAAACGATATGCGTCGGCGAAGGATATCCGAGAAATATCCCTGGCGAGTTGCCCATTCCTTTTGCCGATCTCTTCTCTCTGTTTAAGGGGTTCTTCTGCTCTATTTGCGTAGTCAATGCGAAGGGGTTCTTGATAGCCTAACACTTCCTGAAATTTGGAGACATCCGCATTGTGAATCGGTTTAATGGTGTAGAACTCTTCAAACTCAAGATCCCATGGCGAACTCATTTCAATCCGTAACATGATCTGTCCTTCATGAGAAATAGCACTTGCTGGGTGTATGTATCCCCATTTTTTGAAAATATAGGTATCCCGTTCCGCCTTGAAATCATCCCATATCTTTTTAACCTGTTGTCGTGTCGCTTTTTCCGGTTGAAGTTTATACGGAGGGAATTTCGCGACTGCAAACGTCGCTATATTTGAGTGAACAATCGTCAGAATTCCCCAGATAAACATCGAAAGTATCAACGTAGTCGCTGCCTCTTTTGTCCATACAGACAGGAGTAGCCCCAACAGATAGCAGGTTGATACGTATAACAGTGAAACGACAAGTACCATAGCGAGGCGTAAGAGGTCACCAACATTAAAATCAGTCGCTGGAGAGGCAGACGCTATAACCATTCCGACGGTGAAACTCATCACCACAATCGGGAATAGAGACAGCATGCCGCCAAGGTATTTCCCAAGCACGAGCCTGTCTCTCGGAATCGGATTAGATAACACCAGTTTCAGCGTGCCATCCTCCCGCTCTCCCGAAATCGTATTGTAAGCGAACAGGATCGCCAACGCGCTGAGCACAATCTTGAAGACGAAAATGACATCGACGGAAAGGAAAATTGAAAGGAACGGGTTATCTGAACCCTGTTTTTGTGCCTCTTTCTCCCATATAGGTGTTGCGAGTTCAATACTCACCATATCCGCACCGGATTTTTCCATGCCGACGTTAAAGATACCAAGCGGATTCGGTTTCCTATGCGCTTTCGGATTAATTTGGCTATAGAGGTCCCATGTTCGCGTTTCTTCTTGATGTTCCCGAAGGACAACGTGATACGCTGCCAACCGTTTTTCGTAATCCGCAACCTGAACAAAAACGGCAGCAGCCGTCGACATCAGACAGACAATGAAACCGATCATGAACCGAGAGGTCAGAACATTTGAGACGAATTCCCGCTGGATAATTGGCCAAAGGGTCGTCATAGGTTCATTCCGAACGTTCAAAACGCAGGACACCTCGTCGTTCCGTGCCGACGTAAAACATATTTTCGTCCACAACGAGAGAAGTCACAATTCCGGAAATTTCGGGAGCAATTTGTTTCCAAGTGTTTGTCTCACCCTGTAGATGATAGATACCTTCGTCGTTAGCACCGTAAACGGAATTCCCTATTGTAGATAACGATTTGATGATAATATGTTCCCCAGTTTCATCAGTAAGCACATCTGAAATAACCCCGTCTTTTGAATTGAAAACCCCTTTATCAGTCGCGATGTAGACCGTTGAACCTGCAAAGACTATGTCCTCAAAGTGCTCAACAGACAGCGGAAAACTTGATGTAATGTCGTTCCAAGTGTCTCCACCATCAAGTGATTGCATGAGATGCCCATCCCGCTTACCCACATAGACGGTTCCGCCCGATGCAGCGATTTTAAAACCTCTCCACAACGTCTCACGCGAGAGTGTTCCAGTCTCTTCTACGCCAGTGTCGGTCCATTTCGGGGCCCCAGGTTTCCATCGGAAGAGTTTATAGTTGTACTCCATGTAGAATGTTTCATTGTTGACTGCGAGACTCCCCCACAACCCTTCCCATATCAACTCATATACCATTGGTGGCTCTGTTTGCACCTCTACCAACCTTTCAAAGAATCGAGATGCACCAAAGTCGGGATTCTTTGATAACTCGTCCAGTAGAAAATCCGTTACACCAGAAAAACCAATTCGGAGTTCCGGTCCCGACCGCCGCTTGTCTCTGAAAGTGAAACGTTTTCCTGTCAGGACCTTGTGCATCAATCCATTTGAATTGAAAGAGGGAGGAACTTCGGTGAGAGTACTTAGGGCGTTTCCATCGAAAGATAATTGAAAAACAGCGGTTTCAGAATTTCTCTGAATTCCTTTTGCATAGAGAGTTCCGTTGGCTTTTGCTATCTGTACAATTTTCGGTTGTTGCTTTTTGTGTAGAGGTGCTTCGGGATTCACCTTTAAGCTAACAGCGTCCCACGATGTTCCTCCGTCGGTTGATTTGACAAAATGTTTACCCACGCTGGCGTAAAGTGCTGCAGACCCGTTTGGTACCTGATCTGGCACGAAACTGACTAAATTATCAACACGACTTTCTAAGCCCGTATGAAAGCGATGCCAGGTTTTACCACTATCAGTTGAACGATGAATCCCACTGCTGCCACCCGTATAAAATGTGTTTCCATCTAAAGCTGCAGCACATCGCACACTGAACTGCATAGGAGAAATTCCTGAAGATTCTATGGATGTCCAAGTATCTCCAGAATCAACCGAGCGAATTACCATACCGTCATCATTCCCGATTGCCAAGAGCGTCTCTTCTGCAGCCAACAGCGTTATATCAGGTGGAATACCCATTAGGTTCCAGGCATCCATGGGTGTTATGTTTTTCCATGAATCACCCCCATCGGTTGATCGGAAAATCCACCACGAATGTATCTCACCCTTCCACAGTCGCTCCCAAATATCTTTCGGAGCTCCATAGAAATCCAAAATAGCCACTGATGCCATGACATAAATTTCGTCCTCATATATCGCTAAGGAACCAACATGCACGGCTTCATCTACTGGTAATCGTAAGTGTTTCCAAGTGTTTGCCTCAAAACGATAGAGTCCGAGATCGGTTTGCACAAATAGCGTGTCTTGATGTATTTGGAACGAATGAATTCCTGAGTGTTCGGGCAAGCGATTGTCTAAGCCATTGCTTATATACTTCCAGGAACTCCCAGCGTCATCAGATCGAAAGATACCTCTACTGAGGCAAAGGTAAAAAGCATCTTCTGTAACCATCAATTCTCTAACATACCCTTCGGGACAGGGACCGACTCGATGCCAGGTTTTACCACTATCCGTGGAAGTATACAATTCATTAGATGGGATAATATAAAGGGTCCCGTCCCGTTCTGCTATGGGTATATCGCCGCTGGTATCTTGATATAGGAAGGTATCATTGACAAGTTGCCACGTCTCCTCACCGGCTGGCAATTTGTAGATACTCTCGTTCCCTATAACGGTATAGAGTGTATTTTCCGAAGTCACTGACAAAGCGCCTACTTCTCCCAATATCCCCGGTTCACCTACCTGAGCCCATTTCATGATGTCCTCCACGAGATCGGTTGAGTGTTGGAAGTCTTCCAAGGTTTCGTGAACCCCAGACTTTTCCTCATTAGGCTGTTGATGAGAGGCATTGTGCTTACTTGGTGTATTGATGTTCCCGAGCTGCGTCCGAACATCAGGTTTGGATTCAATATCCAGCACAATGGGTGCTTCGATGAGTTCAACTGTCATTTCAGATGCTGCATTGAAATTGTAAGGCTTTTGGAAAAGCGATAGGTATTGACTGCTTACACCCAATATCAACAACACCACTGCTAACGTGGAAACAGCAATCGTCCACGGCACAAACGGTTTGCTACCGGACGGTGCAGCGGTTTTCAGGCGCGAAATCTCTCGCATGACATTCTCCGTAAGATTCGGTGTGATCTGGAAATTGTCTAAAACCTCTCTTATCATCGGTTCCTCCTTTTTTAAACGTTGCCGCGCACGATAGAGACGATTCTTAATCGCACTTACCGATACACCCAAGAACTCGCTGATCTCTTCATACGTCATTTCACCGAGGTAATAAAGCGTGATGACAGTCCGTTCACTTTCTTGTAGCTTCGCAAGCAGCTGCTTAACGACCTCTCGCCGTGTTGCTGCCGCTGTTCGCTCATTTTCCGCAATGATATATCCTGAATATGTTGACTTTTCTAACTGCTCACTGCTCGTGTTTTCCAACGGTTGTGTTAGCAAGCGCTTTTTGCGAAGCCACGCCTTGCAGCAGTTCGTCGCTATCACATAAAGCCAACCGGAAAAACGCTGTGGCTCTTTCAGTGTTGAGAGTTTCTGATACGCTTTCAAAAACGTCTCCTGTGTGATATCCTCGGCGATATGAAAATCACCAATTTTTCGCCACACAAGCGCATGCACGGATCTCCGATACTTTCTCAGGAGCACGGAGAACGCAGTATCATCACCTGAAAGCACGCGTTGAATGAGTTCAGCATCGTTGTTTTTCATCGGGCACCTCTGAAAAAGAAAAGTTTGTCATTCCACAGTCACACTTAGTGACGCGACGTAAAATGAAAAAGTCTCACAATTTTAAAAATAGAAGCCAATTCATATAAAGAGGGTTGAGATTCCGTCGTGGTGATAATCGGGGGTAAGGAGAGTTTGGAGTCGTTCGGTTTGTTTTTCTTTTATCTGTTAGCAGCATTATAGCATAAATTTGGCTAAAAGGATATAACGTGAGCCTATGCTAAATCTCAACACGGACAAATGCGAGATATGCCCCGGATAAAAGGATTATGACGAACAGGGATAGCAACATAAGATCGACTGCTGCTGTGTTGAAGTCCTTACTGAAACTCAAGGTGTCTTCAAATTTCGGAATCGCTTCTAACGGGATAGGCTTCTGTGACATCCCTTCACGAACCCCAGAGATATGCAGGCTCTCCGGATCGGCTTGATCGGTGTCAACGATGAAAACCCGATATTGTTGGGCGTAAGATTTAACGTTCTCTAAAAATTGCAGATGCCGCTCAAACCCCGTTCCAGCAAAGGATTCAAGGAGGTGCTGGAAAGTGGTGACAGGTGAAATTTGGGTGATAACACGCGCTCGGCGGACCTGAGAAATCCGTTGCTTTAAGCGTTCTGCGTGCAGGCGTTCCTGCCCCGCTGCATCTTTAGTGACGTACTCGCCTGCCCCCTGTAATACTTGGATTTGGGTCAAGTTCTTATCCGGATCATACCGAAGTGCATAGTATTCGTTCTCAAGTTCCTCCGCAAGATCGGCACTACGTTCAGAGAATCCGATAGCAGACTTTGGCGGTGTAGAACGTCCCGCAATCGAAACGAGCGTACTGGGCATAAAAACGACAAGGGTGACCCAAGCCAAGAGGAGGATCACCAGACTCACCGCGCTCCGCTGCACGCGTGCCGATACGAGCAGTCCCAAGGCAAGAAACAGACATGTATACAAAAGCGTAATAAAGAAAATGAGACATAGACGCCTCCACGCTTCCCCACCGAGATGCACATCATTCGACGTAGAAATGAATAAGAGGTTCACCAAGACGGCAAGTGTAAAAGGAATGTTTATACTGATTAATGCCCCTAAAAATTTGCCAATCAGGACGGTGTGCCGTGGGACCGAATTCGCAAACATCAATCGCAGTGTCCCTTGCTCGCGCTCGTGAGAAATTGAATCGAAGGTAAATAGGAGCGCGATGAGGCTTAAGACATAACCGATGATAAAACCCCAATCCACTTTGGTGACATTTGGGCGAACGTTATGTAGATCCGGGGTAGCCGAATGATATGCCAGAATCCAAAAACTTTCTAAGCGCTGTTCCCCTCCCTTCCCCCAACGACCGAACCCTCCCTCTACATTGTTTGGCAAAAAGGGCTCACCACCCTCAGCACAGAAGCGAAGGTCGGATGGCTTTTTGTAAAGCCATCCAGGTCCCTGCTCCGCGAGCTTATACAGACTGTCCTCGGCATAATTTGCTAAGCGATTCTGATGTCTGGTAACACCATTGTGATAGGTCTGGACGCGTTTCGGGTGCTCCCGGAGATGCAGAATCGCATTGGTCAGCATCAAACCGAGCAACAACACCGTTGCCAGAGCAAATCGGAGGCTATTGAGATTATCGTAAAGTTCGCGTTTCGTAATATGCCAAATCATTCTACACTTCACTTTTGACGAAAATTAGAAATATCATAATGAAAAGAGCAGTATTAATCATAAACAAAAGACACATATCCGATAAAGCTCGCTTGGCAGTCGTATTTACAGGGACCCTTTGAAAAGAGAACTGGGGTAGATTACGCCAATCCGCGGCACCTTTGTCCGAAGAAAACCACTGTCGAGATCTGAAAATTTCTGCGTCATAGAAATAGTCAATCACGTGCTGTCTGTATCGTCTCGCAGCGTCAAAAAAATCTCTGATACCCAGCAGATCGGTGCCAGCCCAGGCTTGTGTTGCAGCATCATACAGCCCGACGGGCGAGAGTTTCAGATAGAGTCGCTCTACATTGGCAGGTTGAATGAAAATGTCTTCCAGTGCCGATTTTCGAATGAACCACGTTCGGTCGGCTGTTCCGGCAACCTGTGGCCCGAGGAAACCGAAATAATTCTGCGCGTGCGGAATCCTTGGTTCAGCTTTCTCGTTGAGCGTATCAACTTCCATCCTGCTTTTGTAGGTGTACGATAGGCGACCCGGGTTCCCCCAAAGGTATGCGCCGTACCACCCACTGCCCATAATCTTAAAATGCCAGTCTTCCCCTGGCAGCGCATCAGTCGTGAGAAAGTGTTTCCGATCTCTGTCAAACGCCTCCCACATCTGTTCGATTTCGTTGAAAGCAGATGCCGAACGTTCCTGCGGTGCTTCCGGTCGCGGAACCACAGCGAGAATCATATTCGGATAGACGAGGACTAAGAATCCCCAAACGAACATGGAGAGCATCAATGCGGTACTTGTTCGACGCGTCGCCGCCGAGATCAGCATGCCGATGAGATAGAATACGGAAAGATACACAACGGTTGTTAAAATAATCCCGCCAATCCGTAAAAAATCATCGGTGTTCAGAGAAATGGCAGCGGTCGCTGTCAGCAAGATGACGGCGAGGAGCAGGCTCATTAGCAATGGCACCAGTAAACAGAGCATCGCACTGATGTATTTGGCAAGCAGGATGTGCCCGCGACGGACGTGCGATGTCAGGACCAGACGTAACGTGCCACGCTCATATTCTCCTGCGAGCGTGTCGTAGGCGAAAATCAATGCTAATAAACTCAGGATTACCTCAAAGATAAAAACGATATCTATGGAAGCGAACATATCCATAAACGGATTATCCGACCCATGCATTCCGGCATCCCACAGCGATGGAACATAATTATATGATACTTGAATCTCGTTTCCGAGCTGCTTATCGAACCCGACATTGAAAATGCTTAACGGATTCGGGGGGCGGTCGACAAATAATTTCTCTGTGCCTGCGGAATACGTTTTTTTCTCCTGAAGCTGCCGCTGATGCATTCTGACAGCAGCGTTATGGCTTGCCAAACGCTGCTCATAATCTTTAATAAGCACAACGGTATTGGTAACCACAAGCAGCAGGATAATAAAGACTGCCGCCGCAAATCGGAACGTCATCAGATTGTCAAGGAGTTCTCGACGGATGAGTGTTGTTAGCATTGATTATACCTCTATAGGCATCTCGTTCTCCATCACCTTATATAGGCATTTGCACTTTCAAAGTCTTGAGGTGTGTTGATGTTGAAAAAGGACATGCCCTCTGGATCGAACGCCTGCCAGACTTCAGGCGAAACGCGCTTAATGTGTGCGCGGTCCTGTAGGGCATGCACACGCAACTCCGAGTCCCGTAGCATTGACTCGATGATAGGCAGGCATCTTTTAGAATAGGCGGCACACAACGTTTGGAGGGTTATCTGGGTATTGTGGGAGGGGTTTGTAACCCCGATGTCCTTGTTACGGAGGGGAGCTTGCCTACTACTATAGGTATAAGGCATCACCGCATCATATGCTCCCAAAACGGAAACGAGATAGGTCAGTAGTTTCGGTTCCACAAACGGACCATCACATGCGACACAGAGGACAGTGTTGTGCGAAGCACGCCGCAAACCGGTGTAGATGCCGCCCAACGCGCCAGTCCCCGGAAGAATATCGCCGTGCATCGGGACATCAAGATGTGCATATTCAGCGGGACTATTGGTGATAAGCAGGAGTTCGTCTGTAACGAGGCACATGCGGTGGATAACATGCCCGATGAGCGAATTGTTTCCGAGCCGCATCAACGCCTTGTTTTCTCCCATTCGCCGACTCTTACCACCCGCAAGGATAACACCCGTGACCGGAATCAGTTTTTTAGACGCGTCCAACGACATCGACAATTAATTCACCTACCTGTTGTAAATTTTTCGTGTTGAGCAGATCACACGTGTCTCGTTCCGAATGAATTTTTAATGCAACGCGTCCCACATCTCCTGCTGTCAACGTAACCGTTTCAAATCCGTGGCTTGCAATCGGAATGCTGTCTAACCCAACACCGATCGGTAAGTACCGCTCGAAAACCTGTATACCGAGTACTTTGCCCGATGTTCGGAACGTCTCAGCTAACATATCTGCGGTGTGGACCGTCGGGATTCCATAGCGTGTAACGACGCTAACGGCGTTCCCAACGCCGAGTCCGTCTAAGTTGATAACATAGGTATTTTCTGGGTCATATTCATCAGCATGTGTTTGGACATAGCGTAATGCCCCGCACATACCGTACTCTTCCGCACCAGCAGCGAGGAACGTAATAGATTTATCCTCACCCCGCGCCATCACGACACGTGCCACTTCAAGCATAACGCCAACGCCAGAAGCATTATCAAAACCCCCAGGAGAGCGGTTCTGTGTGAAATTGATTTGTAAAAGCAGCAAGCAAAAAGCAGTAACGCCAGCGGCACTCCAGACAATGACCATGGAATTGGGCGACCAGACCCAGACGAGGGGGCTGTAATCGGGGAACCAAGCGAGGATAGCGACCTCAATCACCATTACAGTTGTCAATGCAGTAAGCCCGGCAATAGCGATACCGTAAGCGACTGCCCGGACAGCAATTGGCAATACCTGTGATTTGGAGTCATAATGTGCAACAAATAGGAGGACAGGCGTATTATCATTCGGTTTCCTACCGTTTGTCGCAACAATGTTCTCCGAATCATGCTTTCTACCCACATCATATAACCCTTCAAACCGCTGCTGCCACTGCGTGCAAAGCAATGTTACAGCAAGACTGAATAAACAAGCAAGACATACCGGTATCAGAAACCGTTCGCCGAGCCACGGGACAGAAAGAACTACCGGCACAAACAAACCACACAGGAGACGCGGTAATACCTCTGCGGGAAACTTTGTAAAAGAAAAAGGTTCTCGTGTGACATCCAACCCTAATTCTGAGAATTGCTGGACGATGTAGTCTTGTGCCTTCGCTTCGCCCGCGCTGCCCACCAGTCGCGGAAAAGCGAGTTGCGTGATGTGGTGATACGCACGTTTTGCATTATAAGCGTCGTTTGCGTCCATTGGAATTTGTCAATCTGTTCCTAATTCTGACCCGAACCGCCGCCCTAAACGCCCACGGAGCCTCTGAGCGATTTGACGTTCCGATTCCGCGATGTTATGAAGCTCGCACGGATCGTTCTCTAAATCGTATAACTCTGTCACATCGCTGTAGTTTTCGATGAGTTTATGCGTCGCTGTCCGAATACACCGGAAGTTTCGGAGGGCACTCACGGTTTCGGTGCGATGGGTTGCAGTTTCACCACGAAGGACAGGTGCGATAGACAGCGCGTCGATACGCGGCAACACCGGCACACCCGCTAACTCACATATCGTCGGATTCAGATCGATCAACTCGACCAAACTCTCCGAAATCTGGTTTCCTGAAATGCCGGGTCCGGCGATGATGAGGGGCACCCTGAGTGATGCTTCATACGCAACACTCTTCGTGTAAAGCCCATGATCACCGAGCATTTCACCGTGGTCGCTTGAATAAATAATATAGGTATTGTCGAGCATTCCGCGCACCTCAAGTGCGTGGAGCATTGCCCCAATCTGGTCATCAATCAGTTCCGTTGCGGCGCAGTACTGCTGTCGTGTCAGGGTAATCTCCTCAGGGCTAATATCAACGACGCGCCGTTTCACCCATTCAGGCTTTCCTTCCATATCGTCATTGATGGCGGGCGGCATCTCTGCATCCCTATACTTGTCCCCATACTCCGTAGGTGGATCAAAGGGATCGTGCGGTCCGACGAAACTCACAAACATGTGCCACGGGAAGTCATCAGGGATCGTTTCAATAAATTCAGTTGCCCGTCTGCCGATATAAGTATCGGCAAAATCCTCTGTTGAGAGGACAGAATCGTGAGAACCCTCTTTAATCCAGCCGCCGCTGCTGCGTTTCTGATAATCTTCGTGGAACGCTGTGAGCATCCCTTTTTCTTCAAGATAGTGCGTATAAGGACCGATGGGTGTTGGTGAGCTTCCGGCATGCATTTTACCTTCACACTCTTCAGGATGTGTGAATCCCCAACTATAGGTGCGTGGACGGTCGCCGTAGCGTCCATTGTAGCCATCGGGTTTGGCGAGGTCGAGTTTACCGACACACCCGACACGATAACCGTGGTCCCGGAGTTGCTGATAATAGGTCGGTACGGTGGCGGGTAGGAAACTCCCATTGTCTACGGCTCCCACCCGAGAGGGTTGCAATCCGGATGCGAGAGCGATACGTGAAGGCGCACAGACAGGGGCATTCACTGTGCAGTTTGGAAAACTCACACCCGCTTCTGCTAAACGTCGTAAGTTTGGGGTATTGAGTGCAGTGGGAGCATTCTCGTCAGTCTCCAGATAATCGTATCGGTGCTGGTCTGACATGATAAAGAGAACGTTCGGTCTATCGGTTTTTCGAGTCATTTTAATTATTCCGTTTATATTTGGATTGCCACTGCCTGATACCCATTCTCAACAAGGCTGATGGCTTCCTCTCGATTGATTTCCAGCATTTCGCTGAGTGTGATTTTCAGCGTATCCAATAATTCGTCGCGTGTTCTCTCTTGGCAATTCACACTCGGGATTTCTTGGATCCGTCCGATCCACCACTTGCCACGTTGTTGGATGAGTGCAGTATAAATATGTGCCATGGGATTCTCCTTCTTTGTTTAGGTGTATTATATACAACCTGACACCAATTTTCAACGACAAAATCAGGTCTAAAAATGCTGTTGATACCTTGCCAAAATTTGGGGTGTATGCTATGATGTGTTCATAATTCTCAAAAAGGAGATCCATCATGGCAGTTTTTTTACATACACGGGTTCGCGTGAGCGATCTT
Source organism: Candidatus Poribacteria bacterium (assembly GCA_022821725.1). Classification (GTDB taxonomy): domain Bacteria; phylum Poribacteria; class WGA-4E; order WGA-4E; family WGA-3G; genus WGA-3G. The sequence continues at coordinate 1,938 of JAJEDB010000077.1, read as the reverse complement.
GACGGTTCCATCAATTGGTATTGTGACCATATGGGGTTTAAAGTCCTGAGTCGGAGCGATAAATCTCCGGCGGGCAACCAGATCGTGCATCTCGAACTCCCGGGCAACGCACATACATTAGAGTTAACCTATTCACCTGACTTCGATCTTCAAGTTCAAGAGGATCTAATGCACTTTGCTATCGGGGTTCCAGATATTGTCGAATTTTGCGACGGGTTAGAGAAAGCAGGACTAGAAATTTGGCCCGATGAATGGCGCGAACAATTCACATCGGGTGGAATGAAAATGGCATTCGTCACCGATCCGGACGGCTACGAGGTCGAAATCTTAGAACGTGCGGATGCCTCTGGTGATCCGCTCGATGTGCTCGATGAATCTTAAATCGTAACGTGTAGGTTGGGTTGAACGAAGAGAAACCCAACAAAACCGATTAGACATAGGGCCAGAACTGGTTCCACGCCGTCAGCCAATCTTTCGCTCGGCTTTCAACAGTGACGGGACCCGTTATTTCAACGCCTGCGCGTCCCTTGAATTCCGCGAGTTTATCAACGCTGGAGAGTTCAATTTTGATTGTCGTTGGGGCATCAGGAACGTAAGGCTTCACCCGTGTTAAATCTGTGAGTGCATCTCTCGCTGCGTCCTCGATCAATTGGCGGGCACGCACCGGTGGAAGTTGTCTCGCACTGTATCGACTTAATCCCTGTTTAACCGCGACTGTGGGCAGTGAATCGCCGAGAAGTGCTTCCGCTTCTCGGCAGACTGCCGCGTCGCCTGTAACCAGTGCGATTGGGACTCCATAGGCACCATTGAGGGCGGCGTTCACACCAGTTTCACCCACAAGGTCGTCGTTGAACCAAAGGTTCCGATACTGCACGCTGGAAATCGTATGGCATAACACACCATCAGGTGTGCCGTTGCGGGCATGCATACCGATGAGCAAGCACGCATCACAACCGTCCTTCCACATACCTTCGTAGCGTCCCCACCCATGATGCGCCACCCACTCACAATCCGGGTGGATTTTGTCAGGAATGAGCGAATTAAAGGTCCATCCTTGTCCTGCCCCGTGGCAATCTACGACCACAATCTCTGTTGCCCCTGCGGCTTTCGCACCACGCACGGCAGCGTTGATCTCTTCCGTGTAGAGGTGTCGTCCCTCCTCAAACATCGCCGCGCCACCGTTTACCTGCTCCCACACGACGATACCGCTGACCCCTTCCATATCCGACATAATGAGTACTCGCATTGTTCCACTCCCTCCCGTCCACTTTTCCCTCAGTATAAAGTCGAAACGCGTAAAATGCAAGTAGAAAATCGAGATGTTCCAGAGGCATTCAAAACACTTTTCGTATTTTGTAGCAGAGACTGTTCGTCTGTGTCCTCTGATGCACAATCTAACAGATTATGCTATAAGTGGCTACTTAGGTTAAAGTTTTAGGCATTTTGTTTTTTGAGAACTCTGACTCTTGATAAAAGATGGAAAAGTTTGGTTAGGATATTATTATATTGTTATTTTAATATGAAAAAATATGTCCTAATCTAACTTTATCGTAAATCCTGATTATGATTGACTCTATATAAATTAGGACTTACGCCAGGAGGCGATAAATCGCCTCACTACGAACCGTGGGACCTTGAAAATACGGAATTTTTCAAAAATGGCACTGTTTATAGGCGTGCAATAGCGAAAATCGCGTGTGGACTTGCGGTTAACCGTCAACTCGCCTCCGATACAATATTCAAAGGCACGAGTTGATGGTTAAAATGCACATTACGTAAGTCCTGATCAATTTAAAATCGGAATAAGTCGTTGAATACTTGAAGTTATTTAGGTTATGGTCAGGTTAACAGGATTGTAATTCTGTAATCCATACTGACAGCAAATCGCTTTACGCCATTAGCACCATCTTTAAAACCAGTCTTTTTACGGATGCGGTA
>JAJEDB010000055.1 GCA_022821725.1 Candidatus Poribacteria bacterium | reverse complement strand
TTTTTACCGCCTTATTCACCCGACTACAATCCGATTGAACACGACTTTGCAAATATCAAACGTCTCCGTGAATACAACACCGATATATCCATAGACGATGTCATAAACATGTATCATTAATTCTAAACTTTACTATAAATCAGGTTCTATAAGGAAATGAGTTATGGCATCAGATTACAAAAAGATTGCTGAAGAGCACGAAAAACGCTATGGATGGGATGTAAAACATCTTCGCATTTACAAGAAACTTTACAGCGAAAAAACACATTTTGTCTATGAGTTCATTCAGAATGCTGATGATAGTGAAAGCGAATACCTTAAACTGCAATTGGATTCAAACGCTTTGTTGGTTTGGAACGATGGTCGTCAGTTCAACGAAAAAGATGTACGTAGCATCTGTTCGCTTGGTTCAAGTGATAAGGATTTGACGGATATTGGTACTTTTGGTATAGGCTTCAAAGCGGTTTATAATTACACGGAATTTCCAGAAATCTATTCTGCTGACGAATGTTTTCGTATCCGCGATTACGTCAAACCAGAAGGTATTGATGAGATGAATCCAGAAATAGCGGAGTTGGTAAACCGAGGAAAAACAGTTTTTCGCCTACCTTTCAAAGATAATCCGCATCATGAGAATGATATTGAGCATCTGAAAAATCGGCTTTGCAATTTATTAAAGGAGCGATCCTTGCTTTTCCTACGTTGTCTCAAAACTTTTGAATGGAAAGATGAACCTAATGATCAAGGAGGTTCTTATTCCAGCTCCCGAGGTCCGTTTGAAAAAATTCAGAATGTTCCTGAGAATCAGTCAGTTGAGTTAGTTAAGTTGACAATGTCGCTTGATGATAACAACGAGTCATCAGAAACATTTCTTGTTTTTTGTAAGGAAGTTCTGCCACCAAATAATGTAATTAGTAGACTCTTGGAGCAGGCCGAAGATGATGAAGAAAAACAACGTATTCAAAAGTCTAAAGAGGAACTACAGCCTATTGAAATCGCTTTCAAACTACAGGGTGATAGAATCGCGGCAATGGATGACAATTGCGTGTTGTTCGCTTATCTTCCTACTCAGAAGGAAACACACTTGAAGTTTTTCATTCAGGCACGATATCAGACAACACCTCCCCGGGACAATATTATAAATCCAAATGAAAGTCTGTGGAACAGATGGTTGTTGGAAGAAACCGCCGACTTTTTTCCAGAAGTCTTGGAACACTTGAAAGGGAGTGGTTTGCTTGAACCTGCGTTTTTTAACATATTGCCTCTGAAGAAAGATAAGGTGCCAAAAGAGTTTGAGTTCGTCGTTGAGGCATTACAGAAGACGATGCAAGAGAAAGCATTTATCCCAACTGAAAAAGAAGGACATTATGCTAAAGCTGAGAATGTATTTTATCCTGACACTATATCCTTGCGAAAATTAGTTAAAAGTAGTGGTATGCATTCGGATAGCAGCTTGCTACATCCATATATACGAAAAGACACAAAAGAGTCTGGTCGATGCTTTGATGTGATGGCTGAAGCAGGTGTGAAAGAAATTGATGAGACCGATCTGTTGTGCTGGCTTGAGGAGCAGTCATGTGAATGGTTCAAGAACAAAACGAACAAGTGGTTGTGTTCCTTGTATAGTTATTTCAATAGGAAATGGAGTAAATCCGAGTTGGAGCGAATAAAGGAGCTACCATTGGTTCGACTTGAGAACGGGGAACACGTGTGTGTCAGTGATCAATTAGTGTATTTTCCACCAGAGACGGATAAAGATCGCGAGGAAATAGGGTCTTTTCTTAATGAATTGCCCATTCTTCGGGCAACGCTCCTTAAAGGAAAAAACCGCAATGATATTGCAGATTTCTTAGAAAGCATAGGGGTTAAGGATCTACATCCTGAAACCCTAATCAGTAAGTCAATTTGTCCTCTGTATCGTAAACTTGATAAGCCTGCTGTAATGAAAAATCGTTGGCATGTACGTTATATTTTCAAGCATTGGCAAAAATCTGGAGGATCTGGACGTAGCAGATTGGAAGAAATTGTTAGTAAGGTTCCGATTTTGCGAGCCTATAAAGGGACTCAACGGGAAATCTCTGATTTTGTAGTTCCTCGTAATGCGTATCTACCGCAAACTTACACAGGTGATAATGACTTGGAAACTTATTTTTCTGTATCCAAGGGCGACATTTGGTTTATAGATGATAAATATCTGAAGAATGAGTTCGATACGAAAACTTGGCACCAGTTCTTGAAAGCAATTGGGGCTATGGATACGCCACAAATCATTGATGTAGAGGTATCTGGCAGTAGTGAAGAATGCAAAGAGAGAGGTATCACGTATGAGTACAGCACAAAACCTTTTAAAAATGGTGAATTTGAAGATATATGGTACAGACGGGCATATCAGTACTTTGATGGTCACATTGTGGATCGCGACTTTGATGGTTTGTCGCAAGTATTGACTCAAATTAGTAGGCGCAACGAAAAAGAGGTTCCACAAGCCCTCTGGGGATTGTTAGTTAAATTAGTTAACCCACTTCCGTCGGAAGAATGGCAGCGAAATAGTTTCTTTACGGTGTCCTTTCAAGGGATTTATCGTTGGTTTCATCAGACAAATCGCTCAAAGCGTTTTGATGCTAACTTCTATCGTCAACTCAAGGAAACAGCATGGATTCCTGATGAACAAGGTAGTCTTCGTACGCCTTCCGAGTGTTTCGCTCCAACCTCTGAAAATCGGAAGGTATTAGGTGATATCGTGTTTTATCTACCAGATAGTTTCAGTATCAACACTGCGGCCGCAAGGTGGTTGGCTGAGAAGTTAGGAGTAGATTTGAATGCGGATGCAGACAGTGTACTCAATTATCTTCAAACCATGCGCCAACGGGAAGTAAGTGTTGAAGATGTTGAACCGATTTATAAATTTCTTGAGGCACAGGACGAACCTCTGTGGGGATTTGAGGATGAACCCTTTATCTTTATTCCTGAACCAGAACCTCGCTGGTGGCGAATAGATAAAGTATTTTGGGAAGATGAAAGCGCGGTTTTCGGTGATGATCGTGGTTATCTCAAAGCACATTACTCGGAAGATTTAAAATCCTTTTTTACAACTTCTTTGGGGATCCCGGAACACGCTGCACCTTTGGACTATGTTCGAGGTATTAAAGATGTTGCGTCTACATGGCAGATTGAAGAGGAGATTCGTGAACGTGTTAAGATTCTTTATGATCGTCTATGGTTGTCTTTACAAGAAAACGGAGATTTATCGGAGGACGAAGAATGGCAGGAAGAATGGGAGCAAGTACACGCGGAAACGTGTTGGCTCGGAAGGAAAGGAGACGAGTGGGGATTTTTCTTGCTTGAGGAACTTGTTTGGAACGATCATAACTATTGTGCTGAGGTTGTTGAAGATGAAGTGCCATTTTGGGAATTTAGCGATGATTTGTTGGAGTTTGCTAAGCATCTTGGTGTAGAAGGTTGTTATCATGCTTCAAATATTGAATTTGACTGTTACAGTGATCAAGGGGAATGTACAATTGAATCAGAGAAGGTGCAAAAGTTGGTTCCATATATTCATGATTTCCTTAATTCGACACCTTGGCGTGGAGTATATTCGGAAGAAGAAACGACTGAAATTTTAGATCGTTTGTCGGTTCGTCGAGCACAAAAATTAGAAGTAAGCTACGAGTTAAAAGGAATTTCTATTCCAGATCCAAATCCGCGTCAAAGTTTTTTAGACCCAACAAGTCAAGGGACAATACTCTGGTTAGGACTGGAGGAAAGCGAAGGAGCGTATTCAGACCTCATTGGCGATGCCTTGCAAGACTATTTTGGTATTAACGAACTACGTGAATTTATCAAAGATCTATTACTGACAAAAGATCTGCATAGGGCAACTCTATTGAATTGGAAACGACGAGGTTTCGAGCCTGATCGCTGTCTGGCACCACCAGAGTTGGATTCTAAGGAAGGTGATGAAAATGCATCAGAATCGGTTGATGAGAAAGTTCCAGGTGCAGCCGGCAGCGAAGACGATTCAGGAACGAATGACTCTGAACATGAAACACCAACGGGGGACGAGGATTCAGAAACTGGGGATGAGAACAGTGGTTCAACAGGCAGTGCATCTGACACTCCACCGCGTCGTCCACGTCCAGGTGGCAGTGGAGCGCGCTGGCGTGGCGGGAGTGGAAGCGGTAAACCTAATAGAAGTGGGGGGGCTGGCTATGGTGGCGGCGGTGGAGAAGGTGAAAAACATCGATCTTTAAAGGAATATTTCGCAGATAATCCCTCACTATTTGGTGAAGGATTAGAATTGGTTAACACCGAGTATAGATTCAGGTCAGGTGATGAAGCAGATATCTTATTTGAAGATAACTCTGGAAATCCTATAACTGTGGAGGTGAAACCACCGATTTTATCGGGGAGCGATCAAGAGGTCTGGCAAGCCGTAAAGTATAAACATCTTGCAGCTGTCAAATATGAATTGCCGTGTGAACAAGTCCGCAGCATCCTTGCAGCACCGGAAATTCCTGATGACGTTAAAGAGAAGTGCAAAGAACTCGGAATTGAACCTTTTGAAGTCCCCGAGAAATAGGAACGGCGAATGTATAAGTTCATTGATCTCTTTGCTGGATGTGGTGGCATGACGCTCGGATTCCAAAATGCCGGGTTTGAAGCAGTTGCCGCCTTTGATAACTGGGAGCCAGCCGTTCAGGTCTATCGTGCTAATTTTTTACATAATATACACACACTTGATCTCAGCAATTGGCAAGAAAGCCTAACAACATTAGAGGCATATCAGTTCGACATGATTATCGGGGGACCGCCCTGTCAGGATTTTTCGCATGCGGGTAAACGGAACGAGGATTTAGGACGGGCAGATCTGACCATAAGTTTCGCACAGATTGTTGCACACACAAAACCGCAATGGTTCGTGATGGAAAATGTAGACAGGACTGTGAAAAGCCAGCGGTATCGGCAAGCAGGTGAGATTCTGAGAGAGGCAGGGTATTCACTGACACAGCGAATTTTGGATGCGAATCAGTGTGGTGTTCCCCAAAAACGGAAACGGCTTTTTCTCATCGGGGAATTGGGATTATCCATCTCCGGAGATAGCAGAGCTCTTGCGAGTTATCTGGATAACAATCTGATAACTAAACCACTGAGTGTGCGAGATTATTTGGGAGATGATCTTGACATCACCCACTATTACCGACACCCCCGCAACTACAGTCGCCGTGCTGTCTTTAGTATTGACGAACCGAGTCCAACAGTAAGAGGCGTTAACCGTCCAATTCCGAAAACCTATAAAATGCATCCAAAAGATACTGCCCCAATTTCAGAAAACGTCCGTCCGCTCACAACCTTAGAACGAAGTTATCTCCAAACGTTTCCAGAAGGTTTCCATTTCGCTGGATCGAAAACCGACTTAGAGCAGATGATCGGAAATGCCGTGCCGGTAAAGCAAGCAGAATACATCGCACGTTGCATTGACGCATATATCTCAGGGAAGGTAGACTCCTTGAACCCAATTCAGCAGGGCTCTGTTCAGTTACTCCTGTTCCGAGAATCAAGATGAAACAGTTTTTGAATGCCTCTACGATCTTTAAGGCAAATCCGAGATTTTACATAGAGATTTACCTATGCTTTCTTTAATCGCTATTCTCACGATCAGCCTGCTATTAGCAACCCTAACAGCACAAAGTATCAATATCCGTGAACCCGTCCCGCCACCGACTACAGTTCGCAAAACTTTTAACTTGGACCCGTTTTATGAGCAGTGGATCGATGTGGAAGGATTGCCCGTTGTAGCGTCGGAGAGGGTGAATCCTTACGCCGTAAAGGAAGCGGCATGGCTCATTCGTCAGATGATTGGGCATCGTCCGGATATACTACAGGCACTCGCAGAAAACAACGTCCGTTTTGCGGTGATGGCATATAACGAACTGACAACCCAGATCCCTGAACACAGTGATCTACAACCTGCCTCTTATTGGGACCGGCGAGCGCGCGGCTTGGGTCCTACACCGATCAGACCCGCAGTCAGTTGTGGTGAGGAAAATCTGCTCAACTACGCAGGCGACCCTTATTCGACTGAGAACATTCTGGTACACGAATTCGCGCATGCCATCCACCAGATGGGATTGAACACGGTTGACCCCAGTTTTGAGGATCGTCTTAAGGTGTTATTTGAAGCGGCAGTTGAAAAAGGGCTCTGGAAAAATACCTATGCCATTACAAACAAAGCAGAATACTGGGCGGAAGGCACGCAGTCTTGGTTTGATACGAACCGGGCAAACGATGACCAACATAATCACGTCAATACCCGCGATAAGTTGAAAGACTACGACCCAGGACTCGCCACACTACTCACCGAGGTTTTTGGGGATACGGATTGGCGGTATACACAGGCGGTAACCCGCACGCATCTCTCACATCTCCAAGGGTTTAATCCTGGAGAGTCTCCGAAGTTTAAATGGTCCCCTGAATTGATGGCATACGATCTCAGGAGAACTATAAATGAATGAAGTTATCCAAAAGGTTACGGCATTTATCGTCCGTGAGCGGAGAGGGGTCAAGGAGTTACTCGTGTTCAAACATCCGATTGCGGGGGTTCAAATTCCAGCAGGCACTGTCGAAAGGGACGAAGATATTGAAACCGCTGTAAAGAGAGAGGTATACGAAGAAACAGGCTTGCAGCTTGTAGAAATTGAAAACTATTTGGGGTGTTTTGAGAATGAAGTGGAAAAGAACCAAAGAATCATAGCGGAAACAACACAGGTTTATATTCAACCCAGCTTAACCGCGATTCCCTACAAGCGAAAACTCCCCAAAGGACTTACGGTCGATTATCTTTCCACAGGAGAGGATTTCACACACATTTCATACATTGCGTATGAATTTGACGAATTTCATAAGCCGACATGTATTGACACCCACATTACAGGGTGGATCCCGAATGAGAACTTAAGTGCCCAGAAGAAAAGACATTTTTTCCTTATGTCCACACAAGCGGAAACAGCGGATTCATGGGAATTGGAGGGTGACCAAGGACACATTTTCAACCCGTATTGGACACCGCTTTCACCGAAACCTCAAATTATACCGCCACAAGACAAATGGTTGGATTTCGTCTATGATAAAATCTGAACTGTGGTAAAATAAACATAAAAATAGATTGCGATGTTAATTTTATAACTTCGCTCTTCTAATTGAGAGTTTTCAACGGAAGGAGCAGGATAATTATGGAACATATTAAACTAACTTCATTAGGACAAATCACGGAAGCCGATATCTCCTTTGGGGATCTAACAGTGTTTGTGGGGGAACAAGCGAGTGGAAAGAGTATTCTGCTTCAACTTGTGAAGTTAATTTTAGACGCGGGCGATATTACGCAAACCCTCAAAAAACACGGTTTTGATTGGCAAAAAAAAGTTGAGAATTTTTTGTTTCTCTATTTTGGTGAAGGGATGCAGACGATTTGGAACAAGGATGAGACGAAGGTCATCGTTGATAAAGTGGATTTTATACCTCAAAAAGCGTTATCAAGAAGAAAAAAAGATGAGAACCTCTTTCTGATACCCGCACATAGGGTTGTGACGCTGAAAGATGGATGGCCGCGTGCCTTTACAGACTATGCGACGAGTGATCCATACGTTGTTAAGGAGTTCAGTGAACAATTGCGCTTATTGATGGAAGCAGGCCTAGGTTCCGGCGAAGGTGCTATATTCCCGCAGGAAGGTCGCATGAATAAAACGCTCCGGGACCTGATCGGAAAGAGTATCTTTGGGGAGGCTGAAGTCAAATTAGATAGATCCGGATTGCGTAAGCGCATTGTTTTAGAGGTTGAAGGTACCCAACTCCCATTTATGACTTGGTCAACTGGACAGAGAGAATTCACGCCTCTCTTACTGGGTTTGTATTGGTTAATGCCTTCGGGAAAAGCACGGAAGAAAGATAACATCAACTGGATTGTTATTGAAGAACCAGAAATGGGATTACATTCAAAAGCAATCTCAGCTTTGCTTGTTGTTTTTTTGGAACTTCTAAGGCGGGGCTACAAAGTCATCGTTTCTACCCATTCAGCACAAATTTTAGAACTCGTCTGGGCAATTCGACTCATTACTCAATCAAAAAACGCTCCGGCACGTTTAAGACAGTTACTGGATTTGAAGCCAAATGTCTTCTCCAAAAACCTTACAGAGACAGTACTGAATGGAAAAATATTCAAAACCTACTATTTTTCACGACAGGACAAGACTGTGAATGTTAAAGACATTTCAACGTTAGATGCTGAGGACCCGGATGAAGCGGTTTCGGATTGGGGAGGCCTTACCCAGTTTAGTACTAAATCTGCGGATGTTGTCACAGAAGCTGTGTGGGAGAGTGATCTTTGAATTTTATCAGGGCTATTCAGAGCATTTCAGAAATTGCAGAATGTCTGAAAGATGGGTTACAAGCATTGGAGCGGCAAGACAAAAATAAAATTAGAGGCTACGCATCGCGCGACCTGAAAGGTAGTGTTTATATAGATAAATGTCTTGAAAGGCATTATCCGAATGCCCCTCGCTGGGATTACGTGTTTGGCTATAAAGACCGGATTTATTATGTTGAAGTTCATCCTGCAGACAATACGCGTAAAGTAAGAGAACTCACAGAAAAATTAGGATGGTTAAAACAGTGGCGTAATCATTCCGCGCCAAGCCTTGAAGATTTAGAGCACCGCAGTACTTATCACTGGATTTCTACTGGAAGAACTACATCAAGCGTGAAAAGAGGTAAATATCGACAGATCCTGGCAAAAAATGGCATTCGTGGACCAATCGCTGTATTGAGAATTGATGATGTTTCGTAACTGCAGTACTGCTTTGGTTCGTCGTGTTTATTAATACAACTCCTTTGGAGGAAACAGAATGACAACGTATCGAGCAGGTGTAATCGGTTTGGGACGTATGGGGAGCACCTTCGACGATGAAATCACACAGGGTGGATCAATCTTTCTGCCCTATTGCCACGGTCCAACGTACCACGCTGCACCGAATGTAGAACTGGCGGCGGGTGCCGATCTACATGCCGAACAGGCAGCGATCTTCGGTGAACGGTGGGGACTCGGTTCTGAACATATCTACAGCGATTATCGTGAAATGCTGGAGAAGGAAAATCTGGACATCGTCAGTGTTTGCACGACGGCACGGATACGGTCGACCATTGTGCAAGATGTGGCACGCTCGAGTGTCAGGGCGATCTGGGCAGAAAAACCGATTGCGCTCAGCCTCGCCGAAGCGGATGCAATGGTGGAGACCTGCCGAGCAGAGGGTGTCGCGCTTGCTATCAATTGCGCGCGACGCTGGAACCCTTTCTTTAGTGAGGCCCGAAAACTCATTGACGCAGGTGAAATCGGTGATGTGCTTCAGGTGACTGTCTATGCACAGTGCGGACTCTCACATAACGGCAGCCATGCTATTGATATTTTGCGTTACATGGCAGGCGGAAATGTAGAGTGGGTTTTCGGTGAAATGGAGTCCGATGAAGCCGCTGCAGGGGAGAGTGATCTGCAGGGAAACGGCTATCTCGTTTTTGATAACGGGGTGCGTGCGTATCTGCGAAGTACATCGTGTGGAGCAGCCCCGTGGGAGGTCGATGTCATCGGAACGACCGGACGTATCCGTTCTGTTAACAACGCCGAAACCTTTGAATTGATTCGTGTGATCCCCGGTGGACGGCGCGGACGCGGAGTGCCTGCCCAGTGTCCATTCCCGATTCCCGTGCGGATGCAGGGGATGGGACTGACCATCGTTGAAGATCTCATCAACGCCATTGAGAACGGGACGTCCCCGAAATGTTCTGGAGAAGATGGTCGTGCTGCATTAGAGGTAGCGGTTGCACTCCGAGAATCACATCGTCGTGGCGGTGTAAAAGTAGAACTACCGATTGAAGATCGGAGCCTCCAGATTCTCTCTTCCGAAATTCAGAATGACGACACGCCCGCCCGAATTCGGCGATTGCAAGCCCGTTGATAGAGGATGTTTATTTGTTTGTCAGGTTGCGCGCAGATTTTAGATCATTCTGTGAGGTTTTCTTAAAATCAGACCCGTAGCCTGCAACAACGGCGCAGGCGGATTTAAGAAAAGCACGTGATAAAAAGGACGCACGTTATTCTTCCGCAAGGTAAAATTAAAAACATGAAGTCAGCAGATTATGCGTTTTTTAAAGAGAATGGTTATGTCTCACTCGGTAAGATTCTGAGTGATGCAGAGGTTACGCGTTTCGTTCATACCTTTGACCGCGACCGTACTGAAGTGAAAGATCACTGGTATCGTATCGGGCATCACCAGACCGTGAATTGCGATGCACTTTTGACTTCACCTGAATTCGACACTGTGATTCGGCATCCGATCGTCATGGATTGTCTGCAGACATTGATGGGGAATGCCCCTTGCTTTTCAGAAATCTGCATCCGCCACATGGCACCCTATGATGGTGAGCTGAATCGGGGGTGGCATCGAGATGGTCCGAAACACTGGCTTGAACATCCATTGCGCATCGGTTTCATACAGTTGATGCTGTATCTGACCGATGTTGATGAGACGACGCACTGTTTCTCTTTATCACCGGAATCGGTAGCAGATGAGATTCTCGAAACAGATGCGCAGTTGGAGCGTGGAGGAATTGTTGATTTGTACGGTCCTGCTGGGACAGCCATACTCTTCAACATCGGTGTTTTACACACCGCGACGACCCGTCCCACTCAGGAAGAGCGCAAGACAGTGCAAGTCTATTACGGGCATCCGAACCGTCGGTACTTGAGCGAAGATTCGATTATACCTGTCGAACTTTGGCGAGACCATCCCGATCCTGAGGCGCGCGCCTTTTATAGTGTGTTCAACGACAAGACGCGCGACTATCTCGAACACACGACTTCAACGGGTGAACTGCCGTTTGAGGAGACTTTAGCACTCCTTCGCGAACTGGATGTAAAGCACCGAAAGCGGTAGAAATGACAGATCGCTCTATTTACGGTTAAAAATCTCAGTCCCTCAAGATCTCCGTCTGCACCGGATTTACATAGCACTGATAATGCCGTTCGACATCTGCCTCTGGCGTAATACCTGCGTGGACGTAGATCCCAAATCGCAGCCGGAAACGGTCATCTTCCAACTCATCAGGCGGATGATGGAGGATGCTCATCTGTTCCGGCACAGCGATTTCCCCGAAAAATCCCGGATGTTCAGCGTTTTCGGGGTGATCAAACAGCGCGATACCGGATATTCCATCTCCCACTGTGCCTCCTAAATCGCACCATCGCGCCCGTTGATGATGCACCTCTGTTCTACCAATCTGTCCTTCGGAATTTTCAACGTGCCCTGCCTCCGGTATACCCATTGACGGATTCAAACGCGCGACACAGAGGAATTGCCGATCACCGATGTCCAACGGCGGTGTCGTTTCGTGGATAATTTCCAGAAACCGCCGCGTATTGCTCCCATACCATACCCGAGCGGTCCGAGTTTCTGTCATGATAACTTCACCATCTCCCTTAACATGGATCAGGTCTTCGACAAATTCAGCGTAGACGTTCCCTTCAGTGATTCGGACAAAGCGTTGGTGCAACATCTTCCCGCAGGGTCCATAAGGCGGCTCATCCCAATCGGACCAGATGTTTGCAGACCCGCCTTCACCGTGCCCCCCGTAGGCGAGGTAAAGTCCTGTGTGATGCGGATGGTCCTCGCCGCCAGCCCCGCGGACCACAGTCCCATGATTCCCGTTGAGGGGCCAAAAGTAAGGCTTCCAGACACCGAGAAAGTTGTATCGTGCAAATAACGCGTCATCGGCAGAAATGAGCAGATGCGCGGGTTTCTGTTCGATTTGATAACGGGCTTTTGGGGGTGGCCCATCAATCTGTCGGACTGCGTAATACGCCGATGTCCCCGCCGGAAGTTCGCTCGTCTGCCAGGCAAGTTCACGTAGCGTCGGATCGAATTGACAGGGGACCTCCTCGTCGGAGACATGACCCTCTGCATCAGCTGTAGACATCGCAAGTAGGGAAATCCCTTCTTGCCAATCGGGAAAGTAACGTTTCGGCTTGAAACGCATGCGGACGAGGTCATTGTGTCGATGGACCGAACCCGCCTCAATTTTGATGATTACACTTCGATTTTGTGTCAATAGTAACTCCTATTCGCTTCACGGTAAAGTTGTTAAATCTTCCAGGACAAGTCGGAGACGCTGGCACAACAGATACATCTGATTGATGCCGGTCATTTCTACCAACTCTGAATGAAATCCTCCATCTCGAAATTCGATGGCATATCTGTCAATTGGTAGCGCATTACGCGCGATGTTCTGTCCGGTGTCGTCTAAATTTGACAATCATTAACGATAAGATTGCGCGGTTTTAATCCATCCCCAAGTGAGACTCAACTTCCCGATGGGCTGGATAGCTAAACCCTCGGACTCAAAGTTCTGCTTGATTTCTTCCGGTGTTAACACTTTCTTATAGATGCGCACTTCGTCCACCGCGCCTATCAAGTATCCGTCGGTATTTCCATCTTGAGCGATGTTCCAGTTCGTTTCACCACCGCCTAAATTGCCGGACATTGCCTCCTCCTCTTTGACGAGGACACTATCGACATACACCTGTGCCTTATCGGCTTCGCGGGTTGCTACTACATGGTGCCATTTGCCATCGGCATAATCCTCATCGGTCACCCACGCTTTTCTGATGTTGTTTGCCTGTTCGGTATAGTATCGAAGTTGTCCGGTGTTCTGATTAAAACCGAGCCGAAAGAAATGATCGAAGAAATTCGTTTTGTTTGTCAGGATATATTGCCAGCCCACGCGACTGTTAGGGGTTTTCAAAAACCACGCTTCATACGACGCCGGCTTCTCCCCGATATTGAAAAGGATCGGCAACTCCACACAATCCGGTTTTCCGCCAAAATTGAGTGCCTCACCGAGATGACCCTTGATGGATTCCGGCTCACCGACGATTGTTCCATCCTTGCCGCCAACGAGATCTTTAACGGTATCACCAGCGATGTCGTTTTTGTCAAGCGTGTAATAACTCACCAAGCCATCCGTAACAACCTGAGCTTTCACCCCAATAATTAAGATGAAAGTACAGAAGAGGGCAAAACCGGTTTGAAATACCCACCAATTTAAACGTTTCGGTCTCATAGCTGCCTCCATTTTCCCAGTAGTGATACAGTGTGAAAAACTAACGGATATCCTCTAAATCGCGTTTATCACATTTCGATTGTCGCCATAATGGCAAATATGAGGAAGATTGTCAACAAAAAAATCAAACTGATTTATGATTGACTTTGGTGTCTAAAACTGGTATCCTCATAACAACGCATTAATATCATTAAATACAAGGATAGAAATGTCCCAAGAACAGGTACTTCAGATTAAGGGTGTTCGGCTTTGGACAGCCATTCCCGAATTAGGACATTATCCGTGGGTAGAGAAGCCCGATGAGGTGAAAGCATCACTCAGGCAGTTTGTAGTAGATTTTATAATTAACGACACGACATGAACCAGCAAAGTTTAGGAGGAAAAAATGAAGCGTAGTGATAGACCTCATGCTAAAGCATTCGGAACGCAATGGCCTTTGAAATTCAAATCAAGTATTCTTATTCTACCTCTGGGTATACTCTTATCTCTGCCGTTTGTCGGTTGCGGAGTCGTTATGCCGGAAGGTGAATATGAGGCACCGCAGTTGCCTAAATCCGAACTCGCCACTATCAAAATTGATACAGAGGGAGGATGGCTGCAACGGTATCACCTAATCGTGTTCCGGATTGATGGTAAGTTAGCCGTGAGTAAAAATATTGAGGGGCGTGAAGAGGTCGCTATTGATGACGAGATTTTGGTCGCGCCAGGGAAGCACGGTATGTCATTACTTGCTGTATACAAATCTTTTCATGAGGACACACCGAGTGACCGTCAAGTCGTATCAAGATTTTCTGCTGATGTAGAAGCTGGCAGGACCTATCTTCTGACGGGGGAGTTGAGTAGTGAATTCAACCTTAAGAGTAAACTGGTTGATACAAATAGAGATAAAGTCGTCAGCAAACCAAAGCGTTTCATTCCATTTGAATTTAGTGGTTCATTATAAGTAATCCTAAAATTCACCATAGTTTGAAATAGGAGACAGTATGCTAATTCGCGGTGAGGACAGTGCTATTAATCTCCGCTCCACGCTAACGGAAGAGGAGAAGTGGCACTATGATCTGTTTGGTTATCTGGTGCTTCGACAGGTGATATCGCCAGCAGAGGTTGAACGGATGCTTGAGACAGCGAACGGGTGGTTCGCGGATCCCGAAACTGCACCGGAACCGGTGAATGTCACGCAAGACGAATACAGCGGTGTCCTGAACAACGTTCAATACGGTGACCGGATCTTTGAACGATTATCACTTAATGAGAAAGTGATGCGGATTGTGATGGGGTTGATGTGGAACCGTCCACGGCTTTTTAATTCCGCGCTTGTCTTGCAGAAGCAACGTCCCATCTCCGAAGGTGAAAAAGAGAGACTGCATCGCGATACCAGCGGTTTTGAGTTTCCCGATGGATTCCATAATCCGCACAACGATTATCAAGCCGGTAACGGACAGATTTATAGCAATTTCGTCAACACCGCTATAACGCTCGTTGATGTCCCGAAGGATAACGGTTTCATGTGCATCCCCGGCACGCATAAATCACGAATTACGTTTCCTACAACGCTTGACATCGACAACGAATGGGCACCCGCAATTACGTTTGAGCTGAAGGCAGGGGATTGCCTCATCTTTTCACCGCGTTTGATGCACGGGGCAAAGTTTTGGAAAGTCGATTCTCCGCGTCGTGTTGTCTTCAATCGGTATCAATTCAGTTTCTATTTCAACGAGAACTATAACCTCCCAATAGAAGCCCATCGGCACCGCATCTCTGAAGACGAATACGAGTTGGAATTGATCCAACGCGGTGAAAAAGGGTTTGCCAAGCGGATCCTCAAAAAACTGGAGACGGGGGAGGAACTATGCTAACACAGGAAGAAAAATGGCATCTCGATCTGCTGGGTTATTTTGTGGTGCGTAACGCCGTGCCGAAAGCGGATGTCGAACGGATGAAGGCACAGATGTTTGAGTGGTCCGAATGGGATGCGTCAGACTTCAAGCCGCCCATGCGAATCAATGCGCCAGAAGGGAAACCGTGGTGGGTCTACAACATGCACTACGGACATGCAGCGTTCCAACGGCTGATTTTAAATCCAGAAATCCTGCGCGTGGCGACTGCCTTGACCTGGAACCATCCGAGAGTCTTCGATGTCGTAGCGAATATTTGTTATCCTGATGCTGATGGTTTAGAACTACATGGTGGACATAAAGGGTGGTTTAGAGGTCCATATCACCAATACCAAGTCGCGAACGATGAGATCTTCGCGAGTTTCTTTAACCTCTCTGTTTCGCTTGTGGATGTGCCACCTGGCAACGGATTTGCCTGCATTCCCGGAAGCCACAAATCCAACTTTCAGTATCCAGAGGACATCACGATGGATGACGCACCGCCGCTGGTCCACAATGTCCCTGTAAACGCTGGTGATTTCATTGTGTTTCTGCCGAACACGCGGCACGCAGGAAGGCGGTGGAATCATGAGGCATATCCTCGGATGACGGTGTTTTTACGTTGGGTCTATGCGAAGCAGTTTCATCACACCGACGCGTCTTGGTGGCTTCCGTTTGATGACCACAAAGACGAAATCCCGGCCGCGCTTCATGAGCTCGAGAGCCGAGATCACGGACAACGGAAGGCGTTGAATGAACTTATAGATCCCTTTAAGGTAGATATTCCCGAATGAAAATTCTACCGAACGAACCCTCAAAAAAGTTTTGACGTGAAACAGGAAAATTGGTAAACTACGTGATAGACCTCGCCCTAAAGGACGAGGCTTCTGCAAAAATGTAGTCTTTAAAGAAACAACTCTTTGTGTTATAGGACTGGAGAAATAGATGGCAGCCCCGACGAATCGAGAAGTGATTGCCCAGTGGCGCGATGAACCCGCTCCGTTGCTTGCATTGCTACACGCTTTCCACGACCGGGACGGGTTTATATCGGAGGCAGTCCTTCGCGATATCGCAGTCGGACTTCGGATCCCGCTCGCTGAACTCTTCGGCACGTTAACGTTCTATCACCATTTTGCGCGTGAGACCCCAGGGCAGGATGCCCCACGTGTCTGTACGGGACCCGTCTGTCGGTTGCAAGGTGGATTGGAAATTCTTGAGGCACTCAAAGATGAAGGCGCGACCCCAATGCCCTGTGCTGGAAGATGCGACGATTGTGTGCCAGTGCTGAAGGGACATCAGGTCCGCGTCGGGAAACAGGTAGAAACGCTCTCCGTGCAACCCACCCCTTTACCCCCACCATATCCGGGCGATGGTGAGGAATGCATCTTCGCCGAGATCCGCGAACCCGAACGCAATACATTGGAAGGCTATCGACGCACGGGTGGCTATGAAGCACTGACCCGGGCATTGACAACACTCACACAAACAGATGTAATTGAAATACTTAAAGAGAGTCAACTTGCGGGTAGAGGCGGCGCAGGATTTCCAACAGGCATGAAATGGGAATCGGTTTTGAATGCGCCCGGCGAACCGAAAACGATCGTCTGTAACGCCGATGAGGGTGAACCGGGGTGTTTCAAGGATCGGGTTATTCTGGATTACGATCCACACGCTGTGATTGAAGGGATGACACTCGCTGCCTACGCAACAGGCGCGACGCGCGGGTTCATTTATCTCCGCTATGAGTACCCAGAAACCTTAAAGACCCTTGAGCACGCACTCGCGGAGGCAGAAGCGGCAGGACTGCTTGGCGATGCTATCTTCAGAGAGAAACATGGGGGTGAAGACTTTAACTTCCACATCTACATTCGGCGGGGTGCCGGTGCTTATGTCTGCGGGGAGGAAGGGTCGCTATTGAACAGTTTGGAAGGGAAGCATCCATTTCCAAGGAATCGTCCGCCTTATCCTGTGACACACGGGTTTGAAGACTTACCCACCGCTGTAAACAACGTGGAGACCCTCGCCGCTGCTGTCCAGATTTTACGGCACGGCGCGGCGTGGTATCAAAATCTTAGCTGTGATGAAAACTTGGCAGGCACAAAGATTATCAGTCTCTCCGGTGACATTCAGCGACCGGGGAACTACGAGGTGCCATTCGGACTGCCGTTAAAGACGCTCCTTTACGAATGGGCAGGGGGTCCGCCAGAGGGACACGAAATTCAAGCGATCACGACAGCAGGTTTATCCGGTGGGTTCATCGCTGAAGCCGACTTTGACATTACGATTGACGAACCGAGTTTCCAAAAGGTGGGTGCGATGCTCGGCGCGGCGGGAATTATAGTGTTTGATGACACGCGAGATATGCTCGATGTCGCACGTAACGCTATGGAATTCTTCGCTGAGGAATCTTGTGGAAAATGTTTCCCATGCCGTATCGGCACGCATCGACTGATGGAACTTTTGTCCGAGCCTTTGCAACCGAATTCGGAGGCACTTATCTCGGAGATTGGGGCAGTCATGCGAGCAACGAGCGCGTGTGGACTCGGCACGGCTGCACCGAACATTACAGATAGTCTGATGCGTTCCTTTTAACGATTACGTCTGAGCGGTCTTGAGGAAGTGCGTAAGTCCTATGCGAAAAAACCTACTTAAGGTTATGAAAGGTTTGTTAACAATTAGAATACTGCGAGGACAACGGACGCAACAGCGCAAATTTAATCGTTAAAAATATGTGGAGTCGCGGGTTTATTTTTCTTTGCGCCATCGTGTTCGTTGTCGGTTTGGTAACAGGACCGGTCCAGATGTTGTTTCCGGTCTATGCCGAGACGATTTTAAAAGAGACCGCACTGTTCGCGGCGTTGTTGCGCGCACTGCCGATCGGGTTAGGTGGGATCTCGGCGCTGATAGGCGGAACGCTTAGCGATCGATTCGGACGGAAACCCGCTATACTCATCGGGATGACAGGGGCAGTCGTCGTAGGTGGGCTTTTCACGACAGAAACCCCGCTGTTCATTTGGGGTATCCTCTGTTACGAAGGGATCGCATCCGGGTTCAAAACCGCGGGCGGTCAAACGTATCTCATTAGTGTTGTGCCATCAAACCGATTGGGGGTGGCGACAGGACTGTACTTTATCAATATGACCGTCGGGAGTGCAGTCGGGAGTGCTATCGCTGGGGAAGTCATAGATCGTATCGACTA
Source organism: Candidatus Poribacteria bacterium (assembly GCA_022821725.1). GTDB lineage: Bacteria > Poribacteria > WGA-4E > WGA-4E > WGA-3G > WGA-3G. The sequence continues at coordinate 27,275 of JAJEDB010000055.1, read as the reverse complement.
TGGTGTTTTCGGGATCGGTGCCGTGGTTTTGGCAGGTGTTCTGTTCATCGGTGCGTGTTTCTTTCTACCGCGATTGGCACGACAGCCGTCTTCCAATAGCCGGCGGAACCAAGGTGGGATATGGAAATCGACCCTTAATATCGGAGCATATATAGATCTGAGTCGGCGGCGGAACATGCAATTGCTGATCGGTTTACGGGTTTTCCCGACCTATTACTGGGGCTCTGTGAACTTGCTTATGCCGATCTTGATTGCCCGTATCGCTGGCGTGAAGGCGACAGGCTACTACGGGGCGGTCAGTCTGTTGTTTGCTTTCGGGTGTCAATTAGCTGTTGGTAGAATATGCGATGCGATTGGGCACCGCACGCCTGCTCTCGTAGCGAATGCCCTGGTTACGCTCCTCGCTTTTGGTGTGGCGTTCTTTCACGATTCTTTAATCGCGCTGGAGGTTTTCGGGATACTTGGGGCAGGCGCGGCGTGGGGACTTTCGACGACGATCCCTCGGTTCATCAACGAATTCACCGAACCCCACGAGAAAGGACACGGGGTCGGTCTCACACATTTAGCATGGAGCACCGGATTTCTGCTCGGTTATGTTGCGAGCGGTTTTTTGATTAACTTCTCTGTGCAGGTTCCATTTATTGTCGCAGGAATTTTCCTGATTTTTTCAACAGGTATCGCTTACAAACTTTTTAAGGATTCAGCCTAAGTTGCTGCGAACGTTGTCATCGCAGTATTAATACCAATTAGACATAATCGTTTAAAAATTTCAAACAAAGGAAGGAATGCAGAATGATTATTGCAGAACTTGATTTAGAAAATGTAGAACATCGTGAACTCACCAATTCTGAATGGCGGTATGGTGATGGGCTCGTCCCTGGTGAACCGAACGGGGGTTTGGTCAATCAGTTGAAAGAGACACCTGCGCGTCTTGCCGACTATGACGACTCAGACTGGCCCATTTGTGAGGATATCCAAGAGTTTATCTCAACAGGACTTTGCTTCGGTTGGTACCGCATCACCGTGACACTTCCAGAGGAAGTTGACGGAGTCTCAATCGCTGGCTCACAGGTGTGGTTTAACACATGTATCGACGACTACGGTGAAGTCTGGGTTGACGGCGAAATCGACTTGGCTTTCGGAGAGTCAGGACGTGGGGCTGCCTCGGGTTTCAATACCCCGCAACGTGTTGTTGTCACCGAAAGTGCGGAACCGGGTGCGAAACATGTCATCGCATGCTTGGCGATTAACGGACCCCTTGCCCGACCGGGGGGCGGCATCTTTATGCGGTTCGCGAAATTAGAGTTTGAACAAGAATAGAAAGATTAAAAAGGTGGAAGGTTGTAAAGTGTAGCTAAAGTGAACTAAAGTTAGGTTGTGTATTAAATATAACTTGCAAAACTTTAGAACGCTTGCTAATTTACCAACTTTCCCCTTCTTTTGGAAAGAAAATCGGTGCCTAAAAAAGCGGTTGTTTTACTCAGTGGCGGCTTAGACTCAACAACAACACTTGCTATCGCGGACAATGAAGGCTACGATACATATTGCCTGAGTTTTCAGTATGGTCAGCGGCACGCAGTAGAACTCCAGTGTGCGAAAAATATTGCAAAGGCATTGGGTGCCAGACAGCACATCATCGTTGACATTGACCTACGGACCTTTGGGACATCCGCATTGACGGAAACCGATATTGAAGTCCCAAAGGACAGATCTGATTCGGAAATGGAAACTGGCATACCGATAACCTACGTCCCCGCCCGAAACACAATCTTTCTCTCCTATGCCCTCGCTTATGCGGAAGTCCTTGTTGCTGATACTATTTTTATCGGAGCCAACGCTATCGATTACAGCGGTTATCCAGATTGTCGGCCGGAATATATAGATGCCTATCAAACAATGGCAAACCTCGCGACACAAGCCGGTGTTGAGGGAAAAACGAAATTGAGAATTCGCGCCCCACTCATCGACAAGACGAAGGCAGAGATTATTCAAATCGGCACAGCGCTCGGCGTCGATTACAGTCTCACCTTAAGTTGCTACGACCCGGATACCGAAGGGAGCGCATGCGGTAGATGTGATAGCTGCCTGCTCCGAAAAAGGGGCTTTAAAGAAGCAGGTATTCCCGATCCAACGCGCTACACCTAAAGGTGAAGCACCCAAAAAATTATGACAAAAGCAGTATTCTTTGATTTTTATCAGACGTTGGGAGTTTGGGGACAATCCCTTAAACCGAGACTCCAAAAAATTACAGATCGGTATGGTTGTGAAGTTAATTGGGAATGCTATGCAACAGCACGCGAGAATCTCTATGCCGAGGCATCAGGTTCCGATCCGACCACGCACGTACTCCTTAAAACGATGCAAGAGATCATTGAGAGTTACTGCGAGTTTGTAAAGGCACTCGGTGTTCAGGAACATGTGGAACAGATGACATGGGAACTCCTGCAATCCGAACACTCACTTTTTGCTGCCAATGCCGCGACGCTCTATGACGATACCGTTCCGACACTTCAGCATTTGCGAGAGGCAGGTTTCAAGTTAGCGATTGTTTCCAATTGGGATACACCGTTGGATCCGCTTACTGAGCGACTCGGTATTGCGCACTATTTCGATATAATTGTCGCCTCGCACGATGCGCGCGTCCGATCAGCAAAACCGGATCCGCATATCTTCAACTATACGCTCAAAGCGGTCGGTGTTTCGGCAGCAGAAACCATCCATGTTGGGGATACCTACGAGGCTGATATAATCGGGGCAAAAAACGCTGGGATTCGTCCGATACTCATTGACCGAGACGGCACACAAACCGGGAGATGGGATGAGACGATCCAGAACTTGTCCCAATTACCCGAACTGCTTTCCATTACGTGAGTTTGACGATAAAAGTTCGAGTGTGCCCGTAGGTTGGGTAGAGCGGTGAAAAATCAAACTCTTCAGTTTATCAGGGAAATCCTGATTTTCAATGACACCTTCACGGAAATAGGCGTAGCGAAACCCAACAAGTAAACTTGTAATCTATAAAATGGACTGATGATGATAAAAACCATTTTCTTTGATTTTTATGAAACATTGTATTTTCATAAGCGGACGCTTGAAGAAAATCTGCGGAGGATCGCTACCCGGTATTGTGTTGAGATCAATTGGGAACGTTTTGAAACAGCACAAGAGGGACTCTTCGCCGATACGGCAGTGTTTGACCCCGCTACCTATTCTCTGATGGAATCGTTGATGACGACAGTGAAGCGAGAATGTGAGTTTATAAGAGAATTAGGCGTTCACGAGCATGTGGAACAGATGGCGTGGGAGTTGTTGCAATCTGGCCATTTCCTTTTTGCGGAAAACAGTGGCGCCCTCTACAGTGATGTGGTTCCGACACTTGAGAAGTTGCGGGATGCGGGTTTCAAGTTAGCAATCGTTTCCAATTGGGAGTCGCCGCTGGATCCACTCACCGAACGGTTGGGGATCGCCGAGTATTTTGATGCGATTGTTGCCTCGCACGATGTGCGTGTCAGATCTGAGAAGCCGGATCCGCATATCTTCAACTATGCGCTCGCAGCAGTCGGTGTTTCAGCAGAGGAAGTCGTCCATGTTGGAGATACGTATGAGGCGGATGTCGTCGGAGCACAAGGTGTAGGCATTCGTCCGATACTGCTTGACCGAGACGGCACGCAAGCCAGCAGATGGAAAGAAACGATTCAGAGCCTGTCTGAATTACCAGAACTCCTCGCTTAGTTCTATGATTCCGTTCCCGAATTATACGGTATCCCAATTGCTCTAATGCGCGGATAACTCTGTTTTTTGGGGCATCTACTGGAAAACGAGGCATTAGATATTCACTTCAGTTACAAAAACGTCCAGGGCGGGTTCCTCGATTTCGAGTTCTTCTTTTCCGAAAGTCTCAATATAAAATCGAATTGCCGAAGTTACGTCTTCAACACTTTCCGTGTAGGTGTCGCCTTGTCCTATGACGACCCCTTTCAATCCCAGTGGATAGGCGACATAACCATCGGTATGTTTTTCGACAATAATCTTAAATGGTTGCATTCTGTTTTCCTTTTTTCTATGTGAATTTATCTAATCGCTAAACCGAGAGCGGAGTGCCCATAAACCTTGTCCGGGTTCACTGATGTAGAAAAAGCCACCCTCGTTGAACCCGTCAGCAAGTGTTGCGGGATCGTATTCGGCAAGCACTTCATTGACAGGTGCCCACTCGTAGCCGACGGATTCGATTTCGGCTTGGGTGAGGTGTTCGGTGGCATAAGTGACCTTGAAACGGCCTTCGGGACTGCCGTGAATCAGATGGGCAGCGGCGGAGAGGTTCTCTTGCAACTCAGGATTTTCTGAAACGGCGTTGAGCGTCGCAGGGGTCCCGCGATAGCCATACTTTCGGATGAGCCGGTCGATTTCAGCGTCTTCACCGAATTCACGTAATCCGGGTGCGATGATAATCAACTCGCCATCGTCTGCCATCGCCATCCGCGTGCGATAGATCGCTTTGTTGCCGAGCCATGTGCTTTTAAACTCCCTCGGATCCAGGTAGACGACTACTTTCGCTAAAGGTTCGTCTAAGAACGTCATATTGACGGCTCTGCTCAATTCGGCAGCCGTTTCAAAGGTACGTGCGTCATCGCCGACGTAAAGACCACGCATCACGCGTTCTCCAGAGGCATCGGCATCCATGACGCTCATGACATACACAATACCGAGTTGCTTCAGGTAGTGTGCGTGTGCATAATTCAGCACTCTCCTGACAGAGGTATCCGTGCGTCCCATGAGACGTTCCATGCCGTCTACTGCACCGAGGAAATGGGATTTGTTAATCATCTCAACACCACCCGCACCGACAAGGATGTTTTTAAATCCGTTGGCGATCCCGATTACTTCGTGCGGGATTACCTGTCCGACGGAGATGATGAGTTCATAGGTTCCCTCTACGAGATGACGGTTCACGGCAACAGGAATACTATAGTCGAGTTGCCCGCCCGAAACCTCTTGGACGAACTCGGATGGCACTTCACCGAAGTGGTGTAACCCGGTCCGCCAATGATGGACATGGTAGGTCGCCTTGGGCAGATCGCCATACATCTCGGCAATCTGTGGTTCGGTCATTGGTGCGTGCGTACCGATAGCGGGCAGGATATCAAATGTAGTGCCGTTGCCAGCGTCCCATAATTCGTAGAGCAGTTGGGTGAGCTCACCAGCGTTTGAGTGGAGGCGCGTTATATCCGGCGGGATGACCAATATCTTCTTCGGAATGCCGCCTAACTTAAGGAGTGCCTCGTGTAGGAGTGCGCGTTTTTCTTCGGTTGTGATAACGGTGTCTTGTCCACCGTGGGCAATGTAAGTTGACATTTTTTTAACCTTCCTTACCGGAACAAAGCGAGGTTAAATGAAGTTTCAGAAAATATTTCGGTAATTTGATATTTTTCCCAAACCCGGTAGGTGCGGTTTGCAACCGCACCGGATATGGCTACGGCATTACCTAATTAATAAATTAATCTTCATAAAACTTCGCCAGCACAGCGATTGGAAAACACATCTACGAAGGCGTTACGATGCGACGACAGGGTTTTTCAGAACGCCGATACCTTCAATTTCAATCTCAACGATGTCACCGGCTTTCAATGCGGTTGTTGTGCCGGGTGTACCGGTAAAGATTGCATCCCCCGGTTCAAGGGTAATCGCCTGTGAAATGAAACTGACGACCGTTGTCACTGGGAAAATGAGATCCGCAGTGGTTTGCTTTTGAACGATTTCACCGTTGATGCGGGTTTCCAATTGTGCATCGGTATAGTCAAGGTCAGTAACGATGACGGGACCGATGGGACCAAAGGTATCTGATGCTTTGGCACGCCACCATTGCAAGTCGTTGCTCTGCCATGTGCGTGCGCTGACATCGTTGCCGCAGGTTACGCCCAAAATATTGGCGGCGGCTTCTTCGGGTGTGGCTTTTCGGGTCCGTTCCTTCATGATGACCACGAGTTCGCCTTCGGCGTGGATGTCATCATCGCCATCGGGCAATTCGATGTTACCCTCCGGGTCGTTGATACAGGAAGGTGTTTTGATAAAGATTTCAGGATTTTGCGGTTCTGGAGCACCGTCCAGATGGCTCCGATAGTTCAAGCCGACAGCCAATACCTTTGTGGGGGTAGTGGGTGCGAGGAGTTTGACATCCGCCAATGCGACGGTCTCTCCTGTCTCGCTATATTCACTGAACGGGCACCCCGATAGGACGCTCAGACTGTCTCCTGAGACAATGCCATAACTGATTGTTCCATTTAATTCATATCGTGCTAACTTCATAGTAATCTCCTTTTTTATAAGTTGTCAGTCGTCAGCAGTCGGAAACCATCAGCGGATGCTTGTGGCGGTTGCACTATTTTTTAATGCCCTAAATATCTCTTGACTGACAGCCGATAGCCGATAACCGATGGCTATTATATCGCGTATATGGTGGTCTGTCAATTTATTTTTCGTGATGAATTATCAGTGGCAATAATTTGACATTTCGCCCGAAATGTGCTACAATTCCTAATATAATCTATAACCCTGTAATAAAAAAACATATAGTGAGACTTAAATGATGAAACTTGGAATTGTCGGTGCATCGGGGTATAGCGGCAGCGAATTGCTGCGTTTTCTCGTCAACCACCCTGGTAAACTGGAGATAGCACTCTGCACGTCCGAGACCTACGCCGGACAGTATATCGACAGCGTCCTTCCGAATCTCCGCGGGTTTCTATCGTCCAAATTTGAAGCCTTAGATATTGACTCCCTCAAAGACAGAGTAGATGTCGTTGTGCTCGCCGTTCCGCATAAAGTGGCGATGTCCTTCGTGCCGCAGATTTTAGCACAGGGCTTACGCATCGTGGATTTCAGTGCGGATTACAGGCTCGAAGATGCCGAAACCTACGAAGTTTGGTATCATGTGGATCATACAAGCACATCGCTCATGTCCAAGTCTGTGTACGGACTGCCGGAACGCTATCGCGACTGCATTCGTTCCGCTCAACTTGTTGCGAACCCAGGATGTTATCCAACGAGCGCCATACTCGCAGCGATGCCGTTCGTGAAGCACGGGATTGTGGCGTTAGATTCCATCATCGTTGATTCAAAGTCGGGCATTTCTGGTGCTGGTCCGAAGCCGAGTGAAAATACGCACTACGCGAATCGAGAATCCAATTGTATCGCTTACAATATCGGTGTCCATCGGCATACACCGGAAATCGAACAGGAGTTGAGTGCCGTCGCATCTGAACCGATTCGCGTGACGTTCACACCCCACCTTGTCCCGATGACACGCGGTATCCTCAGCACTGTGTATATGCGTCTCACAGAGGAAATCTCCACAGAGGACGCCGTTGCTATCTACACAAATTTCTATGAAAATGAACCGTTCGTTCGGGTGCTTCCAACCGGTACATATCCGCAAACGAAAGCAGTTCTCGGTAGCAATTATTGCGATGTTGGGCTTGAGGTAGATGCGCGGACCCGTCGGATCGTCGCAATGGCAGCGATTGATAACCTCGGTAAAGGCGCGGCAGGAGCCGTTGTGCAGAACCTCAATCTGATGTTTGGCTTCAAAGAGACGGACGGGCTGAAAGTGCCGGGAATGATGCCATAGAATATCTGTCGGTTATCGGAAACCTTCAGCGTGCCTTGCAGTAGAAACGTAGTATTCCAATTGTTAAAAACTTTTCATCGTTGAGAGGCGGTTGGACTCCACCGAAAACCACCGGGAAACGCGTAGGGGCTGGGTAACCCAGCCCGTACAGAACGGTGACCAGATTGAATAATTTAAAAATTATGATTGTTGCTGGGGAACCCTCTGGTGACTTGCACGCTTCTCATGTCGCACGTCAACTCACGGCACTGTGTCCCGATATAACACTCTTTGGTATGGGCGGAGACTGGATGGAGAATGCATCCGTGTCGCTCGATTTTCATATCCGAGATTCGGCGGTGATGGGGTTTGCGGATGTTATCACTGTCCTACCGATGTTCCTTCGGAAACAAGCGCGTCTGAAACAGCGTATCCGTGAGGAACGCCCCGACGTTCTGCTCCTCGTGGACTTTGCGGAGTTTAACATGCCGTTAGCGAAGTTCGCTTGGAAACACAACATTCCGGTCGTGTATTACATTCCCCCGAAAGCATGGGCGTGGCGTGCAAACCGGGCACAGAAATTGGCAAAATGGGCTAACGTCGTTGCCGCTATTTTCCCATTTGAAGCGGAATTTTACCGAAACGCAGGTGCGAATGCCGAATTTGTCGGGCACCCACTTGTTGATTTCGCACAGACCCCCCTCAGTTCACACGCCGCACGCGAACATCTCAATCTAAAGGAAGCGGGGTTAAAAACCCCTCCCACAGACGATGAGAATACACCTGTCATCGGATTGATGCCGGGGAGCCGCCGTTCCGAAATCCAACACATTTTACCGGTCATGCTAAGTGCTGCGGCGAACATCGCTCAGGTCTATCCCAACGCACAGTGGGTTCTCCCGTTAGCCCCCGGCATCTCACACGAACGCATCGCGAAATACCAGCAAACGCAAAATTTATCAGGGTTGCAGGTTCCACCCATCACGATTGTAGAAGATGCAACGTATCCAGCAATGCGGGCATCAACGCTATTGTTAGTCACCTCTGGCACGGCGACGCTGGAGGCGGCGTGCATTGGTACACCGATGATCATTGTCTTTCGGACCGCATCGCTTAACTGGCATATCGTCAAGTCGTTGACACCGTTGGAACGGAGTGGACTTCCTAACCTTATCGCAGGACGAGACATTGTCCCGGAGCTCCTACAGACAGAACTAACACCGTCCGCTTTGACGGAACTGGCTCTTGATTTCCTGCAGAATCCACAGAAACGAGAGACACAACGGGAGGCACTTCAAAGGGTGCACACGCAACTCGGCACTGCTGGCGCGGCTGAACGCACAGCGGAATTAGTCTTGGAAACTGTACACAGATTGCCTCACAGGGAGAGTCGCACGGGATTGAAAGTAGTAAGAAAACCAAGTTCGCAATGAAATGGAGAACGCCTCGAACACGAAAACCGTTAAGTCTCGAGCTATGATACTTATCCGCAAGGTAAATTTAAAAACGCTACAGCAGAGAATTCTCGCTACCCCGCTCCGCTTTTTACTAACGCCAGTGCGTTGGCTCTACACGGCAAGCGTCCAACTCCGAAATATTTTATATACTCGCGGCGTGATTAAAGCACGCAGATTGCCGTGCCGAGTCATCAGTGTTGGTAACATTGTTGTCGGTGGGACAGGTAAGACACCTGCTGTCACTGCTATTGCGAAACATCTTCAAAGAGAAGGGATGCGCGTCGCTATTCTGCTGCGCGGGTATAAACGTCATAGAGGCAAAAAAGTGAGCCGTAGGCTCATGTCTTCGCTTCCGCTTCGTGAAAAAGTGACAATCGTCTCGGACGGCGAAAAAGTGTGTGCTTCGGTTACAGAAAGCGGTGACGAAGCACAGATGATGGCGAGATACCTCAGTGGGGTTCCGATTCTTGTAGGAAAATGCCGCTATCTGGCAGGTCAGGTTGCGCTTGAGCGTTTCAAAGTAGATGTGTTGCTTTTAGATGATGGATTCCAGCATCGGCAGCTTGCACGGGATGTCGATATTCTCACGATTCCCGCGACACACCCGTTCGGGAGTCCAGAGAAATTGCTACCCGCGGGAACCTTACGTGAGCCACCCTCCGCGCTAAAACGCGCAGACCTCATTTTACTGACACACGCAGACATTCCCGACATATCCACACCTATCAAAAAATTGGTAAAATCGTTGGCACCGAACGCATTGATACTGGAAAGCATTCACCAGCCAATACACTGCTATCCATTGGGTGTCGATGGTCAGAGGAATTTGTTAAACGAGAACCGATTACCGAGAACCGATACCTACGATATAAAAGAACTCAAGGGAAAACGGGTTCTTGCAGTTTGTGGAATTGGAAATCCGAACGCGTTTGTTGTGACCCTCATGCGGTGTGCCGTCGCGAGTGTGGAACTATTGGAATTCCCCGACCACCATGTCTATACCGAAATCGACAAACAGCATATACACACGGCTTTTCAAGAAACCGGAGCAGATCTGATTGTCACAACACAGAAAGACGAACAGAAATTAGCGGGCGTTGTAGAGAACTCTGGACTTCCGATAGTCGTTTTAGCGGTTGCGTTGGTTGTTACGGAAGGCAATGCGGCGTTCAATGATGTGTTGTTGGGTGCCGGTTAATGCCAAGTACGTTGCCGGTCAAGCCATTTGACGGAAAAATGGAGCAGGTTTTCCATAATTTTATCGTTGATTTGAACATCTGCCTCCGTTTCATTCCTCAAACTGGTGACAATGTATAACCCTTTCTGAAAGGGTAGGAGTAAAAGCGCGGAGGCATTTTCAAATCCATTCTTTGGATGCCCCGTCGCTGATGTGTTAATTTTGGCGAGTGAAGTCCATTTTCCAAGAGGATCCAACCACATATCATCCAATTGAATAAAGCGTTGATCCTGTGTCTCTGGATCGGCATGATGCCCATTAAGGGGGTTTGGATATTGGAAAATACGTGAGCGTTTTCCTTGCAATGTCGGAGAGAGCTCATAAGTTTCTTCACATTCAACGCCGGTAAGGGGTTCTGGAATCCAACCTGTGCCGCGGCGCTGCTTGGCACTGGCTTTGACATCTTGCCCGGAAACGATAACGACCCCACCTTGGCCGACGAAATTTTTAATTCGATGTTCTGTATCTATGTTTAATCGATAGCCGGACTTGTAAATCTCGCCGTTGCCAATCCATAAAATATCAGTTTTTGCCAACCGATCGGTTCGCAAATTTTGAACCGCGTTGTAAATTATATGGTGATCCTGAACATATTCAAAACGCTCAAGGACCGGAAACTCAACGGTGGATGTATTCCCAGTCAGTGCCATGAGTTTAAACGGCATCGCGATTTGGACTTCCGAACGTTTTATATCAGGCGTTCTGGAAAGCCCGTCTCCTGATTTCCAAATTGCAGCATTAATGCCCCTCACAATTCGATGTCGCATCCGTTTTCGCCTACGTTTTCGTTGTTCCGACGTGTTGAGGTTACAGGGTTGCGGATAAACAAGCGGTGCTAACGCTGCATGTCGAATTGGGTTGCTGTGTATCTGCTCAATGACGGAAGCATGTGCTGTGATCCGAGAGCGATTTATGGGGAAAAGCCGTTTGTAGATAGGAAATCCATGGCGGAGTTTGTTATCAAAACGGCGAAACGCGTTTTCAACGTTCCATCTTCGGCTATAACTCGCATCAATTGCCTTTAAATCAATACGTTCCTCATTGATATTCGTCACATACCCGTGCACAACGTTGATACCGTGGACAGCATTGCCATCTTTATCGGTAATAGCGATGTTCTCTGTATCACGCATGTCTAAAATAGTATCTGTCAAGCCGGTAAGACTGAAAAGCTCAGGCTGGTATTTCTCTGCACTTTCAACGATTGTGCAGTAATGGCGCGGGAAAACGATATCCGCGTCGCGGAAGGAGCGGAACTTGAACCAAATTTTCTTGTAATTGTTTATGGCGCGCCTGTCTCGAACGGCGACACGCTCGAAAGGGTCTATATTACGCTTGATGATAGGAATAACCTCAAGTCTTTGAACACTGAAGGCACCGATATGGTATTTGTACTCATAATCCTTTTCCCATTTCGGTGAATCTTCTGTTAACCGAATGCGTCCGAGCTGGATGGTATAGGGGGTGTTGTTTTCAAAGATGATTTCATCACCTTCTGCGCGACACCGCAAGCCGCGGTCATCCCGGCGGTTGAGTTTTGCGAGATCCTTCTTAAATTCGTGTTCATATTCCCATTCGTCTGTGTAGCCGTTGTTGTCTTTATCCTTCACATCCATGAGCGCAATGTGTTTATTATTGTAATCTTTGAGGATAGCCGTGTACTCAGCGGCATGTTCACCGAAACGGACTCGGACTTTGACGCGTGTTCCAATCAGGCGTTCGATTAAACGTTCATAACTCTCCTGCTCCAAGTAACTTGTAGATTCATCTTCCAAGCTGCTGAGCCGTTTTTCCAGGTTGCCGCCAGTGTCTTCATAGGCGTTAGCATACCTCTCTAAACGTTTGTTCGCGCCTCTTGTGAAACTGCTCCATGCCATGCTAATGGCTTCTTTCAATGCCTCGTTGAGCGCGATAAACATGTTCCGAATTTTTCGCCCAATTTTGTAGATAAGAGGTGGATGGTAGACGCGCTCCAACTCCCACGTCCGTTCTCTGAGTTCACGCTCATTCATTGAATCGTGGTAACGGATGTAGGCAACGATCCCCTCATCACGCTCAGGATTGGTGAAAATGTAACTCGGGGCGTGTCCGCGTTGCCGGGATTCCTCAGAGATGATCTCCATGCCTGTGAATTCCAGTCGCATGGTGCCTCGGTACCGTCGACCATCCTTCATCTGAAAAACGACGTACTTATTCAGAAGCTTCTTAAGGAGTTTGTCCTTTTTAAAGAGCCTGATTATATATCCAATGCTACTGATTATAAAAACGAGGAGGATGACTCCGACATAGACCTGCGAATTCGACCACCAACTCTGTGCCTGTTTTTGAACCTCCTCAACGACATTGGATTCTTGCCCGAACGCTGGGGGCAGAAACATGGAAAAGATCGAAACAAGAATGAAGCATACTATTCTCCCTATAGAGATTTTGAAGAAACACCCAAGCAAAAACCCCCTACGGGGTGAAGAGGAGAATATGGATGTATCTATAAAGCCTTTCATCATCAAGCCTCCATTTTTTTCTACAGAGATTTCACCCTTGCTCCCCCTTAATCAGGGGATAGAGTTGAGGAGAGCCTTTTAACCGACAACTGACGACTGACGACTGACAACCATTAAAAAATATGAACTCCGTTTTCAGCGGCGATTCTCCGGACATTCGCGTTCGCGAGTGGTATTTTCTCCGCAGGGAGATGTTCTATCAATCCGTAGCCATTCGGATAGAGTGCCTCAAAACGTTTTAATGCTACACCGAGTGCCAATTCACCCTCACCGGGGACCTCCTCATTGAGATGGAGCACTAAACCGTTCTGCACACTGATATCTTTGATATGTGCCATCGGTGCGACCGGTCCCATGACATCAAAAATGTGGTTAAGCCGTGCTTCGCTTTCATAGACCTGCCGAAGTGTTTGGAAGTGATTGACGAAATCCATGACGATACAAAGTCTCTCGGAACCGACACGCTCCACCACCTCACGACACGTTTCGGGTGAATCCATAATTGAAACGGCATGTGTTTCCATAACAAGGGTCAACTCGTGTCGTTCGGCATGCTCTGCAATCGGTTTCAATGTGTCAATCAGACGCTCCATCGATGCTGGCAGATGGTTATCTCTATGGGAGGTCCAGGCACCGTCGGGATTGAGACTACCTGCGCGAAATAGATAATGGTGTGCGTTGAGTGCGGCAGCCGTTGGTATGCCGCGTTGGACGCTGGCGATACCTGCTTTTCGGATATCGGCATCGGGATGAAAAAGACACTCCTCGTAAGTTATGCCGAATTGCACAAGGTCCAGTTCCGCGGTTTCTAACATTTGCACACAGCGAGGGACAGCATCTGGTGTGACAGACGGAATCTCCGCGCTACTGAAATGGAAACTTAAACCGGTAAACGCCAACGCTTTGATTTTTGCGATCTCATCCGATGTGAGGGTGCGAAAATCCCCACAGAGTCCAACAACACCAAGTCTCATTTTTTAATTATTCCTTGCGGTTCGGTTAGGATAATTGGATAACGAAGGTTATTGTGCGTATTTCTGCGTATTGTTGCAGGCTATCCATTTTGGTTCATCGTTTCAAACGCAGCTACTTTAATGTCGCCTGTAACTTTTCCAATAGGTGCTTTGCGTGCTGGAGATCTTTCGTCTCAAAACCTTCCGAAAACCATACATATATCGGTCTCAGTAAATTATACGCCTCCCGGTAACGGTCTTGTGTGCACCACAATTCGCTCAAACTGAGAGCGGCTCGGAGTTCCCAAGATTTTGCGCCTTGTCGGCGTGCTATCGCTAATGCCTCCTGAAAATAGGATTCCGCCTTAGCGAAAGCGTTGTAGGAGGGGTTTGTAACCCCGAATTCCGCTTCGTCAACCGCCTCAGTTGCTTTACCAAGAGCGAGACAGAGTTCGCCTTTCTGCCGCGTGAGTTCCGCATCATAGGCACGCTCGCCCGTTCGTGTGACGACACTCAAGGCAGAATCAAGTGTTTGTAAGGCTAATGTATACTGTCCCGCGCGTTGATATGCCTGTGCGAGCAGCGTGAGAAAGAGTGGCAATTGCAATTCAGCCCTTGTCTTTTCCCATGCGGCGATCCCCTTACGTATCATCGAAATGCCTTCCTCTGAGTGGTTCAGTTCTGTAAGTGCCCAGCCCTTCATCACCGTTGCGGCGGCTTCCCAAAGGGAAAACCCGTGTTCTTGACATATCTGTAACATCTGTGTTGCGGTGGTTTCCACCATCTCAACTTCATTTTTATGCTGATAAAGCACGGCTTTAAAATGGAGTAAGACAGCGTCACTAAAAGGATGGTTTCTATCCTTCCCGATCCTCGCGGCTTCGACAAGGCGTTCTTCTGCCTGCAGCGGATAGCCGAGGCACCATAAGAGCGGTGCAGAATAGGCGAGCAGGGTCGTCCCAGGATCCGCTACGAAGTGTAGAAACGTTGGGACCGGGTGTTGCTGCGGTTGATACAGTTCAATTCCCGCTTCAAGATGTGCCAACGCCTCTTTGAATTCACTTAAATAGTAAAGCGTCGCGCCGAGGGCTCGATGTGCCTCGACCTCAAAGGCCGCGTCTTCGGCTTGCTTGGCAATTACAAAGCACTGTTCACCAAGTTCACGTGCCGAGAGGAAGCGTCCGCGCACGAGATGAGAGAGCCATAATCCAAACAGAATGGGGAAACGAAGGTCCTTTACGCGATCAAGCGAAGTATCGGCATCCTTTCCTAAGATCGATGCCTTACTTTCAAGGGTTTCCAAGAGCTCTCTCGCTCGCGTATAGGCGCCCTCAACTTCCGGGGCGGCATATCCTTTTGTTGCAATCAGCGCGCTGCCAAGAATTGTCTGTAGTTCCAATTCTTGCTGAGCGGTAGACGCCAACCTCCGTAGATTGGTGTTTGCCGAAAGTTCCTCAAGTGCCGCGAGTCCCTGCGTGATATGGCGAATCCCTTCCACATTTGCGGAACGCTCCAGCGCGCGTTGTCCAGCGCGGTGCCAATAGTCAACGGCTTTTTCAGGGAGCCCTGCTTCGGTGTAGTGATATGCCACCAACTCTGGCTGAAAACCACCACTGTTTTGCAATACCTCTGCAATTTGTTGATGATACTGCTGCCGCCGACTCCTGAGCAGAGATTGATATGCTGTTTCACGTAGGAGCGGATGTCGGAACGTATAACGGAATTGATTGTCAACGACTTGATTTCGATTGAGGATATAGGCGTTTACAAGTTTGTTCAATTCACCTTTCAACGCTGCGAAATCAGTGAAAAAACGATTTCCCAACGCAAGTCCAGAAGCGATCTCGTATAATAACTCAGCGGTCCATTCCCTTCCAAGTGTTGCCCCGAGTTGAACGATCTCCTTTGCGGCACCGAGTTCGTCTAATCTCGCTGTCAGTAAATCCTGTAGCGTTACAGGCACTTCCATTGTTTGAGAATGTGGAAGAGAAGGTTGGAAAGTTGGAAGATGGGGAGATGGCGTGTCCCTCCTTCCCTCCTTCCCTGCTTCTATCCGAGCCCCTTCAAGCATCATCTGGGTAAGTTCCTCAACAAATAGCGGGACACCCTCGGTCATTTCGACAATCCGGGTCAACGCCTCTGATGGGAGTGCTGCGTCTCCTGCGACGTGTTGAATCATCGCCTCGACTTGTGGCGGCGTAAGTGCTGTTAATGTCAGGGTATTTGCCCACTCTGGATGTAGCAGTTGCTCCAACTCTATAGACATATTGCTCCGCTGGAGCAAATCGGAAGGCGCGCGATCCTGATCGTCGGAATCGCCTGCTTCCGCTGAGGCTTCTTCGCTTCCTTTTAAGTACGCCAGCGGCGTGCCATATCTATAGGGTTGGGTATCGGTGCGACACGACAAAACTGCGAAAATCCGAGCATTTTCGATCCGTGTAATCAGGAGCGTCAGAAATTCTATACTGGAGGGGTCAATCCAGTGAAGATCTTCAACGACAAAAAGTATAGGATTTTGTTCTGCCACCTTCAACAGGACCTGAACGAGCAGCTCTAAAGTCTGCTGGCGGCGTTGTCTACGTCCCCAACCCGATGGATATGTGTCTTGTTCAACAGGTCTACTGTATGGACGAGCACCTACACCGGTTACTGTTTGTTGTTGTATTTCAAAAGGTATCTCCAATAATTCGGCGAGAAGCGGTAAGGTCTCGGGCGTATGTTCTTGCCCTTCACGATCGGAATCTGAAACGGAGGCTGTATCCCCTCCGACAGTCGGGATGTTGTAGTCGCGGAGTAAACTCTCAAGTTTGTCAAGGCGTGTCTGCGGCGTATCAGTGCTTGAAAACTGCACAACGTGCTCTTGGAACAGTGAAAGAATAGGATAGAGCGGACTGTTCTGGTAATAGGGCGAGCATCTGCATTCCATAGTCACCGCTTCTGGATGATTCTCAACGTGCTCTTGAATGACTTGCAAACATCTTGACTTTCCGATGCCGGCTTCGCCCTCAATCAGCAGTGCCTGCCCTTTAGATGCGAGCACCTGTGCCCATCTGTGTTTGAGCGCTTCAACCTCGCGCGCCCGTCCGATTAAGGGGGTCAATCCACTTTCGCTGGCAATATCCAATCGGCTTTGGGCTGGAATTTCACCGGATACCTGATACACATTCACGGGTTGTGAAATGCCACGAATCGGAAAAGCGCCGAGTGCGTCGGTCTTAAAAAAGCCTTCAACCAATTGATGTGTTGTATCGCCAATGACGATGCTGTTCGGTGTTGCTAACTCTTGCATTCTCGCAGCGATATTCGGGGTTTTACCGACGATGTCAATCGCCTCAGGCGATTCTTCCCCCGATAAAACCCAGACGACAACAAGTCCCGTATCAATACTCAGTCGGACGTTAATTTCCACGCCGAAGGTAGCCTGCAGATACGGGTTCAGGGTCTCAATAGCGGCAACGATCCCTAACCCCGATCGGACGGCACGGTGTGCCGTATCCTCGTGCGCGATTGGGTAGCCGAAATAAACGAGGACACCATCACCAAAGTAACGTGCGACATGTCCGCTTTGTGCTAAGACCACCTCCATGATACATGTCCGGTATACTTCTAAAAGATTTCGGAGTTCTTCAGGATCCAATTTTTCAGTGAACGCGGTGGAATCGACAATATCGCAGAAAAGGACGGTTAACTGGCGGCGTTCTGCCCCATGCGGTAAGGCTTGTTCCATGACAGCGGTATCTACTGCTGGAATTTGATGTGGACGCGCGGGACTTTCAAGGGACGTTCCACATTCACCGCAGAATTTGAATGGCGGGTTCGAAAATCCACAATTTGGGCAGCGTTTGTGATTCATATTTCTAAAGGGTTATGGGGTATCGGTTTTCAGTTTTCGGTTAAAAAGGGATAGGGTCGAATAAAACCCGCTTGTTACCGAAAACCGCACTGAAACCTATAAACTATTTTCTGAACTGATTCAGGTATTCTTCCAACTCAGCATCCCGTGGATCTAATTTGTATGCCTCTTGATAATAATCAAGTGCCTTATCGGTTCTGCCTACCTTCATGTAAAATGAACCGAGGTTGCGATAGGCGACACTATGTGTTGGTTTTAAATCCAACGCACGGATGTAATGGTCGCGAGCGCGCAGCAGATAGATCTTCGTCTGTCCAATTAGAATGTTAAGCGTTGTTTCATTTTCCCAACGCTGTCTATATACCTCTCCGCCGAGTTGTCCCGCTTCTTGTTCAAGGGCATCAGCGATGGCTTCGTCTCGTGTTTTGAACGTAATGGTGCCGGACGCTGTTTTGTCAACAGCGACTTTAAGTTCCGCTATCGCTTCATCAACGGAGTCTTCTCTCAACTCCTTCTCCCACGAGGGCCAACTCGGTCCAGCGTATTTGAGACCCTGCTCGTAGTAGACGGTGCCAAGGTCGTTATAGATTTCAGCGTTTTCAGGACGCATCTTTAACGCTTCACTGTAAAGTTCGATGGCTTGTTTATATTTCCCGGCGTTGAACGCATCGGTGGCATGTGTCCTGAGTTGCTTGAATTCCTCACTCTCCAAATTAACGGCGATTCCCAATTCTGGTTTATCTCTGCCGAAGAAGTAGATACCGCCAATGAGCAGGATAGCAAGACAAACGGCGATGAGTGTCGGTAGTTGCAATTTCATTTTTTTAATTTACCTTGCGGCTAAAGGACACGGTTTGGCACTTTCGTCCTTTCTGTGTTCGAGCTGAAGAAACGCCCAAGGAAAAACCCCTCCATTTCATTACGGGCTACGGTGATATGTCTATAGAAAATGGTATATCCAAGCAACCGCACCCTGTAGGGGGCTATGTCTATCAAGAGGCGGCAACTTGGGTTAATTATAAAAACACTTATCTCCGCCGATTGTTTCTATTAAAAAAAGTGACGGGAACGGCTTGATAGACACCATCTCGTTCAAAATAGACTTGCGTCCTACTTTGGGTGCGGATATGGTCATCAACAATTTTGAAAATTTCAAGTGAATGAATTGCGGTATCGTCAATTTGGTAGATAAGGTCCCCACGTTCCAGGGCGTCCGCCAATCCACTGTCTTTCTCAACGTGTGTGACAATAACGCCGCGCTGCCCGTATTTCTGTGCCATCGCCTTATCAGGTTGGGCAAGTGCTATACCCCATCCGGAGGGTGCATAATTCCATTGTAGGGTTTTCAGTGTGAATTCAGTCTGCCGCTTTTTCCCACGGCGGATGAACTCGCACTGAACAGGTTGATTGAGTGGCAGCAAACGCGTGCGTGCGTTAAAGTCTTGTTCGTCCTTTATCCGTTGTCCTGAAATGGCGACAATGACATCTCCCCGTTTAATGCCGGTATCCGTAATGGGGCTGCGTTTCCCTATTTCCGACACCAAGACCCCTACGTTGCGCGACATCGACAACTTTTCCGCTAACTCTTCAGTTACAGGCTGAACCTCCATGTCGAAATAGGGGGGAATCACACTCCCGTACTCGGTAATCTGTTGGACGACCCGCCTCGCCTTATTCACTGGAATCGCAAAACCGACCCCTTGTGACCCACCACTCGTTGAACGGATGACGGTGTTTATACCGATAAGTTCACCGTGAATGTTCACCAACGCGCCACCACTGTTGCCCGGATTGATGGAAGCGTCCGTTTGAATCAGATCTTCATGATACAGGTCTTCCACGGTGAGTATGCGCTGTGTCGCACTCACAATACCAGCTGTGACCGTGGGTTGCGCGTCGCCGAGGGACAAACCGAACGGATTTCCAATTGCGACAACCCATTCACCGATCAGAAGGGTATCTGAATTGCCCCACTGAATTTCTGGTAGAGATACCCCGTCTGTTTCGACCTCTAAGAGGGCAAGGTCTGAGAAAGGGTCATAGCCGACAATCTGTGCCTCAAATTCCCGTCCATCAGAGATGGTGACGGTAATTTTGTCGGCATCTCTGATGACGTGATAGTTCGTCAGGATGTGTCCCTTCTGATCAACGATAACGCCAGAACCGACCTCTCGTAAGGCGCGTCTGCGCGGAAGAGTAATCTCGCCCCAGAACCATTCGTCAAAGGAGGTCCGCGTTTCAACGCTCCGGGTGGCACTGATATTGACAACCGCGGGACTCGCCTTCGCGACTGCTGTGACAATTGCGGTGCGCCGAGAGGCTGTGACTGCGGCGCTGGCGAGGTTTCCCGACCTCGCTTCTCTATCGGATCCCGCACTATAGGCACTGCTCCAAAGGGTGCCTACAAGTATTGAAATGAAGATTGAGAGTTTAATTGGATAATGTGTAGTGTCCATAACTTAGCGGGTCAGTTTAAGAGAGATTCTATATCCCTCTAACCCTGGATCCGTGTCAACAATCTCTTGAACAGCTTCCGAGGTTCTGCGTTTGGCGGGAAAATCATCGGCATTTGCACAACGGAGTGCGACTCTGGCACCCACCGCGCTGGCAGCCCGTAGGTTCTCCAATTCTACCTTATCCAGCGTATCATAAGCCGTATGACCGAAGCCTCTACCCCCAGGAGGTGCCTCTGGATCACCCATGTGGCTTGAAGGCACGCCCTTGAGGAAAAACGGGAAATGGTCAGAGTAGGAATGCACCTTTTGTCCAACCGGCATTTCAGCGTGCATCTGCTCACGTGCGGTGTTAAAGAAGGCGTCCAACGCGTTCCAGTGGTGAAGAACGATGCCCTTGCGACTTGAACCGCCTGCCGCATCCATATTGAGCATGAACCGAATGTTATCCAGCTCCGAGGCGTGTGCATCGACATAACGGAACGCACCGGTAAGCCCGATCTCTTCGGTTCCGAAAGCGATGAACCGGATGGTGCACTTGAGCGAATCGGCGGCATGCGTGGATAGCACACGAGCGGCTTCTATGACGGATACCATGCCTGAAGCGGGGTCGTGCGCCCCTTGTGAAATATCGTGTCCGTCGTAATGGCACCCGACAACCACCATTTCTTCGGCGTTTTCATTACCGGGCAAATCTGCGACGACGTTCCACGAGGTCCGCGGTTCATTGATGTCGGTTGTCTGGAGTTTCAGTGTTACCTTTCCATTTTCTCGTGCGATCAACCGCGCTAAGAATTCGCCATCCTCTTTGCAAACGGATATGCCGGGGATAGGGGCGCGCCTGTCATTTTGAAGGCTTCCCGTTTCGGGACCGACACCGGGGTGTTCACTGACAAAAATGAATCCACTCGCGCCTGCGAGCACGGCGCGTTCGAACTTCTCCTTGCGATGGACCCATCTTCCGAGATCTGGGGGTGAGGCACTCTGCGCCATAACCAGTTTATCGGTAGCGGTATCACCGACTGCGGTGTATTCGTCAGGGCTTCCACATCCGACAGAGATGAGTTCCGTGGTGATGTCGGCAGCGGGGCAGTAGGGGAGCGAGATGCAGTGCAATGTCCGACGAATCGGTTCGATAACCTCAAGCGTTGCTGCACCACGCGTCCAGCCAGCGTAGGGATAGGTTTCAAGTTTAACGTTCTGGAGTCCGTAGCGTTTGAAACACGCAGCGATGAAGTTTGCGGCTTCATATTCTTCAGGCGTTCCGGCGAACCGAGCCCCGTATTCATCGCATAAGACTGTCAGATTTTCCATCACTTCTCGCGAAGTGTAAATGTCACCGACCATCTGCTGGTCGATTTGTAAATAAGGGTTCTTCTTGCTCATAAGTTTTAATTTTACCTTGCGGAGGAATAACGTCCGTTTGAACTATCAACGGCGTTCCTTAAACCCGCCTGCTCCGATGTTGCAGGCTGCGTGTCTGGTAGAAAGTTGGAATCCGACTGAGTTTGAAGAGGGGGTAGCGTTTTCATTCTTGCGTTGGCAATCTTTTTGAGTTGCCACGGGTCAAGTATCTGAATCCGCCGAAACCGTTTCTTTATGATCTGATGCTGTTTAAACTGATTGAGAAGGACTTCCATGTTCTCAACGGAACTGCCGATGAGTTGCGCCAACCGCCTCGTCGAGAGTTTACGTCCGACACACTCCGAACTCCGTCCCATCGCTGTGCGTCTGTGTTCTGATGCCTCGGCGCAGTTTTGTAACAGGAGTGCGAGTCGAGATGCCGGACTTCGGAACGCAATGTTCAGGAAAGGATTTGTCAGTCCCCGACGCGGTTTCTGAGGTGAAGTTACGAGATTATAATCCGCTGGTTTCTTTGAACGCCAAGGTAGATGCCGATTTAGAAGGCTTCCTAACGTTCTCTGCGGTGGCATGGCTAAATGCGGTTTTCGTTTCAAAAAATACTGGAAGTTCTGGGTGCTTACAACCCCGACAATCGAAGTCTCAGCAAAGGTCTCAGCGGTGACGTTCGGATGTGCGGTGTCATCCTCCCATTTGACCGCCCCAAAGAACTCACCGGGGTCCAGCACGTCTAACGTGATCGCTTCACCTTCAGGCGGGGTCCGATAAATTTTGATACGACCCTCTTTCAATAGATAAACGCCTTCAGCAGAGAGCGTGTCTCCGTGTTTTAAGTGAACGAACGTCGTTATCCGTGCGAGCGCGTCGGCATCCGATTCAGTAAGGTCTTGGAAGATGTCTATCCCTTTAACGCACCAGAACCGTTCTGGGATTTTTTGTTGTGTCACCATAAGCTTAAGCATTTAATTCGGTAATTCCAATTTTCCCTAGGCCCGGTAGGTGCGGTTTCCTAACCGCACGGGTTTTCTCTAAAAAATTACCGAAATATTTATTTGATCTTCATCTAAAATTGTATCAGCACATTGCCAATAAAGCAAGAAAAATAAGATACCTTGAAACCACACCTCTTCCAAACGCGCGTTCATGCCTTTTGTGCCACCATACTGGCGAGAATACCGAGGATTTTGTCGCACTGCGCGATTTGGTAGGCTGCCATATCAAGTTGGAGTTTCTTTCCGGCCAGCTTAAGGAATACCCAGTCTATGCCTGATGTCGTAGCACCATAGATGTGAGGGATGTCTTTCTCTCTTTCGGCATTAAAGCGTTGGGCGGCGATCATCTCTGCGACACATTGCCCGAGTCCTGCCGTCAAATTATCCTTTTTCGCTTCAACCAGAATGATGACCGGTGCCTCCAAATGGAATTGGGCAGGCGACAGGCTCACCAGAAAATCGCAAACGCCGGTCAAACCGTTTTCAGCATCAACATTAAAGTCGATCCCCGAGAAAAAGCTGATGCTGCGATCGAAGTGCTCCCAGAGTTCAACCAACACAGCAGAGACGATCAGTTCTGATTTTGCCTTTTCAGTGCCCATCGCAAAGGCTAATGGCACATTGCGTGCCAGGGTCGTGGCAAGATGTGTGCTCGGTTCCACGGGGTCTACTTCAGCAAAAATGCCAGCGGCGTTCATTTCTTCTAACTGGAACGCTTTTTTTACGGTTTCTAAAGTCCAATCGCTATATGCCATAAGAGAAAGCCTCCATCCCGTCAGACTATAATAGAATTACACCACAAAACCCCCTAAAATGCAAATCTTTTTTCTTACACGCGCAATTCATATCGCACTGCGTAAGTCCTGCTGTTTTGTTTGTTTGAATTGGGACTTATGGGATTATGGGGATCGGCAGTCAGTTATCAGCGGTTATTGTCTGAATCGCGGATTGTCGCGGATTTATCGGATTGTCGCGGATTTTGGGTGTTCTGTGTATTGAGGGGTTTTCGTAATATTGTGATGCGTTTCGCGGATGTAGTGTGTAATTAACCCGAGTTGCTACTCATAGGTTTTGCGTATTTCAAAGAGCGTTTCAGTCTCTTTGTCCACCCCATCGGGGGTTTTTGCTTGGGTGTTTCTTCAATATGTCTATAGAAAATCGTTGTTTCAAGGCACCGCACTCCAGCGGAGTGCTATGTCTATAAAAGATATAGTGAATTCTAAAAATAAGTTTACACTTTCCATCCCCCGGTAGGTGCGGTTTCTAACCGCACCGATTTATAGTGTAAAATTAATTCTAAAATCTACTATAGCAACTTACGTATAATTATCAGAATTAGGATTGGCAGGATTATGGCAGTCAACTGTAAGCGGCTGGGGGTTATTGTCAGAATCGCGGACCCTCGTGGATTTATCAGGTTTCGCGGATTTGATGTGTTTGGAATGGTGACATTTTTGGACTGTCAGAGGTCAATGGCAGGTATTATCTCATCTTTACGTGCGATGAATCGCACGACTACGAACGGGTGTTTGACTTCTACTGGCTTGACGAATTTTCTCTGCTTCCCGAACTGCACGCCTTAACCGTGTTTTTAAACTGTTATGGTCCCGGGTTTTCACCAATCGCCATACTTCTGTTGAAAGGAACACTCTGATATCCTCCTCTAAAATTCTTTGCCTCACATCGACAGTGTGGTTTATCCAGCGCCTTATAATGCTAAAAGCGAAGTGCCCGGGCAGTAAGTCAATGAAACGATGATTTTTCAAAAACTCCCGAACCAAAGTTCTCGCTTCATCAATACTTTGTTCATCAATACGCAGAGTTGCTTCACTCCATCGTTCCTGAATTCTGTTATTTTCAAAATCCGCTGTTGATTTTACAAAAAACCCGTCTGCTCCCTTGGGCAGCACCTTATAACCCGTTTTTGCGCGCTGATGTGCTACGTCTAAGATTAATAGTTCCTTAAATTTCAGTTCTGTATTTTCAAGTATTTCGCTAAAGCTACTTGGTAACTTTTCTAAAGTATCTCTTAAAGGAGCGCGGCTATGACGGAACTGCTCTATTGGCTTTTCTTCAAGAAGATAGTTTTCACAAGAGTGACGGTGCAGCAAAACTAATCGCCTATGCTGACTTCGTCTACGCGTTAAAATTTCATAATGCCCATCAACTATAACGACACAGTGGGGATCATCTGTTACAAGCACCTCCAACAATTGATGGTAATCCGTTTCTTCGCTGTATGCTTGTATTCGGCAATTATAATTTTCGAGAACCACTTTATAAAAAGGAATATCTGTATGTCCTTCAACGTAAACGAGAACTCGGTCTTTGTAAAAGAGATATTGCGCAGCTAACCCCGAGGGGGTTCGGGACAACGACATTAACTTTGACTCCCCAAATCTATCACTTTATCCCTAAAATCTCCAACAATATCAGGGGAATGTGTTGCGACGATTATCTGTTTCTGTCCACCAAGTGTTACCACGGATTCCAACAGTTTTTCCTGCCAAGTGACGTGTAGTGACAATTCTGGTTCATCGGCGATGTAAACTATTGGTTGTTTGACCTTGAGAAGAGCTTGGGTTAGTAAGATTAAAACCTGTTTTTCACCTGAAGAAAGAAGATGGTGATTCAAACTCGACGGTGAAGAAGACTCAATTTTTAATTGTCCATTCTCGTCAACTCTTATGGACTTATCATCCAAAAATGAATTAGCGGTTTCCTCATAACGTCGTATGTACTGAAAAATATCTTCCTTATCCTTTTCAAGTCGCGCTGCACATTCGACCATAGCTTGCGTTCGAGGGATAAGCGGAAGCACAAGGACATCCTCTAGATCCAAACGAATACCTTTATCCATATTTTCACTAATTTGTTTTACTGCCTTCTCTGCAGCAGCAAAATGATCATTAATTCTGGTCCGCATCTGTTTATTTAAAAGTTTAGCATCTTCAAAAGCTCCCATCAATTGATCTTTTTGAGTTTCTGTTGGTAAGAAAGACGGAATCGAATTAAGGATTGAATCAAGGTGGTCGTGCTCTTTACTGTAAAGCATCACTGATAAAACCTCAAGTTCAAACACTTTATAACGTTCAGAAAGCTGGGTGTTTAAGCCAGAATGATAATGAAAAAGTTCACGCAATAATTCCCGGAGTCGTAAGTCTACTGATTCCACAGGTTCTGCTCTTGTAGACGATTCTTCCTCGTACTCTGTTCTGGGTAAACGGCGACTTCGACTTACAGGAAGCCAAGCGATCGGAACTAAGGCAGTTAATTCATCATAAAAATCCTCTGATACTATTCTTCCTCTTGCCAAATGCCGAGGTAGCCTTCTCTGGGCAATGCGACCTCTTTCGGATACCAAATAGGCTGCAGGGATTCTTTGATTAGCAGTAGTGATTAGATCAACATCTTGTTTTTCCTCATCCAGTCTGAATTTCAGCAGTTGGTCTGAAATACTAACCTCAACGGTGCGTACAGAACTATCTTCAAAGTTTTTCACCTTAATCTCTGCCAGGTCAAAACCAGCATCTAAAACGGGCTGGCAATTAAGCGACAAGATAGAATGCAGTAGGTTCAAAATAGTGGTTTTGCCAGAACCGTTCGGACCTATCAGTATATTCACATCCTTCTTAAAAGTTAGTGCGATGTCTCGATAACCCCATAGTTTGTCTATTTTGAAAGATTCAATAAAATAACTGCTCATGTTTTGGTGCCCTCTTAGAATCTATAACCTTCATATCGATTGCTAAAATAGTAGCACATTTGGCGAGAAAAGGCAAAGCGTTAACCTGTAGCATATTCTAACGGGAGATCCTCGTGACGCACTATGCTAACTTTCCGTTGAATATCTACCGTCATTCAACTGTGCGGAAATCTCTGGAAACTCTTGCTTGCTGAATACCAATCGAAAGATACCTCTCTGTGTTGGAACTTCACGCATTTTCGTGCCGCTGGTGGCGTTGAACGCTGCTTCAAGGGTTTTTAACACTTTTTGTTTGTACTTGGTGTCACGGTTACCTTCCAAATGTTGCCCCTTTGTTTCAAAAATCAGGACACGTGTCATGCCTTCAACTTCCTTCGCCATCGCAACGAAGTCAGGATAGATGCGTTGTTCATTCCAACCTTGCACATAATACTCACCCTGTTGACGCGCCACGACCCGATGCCACCATTGCAATGCCTTCTCACCATCAAGAAAATGCGCAAAATTCTTTTCCAATTCGTTATCTGACGGATACTCATACATCGGTTCAAAAAGACTGAGTTGAACGGGTTTACCGTATTTTGTCAGTAGATTCTGATTGGCGTGAACCTCAATTTTATAATTTTGTCGCAGTTTGTAATTGGGTTCACCTACCTCCAAGTCAAATCGAATTTCTCCGTTTTCCAACTTTTCACGAAAAATTTGCTCTGACTGATTTTCGACTTCACCCGCTACGTGTTCCTGCAACATAGGCATGAGATAAGAACGTCTATCGTAGATATTCTCATCGGTTTCGCCGCTCGCTTTGAGTCCTTCGATTAATTCTTCTGCAATGCGAGCAGCCTGCCAGGGATTTGACACAATGTCCGAAAGGCAGCGCGTAAAATCGGATACGCTAATGTTTTTCTCAACGTGTGGTTCTTGATCTTCATGGAAAACGGGCGGTGCGTCGCCAACGTTAACCGTTGCTGTCCGCAATTTTGCGCCATCGGGTGCTGAAGCGTTCGGATCAGGTGGTTTATAGTAAAGCCCGTAAATAAGTTGACAGATTCTGATATTTATGGGATACTTCGGTATTATGAGTTATTCATCAGATTTACGCAAATGCGTGCTTGAGTTCATTGACAAGGGGGGCAGTAAAGCAGAAGCCTCCCGACA
>JAJEDB010000075.1 GCA_022821725.1 Candidatus Poribacteria bacterium | reverse complement strand
CGGGCGGCTTGAGATTTTTTACCCCCAGTTTGAATAAAATCTAAGACGCGTTTGCGTAAATCTGTTGAATATGCCATAATAGACGCAGCCTATCATAAAACCGAAAAAATGTCTCTTTAATTCTAAAGGTCACTATAAACTCCATGAAACCGCACTTACCGGGCCGGGGGATCAAAAACGCAAAAAAAACGGAAAACTAAATAGCACTGCCCAAGCGTGTGTAAAACTTGACATCTACAGAATTTTAGGGTATTCTTAAAATATAGAGATTGCATGAAAACGGAGAATTATCCATGGAATTTGATGAAAAGACAACGCAGGCGGTTGAAGGACTCATTACTTGCAATAACGAGGTCATGAGCGGAACACCGGTCTTCAAAAATACCCGCGTCCCCATAAAAAACCTAATTGACTATTTAGAGGGTGGGGAGACGCTCGATGAATTTTTGGAGGATTTTCCGTCTGTCAGTCGCGATCAAGCCGTCAAGGCATTGGAACTGGCGAAAGAGATGCTTCTAACACACGTCCATGCGAATACTCATTGACGAATGTCTACCCAGAAAACTGAAGTGGGAACTCCCTGAACATACCGCTTTCACCGTGCAAGAAAAAGGCTGGGCTGGCATGAAAAACGGTGAATTGTTGACCAGAGCGGAAAATGAATTTGATGTTTGGGTGACTGCCGATCAGAACATTGAATCACAACAAAACCTCGAACGCTTTGACATTGCAGTTGTTGTGCTTATCTCGCCTCGAAATCAATTAGAGTTGCTACTCCCTCTAATGCCTCAGTTACACGAAGTCCTCAGAAACATTGAACCTCGCCCAATTGTTTACATTGAGTGCTGAAATCCGCCAAGGAATTACAATCTATGCCAAAAGCTTTATGTATCGGTGAACTCCTCATCGACTTTGTCTCTACAACCCCTGATGTGACGCTCGCAGCAGCCCCCGGATTTGTCAAAGCCCCAGGGGGTGCCCCCGCGAATGTTGCGGTCGGCTTAACGAAACTCGGCATAGATGCCGGGTTTATCGGTAAAGTCGGTGCAGATGCGTTCGGCGATTTCCTACGCGAAACGCTCCAACAGAACAGGGTCAATACGGATTACCTCATCGCGGGTGAAGGATCTCGCACGACCCTAGCATTCGTCGCCACGCGCTCTGATGGTATGAAAGACATCACCTTCTATCGACATCCAGGTGCCGACATCCAACTCTCTCCGGATGAAATCGACGCTAACTATGTCCAATCGACAGAACTATTCCACTACGGTTCTGTCAGTCTCAGCCACTCGCCGAGTCGAGAAGCGACCCTTCACGCAATCCAGTCCGCAAAATCGGGGGGTGCGACGCTCTCCTACGATCCAAATTTACGGTTGATGCTCTGGGATAATGAGAACGATGCCAAGCACTGGATCTGGGAAGTGATGCCCTACGCAGATATCGTCAAAATTTCGGAAGAGGAGTGGGAATTTATCACAGACGACGTCGAATTGGCAAATGGAGTGGATCGCATTCTTGGACTCGGTGCGAAACTGCTTGTTGTCACGTTAGGCGAACGCGGCTGCTATTACACGAACGGTTCTGCTGAAGGCTATGTTGATGGATTTGAGGTGGAGGTCGTGGATACCCTCGGTGCGGGGGATGCCTTCGTCGCTGCGATGCTCACCCAACTGATGCCGCATGCAGATCTTACATCACTTGAAAATGAACAACTTAACGTTATTATGCGATATGCAAACGCCGCAGGCGCGTTAGCAACTCAAAAAGTTGGCGTAATTCCTGCACTACCGACTCCTTCCGATATTGAAAGTTTCTTGGAAAGTCCTGTGAACCCCGTAGGGGTAACATGTCCGTAGCAGCAAATTAACCCACGCGCCTTGCTTTAACGGTGTACGTGGGCCACGAGAAATAGAAGTCATCACCTTCTGGCTGGACAGTGTAGTGCTCTCGCGCTTCATCAGGGGAGAGTTGCGCAAACGCATCACGGATCTCCTGCACAACCTCTGGCAGGTTTTTCTCTGGACGTACCCACCAAAGAAACGACATCTGTGCGTTTCGGGTGTGCGCTGTTTTTTCGAGAGAAAACCCAGCATCCGTAATCATCGCATCCCATTGCGAGGGTGGGTAGCCATACACATGCGAGTTATCTCGAAGTCTCTCAATGCGGTTCTGCCAGGCTCTCAATTTCTCTGATTCCGGTGAGACAGAATCGGTCATGCAGAAAAGACCATCTGCCCGTAAAACCCGATGGACCTCGCTTAAGAATGCCCGCACATCTTGAAAGTGATGTGGTGCGATTCGACAGGTTACCAAATCCAACGATGCATCAGCAAACGGCAATGCCTCGGCAGCAGCAACGGAAAACGCAATATTTTTTATCGCTTGTTCTTCCGCCAATTCAACTGCCTTCTCGACCATTTCCGGGGTTAGGTCGGTCGCGACAACATGTGCCACCTTGGGTGCGAATGCAAACGCTGTGAAACCTGTGCCAGTAGCGATGTCTAACGTCTGCTCCGTTCCTTTAGGGTCCGCAAAGTCAAGGAGAACGTTTAGCGTATTTCCTGTAGCATGCGTACGACTCTGTGCGTAGTAGTCGGCATGTTGGCTAAACTGTTCGCGGACCGCTGTGTGTATGGATTTCATGGCAATTTTCCAAGAAACAAGCCCGTAGCATTGCAACAACGGTGCAATGCGGATTTGAGAGTGAGACGTTGTTCAATGGTCTGTGGTAATCTTCTCAATGCTTGTTCAGCCCGACGTTTTAAAGAGACAGTATAGCGCGTTGGGGCAGTCAAAGTTTCCCTTCTTTTTTTAACTCGGCTCGAATTTCCCGATAGTCGCGAGAATCTGTCTCAGTTTCAACCGCCGCATCCATCTCTAAAATGTCTTCTAAATCCTCCAGATGCTCTATGAGAAGGCGATACTCTTTCATTGATAAAACGACAGCAGTTTTTCTGCCTTTGGTGTTGACAAGATATTTTGGGTTGATATTGAGCATAAAGATTTCCTCTCCTCCATCATCAATAGACGCATCCAAGCTGCACCTACAGTAAGGATTCCAGATAACTTCTCGCCTTACGCATGGAGTCAACGGGGTCGGACTCCCCTTCATAGACGACCGAGAGGCATCCGTTATAGTTAACCCCGCGCAGAATATCTAAAACGCGAGGATAATCCAACCATTCCTCCACGCCGCTATCAATTTGATAAAACTTCGTGCGGACATAAATGGCATGAGGTGCGGTCTGTTCAATACTTGCATAGCAGTCATAGTTAGGATGTGGAGAGCCACGATGCCCACTCGCGCCGGGGGATCCTGCATACTGTCCAGTGTCCAAGATATGTGTGAAATACGGATGATCCGTTTCATTCAGTGCCCGTAAAACGGCAGCCCCATCGCGTGTAACGTTGTTGTGGTTGTGATTCTGTAGCCCGACGAGGATTCCTGATTCATAGCCGTATTCAGCGACCTCCTTGAAGGCTTCAATCATCGGTGGCCACAAAGTCTCTTCATCCTCACAGTCCTCAGGAACATAAGCGGCAAAGACTCGGACGATTGGACAACTCATAAAAGCGGCAACGTCAATCCACTGCTTTATGAGGGCAACTTGTTCGGGATGCTCAGCAACGGGACGCCCAAAGTTGTTGCTAACCCCGATATAACCTAACGGCAATCCTTTCCGTGCGAGATCTTTCTTCAGGTCTCGTAGGTAGTCTGCATCGGTGGATTCAAACGCGCTTGAATGTAACTCGATAACATCAAAACCGAGATCGTATACGATTTGTGCGAAAGCAGAAGCAGTCGTATTTCTCACATTCAGAGACATAGTCCCTAATTTCATCATAAGGATGTTCTCCTTTTATTGTCCTAATGGGAATACTTTCAAGGGCGTTTGTCTAACCCGTTCTCTGTCCCATCGGTGTATTCTTGCAGGGCTGTCCGGGCTTGCTGATGTAACGCTACGAGGAATTTCCGCAAGGTTTGCTGAAGATTATGAAGTTGATACCGGTCCTCCTCAAGGTCTTGAATTCGTGAATCGAAAAGTTCCAACCGGTTGAGTCGGTCAAAAATGTCTTCAATCAGGCTCAAGGTTTCGCTGAATCTCCGCCGTTCGTCTTCAAACTGCTTTCGCTCCTCTTCGAGGTGTCGAATTTTATTTGACATATCCTCGAGTTCTTTGCGCGTCTGTTCCAACTCTTTTTGGAGATTTTGCGCAAAATCTATTAATTTTTCTAAGGTATTGGTTGTTTTATAAACCGGCTGTCCCGTATTACTAAAATTGATCTGCTCCTGAGGCGCTGGGTGCTTTTCTGTTGACGATGGTGTAGCAATTTCATTCGGTCGGTTCACCAACTCGGACGCATCTGTACCACCAAAAATGCCTATTAACTTAATATGATACGAAAACTGGGTATAAGCTTCTCTCCGCTCGCTGTATGTAACTTGCACCCGTATCTCTTCATCAACCTTCAGGCCACTGAGACGCGCATGTATATTCCGAATGACTACCTCATTGTATCCGAATGAGTTATTTTTCTTTGGATTCAGTTGTCGGAGGTATCGGTAAAGTTCTAACCCGTCGGTGCTCTCGCGTTCCAATCCCTCAGCTGTTAAAACACCAACGACTTCAGGATTGTCAGGTTCTGATGTCCCATACTCGTGAGGTATGACGATATCCAGCGGCACTTCTCCGTGAACAGCCTTCATCCCGAGGATCCAGTCCGTTGCCGATGTTCTACTACTGTATACAATGAAGTCGTAGGTAATTGCCATAGTTTTCTCTCTTTTAGGACTTACGCAATTTTCCCATAAAATGCTACATATTGCGCTATTGGCGAGGTTAGGAAACCTCGCCAGCAGGGGAGCTGCGTAAGTCCTGTCTTTGATGAAAGCGTCCATTTTTGTAAAGTGGTTTCTGAATCCCGATGCCTTTTGGGTAGGTTGCCCCTCACCTTCGGAGACCTTAACCTTCGCGAACTACGTCTGTAACCTCGACACAACTTGCGGAAGTTTCGGTATACAAGAGGTCCCAATCCCTTCAACAGCGAAAGATGCGACACAGTGCGCGAAGTTCAGTGCCGCTTTGACAGAACGACTCTGATAATAGTTAATCAAGAAAGCGGTAGCGAAAACATCACCTGCGCCTGTTGGATCCACCTCTGTAACGGAGTAAGCAGCGGATTCAAGCTGCGTCCCATTTTGGAAAAGGGTTGCCCCTTGGGCGCCTTGGGTCAGGACCACAATTGAAGTTAACCCGATATATTTTTCAAGTTCATCTGGATAACTGCGGAGATCCTCATCACTCAAGATTAATATATCAATATGGGGTAAGATGTCCTTTGCGGTTCCCCATCGCTTTGCCTCCACCCTACCGCTGGCATCCCACTGTCGGAGCCAGCCTTGCGGGGTCGCCCCGATTAACGTTTCGTCGCTGAAACAGTGAACGACATCCGTGGAAACCTCATCAGCGATCGGACACAAATAGGCGATATCACTGGTCCGCCATTCAAGGGGGATGTCGTTTCCCCTTAATTGTTGTGCCTTCCCAAGGATAAATTGCTGCCTGCGCCCCTTCGTATCGTATTGGTTATCAAAGATTGTTGTCTCAGGAGATTCATGATAGACTGTCTTTATGCCTTCCAACAGTGGATTCTCCCGATCAAAGTCCGATCCAACAGCTGTAACCGCCCGAGCATGGTGCCCGAGATTTCGCGCAGTTAGTGTTGAATACGAAGCAGATCCACCAAGGATATAACCGTTTGGCGAGACATCATAACAGAAGTGACCGACCGATAGAAAAGTCGTGGGCATCGGAGAGGATATATTCATTTTGGCGTTATAATTCAAAGACAGGCTCCATCTGTGCCCACCATTCGTCCGGCTGTGCCTCCACTACGGGTTCCTGGAAGGTTCTCATCAATTCGTCCCAAGCTTTGCATTTTGGGTTCTCTTCGAGATAGCGCGGAAAATCTCGTTCTATATCAAAGGTATCAATCGTTTCCATTGCCATAAACAGACGGCATCCGAGCAGATAAATATTCATCTTCGTGATACCAACCGCTTTCAGCGCATCAATCACTTCGGGCCATGCATCTCGGTGATATGCCTTATATGTTTCAATAACGGACGGATCGTTTTTGAGATTCAGTGTTAAGCCGTAGTGCTTCATTTTAGTTTTTTTAGTGCCTTTCGGATTATTTGAGCAGGATCAACCGAAACTCTCTTTTTGTCAGTATTTATATGATACCAAATTTCAACATTTTCGTCAACTTTTTTTCTTCACTTGAAGTAAGAGTATACATAGTGCTATAATAATTCTTGGACTCACAGACAGTACCTGAATGCACCCCCAAGGCAGGGAAAAGAAAATGAAGGTCCTTCTTAGGAAAAACATCCCAAATGCCCTTCTCATTTCCATCGGGCTTCATATTCTCCTGATGCTGCTACTCGGCACCTTATACCGGCAAAGGCTCGAGTGGCAGCCCAAACCCGTCACAGAGTTTGACATCGTCAAGATTCGATTGCGGAGTTCCGTGCGTCCATTGAAAAGGCTTCGCCACCTGCCCCTACAACCCTCTACAGTCCCTGAAGCCAGGCAACAGATGGAAACAGTCGAGGTCCAACCTCCCCCGCTTCAGACCGCAGCGGCACCCGTATCCCCTCAAGATGCCATTGTTGAACTACAAACACCCGAACTTGCCGTTACTGTGCCAGGAGCACGCCCCTACGGAAAGGGGTTACGCGCGAAACCTGTATCAGGATTAGGCAGCAGTGGTGGCGGCAGTGGATTGAGTTCACGTATATCAGGTCATGGAAAAGCCGGTAGTGCGAATCGTGGATTTTTAGGCGGGACGAATGAGCAACCCACCTCCGATATTGGAGGACTCACGCTTCCCGATTTAGCACTCACTAAGATTGGGAAACATATCGTCGCAAACCGAGGCACCGATCTCGTTGACATCGTCTTTGTTATTGACGGCAGTGGGAGCATGAAAAACGATGTTGCCGCAGTGCGTGAGCACCTCAGTTCCATGACAGATCTCTTCGACAACGCGAATATCGACTTCACCATCGGCGTCGTTACCTTCCGGGCTGGAACCGGATATGGTTTACTCGGTTTGGACTTTGAAGTGATCTCTCAAATGCGTTCGGTTTCTCAGATTAAGAAGGTGTTGGCACAACTGAAATTCCGCGGAGACGAGAACGGTCTGGACGCACTCATCCGAGCCGCTGATGAGGTTACATTCCGACAGGACGCTGAGGTGCATTTCATATTCGTCACAGACGAATATGTAAGCGGCGCGTACTCTTCAATAGACGTGATGGTAAAGATGAAAACTGCTAAAATCAAGGTAGATGTTATCGGACGCGACGAACCCTTCCAGAAGTTCATTGCAAAGAGTACAGGTGGCTTATGGCTGCCGATTTCAAGTCTCACGATCCAGTAACACTACAGTCAAATAAGGGTGATACCGATGCCCACAAAAGATAAACACTACGCTTTGGGATTGGCACTTCTTTTCCTTGGCGTCAGCGCATTTACCGCCAGTCATCATGAAATGTGGCGCGACGAGATTCAGGCATGGCTGCTTGCCCGTGATAGCGGCTCCGTCTTTGAGCTTTTCGCGCATCTCAAATATGAGGGACATCCGGGTTTGTGGCATCTCTGTCTTATGCCACTTACACGCCTCACACACTCACCTGTCATTATGCAGGTGTTCCACCTCCTGATTGCGGGGATTACCGTTTATCTCTTCGTTCGCTACGCACCCTTCAACCTTCTCCAGAAATTCCTCTTCTGTTTCGGCTATTTCGTCCTTTATGAATACGCGATTCTCGCGCGAAACTACGCCCTCGGACTTCTGCTAATCACCGTCTTCTGCATTCTTTTCAAGGCGCGTTACAAACGCTTTATCTGGGTGGGCTGCGTGCTATTCCTTCTGGCACATACGAGTGTCCATGCCTTAATTCTCACCATAGCCGTAGGTGTCGCGCTCTGCTGCGAATACGTTTGTCACTGTTGTCGCCTAAACCCGTTTGTCCAAGAAGGCGAGACGACTGCAGATAAACGCGCCGTCTGGATCGGGTTCACCCTTATTGGGATCGGTATTATGACATCAGTTTTGCAGCTCAATCCTCCACCAGATACAGGGTTCGCTGTGGAATGGAAGTTTACCTATGAACCAGAAGAGTTGAGCAAAGTTATCAAACTCATCTCTCACGCCTTTCTTCCAATTCCTGAATTTTCACTTAATTTTTGGAATAAGCACCAATTAGAAACTTACCCCGTCTTCCAATCCATTCAAATCCCGTTCTGTTGTCTCCTGATGCTTTGCGGCGTGCTGTTATTCCTCAAGCGTCCGACTGCGCTCCTCATATATCTCGTGGCGATGTTTGGACTCTTATCATTTTTTTATATTAAGTATTACGGTAGCATGCGGCACCACGGATTCCTGTTTATCACACTCCTAATGACGGGTTGGATTTATAAAGACTGCCCTGAGATAGACTTCCGATCTAAATCTCTCAACGGATTACCGCAACGGTTGTTTTCTCCGTTTTTCACGTTCATCTTTATCTGTCATTTTATTGGAGGTATAACCGCCATTGGACTGGAACACCGACACGTTTTCTCTTACGGGAAACAGGTAGCTGAATATATCAACGCAAACGACATGCAAGACATGCAGATGGTCGGTGAGATAGATTACGCCGCCAGCACCATTGTCGGATACCTCGAGAAAGACGAAATTCATTACGTACACGGCAATCGTCCAGGCTCTTTTGTCAGATGGGATAACGTCCGTATGCCTGATGTCGATATTCCAGACAGCCAAGTCGTTGAGGTGGCAAACGCCTTGCGGAACCAAGCATCTGAGGATATTCTCATTATCATGAATCGCGCTTTAGATCCAGAACTGATTGCCCAGCATAACCTTAATCTCTTAGCGGAATTCATAGGTTCAATCGTTGATGACGAAGGCTTCTATCTCTACCTCATGCCAGCACTTTGATAGACTTTCCCTCTTGTAGGACGGATCTCCGAATCCCGACTCTTTCTGATAACTGACCGCTGAAAACTGAATGCTTCTGATAAGCAAAACTTTTTGCTTGACAGAATTTGCAAGAAGTGCTACCATATTAAATGTTGTTTTCGTCGGAGATACACCAAAAACGGAGAGTTTCCTAACACATGCCGAAACGTAAAAGAAAGCCCAGGAACGTCGATGCTTCAGACGTGAATGGAGAAGATACCGTAATCCTGCATGAGACAGTTCCCTTGCAACTCCGCTACTATGGCGACCCAGTCCTTCGTAAAAGAGCCAAACCGGTTGCAGAGATCACAGATGCAGAACTCCAGTTCGCTGAACAGATGTTCATGACGCTCGAGGCTACAGGCAACGGCATTGGACTTGCTGCAACGCAAGTCGGTGTTTTGAAGAGGATCATCATCATTAATATAGGTGAAGTTGACGACGAAGTATATGAACCGTTGGCGCTGTTTAATCCCGAAATTCTCAGTGCTGAGGGAGAAATTGTTGCCGAAGAAGGATGCCTCAGCATCCCCGATGTGACGGCTGATGTGAAACGTCCAGAGCGAATTGTCGTTGAGGGGATTAATGCCGAGCGTGAATCCATCCGTATCGAAGCCGACGGTTTACTTGCGCGCGTTTTGCTACACGAAATAGATCATCTCAACGGGGTTCTTTTTATTGACCGGCTCGGCGGATTAAAGCGTCGTCTGCTGAGTGATGCGTTGTTGAGACTGCAACGGGCTGAACGCCCTTCTTAAAAGTAGGCACGCGCCGGCGTGCCGTTACATGTTGAATAGTTTATGCCAAAACAGAAACTTGAATCTATCCTACAAACAAAGCTGGAAGACCTCTATACGTGCTTGCACGCGTATGAGAAGGTCATCGTTGCGTTTTCCGGTGGTGTTGATAGCACATTTCTTGCGGAGGCGGCACAACACGTACTCGGTGATAACGCGCTTGCCGTTACCGCCATTTCGGATTCCTATCCAATCCGAGAAATGCGAGCCGCGCAAGATATTGCCAAACAGATCGGGATCCGCTTTGAAACCGTCCACACACAAGAATTGGATTTGGAAGGTTATGCGAGCAACCCGACGAACCGATGCTTTTTCTGTAAGACGGAATTGTTCGATAAGTTGCGTCCTATCGCTGAAAAATACAACGTTGGAACGATTGTCTACGGCGCGATCCCGGATGATGTCGGTGACCACCGTCCAGGGATGGATGCTGCGAAACAGATGGGCATCCAAGCCCCCTTGATCGATGTCAATCTGACCAAAGCAGAGATTCGCGAGATTTCAAAGGCGTGGGATCTTCCAACATGGGACAAACCCGCGTTTGCGTGTCTCTCCTCACGGTTTCCTTACGGGATGCGTATCACCCGCGAACTGCTACGACAAGTAGACGCCGCCGAGCAATTTCTTTACGATTTAGGTATCCGTCAATTCCGGGTCCGACACCACGGCGATCTCGCACGCATTGAACTTGAAACGGAAGAGATCTCGCGGATGCTTTCAAAAACCGTGCGCAGTGACATCAGTACGCACTTCAAAACACTCGGATATACGCACGTCGCGCTCGACTTACAGGGGTATCGCTCCGGGAGCCTAAACGAGGGGGTCACGACTTCGTAATATATGTCCTATCAACACACACAACCACTTATCGGCGTAGAGACTTTCAGTTGGAAGAAGTGGGATGCTTGTACACACTGCGGACTCTGTCTGCCAACCTGCCCAACCTATCGAGAATTAGGTTTAGAAACGGATTCACCCAGGGGTAGGCTCTACCTCATGGGGAGTGCCTTCAAAGACGAAAATGCCACCCCACTCAACGAAGAATGGTCAGAATATATCTATCGGTGCTTAGACTGCCGAGCGTGTGAAACCGCCTGTCCTTCGGGGGTTCACTTCGGAGAACTGCTTGAGGAGGCACGCGCGATCTATGAACAGAACGCACCCCGCTCCGCCGCTTATCGGTTCTGGACGAACCTCGTCTTTAAACAAATTCTACCGAATAAAGAACGATTGGACCTGATCTTTGAGTTGATGTGGCTCTATCAGCGACTCGGTATCCGATGGCTCGTTCAAAAGACGGGTATCCTGAAACTAATGGGACAACTCGGGCAGATGGAATCCTTACTCCCGAAGATCCCATCACCGCGATTGAAATATACGATACGTGACATTACACCTGCGGAAGGCGAAACTCGTTACCGTGTTGGATTCATACCCGGGTGCATCATGAACCAAGTCTTCACTGAGACGAACGTTGCCACCATTCGGGTCTTGACACAGAATGGCTGTGAAGTGGTTACCCCACGCCAGCAGACCTGTTGTGGTGCGTTACACCTCCACAACGGTGTGCGAGATGTCGCTGCGTCTCTCGCGAAGCAGAACATTGATGCATTTGAAACGGAGGCTTTAGACGCGATCATCATCAATTCAGCCGGCTGCGGTGCGACCCTCAAGGAATACGAGGCACTTTTAGAACACGACACGGCTTATGCTGAGAAAGCAGCTCATTTTAGCCACAAGATGCGAGACATCAGCGAATTCTTAGCCGAGATCGAGATGGTCGCGCCGAAAGGAAAAATCGAAAAACGCGTTACCTACGATGAACCGTGTCATCTCCTGCACGGACAAAGCGTCCAGACGCAACCCCGCAAGGTTCTCCAAGCGATACCCGGGTTGGAGTTGATTGAATTAACGGAATCCGAATGGTGTTGCGGGAGTGCTGGCATCTATAACATCACACAACCGGAACTGTCACAGGAAATTTTAGAACGGAAGATGAACCACATCGCCGAAACCGATGCGGACATCGTCGCGACAGGAAATCCGGGGTGCTTGCTCCAGATTCAACTCGGTATTCAAAAACGAGGCTTATCCATGAAAGCAATGCATCCTGTGAATCTCTTAGACTACGCCTATCGTGGTATCTCGCCAGAGGATTTTCTACCTGAGCAGTAGGGAAATCGGAAAACCCTTTTAGCAGAAACGCGAATCTCATCGAAGAACACTGCATATAAATTATAGTAGATCCCATAATTACTTATACACTTACATCGTTATGTGAACTTGTAAATGTGGATTTCATGGAGGCACAGGCTAACAGCCTATGCTACAAGCGTAAACTTATTTTTAGAATTTACTATAAAGTAATGTTTTTATCAGA
This sequence comes from Candidatus Poribacteria bacterium, assembly GCA_022821725.1. Lineage (GTDB taxonomy): Bacteria > Poribacteria > WGA-4E > WGA-4E > WGA-3G > WGA-3G. The sequence goes on along the minus strand of JAJEDB010000075.1, from coordinate 88,597 downwards.
CAAAGATATTATCCAGTACATCAATAAGGGGAAAATCAAAATCTCCCCCGCGCCTGACTTGGAGACCCAACTCGGTAGTTGTTCTATCGACTTCAGATTGAGCAACACCTTTCGTGTGTTTGAGCATAGCAAATACCCATATATTGATCTGCGTGCGGAGATTGATATTGATGACCTGATGCGAAGGGTTGATGTCCCTGACGGGGATGCCTTCACGATGCAGCCGGGTGAGTTCGTCTTGGCAGCAACGCAGGAAACACTTGAATTAGCAGACGATGTACTGGCACGGCTTGAAGGCAGAAGTAGTTTGGGGAGGCTCGGCATTATCGTCCATAGCACCGCCGGTCTTTTCGATCCGGGTTGGATCGGCATTCCTACTTTAGAGTTAGGGAATCTCGGTCGTATGCCGGTCAAGTTATATCCGGGGATGCGGATCTGTGCGTTCACTTTTGCGCAGCTTTCCTCAAGTGCCCATGTCCCGTATCAACTCAAACCGGATAACAAATATGCGGGACAAAACGGGCCAGAAATGAGCCGCTTTGCCAAAGATATTGAATTTTCGTAGGAGCGACTTCAGGGTTGCCCTCTTAGGAGAAGCGATCTTTGCGTTGGGACTCGGAGGTCACGCGACCCCGATCACCGTGATGGGGTGCTTCCACGCCTGCGCGCAAAAAACGGGCAATGTTATGCCTAATAATTTAGCAATATCTTGGAATGTTTATGATTAGGTGTGTGGAAAAAACCGTGGCAGCAATACGTTCACGCTGTCGCTCTCGCTTTGCCCGCTGTGTCTCGTGATTTCACGCGAGAATTAACCTATTTCCGTCAACAAATGTTATCCCCTACCCGTTTACAGTGGGTTGGCATAAATTTTGCTTAACCAGTCAGTAAGACACTCGTCAAGTGGTATGAGTTGCACGTTCAGTTGACAGAGTTAGGACATTTTTCTGAGTTATTGAAACGGGTTTAGGAGGCTCAAGGCTTTTGTGCCGCGTTTCCCAAACCCCGTTTCATCAGATTGTAGGCTCGGTCCCTGGATCGAGCAAGTTTTGATTTTTGATAGCAAGTCTCGGCTATCAGGTTACGCCGAAGGCGTTTCGGCTTCAACTTAGCCGAACTTAGGAGGATATGTAATGACACCAAGTGAGGTGGTTGCACTTGCAAAAGACAACGATATAAAGATAATCGACCTGAAATTCATGGATCTGCCGGGGATGTGGCAACACTTCTCCATGATGGCAGATGAGTTGACAGAAGACCTTTTTGAAGAGGGTGCCGGTTTTGACGGTTCGAGTATCCGCGGTTTTCAGGCAATTAACGAGAGCGATATGTTGCTCTTCCCAGATCCGACGACCGCCCTCATCGACCCGGTCTGCAAGGTGCCGACGCTCAGCATCACGTGTAACATCAAAGATCCGATTACGTTGGAGAGTTATACACGCGATGTCCGGTATATTGCGCAGAAAGCAGAGGCGTATCTCCAATCCACCGGCATTGCGGATACCAGTTACTGGGGGCCTGAGGCAGAATTCTATCTGCTGAATGACATCCGCTACGGGCAAGACCAACATTCCGGTTTCTATTCTGTCGATTCTGTTGAAGGCAGTTGGAATTCGGGACGTGAAGAGAACCCAAACCTTGGATATAAACCGCGTTATAAAGAGGGTTACTTCCCGGTCCCGCCGTCCGATACACTTCAAGACCTCCGCTCCGAGATGTGCCTCAAGCTCATGGAAGCTGGCATTGATGTGGAAGTTCACCACCACGAAGTCGGAACCGCAGGTCAAGGTGAAATCGACATCCGCTTTGGTGAGTTAACCACGACTGGCGATAAGATTGCGTTGTATAAGTACATCATCAAGAATATGGCGCGCGAAAACAATTTGGTCGCGACCTTCATGCCGAAACCGCTCTTCCAAGACAACGGGTCTGGCATGCACGTCCACCAAAGTCTCTGGAAAAACGGGAAGAACATCTTCTACGATCCACAGGGATATTCGCTGCTGAGTGAGGACGCGCTCTATTACATCGGGGGTTTGCTCACGCATGCCCGCTCGCTCTGTGCAATCATCGCGCCAACAACCAATTCCTATAAGCGATTGGTCCCAGGCTATGAAGCACCCGTGAACATCGCCTACTCACAACGGAACCGTAGCGCATGTGTCCGTATTCCTGTCTACTCAAAGAGCGAGAAGGCAAAACGGATCGAGTTCCGCACCCCGGACCCGTCCTGTAACCCGTATCTCGCCTTCAGCGCACTGCTCATGGCAGGGCTTGACGGCATACAGAACCGCATCCATCCGGGCGACCCATTGGATAAAGATCTCTATGACCTTGAACCCGAAGAACTCGCGGACATCGAGTCTACGCCAGTGTCCCTCGGTGATTCCTTGGATGCCTTAGAGGAAGACCACGAATATCTCCTCAAAGGCGATGTGTTCACGCAAGATGTCTTGGATACCTGGATTGATTACAAACGCGAAAATGAGGTCGATGCCATCAACCTGCGGCCACATCCCTACGAATTCTTCCTCTATCACGACATTTAGGTCGTGCGAACTCGGGTGTCGCGCCATCACAACGACCGTGATGGCGTGATTCTACAGAGGATCTGAAATATCACACTACAGGGCGGATTTACAGACCCGTCCATAGTACCCGTATCTGTAAACCTTAGGGCGCAGATTGCAAGCCCTGATTGATAGGCAAAGCTGCTACACAACCCTATTCACTTTTAGCAAGGAGAATCGCATGAAAAAGCTAGAATGTATTATCCGCCCCTTCAAATTGGAGGAGGTCAAAGAGGCACTCAGCAGTGTGGGTGTTCGGGGCATGACAGTCAGCGAAGTTCGTGGTTTCGGGCGTAGCCGTGGGCATACCGAATTATACCGCGGTAGCGAATACACGATTGAATTTGTCCCGAAGTTAAAAATCGAGATTGTTGTCGCAGAAGAGAACGTTGATAAAGTTGTTGAAGCCGTGCAACAGGCGGCTTCGACCGGTAAAATCGGCGATGGCAAAATCTTCGTGCTGCCCATTGACGAAACCATCCGTATCCGCACAGGTGAAAGAGGGCCTGCCGCTGTTTAGTATCGCTATTCATATAGGGGTGGACATCCTTCATATCTGCCCCTTTTTTCCGTCCCAACTTATTTTGAAAAAAATTGTTGACATATTTTATCAATTTTGTTATAATTTTCTACAATGAGATTCATTATCTACTTTTAGAAACGTAATCTCTCACACAAATGATCCTGTGTCTTTACTACAGAATATGTCTACTTGATAAAATGGAGGGGAGACGTTATGTCCGGAAGTCCAGAATCACACATTTCACACATCCTGATTGACAATCCGAGTGTTGTGCACACGCGGGATAAGGGGATACTGAACACGCCGAGGCCCCTGAACCCCTTTATCCTGTATCTCCGACCGCTCCTATGCTTTGTGGTCGGCATGCCTACTACCCCCCCCCCACTTCACATAGAATAAGTTATCCCTCTCTAAAACACATCCAGAGGCGTGCGTTGAAGCCGGAACCCACACCCATAAACGCTTCAGCACGCCCATTATCTGCGCCCTTCTCTTCTGATACGCCGTCTTTAGACCCAGTCGGTATCCTACCCTATTTTACATATTATATTGCTCAGTTGTCGTCGAGGTGTTTCACCTCGTTTCACAGTCCCCTCGTGGGAACAAATATGAATATGTGTTTCTCAAAATGTTTATGTATCCAATGTGAGTCATACTCACAAAATCGAAGGAGATTACGAATGAGATTTCTAAATAGGTTCGCGACACCGGGTGTGGTTTTGGGGCTTCTAATTGCGGTCTTCATTCTTCCGACGAAGACTGTGATGGCAGCGACAGCGACTACGTCAGTAGAATTGGTAGATGGGAATTCCAACACCTCAAATTTACGACTTAGTGAACAGGCAATCGTGACAGTCACCTGGGATGTGAATGTTACAGATTTTGATGATAAGGATATATCTATTACCCATCTGGATGATGACGGGAATCCGATAGATTTTTCGGTAATTGATTGGTGGGCCCCTGGTGTGGCTGCTCGTTACTTTACTGTCGTAGACCAGAAGACTTACAAATTCGATGTAAGGGCACCCATTAGACAGTGGCATGGCGGGTGGGTGATGGTGACAGGCACGATGATTGTAACCATCCGTCAAGATGCCGTTGACCAAGGCAATGCAGCCACATCGCTGACCTTTACTTTCGGGAAAAAGTGCTCCGGCTTCTTGCTCCCAGAAAAGACGTATCTGCGTAACGGGGAGTCTATGATGATTTCACTGTCATGGGTAGGGTCGATCACCGGAAACAAAGCGACGAGTCTGAATAACTTAACGTATCTGGGTCCGCCGGGGGGTGGGTTATCCGATCTCCGTCAGGATCCGATGTTTCGGCGGCATCAGCTCGTTACGCTCACGGCACCGCCCGCACCTGCTTCTGGTCAGATAACCATAGTTCTCAACGAAAACGTCGTGCCTGAAGGGAATGACTCGGACAGCCTTACGATTCGTTTTGGTCCCTAAATGTGTTTTATAGTGGCCTCTAAAAATACTGAGACACACTTTGACAGACGGGCGAGGGAACCTCGCCCCTACGAACAGTCTTCTGTTAAAGGAACAGTGTCTGATTAATTGTTGGTTTTACTATAGTTTTGAAATGCGAGAGGGTCCGTAGGGGTTGGGTTACCTAACCCCTACGCCCTTCTTACGCTGACGTTACCTGTGCAACGATCTCTGCCTCGGGTAAGCCCCCCTTTTCCACAAGCAACTGCTGACCTGCCCCGATATTCTCATAAACCTCAGTTGGAAAGTCAATAGCACCCACTGCCTAAAGGCAGGGGCTTGTGCTTCACAGTAGTTTGCCTTTCGCGAAAGGTCTTACATCTACTCCACAGAGGGAGCTAAGCCGCCCCGAAGAATGTTGATAGCAGCGTTGATGTCTCTGTCGTGGTGAGAGCCACATTCAGGACACGTCCACTGCCTATCTGAAAGAGAAAGATTTTCGTTATGATGCCCGCACTCCGAACACGGTTTCGTTGTCGGAGTCCACTGCCCGACTTGAACAAACTCACGATTATGTTTGAAACATTTGAACGCCAATATCTCAATAAACTGGTAAAAAGCAAGGTCAGAGACTTTGCGTCCCCAGAGGCGTTTCATTCCCTCAAGGTTCAGCGTCTCGGTGACAATGTGGTCAAACCGACGGCAGAGGTCAGTTGCACGTTTGTAGTGCCAATCTCTACGTTGGTTGGCGATCTTGCGATAGGTCCGTGCAAGTTGACGAACAGCACGCCACCAATTGCCCGACCCTTTTTGCTTGCGACTCACCGCTTTGTTGAGTTTTCGGAGTTCATTCAAGGACTGTTTCAGAGGTTGCGGATGGTCAATTTTCTCACCGGTCGAGAGTGTCAAATAGGTATCCATACCGAAGTCTATCCCTACACTTTCACCTGTAGCGGACAGCACTTCTTTGGATATATCATCTGTAACGACGTAGAGCCACAATGTTCCGACAGCATCTCTGCCGACTTGGATATACTTAACATTTCCGTTCCATTCGCGATGATGATGGAAAGAGAAATAACGTTTATGATACTTGTTGAACTTTTGGGAAACAGGATTCCACACCTTGAAAGAGATACAGACCTGTCCTTCTTGAAGTTCATAAGCATACGGAAACTTCGCAGAACGGTATTTGCTACGCTTTTTGAACTTTGGTTTACCAATACGTCTTCCCTGCTTCCCTTGTTTGATCCAATCAAAGAACTTTTCCCAAGCAAGGTGCAGACGGATAATTACACCATCGAGTGTGTCGCGCGGTATCCATGCCCAGTGTTTGTGTGTGCGTTGGAGCAACTTCGTCAGATGGGGTTGCAGGCGATACCGACCGGCGTATTTGCCATAAATGCGGTAATACCGATTTTCCAAAGCCAGGAAGTGGTTATGCACATCACCCAAGTCATCAAGCATATTGTGCAAACGCTTATTCTGCGGGTGTTCGCGTATCGGATATTTGTAGGTTCTGCACTTCTGTTTTCGTTTTTTCATAGGAGCATCAAGTCTCAAGTCTTTAACCCCTATCGAGTGGGTAGGCAGACACGTTACCAAGAGGTAACGCTCGATATGTCTGCCAACTTGATGTAACTATTATAGCATTTCTTGGCAATCTTTGTCAAGAAAAAAAACAAAAAAAGGAACGGGCATTCCCCTCCACGCTAAAGCATGGAGTCCCCTGCCCGAAGAAATTGATGGGTATCATAAAGCACTTTCAGGATCTGCTGAACCACACTCACAACAGATATAGTAGAACCTACAATTAAGTTTACACTGACTGATATGGCGAGGTTAGGAAACCTCGCCTACCAGGGGGTGGAAGTATATAATTATTTTTAGAATTCACTATAAAAGCGTGCGGGGCGTATTTTTCAGTTGCAAAACATAGTCTTGTAAAGTAGACTGTAACTCCATCCTTATGCCTCCTTTTGTTTTCTTCACTATAGGATAGCATAAGGATGGCAATGCACACAAAAAATCAATGCGTTTTTGCGTCAAATAAAATGCAAAAACAATTAGCACAAGTCGTTATGGAGATAACAATGCGATTTATTATCATTATTCCCCTCATTTGTTTATCATTACTCACTATCGGATGTGCCAGGAATCTGGGAAGCCAAACAGATCCAGAACGTCCATCTACGACAGATGAACAAAATGTCATACCTACTGAAGAACCTACGAATCTAAATCAAGACCCCATCTCCGAAAAGGAACCACAGGCCACTATATCTGCTAATACCCAAATAGATGATGCACAACAATATTATCTTGAATTCTTTTCACTTCTCAAGACGGACAAGGAAGCCGCGATTGCTGAGCTCTCCGAGTACGTTAAACTCCGTTTCGGGACGCACTCGCTTGGTGATAAATGGATCAAACTCGCTGATCGCCTCGTTCTTGATGAAAAAGGAACTTTTTTGGATATGAAACACTATACGGAATGGCATCTTCAGATGCTAATAGATGTGGAACCTGAAAAGCGGACTGCGGCACATACCGAATTGCTTGAAATTCATCAGAATGCGATACAGCAGATCGAGATGATGGGCAAAATACTTGAGCAACAAGGCAAGAATCTGGAAACTTATGAAATGCCAGCTACATTTATTGGACAATAATCGAAGCATTTCATTTATTCCGATAAATGGAGAACGACATGAAGATACAGTCTACTCTTAAAGTATTAAGTATCGGAACGATCCTGACTCTCCTAATTTGTAGTGGTCTTTTTTTCTACCTCCGCTGGGAGAATCAACGCTTTGTGTCGGAACTCCCAGAGTTACCCAAATTTGAAGAGATCTCAGTCCCAGTTGAACAAAGGAGGTTGAAACTAAAAGCAGATCCAGCACAGGTGCCATCCGTAACAACAGTGGAACCTGAAGGTGTAGAAAACCTTCCCATAACCCCTGAAATACCCGATATCGAAACAGAAGAGCAGGCGTTTCAGGAAACAGATACAGTCGAATTCGACTTGGAATTGAATCCACTTTCCCTTTCTACAGTAGAACTTCCGGAAACATTACCAGAATTACCTGTTGAAGGAATTGACTGGGTAAAGGTGAAGGCAGCCAGTCAAGATTACAACGACTTTCTTGAAACCGATCCTGATTATGCCTATGATCGGCTTACGGACCGCTTTAAAGAGATGTTTGGAGACCGTCTTGAAATTGAAACATTGATTGAAACTATTAGACGTTCAAATGAAGGCACCTTGACGCTCGATGACGCAATTACCATGGCAGAAGCAGCGATAAGTCTTCTACCAGCGGATGAAACTGAAGCAATAAGACAGTTGTCGGAAAATCTTGAAGTCTTCCGGGATTTGAAGGAATTCCAAGCAGAAGGTGGAAATGTCAACATCGAATTCAATATTTCGGTAGGCGGGGAATAAAAAATGAAAATTGCTTTTTATAATTTTTGTATTGTCACGACTTGTGCTATTTAACGCATTGTGTTGTTTATTTTCACAGTTATTGACTTTCTTGCTGTAAACATATCGTCCCTACGGGACTCAAGAGGGTGTGTCTAACGTTTTTCTATAGACATATCGTCCCTACGGGACTGAAGAGCGTATCCACCGAAGAACACAGACAAAATGTTCTACTTACGCGAAACGATATTTTACAGAGAGTTATTTAGCACAAGTCGTTTGTGAAAGAGGAACCCACAACAGTAACCAATGAAAGCCGAACTAAGCACCCTGTGAAAGCCCTTTAACAACTTACGATACCCAACCTTCTTCCAGTTTTTCACATAGCCCCTGCTAAACCAACATCGAGGCGACGAGGGTCTCCATCGTTAGGGCTGTCCCAACATCCGGAAGTGAGGACTTCGCTGCCCATGTCTCGTATCCGCCCTCCTCTATCAATGCCTTATCCGTGCAGATGTAGCCGATATATCCATTCGCTAAGCTGACGAGAAATGTTGGATTTGCGTCGGATCTCGACTTGATATTCATGCCCGTCTCAACGAACACCTCCCCGGGCAATGCGACAATCGCTGCTGCCCCCAGACGGATGACCTGAACGGGTGCGGTCATCTGCGTTGGTAATTTCGCCAATCGCTGGCATTCACGGGCGTAGACATCCACCAGTGCGTTCGGTATCCGTTCCCCGACGACCCAACTAAACGGACCCGTCTCGTAGGCATCGTAAGCCCCCTGCGGCACAGACAATACCTGTTCAGCAATTTTAAGGTCCTCAGCAGTAATCTGTTTACGCTGAAACGTCAGTGTGGCAAGGTCACCGCTGAGGTCGAGTGTCTCGTGCATCTCCATGAGTTGCTTCTCAACAATAAAATGTCCCGCGAGAACATTCGCCATTTTCACCGCCTGCTGATGTCCACTCGCCGTCCATTTCGTCCGCCCACTGAAATCGGTATTGTTAATCTGTCCGGAGGCGGCGTTCCAGAGAAGCGAGATGCATGTATCCCCCAGATAGTGTCGCATCAGTCGATCAAAATGTCCAAAATAGTCCGCGGAGAGGGCATTGCTATTGTCCGTGCCGATGTAGTGGAGCGAAAAGTTCGCAACCGCGGAGATCGGCGTTCCATCATCGGTAGCCTCAACGAACATCATCGCCACCTCTGGATCGATTGTCCCGGTCGGTTTCACCAGATCTGGGTGTTCGATACCGGGGTTAAAACGGACCGTCCCATCTCTCATGTGCCACCGCCGATTGAAGGTGATGCGTTCCTCATCAACACTGGCGAATCCGATTCGTGCTGGCTTGCGTCGCCACACTGCGAGTTCAACCGCATCGGCGATTTTCAGTGGCACCCACTCGGTATACTCGGTATCTTCATCAACACCCAGCAGATCGGCGATTGCGACAGCCGTATGTGTATGTGTGGCATTGATCATGACGTGTGCGGGTGGAATATCGCATCTATCGGCGATACGTGCTTTAGCGGCATTCGCGACTTTCTCGGGTATAGCGATGAGATCGCACGTAACGATTGCGATACGTGTTGTTCCGTTATCAATGACGACTGCCTTGGCAAAAAGTTCGTCGTCAACATTTTCAGCGTATCTGGGTCGGAAACCGCCCGGTATTCTCGTGCCGAGGGGCGGCGTGATATTCGCGGTCGCGCTTCCTGCTTTAAGAGTTGCTGGCATCGTGGGGCTCCTCATCGTAAAATCTAAACTGGGTAGTCGGACTTGCTGGTGTGGAAGTTCTATGGGTATAACTACTGGAAGAAGCCCCGTACCGGGGTTTAAGCAGAAGACAGCAGAACAAACAATCCTTGGTCTGGATCTTTTGCAAAGGCTTCAAGGTTCAAGTAATGGTTTCTTAACATGTCTTCAACAGTGCGAGTCGGACAATTCCCAAGCCCGAGCCAAATTACCTTTGGAGGATACCCTTGAACAGCACTTCTCTTACTAAAGTCTGTGTCCTTTGACACGATAAGGTAGTCGTTGTCCCGGGCATAATTCCATAACTCGGTATCCGTTGCTGTATTTAATCCGATAGTTTTGACGTGTATAGAATTAGGAAATAGATCCGCCAGCAGCGTTACCAGTTGATCCGATAGGTTCTGGTCGAACAGAAGTTTCATTCGTGTAAACAACCATCTGCGATTTTTCTTTGTCTGCGGCATACGCAAAACAGGCACGAATGTCTGTCTCGGTGAGTTCAGGGAAATCATCAAGGACTTCCGCGACTGTCATACCGGATGCCAGATATTCAAAAACATCGTACACAGTGATCCGCATTCCCCGAATACACGGCTGTCCGCTGCGTTTGTCCGGTTCAACGGTAATAATCCCCTTATAGTGATTCATCTCCTTGCCTCCTAAATCCCAAAAATCCCAACAGAATTGTAGATACTGTCGATCACCTCCTTAAGTATGCCTGAAATTTCCCCGAATGTCAAGCAAAAAGAAGCACAACAACGAAAATTATGGAAACTGAGAAGAACTAATATTCACCTCACAGGTAAGATCGCCCTGTAAGCGGAATGGGATATGCACACCTGTCTGCGTGAGGTAAAGTGCCTCCGGTGTAATGGTATCTACGGTGCCACGCAAAACGACGGACGAACCGATCCGGCGTTCTGCAATGACCTCCGCTAACTTCTTATGGAGTTCGGTGAGCCGATCTTCTAATGGAAAGACAAGCTTCTCTTCGACTGTCGCGCGGAGGTCCGGAAAGAAGCCCGCGCCGACGGTTTGTGCAATATCCAAGAGTAGACTCCGTGTCGTCAGTGTATAGTCGAATTCAGCAACAGAAACGGACATCGCCGTCGCGTCATACACGGGTGTCCCGAGCAGATAGAGTTGTCCCTCGGCACCTAATGCGGGCATACTGAATGCAATCCCTGCGGCGAGTTGGGTGCCGCTGCCGTAGAGGGTCAAATTTTTAACACGTGTATCAATCCCTTTGAGTTCGTGCGATTTTTCAACATGGGGTTTGGCGAAACCTTCAACAGCGACGTAGGGTATTTCAATCGGTGCCATGACATGATAGCCGGATTCAAGGGCATCCACGAACTGAATGTCTGGCAAATCGGCAGTCGTAGTATCGGGAGCATCCGTTAATGCATCTCCCATATTCGCCTGAATATAGGTTTCTATGCCGAGGCTGAACGAGAGTATTTTCCCGTCACTCGTCAGCTGCTGCGCGAGGATTTTCAGCGGCTCTATGGTGAGCGTGATGTGCGGGTCTTGATTGATAACTATCGGCTCGTGAAGTTTTGTCCATAAACCGGCGACGCGAGTCTTTATGTCTATGTTAGTGATGTATGTGACGATGAGGTTTTCTAATTTAGGAAGGACTGCCTCCCGCACCAATTCGGTCAGAATCCGACGCACCGAAATTGTGATACCCAAAATCTTTATTTCGGCTTTCTGGATGGAAATATCAGAGGTCGTTTCGGCGGTGATACGCCAATCCGAGTTAAGTGTTGGGGCAAGGGTGAGTGAGGCGGTCGCGGTGCCTTCGATACCTTCACGTTGCTGGACGACCTGCCCGAAGATTTTTTTCGAAACGCGTGCCCACCCGCTGAACTGGAACGGAACGTTTACGGATATAGTCCCGTCTGACGATCCCGTCATCGTGAGAGAATCAAGATTCAGTTTAATCGCGTATGTAATCGCGCCCTCTTTTCGTTGGATGGGTTTGCTGAGATAGTCTCTGAGCTCGGATTCCGCTAACGTTTTGACATCCTGTATGGGCACATTCGCCTTTACAGCAATGACTGAAAGGAGCGGTGACGGCAAGGGAGCAGGTGTAACTTCCCACGGCGGGGCGGGTGCTTGGATAGTGAGATCGGAACCGCGCGGCATGGGGAAGAACAACACAACGCAGATTAACACAACACCAATGGAAACCACACCCACAATTAGTTGTATTCGCATCTGCTTCGTCATGATTGCAACCTTGGAATACCGCTTGAGATTTTGTGTTCTCGGTCAATACGAAATGGATAAATGTCAAAACCGGTCTTACCGGTCTGGACGAGTTCGCTCAGAATACGTCCGACGAGGGCACAAAACTTGAAGCCGTGCCCTGAAAAACCTGCCGCAATCAGCAGATCGGGACAGTGCGGGTGTGCGTCAATGATAAAGTCTTCGTCTGGCGTTTCAGTATAGAGGCAGACCTCGGTATGCGTGGTTTTTCCAAGTTCTGGGAGGCGTTCTTGGACGTAAGCATCTATATGAGCAGTGTAATCTGCATCAGGCGTGCGTTCGGGTGTATCAGGGGAGATGACCTGTCCTCTTCCATGCCGTGCAATTTTCACCCCGCCCCCTTTATCAAAAGCACCAAAAGCCGGAACAGCATAGATGAATTCCCCATCAGGGGTCACTTCCGTAAAGACTGGAAACCGGTCTGGCTGGAAACGTTCGCTGTCTGTGGGTTGATAGTAGCATACCTGTTGTTTTGTAACCGTGAGCGGGAGATTCAATTCCGCGAGTAGGGTGCCAGCCCAAGCACCGGCTGTCACGATGACTTTCCTACCCTGAAATTGGGTGTTTTCGGTCCGAACAGTTGGCACATCTGTCTGCCAATTGATGTCGGTTACCTGGGTCTCCTCCCGGATTTCCGCACCGTGTTGTTCTGCCAACCGCAAGTGGGTGGAGACACACTCGGCGGCACGGAGAAAACCTGTGTCCTTCTGATAAAGGATCTCCATATCATCCGTCAATCGGAATTGCGGAAAACGTTCTGCTAACTGTGCCGCATCCCACCACTCGGATTCAACGCCTGCGGCATCTAAGCTTTGCCGTGTCGCGCGTCCATAGGGGTTTCCCTTTGCGCCGATACCGACACTCCCTGTGATAAACAGCAGCGGTTTCCCCGATACCGATTCGAGGTCGCGCCATTCGGTGTAAGCGGTTTTCATCAATTCGGTGTAGAAGGGTTTATCGTAGAAGAATCGGATAATCCGGGTTTCACCGTGCGAACTGCCGAACGTGTGTCCACGCTGAAACTGTTCTAAGACAAGCACGTCTACGCCAGATTTCGCGAGATGGTATGCGGTCGCACTCCCCATCCCACCGGCACCAACAATAATGGTATCGTATATACGAGATTGCATTTTTTTAGAGTTTTAATAGTTGTCAGTGTGGGTTGCTGGTCAACACTTTCAGTTGTCCGTTACAAGAGGGTTTTATTAAACGAAAACCTCTTAACTGATAACCGAAAACTGACAACCGAAAACTATTAAAATGGATTCGGGACAGTTGTGAAATTCTGGTATCGGTCTTCGCCGCGCAGTAGAATCGGTTTCCAAGGACGTTTCAGTGAATTCTCTTCTGCCTGCCGCACCGATGGATCAATATAGCGAACCGTCAAGCCACACCTCCGACGCGTGGAATGGTTCGGGAGGCTACCGTGAATCATCTGCCCGTGGTGGATGGACATCTCACCGGCTTTTAGGACCAAATCTACTGCGGTTTCCGCCTCCGTTTCCGTGACCGGAACCTCCTGATTGATACTCAGTAGGTTGCCTGCCTGCTCAGATGTCCCGTGTTTCTTGATGCCACGCTGATGGCTTCCGGGGATTACCTGCATGCAGCCGTTCCCTGTATCACTGTCGTCTATGGCATACCAAGCGGTGATTGCGTCCGGCGGTTCAAGTCCCCAATACGTCACATCTTGGTGCCACGCCACGAATTTGTCGCGGGGACCGTATTTGCAGAAGAAATGCGTGGCTAACAGCATCACATCGGGACCGATAAGTGCTTCGATGACATCTACGATTTTTGGATGTGTTGCGATTTCCCAGATAAATTGGTAATCGAAATGCCAATCAACGAGCCCGATTTCACATTTCTCTGCACCGACCTCTGCTTCCAACGCATTGTAGGCGTGCCGATGACGCGTTGCTTCATCTTCATCAGAAATACGAATACCGGTCAGAAATCCGTCTTTCTGATAAGTTTCAGCGAGTTGTCCGTTTGTGGTTTCCATCTTTTTATTGTTCCTTGCGGTTCGGTCAGGGCGTTAGGAAAGTTCCGGAAGTTTGCACTGGCGGAACCATTGTGAATCTTCCGGTGGCGATTCTTCTGGATTTTTCATCGTCTCAAAGGTTTTCAAAGCAGGTGATACGGTTTCTGTCCATATCTGCTCGACTGCTGATAACCGAAAACTGATAACTAATATCCCATATTGAGTGTTTGGCAGATTTTCTTGGCACCGGTAAGGCCGGGTTGCAATTCAAATGCCATTTTCAAAACGGTTCGAGCTTCTGGGAACCGATCAATTTCAACGTAGAATTCCGCAATTTTTTTGTACATCCAAGCGGTCTCGCGTTTCGAGAGTTTGAGTTCACGGATCTTCGTCAACGGAATTGGATGGGTTTGGTCATACCCCTCAACACTGAAATGATAGAGATAGATAAATTTGAGACGGTCTTTGACTTCTCGGATGAAGTGCCTGAAACAGGGACGCTCTGTTTCGGCAGACAACAGGGATTCATACATTAGCATTGCCTGCTCAATTTTGTGGGAGCGATCTCGGTCGCCATTAGAAAATCCGAGTCTCTGGTATGCTTCAGCGACGAGAAACTCACAGTCCCGACTCTCTTCATAGCTGAGAAAGTCGTCGATACGCCATTCTTTCCCAATTTCCTGAGAGCGGTGTTGCAGCTGCTCATACATAGAAATGCCTGTCTCATACTTGTGATGGAGCAATGCTTGCAACAGCAATTCCAACTTAGCATAGGTCTGGTTGAGCCTATTCAGCCTGTCGAGATAGACTTCATGGGACCGCTGCTGCCGTTCGATCGTTCGGAGGGTGCGATCATAGTCAGATTTCCGTTTTTTGTCTTGGAGCGTGTTATAGGCACTACAGACTTCGCGGAACATCTTCTCTGCAAAAGCAGTCCGCTCCGGATTTTTATCCGGATGATAACGTTTTGCGAGTTTCCGATAGGCACTCTTTATTTCGCGAGCGGTGGCATCCCGTTCGACCTCTAAGACTTGATAGTAATCTGGAATCTGCATCATGGATACGCATCTTTAAATAGATACAGTATATTATCATTCCATACATTTCAGAATTTGTCAAGGTTTTATCAAAAACGTTCTACAAAACATCGCGTAAGAAACGTGCAGTGTGGGATGCTTGGACCGAAGCGACCTCCTCTGGTGTGCCCATCGCAACGACTTCTCCGCCACCTTTACTGCCTTCCGGTCCCAAGTCAACGATCCAATCGGCGGATTTGATAACGTCGATGTTATGTTCAACAGCGATAATCGTGTTGCCAGCATCGACGAGTCGGTTCAGCACTTTGAGGAGTTTTTGGATGTCGTCAAAATGGAGTCCGGTCGTGGGTTCGTCCATGATATAGAGCGTTGAACCCGTTTGGCGACGTGCCAATTCCTTCGCAAGTTTGACGCGCTGTGCTTCACCGCCGGAGAGGGTCGTTGCAGATTGCCCTAATTCAACGTAACCCAAACCAACATCTGCTAACATCTGGAGTGTGCGGCAGATGCGTGGAGTCTCACTGAAGAAGGCGAGTGCCTCATCCACCGTCATATTTAGGACTTCAGCGATATTTTTGCCGTTGTAACGGATTTCAAGGGTCTCCATGCTATAACCGGTGCCGTTACAGGCCTCACACGGCATCCATACATCGGGGAGGAAATGCATCTCGACGCGATTGAAACGGTGTCCCTCACACACATGACACTGTCCGTGTGCAAGATTGAAACTGAACATACCCATACTATATCCTCGCATCTTTGCGTCGTGTTGCTCAGCAAAGAGTTCACGGATTTTCGTGAACAGATCGGTATACGTCGCTGGATTGGAACGCGGTGTTTCCCCGATCGCCTTTTGGTCTACATTGATGAGACGTTTGATATGACTCACACCGCGGATGCGTTCATATTCCGGTTGTCCATAGTCGTTATATCTGGGTTCTCGGTTGCCATCGCCGAGATAATGGGTATAGCGATGGTCTTCCGGATCACCGGTTTTGATAGAACTCCGACTTTCAAGCGCGGGTTTTAGGGTGCCTTCAACGAAGGAACTCTTTCCGCACCCGGAAACACCGGTTACACAAGTGAGCGTTCCGAGTGGAATCTTGACATCAATGTTCTTCAGATTGTTCGTTTTCGCCCCGAATATTGCTAACTGTTTGCCTGTGCCTTTGCGTCGTTCTTTCGGAACAGGAATCTCCACTTCATTGGAAAGATAGGCGTGCGTCAAGGATTTTTTAGTTTCACCTTGCGGGTTGCCTGCGCTGGAGTCGTCCTCTCTTTCGTTAGGGACTATCGGTTGCGTGCTAATCACTGATTCCTGAAATGTGTCTGGTGTGCCGATAGCGACGATCTCGCCCCCGCTTTTGCCCGCTTGGGGACCGAAATCAATCACATGATCAGCGGCTAATATTGTATCGCGGTCGTGTTCAACGACAAGGACGCTGTTGCCGATATCGCGAAGTTTCCTGAGCGCAGCGATGAGGCGTTCTTGGTCGCGGGGGTGTAAACCGATACTCGGTTCATCGAGAATGTAGGTCACACCTGTGAGACCGCTGCCGAGTTGACTTGCGAGGCGGATTCTGCGCATTTCACCCCCCGACAGGGTCGGTGCCCCACGTTCTAAGGCAAGATAGCCGAGCCCAATATTTTCCAAGAACTGGAGCCGGGTCTGGATTTGGCTCAGGACTTCGGCTTCAAACTCAGGTGACGTATGAATGTGAAGTGCCGGATGTGTTGCTCTTGAGGTCGACACACCTTTCGGAACAGGGAGAGCTCCCTTATCGTCCCGTGTCTCATCGGCGATTTGGACTTCAATCTGTTTCAGACGTGCGTTGAGGAATTCAACAATCTCGGTAATTGACAACGCCATCAATTCAGAGACGGTTATATCCTCAAATCTGACACAACTCGGAAAGGGCTTGAGTCGTGTGCCGTGGCACTGCTTGCACGCCTCATAAGGTGGGTGCATGTTCCTTCCGCGTCCATCACAGACCTCGCACGCCCCGATTTTGTTATTAAAGGAGAAGTGTCGGGGTGTCAATTGTCCGAAATTGCTTCCGCAAGAAGGGCACATCGCGTGTTCGCTGAAGAATTTTTTAATACGGGTATCCTGCTGTCGGTTTTTCGCTGTTCTCCGTTTAGATCGGTTGGTCTTTGTAGATGCGCGCCTCGTAGAACGCATCTCCTGAATGAGGACAAATCCGCCACTTTGGAGGAGTGCTAACTCAACGGCTTCCGTGAACCGGCTCTTTTCTTCATCAATAAGTTCAACGCGATCGACGACGATAAAAATTTCATGACGAATCCCCTTACTCAGTTGAGGAACCTCATCAAGGCGATGGATTTCACCATCAATTTGAACGCGTGCGAATCCGGCTCGTTGTAATCGGTTGAACACATCCGCATAATCCGCGTTCCCCGTCAAACCGTAGGCGGATTCACCCGCATTTACGTCAACAATTTTACCCCTCGACACGCCTTCTTGACCTTCCGGAAGCAGCAAGAAATTCGTAAGCGGTGCGAGGACATCTACCCGCTGTTCGCGGAGGGTTCCAAAAACCTGTTCCGTTATTTCTTCCGCTGTCTGTGCCTGGACCTCCACTTGGCAATCGGGACAGTAGGGTTTACCCCATCGGGCGTAGAGCGTGCGGAGTCCATCGTGTATCTCCGTAATCGTTGCGACAGTGGATCTTGGGTTCTGTCCAGCATTTGCGTGCGAAATAGCAATCGCTGGCGAGAGTCCATCAATCTTTGCGACCTTCGGCTTTTCCATCTGTCCTATAAACTGACGGGCGTAAGTGTTGAGCGTTTCGATATAGCGGCGCTGTCCTTCTGCATAAACGGTATCCAGTGCAAGCGATGTTTTACCAGAACCGCTCACACCGGTCAATACGGTCATTTTTCGGTGTGGGATGTCGATGTCAATATTTTTGAGATTATTTTCTGTAGCCCCGCGCACAGCAATGGCTTTTGGGTCGGATTGGAAGGATGGAAGACTGGAAACCTCGGAGAGCTTACCATCCTTCCATTTCTTCCATCCTTCTGTTTCTTCCATCCTTCCATCCTTCAATATCTCGAAATCGCCCTGAAGTGCCCGACCGGTATAAGATTCAGGTATCTCTGCGATCTGTTCAGGGGTACCTACAGCAACGATAGTGCCGCCACCGATGCCGCCCTCGGGTCCCAAATCAATGAGGTAATCTGCCGAGTTGACGACTTCCAGATTATGCTCAACAACGACGACCGTGTTGCCGTCATCTACGAGCCGATGCAGTATCGTCAACAATTTATTTACATCGTCAAAGTGTAAGCCGGTTGTGGGTTCATCAAGGATGTAGAGCGTTTTACCTGTGCCGCGTTTCGAGAGTTCCCGCGAGAGTTTGATGCGTTGTGCTTCACCGCCTGAAAGTGTAGGGGCGGGCTGTCCGAGTTTAATGTAATCCAAACCGACATCGTGGAGCAGTTTCAACCCCCGTGCGACCTTCGGAATATCGGCGAAATGTGTAAGCGCGGTGTCAATATCCATCTCAAGCACTTCAGAGATGTTTTTTCCTTTGTATTTAATAGCGAGGGTTTCACTGTTGAAACGTTTTCCTTCACACACCTCACACGCCACCCACACATCGGAGAGGAGTCCCATATCAACCTTCTTCGCGCCGTTGCCGCTACACGCTTCGCATCTACCGCCGGCGACGTTGAAACTAAACCGTCCGGGTTTATAGCCACGCAATTTCGCCTCGGGCAACCCCGCATAGAGTGCGCGTATCGCATCGAAAACCTTTGTGTAGGTCGCTGCGTTGGAACGGGGTGTTCGCCCGATAGGCGCCATGTCAATGTTGATAATTTTGTCAATGACCTCAGAGACAGGCACATTTTTTTCTTCGATGATACCTCGAATATCGTCGTAATCCCCCGGCACCGTCTTTGCTTTCATGAGGTCGCGGGCGAGTGCACTGTAGAGAATATCGTGAATTAAGGAGCTCTTCCCAGACCCACTCACGCCTGTTACACAACAGAGTGTCCCAACCGGTATTTTGGGACTGATCCCTTGAAGATTGTTCTGGCGTGCGTTGCAGATTTGCACCCACTTATCTCCTATCGGACGCCGGGATTCCGGCTGCACGATGACCTTATCGCCGCGGAGATACTGCGCCGTGAGTGTATGGCTTTCCTGCATGAACTGTGCCGGTGTGCCGATATCCGTTATCTTCCCACCCTTAATACCTGCACCGGGACCGAAATCGACAATCAGATCAGCCACCAACATGGTCGCCTCGTCGTGTTCAACGACGATAACGGTGTTGCCCTGATCCCGCAAGTTTAAGAGCGTCATCAGCAAACCGGCGTGGTCGCGTGGATGTAAACCGATGCTCGGTTCATCAAGGACGTAGGTGACATCGCGTAATCCGGCACCGACTTGGCTAGCGAGACGAATCCGTTGTGCTTCGCCACCGGAGAGTGTCGGTGCGGGACGTGCAAGTGTTAGGTATCCCAATCCGACATCCATAAGGAATCCGATCCGTCCTCGAATTTCTTTCAGGAGTTCCGATGCGATGAACGCCTCACGCGCTGGAAGGACCAACGCGTCAAAGAATTTGGATGCGTCCTGAATGGACATTTCAAGAACGTCCGTAATGGAGGTATCGCCGATCGTTACGGCTTTTACCCACGGATTCAGTCGAGTGCCCTCGCAGGTCCTGCAGGGCATTTTGACGAAATAGTCGGGCAACATGTTCTCATCGGCTTCAGCATCTTCAAAGTGGTATCTCTGTTCTTCGGTTGGAATAATCCCGTGAAAATGGACCCGATAGTGTCGTTGTTGCTGCTGTGGCTTTCGCTTTCGCCGGCGTCGTTTTTTGCCGCGTCGCTTTCGCCCAGTGTTTCCGGTGCTCCTCGGAGCGGTATCCGTCTCCGTGCCTCTATTCGGGGCGGTAATCGTAAGGACAGTGTCGCCGGTGCCGTAGAGAATCGCATGTTGCTGTTCCGGTGTGAGGTCCTTCCAGGGAGTCTTTAGATTGAAGCCGAGATGTTTTGCGAGTGCTTCAGCGATGACTTGTTCCCTGGCGGTATTTCGCGTATTAAGGGGTCCCCAGAGACTTATGGCACCTTGCATAATAGAGCGCGTATCATCAGGAACGATCAACTTGGGCGAGATGCCCATTTGCACGCCTAACCCGCGACATTTCTCGCACATTCCATCGGGATTATTGAAAGAGAAGTGTCGCGGTTCCGGTTTCACAAAGCTGATCCGACAATGCGCGCACGTATGGTCCTCACTAAACAGCAAATCGTCTTCCTCTGACGCAAACGGAGACCCTTCACCTTCAATGGGAACGACGTGAACCAGGAGACTTCCGTCCCCACGCATGAGTGCAGTCTCCACGGCTTGAACGAGGCGGGGTTCACATCCGTCTTTGATAACAATCCGGTCGATGACGACATCGATGTCGTGACGTTGATTGGGAGTGAGGGTTAGTCCTGGTCGGAGTTCGTATATTTCACCGTCGATGCGCAATCTTGCGAAACCCGCTTTGCGTAAATCCTCAAGTTCTCTTTCGTGGGCACCGCGGGACCCTCTGAGTATCGGGGCTAAGATGATAAGTCTGGTGCGCTCTGGATAGTCAAGCAAAGCCTGAACGATATCTGCGGGAGTTTGTGAACCGACTTCACGTCCGCATTCGGGACAGTGGAATTGTCCGACGCGCGCATAGAGCACACGGAGGTAGTCATAGACTTCGGTTACGGTTGCTACCGTGGAGCGCGGGTTATGTCCAGTTGACCCCTGATCAATGGCGATAGATGGAGATAATCCAACAATCTCGTCCACATCCGGCTTGCCGAGTTGCCCTAAAAACTGCCGGGCATACGCCGATAAAGACTCGATGTATCGGCGTTGCCCTTCGGCGTAAACGGTATCAATTGCCATCGAAGACTTACCGGAACCGCTCACGCCTGTGAAGACGATGAGTTTGTCTTTTGGGAGTTGGACATCAATATTTCTGAGATTGTGCTCGCGCGCACCCTGCACAAAAATCGACTCTTCTGTCATCTTTTTAACTATTTGGCTCCTGGTCTACCTTCCACTTCGTTTCAGGCAGGTTTTTGGTTAATTCTTGACCGGTTTGGAGGCAATTAAGGCTTTTAAGCAGAAAAACGCAGTTAAATATCTGCGAAACCGCCCAACTCTTTGAGTTTGCGCGGGTCTTTACGCCAATCGGCTTTGACTGTTACATAGATTTCTAAAAAGACACGAGTATCTAAGAATTTCTCAATGTCGATGCGTGCGAGTTCACCGACCCGTTTAATCAACTTGCCACCCTTACCGATGATAATTTGCTTTTGTGTCTGCCGTTCTGCGTAAACAATGGCTCGGATATAGATGATTTCATCTGCCTTTTTCGTCTGGCGGCTTTCAAACTCCTCAACAATGACAGCGGAGGCGTAAGGAATTTCCCGTTGCGTCATGAGCATAATCTTTTCACGAACGGTCTCGGCGATGAAAAAACGTTCAGGGAGGTCGCTGAGTTGGTCCTCTGGAAAATAGCGGGGTCCAAGTGGGAGATGCGTTTCAATCTGCTCAAGCAGGCGCGGCACCCCATCGGAAGTCAATGCGGAGATAGGGATGATATGTGCGAACGCATACCTCTGACTGTAGTCTTCAAACATCGGGAGTAAGGTTGGCTTTGCGACGAGATCTACTTTATTGAGAACCAAAATAACTGTTGCGTTGACACGCTTGAGACGTCTTAGAATCCTGTCTTCGATATCAGGGTCTGGGCGCGCGACATCAATCACAAAAAGGACGACATCGGCGTCTCCTAAAGCCCCATACGCGGTTTTGACCATTTCACTTTGTAAGCGGTACTTGGGGTTCATCAATCCGGGCGTATCAACAAAGATAATTTGATGGGCATCGGTGGTGACAATCCCACGAATTTGATTCCGAGTCGTTTGTGGTTTCGGGGTGACGATAGCGAGTTTCTGCCCTAAAATGGTATTGAGCAGGGTGGATTTACCGACGTTAGGTGCGCCGATAATGCTAACGTACCCGGATTTAAAGATTTGATTTTTGTCCATGATTTTTGAAAATAGAGAGAACCGTGATGCCC
This sequence comes from Candidatus Poribacteria bacterium, assembly GCA_022821725.1. GTDB lineage: Bacteria > Poribacteria > WGA-4E > WGA-4E > WGA-3G > WGA-3G. The sequence goes on along the minus strand of JAJEDB010000075.1, from coordinate 66,476 downwards.
TTAAATTTTTTCCATATCGCAACTGCATAACTATTTTAACATGGGACAAATAGTTAATTCAAATTAAAATCAGAGTTATCCTGTTTTCGGACAGGCACATAGATTTGTGAAGGCAGCCGCGAGCGGGACAAACCACTCCATAGATTAGAGCGTCGGCTTTGAGGATACCATCAGGCATTCTGTTCGTCGATTTGATGTAATGCCTCGCTGACGTAGCGGCGAATCCATTCGCTCTCAGTGGCATCTGCCAATGCGTTAAGCGCAGAAATGGCTTGTGGATTACCGATTCTGCCTAAAGCGACGACAGCAGCGGAACAGACGGCTCTGTCGGTGTCCCAGATACTGCCCATGAGTGCCTCTATGATCTGGACAGGCGGATTTGAAACCCTCTCTTCATCAAGACCCAATTCGCCGAGGGCGACGACAGCGGCGCATCGCAGGTCAACGTCTTCGTCTTGTAAAAATGGGATAAGCACGTCAATCGCGCGTGGGTCTCGGATATGTCCAAGGGAAGAGATAGCGAAACGGCGAACGGTTGAGTTGTTGTCCCCTAAGGCATTGATGAGCGGCGCGACGGCGTGAACATCGCCGACCCCTCCTAATCCTTCAGCGGCATAAGCCCGCATTTCGGAGGATTCCGATTGCAGTTTTCGGAGCAACACACGGGTCGGGAAATATCGCCAATTCCTGACAGGACCATCTCGATGTGAGAACCACGTGATGAACTTGCGGAGCTTTTGCTGCAGGGACAAATTTGAAGCAGCGTTCACAGTTTCGCGTGCCATGGTGCCACCTCGCTCACTTTAGCAACTTAAAATTCGCCAAAGAATTCGTTTCGCAATACCGAATTAGGACTTAATCAATCTCTCATATTCGTCGTGTCTACCGATCCAAACCCAAAAGATCCTCAAGTTTCTTAAGTGTCCCTTTTTCTTCTGCTTCACGAGCTTCCGCAATCAAAAAATCCAGTTTGCCTGCGTTTGAATCCTCTTCAATCTGCCGATCCCATTCGTCCCATTCTAACTCGTTGAACCATTGTCTCAATTGTTGGTAATCGGTTTTAGAAAGAGCCAGAATATCTTCTTGGATTTTTGCAATGTTTGGCACTGTGCCTTCTCCTTTGTCAGGATGTCCTCTTATGGATACGAATTAAAGGCTGAACAAAATAATTATACCATAGAGTGTGTCTAAAGAGCAATTTTTTAACCACGCTTGCGTCAGACATGCTGTTAAAAACCGCGAGAGTGCCACGTCAGATAGATTTAGACAAAATTAGAGATTGATGCCCAATTCACTCGCAATCGTATACACATCTTTGTCACCGCGACCTGAAAGGCAGACAGCGATGATCTTGTCTTTACCGAGTTTAGGTGCCAGCTCACGCAGATAGGCAATGGCATGTGCGGATTCCAATGCGGGGATAATGCCCTCTGTCTCCGATAACAATCGGAATCCTTCTACCGCCTCTGCATCGGTAACAGGGACGTATTCTGCTCTACCGGTCTCACGATAATAACTGTGTTCCGGTCCGACACCGGGGTAATCTAACCCTGCGGAGATGGAATGTGCGGGGGTTATCTGACCGTCATCTTCTTGCAATAGATAGCACTTCGCACCGTGAAAGACTCCGACACTGCCAGCCGTGAGAGGGGCGGCGTGCCGCCCACTTCGGATGCTTTCGCCTGCGGCCTCCACACCGATCAGCCGAACGGATTCATCCGCGTAGAAGGGATAAAACATGCCGAGTGAATTGCTTCCACCGCCGACACAGGCGACGACACAATCGGGGAGTGTGCCTTCTTGCTCTAAAATCTGTGATCTCGCTTCGTCGCCGATGATGGATTGGAAGTCTCGGACGATCATCGGGTAAGGGTGCGCGCCGACAACTGATCCGAGAAGTAGATACGTGTTTCGGACGTTCGTGACCCAATCGCGGAAGCAGGCGTTGATCGCATCCTTGAGGGTCCGCGACCCGGAGTTAACGGGTACGACCTTTGTCCCCATGAGTTGCATACGAAAAACGTTGAGTGCTTGCCGTTCTATGTCTTCCTCACCCATATAGACTTCGCATTCCATATCGAACTTTGCGGCGACAGTGGCTGTTGCGACCCCGTGTTGTCCGGCGCCGGTTTCAGCGATGATGCGTTTTTTGCCCATCCAGCGTGCGAGGAGGATTTGACCGATCGCGCTGTTAATTTTGTGTGCCCCTGTATGGTTGAGGTCTTCGCGTTTGAGGTATATTTTCGCGCCCCCGAGCGTCTCTGTCAAATGTTCGGCGTAATAGAGTGGGTTTGGCCGTCCAACGTATTCACGGAGGTAGTACTGAAATTCTTGTTGGAAGTCAGGATTGTCTTTTAGTTTTATGTATGCTTCTTCGAGTTCTAAAAGGGCAGGCATGAGCGTTTCGGGGACGTATCTACCCCCGAATTGTCCGAAATGCCCTGTTGCGTCAGGAAGTTTTTTAATTATACCTTGCGGTTCGTTTGGGTGTGTCTGGGACTGCATATTTATCTCCATAGTTTAGAAATTTGCGCGGAGGTTCGATTGCTCCAGAACCGATGGGTTGACGACGGATTCTGGTAGTTTGCCCGTTAGTACTTCCACGACACACGTGGCGGCAGCAATCTCTAAGTCAAAGATCGACTCCTCCGATATAAAAGCAGCGTGCGGTGTAACGACGACATTGTCAAGCGTAAGCAGTTCTTCGGTCTGTTCAGGTGGCTCAGTTGCCAATACGTCCACGCCTGCCCCGGCGATTTCAGCGGTGCGGATCGCAGTGGTGAGTGCATCGGTGTCTACAATACCGCCACGGGCGGTGTTAATCAGATACGCCGTCGGTTTCATCGCCCGAAATTCCGCCTCGCCAAACATGCCCTGCGTTTCCGGTGTCAGTGGTGCGTGGATAGTGATGAAATCAGAGGTTGCGAGGAGTTCTGAAAACGAAACTTTTTGAGCGCCGTGCTGCTGAATCAATTCAGGATCGGTCCGTGGGGAGCATACGTTGATTGTAAATCCGAACGCTTTCGCCTTCGGCACAATTGACCGCGCAATCCGTCCGAATCCGATGACACCGAGCGTTTTTCCTCGAATTCTGCGCATCGAGGGTCCGATGTTCTGCTCCCATGTGCCGCCCTTGACCGCCCGATCAAAACGTGAGATTTTTCTGGCACACGCCAGCAGCAACCCCATGGCGTGGTCGGATACCTCATCAATACAATACGCAGGGACATTGGTCACAATGATACCGTGTTCCGTAGCGGCTTCGACATCAATGTTGTCAAGTCCGATACCGCAACGCCCGATAATCTGACAATTTTCAGCAGCGGCAATGACAGGCGCACGCACAGGTTTCCAGCAGGTGAGGATGCCATCCATAGTTGGCGCGAGGGGTAGGAGTTCCGCCTCATCGCCAGTCTCCGCGGCGATGAGTTCCGCCCCGATCTCGGCAAGGACTTGTCGTTCAGGTTCTATGGAGGGCCAGGCGTAATCGGTGATGAGGATTTTCCAGTTATTTTGCATGTTTTCCTTTTAGATACGCCAGCGCACTGACTATGGTGATTCGGACTGTGACCCGTCACGCCCTCTGAAAGCTTCATTCTCTGCTCGTAACTGCTTGAGTTCTGCCAGAACTTCACTATGGACTGCATAAAGTTCCTCAACCGAGGACTGTAGGCGTTCTTGCCCGCGTTGTCTAAACGCTATAATCAGTTGTGGAATACCAAGCGCAGCGATAACTAACGCAAACAACCATCCTAACACCGTAAACGCAAAGTTAAGTCGCTTGTCCACGCCGTCTATTCGTGTATTCACGCCGTCTATCCGTGCGTCCACCTCGCTTATTTTTGTGTTCAGATGCTCCTTCATCCGTTTTTCAGAGGCATCTATCGCTGCAGTCATTTCCGCGCGTATCTGCTTTCCTTCGGCAGCTACGGTGATCTGGACGATTTCTCGTATACGTTGGATATCCGAGTCGCTGAGTTCTGAGAAAGCCGGTGTAACAAAAAATAGCAATACTCCTAAGTAGATTACGTTTCTCATCAAAATCTTCGGTATGGAAACCTCGTCTTTTAAGGCGAGGAGGAATACCGCTCCTTTTTGCTTGACAGAAGCCTGTCAAATTTGTTAGAATATAGGCAGTAACTCGAAGACGTTAGAACGTTCGTTCTACTTCCAAAGTCGGAAGTGTCTGAGGTTCTGCATCGTGGGTCGCTTGGACCCCTCAGGGGTATGCAGGTAAAGTTACGAACCATAGCCTGAGAAGCAAGCCTCACGATTTATCGTGAGGTGGCACATTGACAAGAGATCCTTCCTTAAATTTGTATCTACAAGAACACCTTACCGGGATTCATTAAGTTTAGGGGATCCAAAGCGTGTTTGATAGCACGCATTAAATCGATTGCTGATCCGTGTTCCTTTTGTAGTGCCTGTCTTTTGCCGATACCGACACCGTGTTCGCCGGTGCAGGTGCCGCCCATCTCCAAGGCAACATCTACAATCTGATGGCTGAGGTGTTGCGCCTCTGTCAATTCATCGGCGTTATCCGCTTCAAGTGGGAAGACGACATGAAAATTCCCATCTCCAACGTGTCCGAGGAGCGACGGGTCAAGGCTCGATTCAGCGAGGAGTGCTTTCGTTTTGGCGATGCATTCGGCGAGTTCAGATATCGGGACACAGACATCAGTGACGTAGCCGACGGAACCGGGACGGCGGTTCAAAGCGGCATAGTAGCTATCGTATCGGGCTTGCCAGAGGCGTCTGCGTTCGTTTTCGTCTGTTGCCCATCGGAAATCGCCACTTCCATGCGCTGCTGCGATGGTCCCAGCAACCTCTGAACTCTCTGCGACGGTGTGCTTAGAACCGTGAAACTCAAAGAAGAGCGTGGGTGCGACTTGGTATGCCAACCCGGCGTATGTGTTGACGGCATCCATCTGGCGTTCATCTAAAAGTTCAATACGGGCAATACTCACCCCTGCCCCCATGAGCTCAATAACGGTGTCCACTGCTGCAGCTACGGTTGGGAAAGCGCAAACAGCGGATGCAACGGCTTCCGGTAACCGTGTCAACTTGAGCGTGATTTCCGTGATGATCCCGAGTGTGCCTTCAGAACCGATGAAAAGCCGCGTGAGATCGTAGCCTGCAGCAGACTTCCGCGCCCTGCTCCCCGTTCGGACGATGGATCCATCGGGAGTGACAACGGTCAAACCGAGAACGTTATCGAGCATCGTGCCGTATCGGACGGCACTGGTGCCGGAGGCGCGCGTGGCTGCCATCCCGCCCAATGAGGCATCCGCACCCGGATCGACGGAAAAGTGGAGTTGTGTGCCGATCTCTGCGAGATGTGTGTTCAATTGCAGGCGCGTTACACCGGCTTGGACGGTGGCATCTCTGTCGTCGTGGCTGACGCGGAGGATGCGGTTCATATCGTTCAGCGCGATGCAAAGCGCGCCTTGGGTTGTGACGACAGCACCTTCAACGCCGGTTCCCGTTCCGTAGGGGACTATCGGCATCTTATATTTTGCACAGATTTTGACAATTTCGGCAACTTCGGCGTTGGTTTTCGGGAAAGCGACGGCCTCCGGGAGCGCGCCGCGGTGATAGGAGGCATCGCGAGCGTGTGCGTCTCGAACAGCGTCGTCCACGCTGAAGCGTGTTCCGAGAAGATTCTGGAGTTCCTTATGGGAATGTTTTAAGTCGTGTTGATTCATGCTATGGGTATTTTAGCATAATTTGGACGTGATGGCAAGGGAAAAATGGCTTTTTGGTATGTTTAATGCGGGGGTGGATCAACTTGTTCGCGTCGGATAGTTGTAGCATTCATACCAAGAAGCACACTGATTTTAGCAATAAGGACTATCGCTTAGCCCCGAATCCGTGCGCCGAGATGGACATAGGGTTTGGCAATTTCCAATGGATGCCTTTGTTATCTATATTTCAGCATTATTTTTCGGTGTCTGAGATCGCTCCTACAAAAGAGGGAAGTCGAGATCCCACTCTTGGAAGATTGGGAAAAGGTAGGCAGGATCAGCGGGGTCGCGGAAAAGGATATGCCATTTTTCCGCAAATTCTGGTCTATCTATACCTTCTCTGCGACGGAGTGCTTGAAAATCAGTTTTTGAGATGATAAAGGAATCCATCTGAACGTGTTCACCGCGGAAGCGTTCATAAGAAAGAGTCCGTAGTCTTTTGAAGAGGGTGATTTTCTCGTTGTGCTCGTTGACAGCATCATGTACCATCCCATGTGGTTCGATGAAAACGATACGTTGTTTCGCGCCTTCGGTTATCCACAGGATAAAGTCGGGATAAAAACCTTCATTCTGATAGAAACCAATACCTTTGCCTCGACTCTGGTTGCGTAAGAGGAAAACTTCCCTTTTCGCGAGAAGTTCCTCGTGTTGCTGACGGACATAACTGCGCAGATCTTCTACAAAAAGTTTCTCACTTTCTTCTAAGGCAGGCGGTGTAGTCCGCCACAAATCATTGGCATTGGTAATCGCGAGGAGCGGTTGATAGAGGTGCCGATCATTATAGGCGTTGGGTAGATCGGTTACATTAGGTCCGTATATTTCACCACTCTCTATTAGATTTTGGATTTGGGGTTCAAGTTCATGTGCTTCGTCTCGGGGGATATAGATCCTCCAATCTGTGAAGTTATCATCGTTTTCTTTTAAGGTGTCCAATCTCATCCTGTTGCCACTCCACTGTTTCTGAATAATACGGTAGAATTTGGCAATATACTTGCGGAGCAGTGTAATTACTAATTCTTCTAAGCGAGTGACCCCTTCCAGCGACGTTGGCTTGACTTCTGATTCTGCCATGACGGTAAGGCCGTACAGTTCTTGGTCTGGATCCATGATTGTTTGAAGTGTTTGGGTATCAAAGATGAGATTGTGAAACTGCTTCTCCTGCTTGTATTCAAGTAACTCTAAATATATCTTTTGCCAATCTAATAACTCCAAGATTTCTTTTTTAATTTTACGCTCCAAGGTTGCTGTTGATTGACTTCCCCGGATGCCTTGTTGCGAACTGCTCCCGATAACCTCAACGATTTGTGTTGTGTGGGTGATATAGGCGGCGATATTAACAGTGAGTGGAACGCACTGTCCTTTAGCAGCTTCATTGTAAGGATCGACTTTCGGAACAAAAAGGCGACGCTCGAGGAAACTTTCATTAGAGATGATAGGAATCTCCATTTGGATAGGTTCATCGAGTTCTATACCTTCGCGCATGAGATAATCTCGGAATTGTGCCATAAAGTTGGCACGGACAGCGAAGATGTTAAGGGTCTCAAGTAGAGAGATATGCGGCGGATGTCTACCATCAAGAGCAGCACTGCGCTTGAGGCTCATATCCTTTCCACGAAGGCGAACTCCTCTGCCGAAAAGTTGAATAATCTGGGAACCTTCCTGTCTACCGATATTGAGGAGTCCCATCGCAGTGACGCGCCAGCTGTCCCAGCCTTCAATGAACTTTTTGGCTCCAATGAGAATATTGATTGAACTATCGGGTTCGTTGATGTCATTGAAAAGGCTTTCCGTGAGGACATCTTCGGAGTCCGTTTCAATGCCCGCATCATCGTTTTCAACAAGCTTTTTGAAGGCAGCGGTATCCCCAATGTAGATGAGACCAAAGTTTTTCCTACCGTAAGTAGTTTTCAATGCGATTTCGCCCGGTGCGTTCCGAACATCTTGCAAGTGTAATACGCCGCTTATGTCCGTATGAAAAACTTCGTTGAGAATGTCGCTATAAACATACGCCGGCGTTTCGCTGAAAGTTTTGAGGTAATTGAACCGGGTGTGGAAAATGTCCGTGTTGTTGTCATCGGATAAACCAGAATCGCCGCTGCGGATCTTTTCAATAGCATCAATTGCCCAATTTCCTTCGTTTTTCAGGAACAAGTGAAGAAAATGGATGACATTAAGGACATCAGAGCGGCGGCGATGGTTCTCAGTATAAACAGCGTTGACTTTACTACCCACAAACGCCCATAAAGGGGAGTCTAATCCATAGGTGCGGATAGCCTCAGCGTTTTGCTTGAAATAACGGCGTTGTTCATAGAAACTGAGGAGATTGGCTAAAAGGAGTGTTTCGGTTTGGGTCTCTTCATCGTGTCGAACATTAAGGATGCTAAAATTTTTGCCGTATCCGTCGCTGTAGAAATATCGGTATGAGTAGTCGAAGACAATGGCCTTGCCGTATTCCTCAACGAGGTCCGCATTTTTGGCAGCGGCGAGTGCTTGTCCAAAGGTCGCACTATATTCAAAGGTAAAGCCGGTTTCACCGAGTCTATCTCGAATTTTGCGCCAGACTTCGCCGCCACTGCCTTTATGCCCTTCGTCCACGAAGATGAGGTTGTTCCCCTCAAATGCTTCAACTTCAACGCTCTCGCCTTCACCTGTTTTTTCCTCCACCAACTTTGTAATTTCAATTACCTGTATTGCGTTGCGCGTAGGCGCGAGGCGATTCCTCTCAACGTCGAAACGTTCGCACTGGATGTCGGAGTTCGCCAGTTCACGAAGGTGTTGTTCGCTTAAGCCTTCGTTGGGTGTGATAAGGACAACATGGTCCAATTCCTCTTTACTGTAGTGAAGGTACTGGTGATAATTGATGTGCATGATGAGGGTTTTGCCTGCCCCGGTTGCCATCCAGAAGGCGAGTTTTTCGAGGTCCGTGTCTATGAAGTTTGTATCCATAGCATCACCAGGGGCTTTTGCATCATTACGCCTTTGGACAAAAGCGTTGAGTTGGCGTAGGAATTCCTTGGGTCTATTGAATTTCCAATCCAAGAAAATTTCGGTGTAGAGTAGGGCGAGATATTGAAAATAGCGGAGAACAATTGGCTGTGAGCGTGTGTTGTTTATAACGGACAGATGCCGTTTAATATTGTCATCGTAAGTTCGCAATTCTCTTTCGATTGCTGAATTGGGTTCTGTACGCGAGATGAGAAATGTGCAGATTGGAGAGTATCCGTCTGGGTTGAAACCTTCGTCATGGTTTTTTATATCATTAAGAAGGTCGCGTGTGGTTTTATATCCGAAGTGGCTGTTGAGCCATCCATGTAAAGTGAGGTGATTATCGAGTTGACGTTGTGAATTGTTTCTGGACATGGCAGTTTTCTGTGGAGAATTTATTGTGGAAACATTAATCGTTTGAAGAATGGGTCTAAAGATTCTGCCTCTGGAACGATGCTGTCTGTGTTAATATAGATCTTGTCTGCTCTCTCTGTGAGTTTGTTTTCCTGAATGAAATTATAATCACGTTCATAATCTTCTTTTTTCCAGCCTGCGGTTTCACGCCAGATAATGACGACAGTTTTTTGTCCGACTATGCCGCGGTAGACAAGGTAGCGTCTATCACCATCATACAAACATTGCCGGATTTGGACCGAGATACCGAGGAGGTAATTGAAGGTTTCGGGTAGATCCACAGATTGTGTCTGAGTCTGCATATCTTTGACGATGTTGAGTTGATAGTTGAACGGATTTTGGAGCTTGGATATGCTTAGGAACGTTGGGCTTTCCTTTGTATCACTTTCCAACATATAACTCAATTGGTGTTCGTCAGGTAACAGATTTTCATGTTCGGTTTCGTTGAATTCGATGTTGTTGAGGGCATCTTCGTAAGATTCAATCCGTTGGTATTTGATGATATGGGAAAGACGACTTTCACGGGAGACCGGTTTTGCATCTTTCCACCTTTCGGCATAGATGGCTTTTTTGACGCGCGGTTTGAGAACGGCATCGAAATGATGCCCCATCTCAATGAGGATGTATTTACGGTTGCCGCCATCTTGACGATTAAGGTTGATGGCTGCGTGAGCAGTAGTGCCGGAACCTGCGAAATAATCCAACACAGTATCATTTTTACCGAGAGAAGAAACCCGGAGACAATCCTCAACGAGACAGACTTAGGAAACGAAAAATCGTTATCACCAAGCATATTGTTTAGAAAAGTAGTTCCATGTGATGTTGCTGAATATGCTTTTTTATCCCACCACGTCTTTGGACGTATTCCTTCTTCTTTCGGGTAAGATTTTAGTTGTATTCTTACATTACCATTTCGATCTGATCGCACAGCTACCTCAGACAAAGCCATTTTTTTTTGAAGCGTTTGAATCTTATGCCTCCATCTCATCTCTTTTCCATCCTTTGGTCTGAGTGGCAATACCTTTATTTCATCTGAGTGTGCCAATTCCAGAATATCATACTCACCTTTAGTTTCGTTCCATTCCATACGGGGAATCCTAATTTGATCGTTCCTGACAAAGATTGGATAGAAAAGTCGAGGTCGTAATTCTCTCAGCGCGCTAGCATCTGTCCCTTTTAGAAGAGGCATCCATTTAAAACGCTTGCCATCGGAATCAATTTGATTATAACTTTCAAGTTGTTCTTCTGTTCTCTCAATAGGACTAATTTGTGTATTCTTTGTAATACTAAAGAACATCGCATACTCGTGAGCAGGAGAAAAACCCGTTGGTGTTTGCCTTCCTCCTGGATTTGAACAAACTGCAACAATTCCTTGTTCAGTTTCTTTGCCAAATATGTTTTGGAGTAAATGTCTAAGGTTTGCGGCCTCAGCATCATCAATTGCAGCACAGAAAATGCCATTTTCCGCTAACAACTCTTGTGAAACTGCAACTCTATCTGTTAAAAGCGACAGCCAAGAAGAATCTTTATAATTGTTCTTATACAGAATTGCAGAACCTTTAGTATTATAAGGTGGATCAATGTAGATGGCCTTTAGCGATGCTTGGTATTTCTCCATTATCAGATTTAACGCTTGGAAGTTCTCACCATGAATTAGCAAGCCATCTGTTTCGTTGTCCAGATCGTCAAAATGTGCCAAGAAGCGATCTTTGAAGTCAGACTTAAAGTGACAAGTGTCCAAAACGAGGTTGGGATTTGCTTTGAGGAAGTCAACGGAGAGCGGTTCGGTGTAGTCGGCACCGATGAGATTATTATCTATTTCGTGAATCGCAAAGAGGTGTTTCCACTCCTTAAGTTGGGCGGTACTCTGGATGATTGCGGGATAGAATTCTTCTGGAACGCGGTCGAGTGTGAGGCAGTAGTCGGTGGAAAGGATAAACTTCTTTTTCAGCCAGAGGCGTTTTTGGAATTCTTCAATATGGGACAAAAATTCAATTACTTGAGAGGCGATGTAGTGAACGAGGTTTGCCGTTTCGAACCAATTATTACTTTTAGTTAACAAAGGGTTTACAGCCCCCCCCCCGAACTAACGTTTGACATTTTCAAATTAACACTTGTGAAAATCAAATCTGACAGTGGAATGACATCGTTTTTGATATAGACATCAAGTTCGCGGTTAAGGAATCCTCTGAGGTCTTTGTGAATAAAGAAATCTGCGGTGTTGCGCCGTGTGTAGGCGCGGAGGTGTTTTTTGAGGGTGGTAACCCCCCTGTCCCCCTTATCAAAGGGGTTTGTTGTTTGCTGATTGAGTGCGGACATGGCGTTATAGTGACTTGTGAGTTGTGCGATGATTTCGGGTTCAGCAGCTTCAATGATTTTGTCCTGCTGTTTTTGACCACTATAGATTTTCTTTTCTTCGTCGGTGAGAGGACGGTATTCAAAGGGGATACAGATTTCATCAGTTCCTGGTGAATAGCTTGTTTCGTCAGATAGAGGTATAAAGAAACGTTTTGTGCCTTTAACGTTATCCTTTTCAATATCTACGTCGCGGAGGTCAAAGGTAACAGTGATGTTTTGAGATTTGAAACGATAGGTGGAGAAGTGTTCGCCGCTTTTGACGTAGTATTGGTCTCGGTTTGCCCAGTGGAGGTAGACTTCCTCGCCGTTGTATGGAACAGCGTAGCGTTCGGTTTGGGAATAGCGTCGACGCGGAATAAAGTCACCGTTATCGTAGTATCGGGAGAAGAAGGTCCAGAGGTGATTGAAAACGGCATCTGCGCGTTGGTCGCGATTTTGCGAGGAACCGTGTTGTTCTCTCGCTTCGAGGTATTGTTGGATGAGAGGTTTGTCTCTGTATGCCTCATTGATGAGATTGCCATCAGCATCTAACATTTCCTCTCCGAGATTGTTGCCTAATTCTCGGACTTGATTTTCAAGTTCGATTATGCGTTCCCTCACAGATTCTGCTTCGGTGTTTGCTTTAAGGGCATTTTGAACAATGGCAGGCAATTCTTCGTCAATGAATTTTTGGAGTTGGCCGCGGCGATAGTTGATGATGCGGTAGATACCGAAGTCAAGATCGGCGGCATCTGCTCGGAAGAGTTTTTGGAGGAGATCTTGTAGTTTTTGTAAGGATTCGTTCATATCTTTTTCATTCGTTATCTGATTCAGGTTTCACTGCGGGCGTTTATCTCCATCAGTTTTTCACGTGCCAATATTTCAAAGACCGGCATCACCCTTTCGACGAGTTCATCATGTCGTCCGGACAAACGGTCGTGTGCACTTTGGAGTGCTTTTTGTTCTGTGGTGAGCGCATCGACAGCGGATCTAAGGGTTGCGTTTTCCTCTTTCAAGACTTCGTGTTCTTTCTGGAGCGCATTATACCGTCGATCCGCAGCACCTTGGAAACTACTGAATTCTTGTTGCAGGTTTTCATGATCTTGCTGAAAGGTGCGATATTCCCCCCGCAGGGCGTTGTATCGTTCGTCCTCGCGCTTTTTGACCAACCAGCCGGTAACCAAAGCGACTACACCGAAACTAAATATCCCTATATCTATGAGACTGATGGTAGCCCAACTGAAATCCATCTCTTTTTCTCCGTCGCCTTATTGTCCTTCTGGCTTCTGTGATTGCAGGATTGCAATCATGTTCGCGTCAGTTCACATTAAGTCTAACATTTTCGGGCAGGGCTGTCAAGAAAAATTGTGGACTGCGAATTTGCATGGAATTCGCTAACTTCTAAAGAGGTTCAGGTATTTCTCCAAAACAAAAAGGCGGTTGCGGGAGAATCCTGTGGTTTCCTTGAGTATGCCCAATTCTGTTAGGGATTTTAGGAGTCGATTCGCGCTTGAAAAACTCATGTTTAACTCCTTTTCAACCCACCTCGCGTTAACAATGGGTGTTCCATACATAAGTTGAAGCAATTTTTGTGCTTTTTTCGATCGAGAGCCAAGCGTTAGGATTTTGGTATCATATTCTTGACGAAGGGCAATGATTGTTTTAAAAGTCCTCAGCCCGTGTTGAGCGGTCTCAACGATTCCAATCAAGAAAAATATAATCCACTGTTCTATGTCATTTGCAGTGCGGACGCGAGTAAGCGCGTTGTAATATGAAACTTTGTTTTCCTCGAAAAAGGTGGACGCATAAAGTGCTGGTTTGCTAAGTAACTGTGCATCAATGAGTTGCAAAACGATTAACAATCTGCCACACCTACCGTTTCCATCAAGGAAAGGGTGGATGGTTTCAAACTGATAATGCGTAATGGCGATTTTGATAAGGAATGGCAGTTGTAGCGATGAGTTGTGCCAGAATTTTTCTAAATCACTTAGGAGGTCTGGCAGTTCTTCCGGTGACGGAGGAACAAAAAGAGCATTGGCAAGTGATGAACCACCGATCCAGTTTTGACTCCTGCGAATTTCACCCGGTGCCTTATGTTTTCCACGAACGCCGGACAGCACTATTTTATGGACATCCTTTAGCAAACGCACAGAGAGTGGAAATTCAGGCAATTTCGCTATTGCGAAATTCATCGCTTCAATATAATTTTGCACCTCTTGCCAATCCTCCTGTCTGACTGGCGGAATCTCCGATTGTGGCAGAACAATCTCATCAATATCAGTTTTTGTGCCCTCAATCAGATTGGAGTCTATCGCTTCTTTTGCCATGCTCATTGGAATCGCAAAATCGACATCTGGCACAATTTCCGCATAAGCGTTGAGTGCTCCCAAAAGATTTGCAGCCTGTTCGACCAACTGATCTATTTGACGACTTTCCCAAGTAAACGGGCAGTTTATGAAGGATGGGTTAAAACTTTTGTATTCTCGTTGCTGTCGGTATGCACCCGCTATAAAATTTTTCATAGTGCCGTTTTCGCCTCTTTTTGAAAACAGTAAATTCGTATTGTCATTTTTCTCGATTTTTGACAATCTTAGTTTTTATATTATAGCGTAGATTCAAGAAGGTGTCAAGGGTTATAGTAAGGTCGAAAAATATGTGGACTTATGTAGCATAAACTTTTAGTTTGTGCAAGGGTGGACCGCAAACTGGAAAGTTTGCGCTACAATAGAAGTGTCCAAGTAATTATGGACTTTACTATAATGTATTCCGAGGAGATGAGGCGGTTAAGGAAACCTCTTTAGCGACGTATAACAGGCTTATATGGGGTGCGTCGGTTTCTCAAACCTCTCATATTGCCTTTTTCATCTGTTTTTAAAAATGGCAAATATATGTTGTCATTTTCGGAAATTCTTGACAATAGCGAAAAAGAGAGAAATTATGGTGTTCGGGTTATAGTGTCGCGGACTTCGTTGACAATCGCATCGGGTTCAATGCCCTCGCCCTGTCCCTCGAAGTTGAGCAGGATACGGTGACGGAGGGCGGGGAGCAACACAGCATCGATATCCGAAAAGGCGACGTTGTAACGTTCATCGAGGATGGCTCTGATTTTGGCAGTGAGGGCTATCGCCTGGACACTCCGAATCCCGGCACCCAGATGGACATAGCGTTTGACGATCTCCGGGGCATCCTCGGAATCTGGATGTGTGCCGCGGACGAGTCGGATAATGTGCCGTTCGACATGCTCCGCGATGATGACCTGCGGCACGAGGTGACGCATCTCGTTGAGCGTCTCGGCATTCGTTACCTTGTCGATCGTGACCTCAGTCCCCGATGTAGTGCGCCGTAGGATTTCGACGATCTCATCTTCACTGGGAAAATCGATCAGGAGTTTGAAGAGGAATCGGTCGAGTTGTGCTTCCGGGAGCGGGTAGGTGCCTTCCATTTCCAACGGGTTCTGTGTGGCGAGGACGCAAAACGGCTCGTCTAACTTGTGGCTGGTGCGTCCGACGGTGACAGTGCGCTCTTGCATCGCTTCAAGGAGGGCAGACTGCGTGCGGGGTGTGGCGCGGTTAATCTCGTCAGCGAGGATGAGTTGCGAAAAAATGGGTCCTTGCTGGAATTCAAACTGCCTGCTACCGTGTTCATCTTCAACGAGGAGCGTTGTGCCTGTGATGTCGGAGGGCATCATGTCGGGTGTGAATTGGATACGCTTGAAGGAGAGGTCGAGTGCCTCACTGAGGGTATAGATGAGTTGCGTTTTGCCTAAGCCGGGGATGCCTTCAAGGAGGGCGTGCCCGTTGGCAAGCAAGCAGAAAAGCACACCTTCAATAATCGCGTCTTGACCGACGATACGCTTTTGGACTTCGGCTTTGACATTGTAAAAGGTCTCTCGGAACTGTTGGATTTGGGTTTCTAAGTTCATGTTTTTTAGGCGAGATGAGATGCAGAGATAAGCGCGCTTAGAAAGCGCGCCTACCGGAGGGTGATGCTACCAATTGTCTCTGGTAACGTAGAGAGACCGATTTTCCATGGGGAGCGTAATGTGTTTGCCCCCAAGGCGATGCGATTCGATCATCCCCATGAGCGTCTCTATACTTCGGCGCGCGAGGTGGGCAGGTCCTTTGGTCTCGCGGTCTTCATCAAGTGCTTCGGCGATGTCAGTGATGCCCATGACAGTGCCTGTCGCACGGGATGTCTCTGGGAACGGCACTTCTTCAAAGAAGCTCCCGTCTTTTTTCCGGAATTGGATTTCTCTACTATTGTTTTGTATACGGATCTTACCGGCGGTGCCGCAGACCTCATATTCGGGTCCGGTGCCTGCGGTGTTATAGCCGTGGACCCCGTTGGAATATCGGATGTAACCACAGGCGATACCCGGGTCAGCGTTGAGACGGTTGCCATCCCAATCTGAATCGTTGCATATAATCGCGCCCGTTACGAAATCTACTTCCGGATCACCGGCGAGAAAGAGGAGCATGTCTGCGGCGTGCGTCAATCCCCAAAGCGCGGAACCCGCTCCGTATTGGGCGATGGAGCATAAGACATCACCGATTTCACCAGCATCCACAAACTCACGCACTTTGCGATAGATCGGCATGTAACGACGCTGTGTGCCGTAGTTGAATTTGACGCCGTGCTTTTGAACGATGTCTACCATAATGTCCGCCTCTTCCATGGAACAGCAGAGCGGTTTTTCACAGTAGATGCCCTTGACCCCATTTTCGGCGGCAAAGACGGTCATATCGGCATGTGGACCGGGACGCGTGGCGATACAGACGATGTCGGGTTTCTCCTTTTCGATCATCTCTTGGTAGTCTGTATAGGCGCGCTCGGCTCCGTAGCGTTGCCTGATGGCTTCGGCTTTCTCGGCAAAGACATCTGAGACTGCGACGAGGTCTGTTCGTTCACAGGCGACAGCGGCGGCAGCATGCGAGAAGGGTTGCCAAATAAAACTATCGTCTCTGCCTTCGACTTCGTCGTCAATGGTCGCGCCCATCCGTCCGCATCCGATGAGACAGGCTTTGTATGTGCGTGGCATGGTTTTCTCCTTTGAGAGGGGTTAAGTTAGATAGATTCCAATACTGATATAGTTTTGAATTACGGGACATACGCTTTTTGGACTTCAAACTTCACGCTTAACATCAGCCCAACTTTTGAGTCTGCAGGCTTTCACATCGGCTTCAGCTTCTTTTAGGTCTTTGGCAATTTCAGGATCGCTTGCCAGTTCGTATGTTGCTTCCCACGCCTCTTTGTCATAGAGATAGGTCATATAATCTATAGCAGCTTTAAGTTTTTTCTTTGGGAGTCGCTCGATTAACATCATCGCTTGCTTCTGCAGTTCCGAATTCTTCATTATAGAACTCCTTAAAGGAGAATTTTCTCGAATTTTTGTTAATATGGTATCAGAAGCCTGAAGCGTTGTCAAGTTTGGGGTGCGGTTGGGAAACCGCACCTACCGGGCTGGAGGATCAAAAACGCGTAAAAAAAACGGAAAACTAAATAACTATAGCGTTTAGGAAACCGCACCTGTCGTGATTGGAAAAAGTCGAAAAAATTACTCACCCGTGTAGAGTTTCCCGAAGTAGGGGCGGTAACCTGCGGGTCCAGGATAGCCGTCCCAGTAGTTGGCATCGGTTGGAAAAGTGTCCTCACCCCCACTCCGCAACCATGCCATGAGTGCGGGATCGGTGCCACGGCGTTCGATTTCATCAATAGCGGCGGCGTGCAGTTTGGCGACGACATCGGGATGTTCGCTGGCAACATCGTCCAATCCACCGAGTCGGACGAGTTTTGAATTTTCAGGTTTCGTGCCAACCTCTAAACTCCATTCACGGTCGAAGATAGTGAAGAGGTTGAGATTCGGGTTCTCTGTGGTGTTCTCCCACCGCTCAATACTTCCACCTGAGAGTGCAAGCTGCCTTTCACCGGCTTCCCCATTACGCGCTGGGGTTACGATGTCGTGTCCTTCAATACCGTCAGGACGTGCTTCACCTAAGATATTGAGAATTGTTGGGAAAAAGTCTTGGGGTTGGACGATGACGTTGCTTCTCCCGGTATCTCCCTCGGGCAACCGAATAAAGAGCGGGACATGCGTCTCCTGCTGACGAACGGGTTGTCCTTTACCGAACCTACCACGTTCACCGACGTTCGTCCCGTGGTCAGCAGTAAAGATGACAGCGGTATTCTTGTCAAGTCCCGTGGATTCAAGGGCATCCAGAAATTGTCCGAAGCAGTGGTCCATCCATGTCGTTTTCGCGGCGTATTGCGCTTTGATGTGCTGTATTGCTTCATCTGAGAGCTTCGCATTACCGCGTGCCCCGAGGCTGCGCGGGTCAACACGTCCGTCGTACCCTGGACGGGTATCGTATTTTTTCATGAACTCAAGCGGTGCGTCCCAAGGTTCGTGTGGATCGAAGCAGTCTACCCAGAGGAAGAAATTGTCTCGCTGGGCATTGTCTTTGAGGAATTGTGCAGCGGTGTTGAAGAGTCTTGCGCAGTTCCAATCTTCAGGTTTTTTGCGGTTTCTGTTTGCGCGTGCGTAGCTGCGGAGCATTCCCGATTCAGCGGCTTTGTCGTCAATACAATCAAAGAGGGGTTGACGCGCCCAGTTATCGGGCCATACGACGGTATCGGTGATCCAGTCCCTGTCCACTTCGGCGCCTCGAACGAACGTCCATGCGTGGAAGGGCCAATCGAAGTTATGTCCGCCGTTGACAAGGTGTGGTGTATCGTGAATGAGTTGCGTGGCGTAGCCGTTTTCTGCGAGTGTCCACGGTAGGGTTTGGCGTTCGTGTCGGAGCGGTTTCCACGGATGGATGGGTGCTCCGTATTGTCCAGTGATGACATCAGTGCGGTAGGGAATCGTTGGGAAACTGGCGCAGAAGGCGTAGTCATAAGCTAAGGCTTCCGAGGCGAACCGATCTATGTTGGGGGTTTCTATCCAGTCGTTTCCGTTTGCGCCGATGTAGTCGTAGCGGAGTGTATCAATAACAATATAAGCAAGATTCATCTTTTTAATTTTCCTTGCGGTTCGGTCAGGTTGGTCTGATAAATCAAGCACCTCTCCGTAGAGCCGCCTGCGTCGTTGTTGCAGGCTGCCCGTCTTGTTAGAACTGCACAACCTAACAGATTATGCTACAATATAATTTCCGTCTTTTAATTATACCTTGCGGATAAGTAACGGAACTTGTAACTTGACGGTTTCTGTGTTCGAGTCGCCTGCGTGTTTTTGCAATGTAATACAAGGAATGGAAATGTAATACAAGGAACGGATTTAGTCTATCCGTAGACTAAATCCAGTCTATTCCCAGACTAAATCCGGTATTTCTGCGGATTGTTGCAGGCTGCCCCTCCTACAATAGTTACCATTTTGGGATTGCGCCAAGTAAGAGTTGCTGTTGCGGTGTGCCTTCTTCCCGGAGTTTTGTGACGCGAGGCCCATCAAAGGGTTCACGCGACTTCATCCACGCGTTCTGGTAGCACATGAGGCAGACGCGCCGACATTCTGAAGAATTGTTAGCCGCGCCCCGATGCCAGGTCCATCCGTCGAACATAACCGCTTGTCCAGGGGACACAAGCACACGCTTTTCATCGGGCAATTCGACAGGCGTGCGTGGCGGACGGAAGGGTGCCCTGTGGCTGCCGGGTTGGATAACGGTAGGACCGTTTTCATCGGTGACCTCGTCGAGATAATAGCCGCAGTTAATCTGTGCGGGGAGACTCCCATAAGGCGTTCCGTTGGGTGCGACGGGCCAGGGACCATCGCGATGCCACTGCTGATCCGGCGTTCCGGGTTCCGTAATGCGCGCCGTTGCACTGTGGAGTTGGACACACGTCCCCAATATGGCTTCCATCCGCTTTAGGACGGGTGGATTGTCTAAGAGAAACGCGAACCGCTCGTCTTCCTCAAGAAGTTCACCAATGAATTGGCTTTTGTTGTTGCGTTCGTAACTCGCATCAAGTGCCGCACGCAACGATTCAATCTGTTCTGGCGTCGCGGCGTTGTCAACGACGAGATACCCCCAATTGAGGAAGAAGTTGACCTCTTGTTGCAGTTGGTGATCCAGTTCGACGTTGAGTGTTGGTGGCACTACGCTCGGATTTGCCATCGGTTATGCCTCCTTAATTGCGTCACGGTCAGCGGTTGTCCACTCTTCCCAGCGTTCTTCGTCGGCGCGGAGGAAGCCGGAGTTGCATCGGGGTTGGAGTTGCTCGTCCACACCGAGGAGTCGCATGTGTCGATGATTATTGGTAGCTTTTGCAGTCTCCAACAACTTTTGGGTATGCGGACCCGTGTGATGATCGGTGTGTTTCAGCCATGTTAGATTATAATAAATGCTGAAGAAGTAGCGTAAGTTTCCAGAGGTATTCGGTGTCCCGGAGTGAATGAGCCCGTTATGTGTGATGACGACATCGCCGGCTTTCATGTGGACGAGTGTTTCGTCGGGATGTGGGACACTGCGTTGTGAATCTTCCATAGTAATGGGTTTTCGATGTGAACCGACAATGACACGGAGGGGTCCGTATTCATCGGTTAAATCCTGCAAATAGGATATAGCGTTGATGGCGTTCGGGCGGTGATAGGCATCGGTAAAAGGAACATGTGCCCAGCGATCGCGGTGCCAACCAGAGACCCTGCCCTTCGCTTTTTCTTTTTCAATTGACGCAAACGCAGCAAGTGTGAGGTTGTCTAATTGCACAAAGGGACCCATCACCTTTTCTATGAATTCAAGGATTGTGGGATGTGAGACAGCGGGCCACATCAGTTCGGGTGCCAATTCAAGGGTGTTTCCGAACCATGTTTGTCCGTCGTTGGCTGCGGAGAGTTCTCGGTGTTTCTCCCGCCACCTTTGCATCTGAGGTTCGTCAAAAACCTTCTCAAAGATTGTGAAACCCTCGGTTTTATAGGCTTCAAAGTGTTCGTCAAGCGTTGGCATTTTTTAATTTTTCCTTGCGGAGGAACGACGTGCGTTTAAACTATCAAGTGCGTTCCCCAAATCCGCCTGCGCCGTTGTTGCAGGCTACCGTTTTCTAACTTACCTTACGGAAGAATGACATACCTTCACACTGTCAAATGCGTTCCTCAAACCTGAAGAAACGCCCCAGCAATACGCAGAAAAACTCTATCAAAAACACCCTGCACCAGTATTGCAGGCTACCGTTTTCTAACTTACCTTAACGCAATCCACTGAGAATTGCTTCGGCGAGTTCCATAGTTTTCACAGCCTCGTCGAGATTCGCAGCAGGGAACGAAACCGGCGTATTGGATTTGACACAATCCAAGAAATATCTGTTTTGCTCAACAGTGCCACCGGTGCCTGCCTCGGTGAGTTTGTGTTGCCCCCCATCACAGAAAACGGTTCCTTGGGAGACCCCTTCAAGATAAGCAGAGATGTCTCTGCCGTGAATTTCATAGCGTTCAAGACGAGCGTCTGTGGTGTAGTTGGCGATGTGTTGGGCGACACAGCCGTTATCGAACAGGATGAGTGCGGCGTGGACATCTTTGTAATCTGAGATGGTCCGCTGAACGACACTATGAACTTCCTGGACATCGGCTTCGGCGATGGCGCGAATTGCATCAAGGGCGTGGATGGGTGTCTCCAAAAACATGTTGTCCATCAAGTGTTCTGGAAATCTGTTCCCTTGCCCCAATCGGGTAATGCTCTTGTGAAATTCACCGACGATTTGTGTCACAGGACCGCGTGCGGTCACTTGGCGTTTCGCTTCGACGATGATCGGGTGAAAGCGGCGGTTCCAACCCACCATCCCTTTCGCCCCTGTCCGTTCTGCTGCAGTCCTCAAAGCGACTGTTTCTGCAACACTCATGCCCGGTGGTTTCTCCAAAAGCGTATGGACACCACGCTCAAAACAGGGGAGTGCTGCCTCACCGTTGAGGTGTGCGGGTGTCGCGACAAAGATGGCATCCAGGCTTTCGTTATCCAACAACGCCTCAATACTCTCGTGCTTTGCTGAGACGTTGAACAGGTCAGCGGCGGTATCGCGTGCCGTTTCGACGGGATCACAGACGGCAACGAGATCGGTATCGTCAAATTCCGAAAGGATCTTCATGTGTCCGCGGCCTCTACCGCCGCACCCGATGACAGCAACTCGCAATTTTGACATCGTTTTCTCCTTTTTCTAATTATTCGCCAAGCGTATAGGCACGTCATTTGGACAGGAACCACTCTTGCTCCATATTCGCATTGCGCCGTTGTTGCAATGCTGCTTGCTTTTTCTAATTATTCGCTAACAGGCAGCCTATTTGGACATGAGCCATACGCATACCATTTCCACGGCTTAGCGGCGGATGTGCGGTGCCTCCATAACTTCCCGCTGCTCAGCGGACATATCCTCAATGTAATCGGGATAGGTAATCTGGTGTGCGCCCATGCCATAAGACTGGAATCCAGGACTAAACTTGTAGAGCAGGGCGCGTCGTTGATGGCTGCCTTTCCATGGAAGCGTGCCGTGTGTCAAAGTCTCGGTGAAAATTACGGCATCGCCAGCCTTGGCATTGACTTCAAGCACGTGTTTCTGATACTGCTCGTACCGTTTCATGATACTGGGACACGGAAGATTCGCCTTATGACTCCCCGGTATGATTGCCAACCCCCCATCGCCGGGTCCCTCGTCAGCGAGCATGTATTCAACGACAGTCAAACCTGTGTATATGCGTCCGTATTTGAAGAAATAGGCTTCGGAGAAATTGGGACGTTCAATCCCACCACCGTGCAAAGTGCCGCCTTCCGTGCCTTTTTCCATAGCGATTAAGCCCGGACCGTGATCCAGTCGATACTGTTTGCCTAAAATTTCTTCAAGGCACGGTTTAATCTTGGCATGGACGAGCAAATTTCGGAACGGTTCACACCACGGTTTTTCCCATGCAAGCATGCCGCCCATGTCCATTCGGTGTGCTGTGCCAGCGAGTGCTGCTGAGCCGCCTGATAGAGAGGTATCTCGTTCCCTAAGTCCTTCAATGTGATGATCAATGGCAGCGTTGCACTCGGCAACCTCTTCCGCCGTTAAAGCGTTTTCGATGATGAGGTATCCGGTCAAATCGAAGAGATATTTTTGATCTTCGTTCATCATTAGCTCCCCTGTTATGGATAGACTACTACTTTAGCCCTTTGCTTCTGCGACACTCTGAGGTCTACCTGTTGCGTCTCCACCGATCCACCGATACGGACGCGGATAAAGCGTCAGAGATCTGTCCTCAAGCGGAAGTTTGACGGGGGCACCGTTTCGGGTCGCGGAGAGTTTTGCAGCGATAGCAACCTCCAATGCTTGTCGGAGATCCGCGCCCGTAATCCACGGGTGACCGTTGCCATCAACAGCCGCTAAGAAGGAGCGAATGGAACCGGTGAGGTAACCGAATTCACTCCACGGATACGGGCTATAGTTAGGATTGATTTGGATGCGATTGCCGTGCGGGTCGTAGCCTTTGAAAATTTCAGGTGGATTCCAATCCCATCGGACGAGGCATTCGTCTGTCCAAACGTCTACGCCCCGGCAAGGCGTTGGAGTTCCGAAGACGCTGCATTCCACTCCATTCGTAAGCAGAAAACGCCCGTTGATGATGAGACCTTCATCGGTTTCAGCCTCTAACGCTTCAGGCGGGGTTCCCCAGGCGATGATTTCCGCAACCTCAGCATTGGTAAACAGCCGTAGGACAGAGATGTGTTGACAGCCTCCACCAGAAATTTCGCCACCGAACCCATGAACACTCGCGCCTCGGATGTGCCCAAATTCCCCGTTGTGGAGCCGAGATGCCGCCTCTTGGACCTCATTCATTGCTCGCTGCAGGTTGCCGCCAGCAAATACCACGCCTCGCTCAGCACACGTTTCAACCATCACGTCGGCATCTTGTAAACATCCGGCAATCGGTTTTTCGGTAGAGATACCTTTGACCCCGGCTTCGGCACACGCAACTACGACATCTCTCATGTATTTCGTGGGTGTGACGACCACCGCGACGTCCGGGACAACCTCGCGCAATAGGGTTTCTACGTCTGGATACAACGCAGCAACGTCAAAGCGGGCACCGAGCACATCGCGTCGCTGTGCGTTGGCATCGACGATGGCGACGATTTCTGTGTCGGGATAAGTGGTGTATGCTTCCGCGTAGTTTTGTCCCATCCGTCCACACCCGATGATGGCTACGCGATATTTGGTGTCATGCATTTTTAGACTCCCTGATGGTGTATGTTATCAAGTCCGAAAAAGTGTGTCAAGAAAAAATAGGACACTCAAGAAGCGCGTCAGTGAGAGAAGGGCACCTCAAAAAACGCGCTTGTTTTTTTTCGGTGTTTGGAATATAATTAGCTTAATGAAAAACCTTTATTCACTTCGTGATTTCAAGCGGACGCTGCAACAATTGGATTGCTCTGATACATCGGAGACAAAAGGAAAATGGAAAATAGACAGAGTGAAAAACGAATCAATGACTATGTGCCGAATCTGGACGCGTCTTTTGATGATTTGCAAAAACAGTTAACTGCCTTCATTCAAGCGGAGCGGGAACAATTAAAAGCCCGCATCTTGAAAGGAGAAGACGGGTTCTCGGCTTGCAAAATTCATGCGGCGATGTGGGATACAGTCATTCAGAAGGTCTATGAAGTCGCCTCTTTTCAGGTTCGGGACGAATACCAGAAGCAGATAGACGTGCTGAAGCAATTGCCAGATGTTGTTATAAGCGACTTAGAAACGGAATTGGAGGAATGGATGCCGGATATCGCCCTCTATGGAGTGGGCAGTTACGGCAGAAATGAACTGTGCTATTTTTCGGATGTAGACGTTGTTTATACGTCCTCTGTCGACTTAGAAGATATCTACGATGAAAGCACCCTTGAATTGATCCGATGGTTCTACGATTTTTTCGACAGTCTTCATTCAGTAATTCCGGGGTTTGAGTTCAGCTTTATCTATCGTCCGTTGACAGATATAGCCCAATGGAACTATCAGGATATGGCTGCGTTGATTGACATGCGGTTTATCGCTGGCAATGCCTCACTGACTGAGCGTTTCCGGAAAGAGATATATGCAGGGAAATCGGATATTTCGCTTGTGTTGGATCTGCTGAAATCAAAAGCAGATGCCTTTGAAGCGTCTGAAGATACGATCTATCTGAATCAACCGAATGTGAAAACGGGACGCGGTGGGCTACGCACCCTTCAGTATGCCCTCTGGATATGCGGACTCCCGGATTTTACCTCAATCCCTGAACTCTACGAACGCTACGATGACGAACAACTCATCCCGTCTCTGGATTTCACGTTCAAGGTGCGGAACCTCCTTCATGTGCTCGCCGATGCGCCGCATGACGACCTCACCTATCACCCTGAAAAAGGGGATGAACTCCAAGCCCAGATCGCGCGGGTCCTCGGTTTTGCAGATGAAAGCGATGAGGGACGCTATGCGTTCATGGCAGCGTATTACGCGATGGCAAAATATCTGCATTTCAAAGCAGAACTGCTGATCCGAAAGATGTTAGCCAACGGGATTCCTGTCTCAGAGGTCCTCGCGGTCAGAACAGAAATGCTGTATTGCATCGACAATAACTTCGGTGAACTCGATGCAAATGAACTCTTTACGCTCTTCACCTACTTCCAACAATACGATTTTGAGATTGATGCTTCCCTTGCTACATTCATATCTCGGTATGTCCACGCGTTTGATTGGCATTCTTTCCGGAACCGGATGGCAGAGTTAATAAATATGCCAGGGGATGTAGAGAAGACCCTCACACGCCTGCACAGACTCAATATCCTGTCGCATCTCGGAGAAGGCGGAGAACTTTTTGAAAAGGCGATGATGACCCGGAGCGAACGCAGTCTTGACCCGTATACAGTCGGGAAACATACGCTGGTTGCGATTGGACATCTCGATGAAATTCGGAGAACGGAACCGAGCAGCCCGTTTGGGGCTGGTGGGGGGTTCGGTTCACCGATAACACCGTCCCCAACTTCTGAATTAGAGGAACTCAATACGGCGTTTCGCTCCCTTTCAGATTCGGCGCCACTTTATATGGCGCTCTTCCTACACGATATAGATAAACCCGATCCCACCCATCCGGCAACCGGTGCAGAAAAAGCGGAACGTATCGCACCCGAATTTGGGTTCAACGCACAGCAGACGGA
Source organism: Candidatus Poribacteria bacterium (assembly GCA_022821725.1). Lineage (GTDB taxonomy): Bacteria > Poribacteria > WGA-4E > WGA-4E > WGA-3G > WGA-3G. The sequence continues at coordinate 40,861 of JAJEDB010000075.1, read as the reverse complement.
TGACATTTGCTTTCTCATTCGAGAACACTTGACCATGATAGTGTTGGCACGCTATCATCATTGGGATGAAAGCACGATCTCCGAATTCTGCCAGAAGGTTAACTCGTTAGAACGTTTGACGGCTCTGTATCTGCTCACGTATTGCGATTCCAAGGCGAACGGTTCGCAGAACTTCAGTCATGTCGTTAAACACAATCTGAAGAGTCTCTACGAGGTCGCTCGCACGCGCTTCGTTGGACAGGAAGAAACACAGTGGGGTGCCTTCGCACCCGTTGAAGAGTTCCAGCAATTCCTTCACCACATGCCGGTTTCTTACCGTATCAGTGTCTCTCCTGAAGAGATAGCCATGCACATAAAGATGACCTCGCAGGTTTCCGAAGGGGTATCTACAGCAACAGGTGCAACACCCAGCACAGGGATCATCCAATTTGTCGATCGGCCTGGGTTTACTGAATTGCATCTCTGTAGTCCGAGTCGTATTGGAAAGTTACACACGGTGAGCGGTCTCTTTTTTGCAAACGGTATAGATGTCCGAGACGCGCGCGTTTACACGAAACAGGATACCAACATTGAACTTGAAATCTATCGACTCGTTCATCAGCCGCCGCATCATCGGGGAGAACCGATGCCCCTTGATGAAGAGCTCAAACGGGACCTCGATTTTGACATCCGCGGACTCCTCGCAGAGGAAATGACGCTTGAACAGGTTTTTGAGAGGCATTACGTCAATCTCGCCGAAACTTGGCAAGTTGACGATGTGAGCGTTGAGACGGCACGGAACTATTCAGAAATTGTCGTCGTCGGTGAAGAAAAAGTCGGATTTCTCCACTACTTCAGTGGTATCTTAGCAAAACTCGGACTGAACGTTGAGATGTGTAAATGTTCAGGATTGGGCGGACAAGCGATTGATCGATTCTACGTCCAACCGGTGGCGGATCCGAAAGCCGTGCACGCCGATATCATGGCGGCACTGGCAAAGGAATAATTAAAATATGAAAAAACGGGTACTGATTACGGGCGCGGCTGGCGCAGTCGGCAGTGCGCTCTGGCAAGCATGGGAACAACAGGATGCCTACACACTGACGTTGATGGACATTAACCCGATTACCGGTGCCAATTCGCGCGCAGTGCAGGCAGATATCCGGGACTACGCGGCGATGCAAGAATTGTGTCGCGATCAGGACATCTTGGTCCATCTGGCGTATGTCCGCCAAGATTCACTTGGAAAGGTGCCTGGTGAAGTCAGCGACATCGGAGCATCCATGACCCTGTTTGAAGCGGCACGAGAAGGCGGCATTCAGAAGATTATATATGCGAGCACAAATCACGTTTCAGGATGGAATGAGCGATTGAACTCTCCGCCTCGGTTCTCAACAGGTGATCAATTTCGTCCGGATAGTTGGTACGGCGCGATGAAGGGTATGGCAGAGATCGCGGGACGGTATCTCGTTGACGCACACGATATGCGGTTCATTAGCTTCCGCATCGGGACTTTCAGCGGCACATACGAACCGAGTGGGATACGACACTGCAGCACGTTGCTGACCCCACGAGATTGCGTGCAACTCTTCGGACTGGCTGTGAACTACGAGGGACCCGTCAAATATCTAATCACCTACGGACGCTCGGCGAATTCTGATGGGTATCAGCAGAGTTATCTCGACATAAGTGGAGCGGTCGAGGTACTGGGGTATCAACCGCAGGATAACTTGGTAAAAACGCATCTTCATAAATTTTTGGAGGAACTGTAAGCAATAATTAAAGACAGGTTCCTCTCTCTATAGAACAGAGCGTGTAGCCTGTAATGTAATGGAAGGCGGGTCTACGGAAAGGCACCTCATAACCCAAATCAGCTGACCGAACCGCAAGGTAAATTAAAAAGTGCGTGAAAATCCCGACTACAACGACCTTTACTACCAGAATACAACTGTCCACTCCCAAATCATCGACATTGTGACGGCGCGTGCCGTGCCGTTAGGTGAGTTTCCTGTGCCGATGGAGTGGGAGGCGTTCTTCGGGAACCCACATCCGGTAGAAATAGAGATCGGATCTGGGAAAGGGCGTTTCCTGCTCGAAGCATCCAAACGACACCCAACGGTCAACTACATTGGCATCGAACGGGCACAAAAGTACGTCGTATTGACGCAGGAACGGTTTGAAAAGCATATACGGCATTTCGGTGTGGACAGAGCGTCAGGAACGTTTTCAAATGTTCGCCTTGCGTGGACAGATGCCAACTACTTTTTGACGCGGTACGTGCCGCCTGCATCGGTTCAAGCATACCATATCTACTTTCCGGACCCATGGCCCAAAAAGCGGCAGCGGAAACGACGGATTTTTCGGAATCAAGACTTCCTTTCCGCGCTGACACACACCCTCAAGCCCAATAGGGGCAGGCTTTATATTGCCACGGATTATGAGGAATATTTCCAAGAGATTCAGGAGCGGCTCGCCGATTTATCATTGTTGCGTCCTGTGGAAGCAAACTGCAGTCCAGATCAGGATATCCCAACCAACTTTGAAATGAAATATGTTTTAGAAGGCAGGAATATCTATCGATCGGTTTATGAGAGATGTTCATCTTAGCACCAAACGAAAAACGGAGAAAATTATGGCAACTATGGAAAATGTTGCAGCACACGCCTTTCTGACTCCTGAAGAATACCTCGCAAGAGAACGGAAAGCACTGACAAAAAGCGAATATCGGGACGGGCGGATATATGCAATGCCGGGGGCGAGTCGTGCCCATAATCTCATCACGGCGAACACTCTCGTTGAGATCCATATTCAATTGCGTAATCGGACCTGTGAAGTCTATCCGAGCGATATGCGGGTGAAGGTGAGTGCTGCAGGACTGTATACTTATCCGGATGTTATTGTTGTCTGTGATGAACCCCGCTTCGACGATACGCATTTTGATACGCTTCTCAACCCGACTGTCTTGATAGAGGTACTTTCTCCATCAACTGCAGCATACGACCGCGGTAAGAAATTCGCGTCCTATCAGAAACTGGATTCTCTGTATGAATACGTTCTTATTTCACAAGACAGCGTTCGAGTTGAGCACTATTTGCGCCAAGGACAGGCGTGGGATTTGACAGAATTTCATTCTTTATCGGATGTGTTTCACCTCACTTCAATCGGGTGTGAGTTATCCTTACAGGCAATTTATGCGAAAGTCCAATTCTCTCAGGGATAGACCCAACTGCTAAAGCGAACCGCAAACCGACATAGGAACATAGGAAATGAAAACAGAAAAACGTGACAATGCTATACCTGAATTGTGGCAGTCGCTTCCGAATGCGCCGGGGGTTTATCTGATGAAAGCCTCCGATGGCACTGTCATCTATGTCGGGAAAGCGGTTCGACTCAGAACACGCGTGCGTTCCTATTTTCGTGAGAAATTTACATCGGCGTTGACCTCACAGATGATGCGGTATGTTACCGAGGTGGACTACATTGTCACAGAGACTGAGGTAGAGGCACTCATCTTAGAAAATAATCTGATTAAGGCGCATCAACCGCGCTACAATGTGAAACTGAAAGACGATAAACGCTATCCGTATCTCCGTGTGACCGTCAACGAAGCCTTCCCCCGTATCCACATCACACGCAAAGCCGAGAACGACGGGACGCGATACTTCGGACCGTTTGTCCATGTGCGTTCAACTCGCCAGACCCTCAAACAGTTGACGAAGTTGTTTCCTATCCGCACGTGTACCTTACCCCTCACGGAAGTCGGGAATAGATATCGGGTGTGCCTCGACTATCACATTGGACGCTGTCCGGGTCCTTGCGCAGATAAGATTGATGTCTCAGACTATGATGAGATCGTTCGGAAAGTGTGCCAGTTTCTAAATGGCAATACAGAGACTGTGGTCAAAGAATTAACGGAGCAGATGCAAGCCGCTGCGGCAGCACTCGATTTTGAAACAGCAGCGAAGTATCGGGATACGCTTAAAGACGTTCAACAAGCGATTACAACACAGAATATGGACAGTGTTTCCGCCGCGGATGAGGATGTCATCGGTATCGCTGCGAGGACAGAGAGTGCCTGTGTGCAACTGCTACGGGTGCGAGATGGGAAGCTTCTTGAACGCGAACATTACTATCTCAACGATGCGGACCCAGAGTCGCTCGCGACTGCGTTAAGTGCCTTCATTTCACAGTATTATCAAAACGCTGTTTTTGTGCCAAAAACAGTTGTCTTGCCGATACCGATTGAATCCATGGAACTCATTGAAAATTGGCTTAGCGAGAAACAGGGCAACCGCGTTGGACTGCACGTTCCGAGGGCAGGTAGACTCCGAAAGTTGCAAATCTTGGCAACGAAAAACGCCGAGATCCTTCTGACGCAGCGTGAACAGAACGTGGTTTATAGTAGTGGTGTGGAGCCGGCACTCGTTGAACTCCAGGAATTGCTTGGATTAAAACATCCGCTCCGACGCATTGAGGCATACGATATTTCCAATCTCGGCGACAGGTTTGCGGTCGGATCAATGGTGGTCTTGGAAGATGGGAAACCGACTTCAAGCGAATACCGTCGGTTCAAGATTCGCGCCGTTAAAGGACAGAACGATTTCGCGATGATGCAAGAGGTCATCACCCGTCGTTTCCGTCGCGCGCTCGCAGACGATGAAAAATTTAATAAACTCCCGGATTTGATGCTGATTGACGGTGGGAAAGGGCAGTTGCGCGCAGCACAAGTCGCCATGAAACCCTTCGCGTCATCTCGGCTCCCTGATATTCCGTTAATTGCACTTGCAAAGCGAATTGAAGAAATTTTCGTTCCCGGTAAATCGGAACCGATTGTATTGCGAGAGGATAACCCAACTTTACACATGATCCAGCGGTTGCGGGATGAAGCGCATCGGTTTGCGGTTACGTATCACCGGCAGCTCCGTCAGAAATCGCTGAGTATATCGGTGCTTGACGAGATTCCGAACCTCGGTCCGAAACGGAAACAGGCACTGCTCCGGCATTTCGGTTCAATTGAAGCGATCCGAGCAGCGAGTTTAGATGGGTTACTCTCTGTGAAAGGGATTCCACGGAGCGTTGCCGAGAATATTCGGAAGCACCTCTGATCCACCGGTCCGCGGGGGTGTGCAGGACTGCACGGATGGGGGCAATTTATTCGATCAGATGCCCGAATTTGTGCAGTTTTAACATTCGGATCGGCAGCTGACCGTGTTTCTATTTGGCATATTATTTGCAAAGACAGATTCATTAATGGGATCCGCTCGATCTGATTCACAAATTTTTGGGAATACAAAACAAACATGCGAGAAAGAAACATCAAAATCGTCGCGATATTGCTCATCCTGTTGAGCGTCGCGGCGTTGCACATAAAACTCTATCGGTTCGCGGAGGTGACGCACGACGGTGCGTTGCAGGTGCTGGTCTGTTTGGGGCGCGTCGTTAAAATAGACACAAGCGACGAGGCGGATCAGGTTTTATCCGTCCGTATCCTCTCCGGACAGTTTCGTGGAGAGACGGTTCAAGTGAACAACGTTTGGACGGGACGCGCCTTCGGCGATCGTGTCTTACATAAAGGGGATGTGCTGTTCCTCGACATCCCGCTCCGAGACCCGACGCGCCCGAAAATTGACACTGTATCCATGCGCGAGTACTTCCGAACACCGTTCCTGCTATACCTGGCGGGGACGTTAGGGGTCTTGATGATACTTGTCGCCGGTATGAAAGGGGTCCGTGCGATTTTGACCCTGTTTGTTACCGCTTTCTCTGTGCTTTACCTCCTGGTGCCGCTGACCATCAGCGGTTACAACCCAATCGCAGTTGCCCTTTTAATTGCCACCTTACTCACGTTCTCGACCTTCCTCCTCATTACAGGATTCAGTTTTAAGGTAATTTCCGGTGTACTTGGGACGCTTGGGGGTTTAGCCGCTGTTGGCATCTTATCAATCCTCAGCCAACATGCGCTGGCATTGACGGGGTTAGCGCAGGAATTCGGTTTCTTGGAACTCGGCGTGGCGTTATGGCGGACACCCGCATCGCATCATTGGAATTTCACAGGCATTTTGTCTGCTGGCATCATTTTAGGGGCGGTTGGTGCCATGATGGATGTGAGCATGTCCATCTCTTCAAGCGTCCATGAAGTCAAGCAGGTGAATCCGAACATCACGGTTCAACAAGCGATCCGTGCTGGGCTCAATGTCGGCAGAGACATTATGGGGACGATGGCGGATACGCTCATCTTTGCCTACCTCGGGGCACACATGATGACGATGTTACTGCCACGTATTGATTTCCCCGAAGTCGGTATCCTCTATCCATTTCTCCGTCTCGTCAACGATGAAGCCACATCGGTTGCGATTGTCCAAGCCGTTGTGGGAACTATCGGGTTGGTGCTCACGGTTCCCATTGCGGCATCGGTTGCTGGATTCCTCACACAGTACACGCAGGTAGACAGATCCGAAATTCACGAGGACTTACCTTCAGAAGAAGAATTGGAGGAATTGTTCCGCGCCGACCCGCCGCGTAGTAAAGCGCGAATTGCTGTCCCCATCGCAATGGCTATCGTTCTGATCGGCACGGTTTTGGTGTATTACCGCACACATGAACTCTCCGCGACGGTTTTGGAGCAACGGGATACAGAGGGGAATACTATTGGTAAATCGGAATACGCGAAGGGCAGAGTCGTTCAATTGCTTGAATCGAGTGGGAATTTCCTTTTTGAGATTGACAGTAGTGCGGCAAGCGATCTGAACAATCGGACGGTTCCGAAGGTCTTGCGTGAGGCGTTCAACACCTCTAAAATCCCGCTCTCAGACGAACTCACGGTTTCGGTTAAACCGTGGAAGGACAGTCGCTGGCTCCTTTCGGATATGGGATACGAGCAGACCTATAGTATCCGGGCAATAGCGGATGGAGAGCAGAACGCTCTCAATGTCTATGCCTCAAAAATCGAACATCATATCCTTGAAGTGGAAATGCTGAGCGGGATGTACAAAGGGAGACGCTTGGTGTTACGAAACATCGTGAACCACAATATGCCGTTGCTGAGTATCCCTGCGGAACCGGGAGACGTTATTCTCTGTCGTGTTGCCGGAAGCCCTGAACAGGTGGGCCTCGTCAACATCGTTCAAGATTACGGGAGAGACCGATTTCTGATCTGGATAGTGGGTGGGATGCTCCTCCTAATTATCCTCGTCGGAAGGATCGAGGGGATACGGACAGCGTGTGCAATGCTGATTTCTGCCGGCGTTATCTATTTCTTCATGCTGCCGCTGATTTCGGGGGGTGCGAACGCGGTGTTCATCGTAACGCTGACTTCCGGTGTCGTGGCGTTTGTATCGCTGGTATTCGTAATCGGTCCGAGCCGGAAGACCTTTTCGGCGGTGCTTGGAACGATGGGGGGTATCTTGGTTGCAGGCTTGATTGTCCTGTTTGCGCAGCAGCATCTCCATTTTTCTGGGTTAGAGAACGCAATTTCAGCGGACATCGTAGAGGCAACCCGCACACCGCCCTTCGATTTCGTGCAGATCCTCTTGGCGGGGATGCTGATGGGGGTATTGGGTGTCGCTGTTGACGGCGCGATTGAGGTTGCATCGAGTATGGAGGAAATCCGCAAGGCGAATCCGAACATGCCGACGTGGCGGCTCATCGCTTCCGGTTTGAACGTTGGGACGGACATTCTGGGGACGATGGTGAATACATTGGTTTTCGCCTATCTCGGTGTGGAGTTGCTGCTTGTGGTTACCGTTACAGCACCGAATTTGGACTTTTTCAAATCACCCCCCGTGCAGATGCTGAGTATCGGTGTTGTGTCTGCTGAGATTGTCCGGTTGCTCGCCGGAACACTGGGGTTGGTCCTTGCGATCCCGATCACAGCAGTGATTTGCGCGTTCTGGAATCCGAAGCAAAAGGGGTGATAAAAAATCAACGCAAAGGTTCAGAGATATATCAATATTTTATCAAAATCGAGAGGAACGACATTTATGAGAATTTTGGAGAAAATGGCTTATATGATTTTGGGCGCGATTCTTGTTTTATTCGGCAGTTGGTTCTCACCTGTGGAGTGGAAAAGCACTAATGCCCAAAATGCTATGCCCTTGGTTGTTGATGAAATCGTGGCTCGTACACTTCGTGTGGTTAATGCGAACGGAAATAACGCGATCATTTTGTCTGTTGACAAAGATGGTGGGATTTTAGCTGTTTACAACAACACTGGTAAAGCAGCTGCAGGTATTAGCGTAACCAACAGCGGTGGACGTTTGGACATTTTCAACAACGCTGGCCAAGGTACTGCATCTATCAGTGTCAACGACTTCGGTGGACGTTTAAACATTTTCAACAACATTGGTAAAGCCGTTTCAGATTTTAAAGCCAGTGAATTAGGTGGTAGTTTAAGCATTGCGAACAACTCCGGTCAAGCCGTTGGAGTTTTCAGTGTGAATAATAGTGGTGGGGCCCACTTCATCACAGCGGACAGGTTCGGGAATCCAACAGGAAGCATTCCATAAGCTGGCATCTATGAGAGTCGCGTCCGTGCGGCGTATTGGGATGGCAACAATGAGGTTGGTGAGTCTGTGGCGAGTGGTGTCTATTTCTATACGCTGACTGCAGGCGATTTCACTGCGACACGGAAGATGTTGATACAAACTATAAATAAACTCTGAAGAAGGGACTTCATCGTAGATTCAGGTGACAAGTACTCTCACATCGCAGAATCTTCTGACGCTTATTTGGGCAGGACGGGGTACTTTCCCTCGGCAATCAATCTTTGTCGAGCTTCTTCCAAGCGTTCTTCCCAATTAATCAGCGTAGGGGTTCTGCCATACATTTCTATGAGTTTCCCCGCTTCCTCATCCATAAGTTTCTCGCGCGTAAGATAAGCCTCTACCTCCTCCATGTTGGCAAGGTAATAGAGAATAGTAGCATAGATCTTTTCCATAGACAAAGTTGGGAAGCGGTGAAGTAATTCATCAGTTCCCATGCCTTGTCGATATTCGTTCAATACATGTTGAATAGCAATACGATGTCCTTTGATGCGTATATCGATTTCGCTATTGAAGTCAAAATAGTCTCGCAGTTCCATTTTTACCTCTGCCTTTGTGGAGGATATTGTATGACATCTTGATAGTGTTCAGGCTCGAAGGCGTTCCAAATCCGGCGTAACTCCTTGACGTAAGTACCAATTGAGGCACGTTGTGGGAAGCAGAGAATTCCGGGAACATGTCCACCAGCCTGCAAATGCTCAATAAGATGCCTCGGCATTGTCGTTCGGTTGTTAGTAATCAAGATATAGTTGTTGTGCTCAATCCATGTCAGAATATCCGGATCAGATGTTCCGAGCGGAGGCACGCCTTCGTCTCCAATGAGTCGAACGTGGATTTCGGGGAGCTGTTCCTGAATCACCCGCCTGAGATGCTCATCTAAAAGAAATCTCGGTCTCATGCAGGTTCATCCCAGATGGGGTCGAACTCCCCCGCAGCAATCTGTTTTTCCCGCGCCTTTCGCAGGCGTTCTCGCTCTTCAACGAGTACTAACGTTGGTCCCTGAGCGTGCCGCCATTCCCGATCTAATGTTTTTTGCTGTTGCTTCACCCGTTTTAGGTAAGCCTCGACCTCTGTTTTGTTCGCCTCATAGTAAAGGAGCGTAGCATAGATTTTCTCCAAGGGCAGCTTTGGAAAACAATGCAGAATTTCTTCGGGTTCTTTGCCTTGTAAACGTTGTTCTAATACCTCATCGATATAAACGCGATGCCCCTTAATGCGGATGCTGGTTTCATCAATAAAGTCAAAATAGTCCCGCACGTCCATAATTTACCTCCTTCTGAACGATGTTAAAATTTTATATGGAGGCGTGAAAAAAATCAAGGAATAGTTACAAGTATCAGGCAGCCGCCTTCCAATAATTATTGTGGGCACCACGCCATCACTGTTCCGAAACTGGCAAACACACTGTTTTCACCGCTGGTTAGGATTCGCGAACCTTGGACGACAACCCGTGTGTCGCGGCTCGTGATCTTGTAACTCACAGGGGCATCTTTGGCAATCAGAGGTTCGCCATCTTCACGCTTGAGTGTATCCAACCGATAATGCACGGAACGGTGCGCTGGCACTTCAAATTCACAGGAGACGTTTTCTAATGCGGGGTCCTCATAAAGCACTTCTAAAAGACAGCGTGTATCGCTATCAGCAGTATTGGAGATACATATAGATTCATGCGAAAAATATCCGCCACCGTGTTCTTCCCATTCCTGTTCCGCTGGTGTGAGTGCCGCCATGTAGCCATCGGGGACGATCCAGACATAAGCACCGTCACCCTCTGAACTATAACATTTGAGAGCGTCCGCGATTGCCTCTGGATTTTTGTGAACCTCATCTCTGTTGACAACGAAGAACCTGTCATGTAATTCAATTCCGGGGACTGTTTGTGCCTGTTTTAACTCGCCTTGCACACTAACCCACAAATATTTAGGGGTCAGCAGGTCAACGCGGCTGACACCTTGTGAAGCGAGCCAATCCCCAAATGCATTATTCAGAAGTGCGGTCACCGTACCCAAGTGGACAAGACCTGCCCGCCCATAACTATTAATTGTGTTCATTAAAGTTTCATACGTCATTTTATTCTCCTCTCTTCTGTTTTTGTCACAAATCTCGCCATACCAATCATACCATCCAGCGTTCCCCGATACCGAGGCGTGCCATTAACACCTGCAAAAGCAAGCTCTCTGGATCGGTTCCGACAAACTGTCGGTGTGTATCAATATAGGTGCCGTAATCGGCTGCCCATTCCCGAAAATAGGTCTCGTATTCCCAACCCTTGGCGGTCCGTCGGAAAACAGATCTTTCTGGATATGGGAGTTTCTGTTTTAAGAGTTGCTGCAGCTGTTCGGCGGTGGGTATCCACAAATCCTTAGCGTTTTCTGTGTCCGGTCGAAGTGCCTGAATCTCAGGGTGACGGCACCGCGCTAAGTATTCTTGGGAGTATTTCTGTGTTTCGGATTGATTCATCTGGATGCCCCATGTTAGTTTCAAGAACATTATACGGTGTGAACGCTCCAATGTCAACATTTTACAAATTTTTTGTCACCTTTTTACGGAGATGACGTATTACAAAATACGCCATCATATTTTATAGAACCATAGAAAATCTCGAAAAATCAAGGAAGGAAAATCCAGTGAATTTTCTAATAGTACTTTCCATCTTTTGGGTGAGTGTGCTTGTCAAATTTTCCAGATACCCATAAGTCCAGACAGCACTTTAATACCATTCGATACCCGTAAGCACGAGTAATGAGACGTGCTTGTTAAAATTCAACCATTTCAATATACAATTCATACAATTCATTGTTTGGGCAGGCTCCGTGCTTGCCCATTTTTTTTCAGCAAGCGAAACCCAACTCCCATGCGTTAACCCTATACAACAAAATTCTCCTTGCAATTTCATCCTAATGCCTATACAATTTGACATTGTTTCTTCCACCGACAACGTCCGGAGAAAATAGATGTCAGATTTCAATATCAAACCCACGCACAAGCCCATCAAAAACTACTACGCGGAACTCGAAAAATACGCACAACACGGGGCAGAGAACGAAGGCACTGTCCGCGCTGCATTCCAAAATCTCCTACAGCACTACTGCCATCAATCCGACCTCACGCTCCTCTGTGAAAAGACGCATTACACGCCAGAGAAAAGACGAATAATACCCGATGGTGAAGTCGTCGATACCTACGGTTTACCACACGGCTACTGGGAGGCGAAAGACACGCAGGACGACCTTCACGCCGAGGCACATAAGAAACTCGCTGCAGGCTACCCATCGAAAAATATCGTCGTTCAGTCGCCAACCCACGCGCTTCTCTATCAACACGGACGACTCCAATTGGATTTGGACATCACCGAGCCGAGAAACCTCGTCCACGTTCTGCAGACCTTTTTTGCTTATCAAGAAGAGAACATCTCGGCATGGCATACCGCCGTCGCAGAATTCAGAGAGACTGTGCCGGAACTCGGTGACAAATTGGCGGCGTTAATCCAAACGGAACGCCAGAACAATCCACACTTTCAGGAGGCGTTCACCGGTTTTCATGAGCAGTGCCAAGTTTCGATCAATCCGAACCTCTCCGTTGCTGCTGTAGAGGAGATGCTCATCCAGCACCTACTCACAGAACGCATCTTCCGCACTGTCTTCGATAATCCCGACTTTACGCGTCGAAATATTATCGCCCGTGAAATTGAGACTGTCATTGATGTGCTCACCGAGCGCACGCTGAACCGATCGGAATTTCTGCGTCCATTGGAGCCGTTCTACACTGCGATCGAGAAAACCGCTGCAACGATCACCGATTTCTCACAGAAACAGGGATTCCTCAATACCGTCTACGAGCAGTTTTTTCAAGGGTTCTCCGTCAAGGTGGCAGACACGCATGGCATCGTCTACACACCGCAACCGATTGTCGATTTCATGGTGAAAAGCGTTGAACATGTCTTGCAGACCGAGTTCAACCGTTCCGTTTCGGACAGCGGTGTTAACATCATCGACCCGTTCGTCGGCACTGGCAACTTCATCGTCCGTATCATGCAGGAGCTCGATCCCATCTCGTTAGAGCGAAAATATACCGCCGACCCGCCGGAACTCCAGTGTAACGAGGTGATGCTCTTACCTTACTATATCGCCAGTCTCAACATAGAACACGAGTTCTACACGGCAATGAACCGATACGTCCCCTATGAAGGTCTCTGCCTCGTAGATACCTTTGAGTTGGCAGAGGACCGGGAGCAACTGGAGCTGTTCACGCCCGACAACACCGCACGCGCCGAGAAACAAAAAGAGACCCCGATGTTCGTGGTTATCGGCAATCCACCCTATAATGTTGGTCAACTCAATGAGAACGACAACAACAAAAATCGAGAGCATACGGCGATGGATACGTCGATTAAGGATACTTATGCAAAAGATTCCAAAGCGACACTCAGAAGTCAGCTTTACGATCCATACATAAAGGCGATTCGTTGGTCGTTGGATCGGATTGGCGAGGAAGGCGTTGTCGCCTTTATAACGAACAACAGTTTTATTGAAGGTTTGGCGTTTGACGGGATGCGGAAACACCTCGCCGATGATTGCGATGCGATCTATATTTTGGATTTGGGTGGAAATGCGAGAAAGGGGTTGAAGGTCTCCGATGCGAACGTATTTGGGATTCGGGTAGGTGTGAGTATCAATCTGTTTGTGAAGAAAAAGGAGAGATCATCAGAAACAGCACGCATCTTTTATCATCGCACGGATGACCTGTGGAACAGAGAACGGAAATTTGATTTTCTTACTGCGTGTCAACATATTCGTGCTATTCCGTGGCAATCTATTCAACCGGATTCTCGGTATACATGGCTCACCGAAGGTCTCCACGCCGAATTTGATGCCTTTATTCCGATGGGAACTAAAACAGCAAAAGCCCAAAAAGGTGAGGCAAGCGATGTGATTTTCAAAACCTATAGCAACGGTGTGAAAACAAATCGGGATGCATGGGCTTGCAACTTCAGTCGAGACGCACTCACTGAAAACATGAGCAAGATGATTGAAGTTTACAATACAGAAGCGGCTCGATGGGGTCAATACATAGGTCGGGATGATGAGCTTGATGATTTTTTGGAGTCTGATGAGATAAAAATCAAGTGGAGTCGAGATTTAAAGGCAAAATTGAAGCGTGGGCGAATAACTGAATATGCTGATGATAAGATCAGGAAATCATTCTATCGGCCGTTTACGATGTCCAATCTCTACTTTGACAAAACAATGAACGATGTGGTATCCGTGTTCCCCTTAATCTTTCCCACAACTAATACGGAAATAGAAAATCGGGTGATTTGTGTTGCTGGTATTGGTGATAGAAAGGGTTTTGGATGTCTTGCTACAAACAGAATTCCCGCCTTTGATTTGGCATTTGAAAAGGCACAATGCTTCCCCTTCTATACCTACGATGAAGACGACACAAACCGCCGAGAAAACATCACCGACTGGGCGTTAACAGAGTTCCGAACGCACTACCGAGACACTAACATCACCAAGTGGGACATCTTTCACTACACCTACGGACTCCTACATCACCCCGACTATCGCGAGAAATACGAGGCGAATCTGAAACGCGATCTGCCGCATATCCCGTTTGCGAAAGACTTCTGGGGATTTTCAAAGGCTGGCGCGCGCCTTGCAGATATCCACGTCAACTATGAATCCCAACCCGAATACGATAAGTTGAAGTTCATCCAAAACCCAGATGTGCCGCTCAATTGGCACGTCGAGAAGATGAAACTCTCCAAAGACAAGACTTCGCTTGTCTACAACGGTTTCCTGACGCTATCGGGGATTCCCGAAAAGACATTTGATTATCGGCTCGGCACTCGTTCTGCATTAGAGTGGATAGTCGATCAGTATCGCGTTAAGACTGACAAACGGAGCGGTATTGTCAATGATCCGAACCGTGTGGACGATCCACAGTATATTGTCCAGTTGATTGGGAAGGTGATTATGGTGAGTTTGGAGACGGTGGATATTGTTGAGCGGTTGCCTGCGTTGGAGATAAAGTCGTAGATACACGCCGTGGGTTCTCCGTAACCCGATAACTATAAATCTCATTTTCCTTGCTTCTTGTCGTTAAATGTGCTATTATTTTCTTAACCGTTGATTGTGGAGCCGCGCTGTTTAATGATTCTGTGCATCTCACCCACAAGGTCATTTTAAAAAATAATATTGAAGGAAGTTTCGTATAGCATTTCATAAGTTTTGCGGTGTCCGAATCTGCGTCTCTGCGGAGGATTTCTCGTAAGTTATTTGTGCTATCATTTTCGCTCTTTACATGAACTACTCAGAAATTTTTACATCGGAAGAACGAAACGAAAATACCGAGCGAAAGCGAGCACTGATTGAACTTATTGCCTCTGGAGAGGCTATACTTATCGTTGGAGCCGGAAGTAGTGTGCGTGTGGGTTACGTAACTTGGGATACTCTTATAGGCGCGTTGGAAAATTTAGCCAATCAATATGGCGATGGTCTTGATCAAACCCGCAAAGGGGATCCATTAGCATACGCAGAAGACATCAAATCACACATCAGTGAGACCATGAATAGTTTAGGTAGGTATTATGCTTTGCTGCAGAATCTATTCAGCCCAAAAAATCCACCATTTGATGATTTTCACAGGAAACTTGTCTCATTGCCCTTCAGAGGCATCTTGACTACAAACTATGATACTGTACTTGAAGCAGCATTGGGTGAGTTAGAGCCGCGGAGTGCCTATGATAATTCGTTGGTCATTGATGAGAATTCCGCGGGACGGGTTCATGAATTTTTGATGGCGATGAACAATGATAAAAGGATAACTCGGCGGATTGCACACTTGCACGGGAAGTCTGATACTCCAGAAAGTATTGTCCTAAGTATTGAAGACTACCGCAAAGTTTATGGTCTAAGGCTTCCTGCAAATCAAGGACAGAGGAACTCTGAATGGACGCTTCATCGGAAATTGCTATGGGCTGTTTTAGCAACTCGTAGGGTCGTTTTTGTCGGTTTCAGTATGGAAGACCCTTATTTTAACAAGATATTAGAAATTGTCAGTGAGGACTTGTGGGGATGGGACAAATCCATTCACTTTGCAGTCATGGGTATTTCTACTGAAGACACCAAAAATTCAAAGGACAAAGCCAAGTGGCTCAAGAGTAAGTATGGCGTTGATACTGTATTTTACGAGGTTCTTGAAAACGAAATTCCTGAAAAAAAACATAAACTTTTGGAATCTCTTTTCGCTGATATAGCGAAACAATGTGCGAGCGAGAGTCTATCTATTGAAGAAACTCAAGCCCCATCAGGTGATAGTGAACGTTCCGAAGGTGAGGAATCTAAGACTATTTCAAGTGAGTCAGGAAGCATTTTGAATTGGCTTAAACGAGAAAGTCGGCGTATGATAAGGAGAATAGGCAATGAAGATTAAACGGGAGAAACTACTTAAGGACTTGCAAGACTTTGCCATGCAAGGAAACGGAGTCGTTATAGGGGGTCCGGGCGTTGGGAAAACGTACTTGCTAAAAGCACTCTACCGGAGTTTAGAATCTCTTGAGATACCAACACTCATACTTCCTATTGATCAACTTGGAGATGGCACTGACAAAACTTTACGCGAAGAGCTGTCTTACGAAGGCGATCTGATTGAAAGGTTGAAATCTATTCCTGTTTCAGATAAGAAAGCAATTTTGCTGTTTGATGCATTTGATGCTGCCCGAAATGAACAGACACGCAAGCGTTTTCTACGCCTGATCCAACGTGCAATTCATGAACTTAAGGATTCTTGGAATGTCGTTGTTACAGTCCGAACTTATGACGCAATGAAATCACAAGAACTCTTAGATCTGTTTGGCAATCCTGATGATATCGAAGACCAAAGTAAAGACATCTTATGCCGACATTTCACAATCCCTCCGTTCAATAAGGATGAGGTTCTACAAGTCCTAAAACAGATTAAGTGTCCCCAATATATCTACAACAAGAATTCTAAGGATATTTTGGCAAATCCGTTTAATCTTTGGCTATTGGAAAAGATTTTAAGGAATTTACCAGATAAAGATTTAACCACCTTAAGTCAGATTCGTTCTGAAGTTCAGTTATTTAATTTGTTCTGGTACCGACGAATAGAGACTGCAGACAATGAAATTGACCGTTTGTCTGTCCTTGAAGGAATCGCACTCGAGATGGTTAAACAACGCTCCTTGAGTATTAAGCAGAGCAATGTCCGTAAAACACTGATCCAAACAGCATGGGATAATCTTTTGAGCGATGAAATTTTGGCAAAGGTCTCATCCACTGGACAACGGATTGCTTTTTCTCACAACATTCTTTTTGATTATGCAATTAGCGTCCTGCTTATTGATGATGAACCTCAACACCTTGAAGATTTCATTCTTGACGATGTATCACGTCCACTCTTTCTGCGACCGAGTCTCACCTACTTTTTCACTCGACTCTGGTACTATGATGACTCCACAAATTTTTGGCGCGCCTTCTGGCATATTTTGCAAAGAGATCAATCTGTGCCTTTGCGCCTCGTCGCGCGCTTGGTTCCAACAAGTGTTATCGCAAATGAAGCACGCGAGCTTTATCAACTGACACCGCTTTTAGAGAAACTCCAGAACGGAGAAGAAATCGCAAATGAAGCAATAACACGGCTTTTGCAGGCACTTCAAATGCTGCAAATTAAGCTTGACCCACTTTGGATCGATTTTTTCGATAAGGTTTCGCGATACTTGCACGTCAACTTTGCTTGGGAGGTGGCAAACCTCACTTCGGATATTCTTGATCGAGCGATACAGGCTAAAAATACAACTATCGTAGAGACTTGTGGGCAGATTGGTCGGCGGTTACTTGAGTGGGTATGGCAGGAAAGAGGTACAATCGAAAGCGATTGGTATAACCGCTTTGGGGGTCGTTGGGCAGTTCCACTCGTTGCCAAAACATATCACACCAATATCGAAAAATCTCGTGGACTTCTCGAAAAGGTTCTCCAACTGACGAAGGAGGAAAATTTCTCCATAAAGTTTTTATCGTGGCTGCCTGAGCATGTTGATAGTATTTGGGATCATGACCCTGAGTTTGTTACGTCAATTTATCGCACAGTATTTAGGCATTATGAACTCAGTGATCTGAAGACTAACTTCGGTAGTAGCAGCGTTTTACCTATGACAAGCACTCGCCGTCAGGACTATAGGATGTGCCAATATCGGCTAATCAAGCATTTTCCCAATTTTCTTCGAGCAGCACCGTTAGCTGCAACACAAGCGGTAATCCGAAGTTTGAACTTCTTTATTGTTATAGAACATATCGCCCGATACCTTAAAGAAGGTGTGACACTTCAGGATATGGTAGAAACATTCAATTTTCATGGAAAACCCGCTTACTTTTTGGAAGACAGTAGCTATATATGGGATGCACGAAATTCCTCTGATGAGCCGATTGAAATGGCGGACGCTCTGTTTGAATTCATCGGAGAATTGGCGATGTCGGCAGACTCACGTCTTGATTTAATCCTTGATGTTTTCTGCGATGAGGTGATAGCTGCCTTCTTCTGGAAACGGCTTTTAAAGACAGGATCCCAATTTCCCAAATTCTTCGCCTCCCGCCTTTTTGAACTCTGCATTGCGGATCCAATACAGAGGCACTCCGAAGCATTTTATGAACTTGGTCTGTTTTTAGAGGCCGCTGCGCCTGAGTTTACACGAGAGCAACTTCACCAGATTGAAAAGCACATCTTGGAATATCCTATAGGAACAACCGATGAGAATCAGGGTGCCCCCCTTAAAAAGGAGAGAAATCGCCTCCTTGCACAAATTCCCGTGGATTTGCTATCTACCGATAAGGCAAAGAGAATTCGAGAAGAAATGGAGCGTAAAAACGATATTCCAAAGAACCGACCCTTGGTTAGTTTTAGCACCTCGTGGGAACCCGTTACTGAGGAGAAGTGGCTCCAAACACAAGGCGTTGACACGACCATACCTGAAAATCAAGAGTTACAACGTTTTTCCAAGCCACTTGATGATTTCAGCTCAGAATGGAGAAATGAGATACCGACACCAGCGGCCATCCGATTGATTCTATCACAGTCCCAAGAGGTATATGCAGTACTGAAAAGTAATACAAAAGCTGACAAGGAAGTAACCACTTTACTTTGGCAGAACCTAACGGATTGCATGGCAATTCTTGGTCGGATCGCTAATAAACTTGAAAGTGATTCCTTTACCTTCTGCCGACAAGTGCTTTTAGAGGCTACAAAACATGAACAGCCTAAACCGGACCCTGAACACGATGCCCAATTTGATCACCCGGGTTATTCCCCGTTTCCACGACATGAAGCAGCTCGCGGGCTACTCCGGTTCGCGTTTCACCAACCTGACCCAGAGATATTAGATGCAATTGAAAGGCTTGTGAGTGACCCTGTGCCCTCTGTTCGGATGGTAACAGCGATGGAATTATTTATGGTTTACGCCAAAACTCCAGAAAGGTTCTGGCATATCATGGACAATAGGGCAATCCATGAACGGAATCGCGTCGTGCAAAAGTTTCTGTATCATACATTAACCCGGGTGGTTGCAAAGAAAAAAGAAAATGAAGCCAAGACAACCCGCGTCATGGAAAAATTGTTAGAGCATACACCGCCGCCTACAGAAGGATTAGAACCATCAGACTCATTTATTGCTTTGTTGATGTGGTTGAGAATTGATCGCCAAAATTCATGGGCATTGAAAACAATCGAAGATATATTTTTCACGGATCCCATCCGGTTTGCTAATCCCCTGAGTCGTGCGGGGTCTGAGGTCGTGAGAGATTACGTCCACCCGAAGCACCTTGAAACAGATATGGGACGCGAAAGAGCGAAACGAGCCATTAGATGGTTAGGGCAAGTGATCGATATAGCCGCTGATAGGGTTGTGGAATTATATAGTAGCGTCAAGGAACATGAGACTGAAGAAGGCGTAAAAAAGTTACATGATACGTACAAAGTCATTGATGAGGTCATTACACGTCTCTACTTTGCGGTTGCCTACAAAAGAAACCAATCCGAGAAACAAACAACGGAAATTTCACGCGAGTTACGCTGTGAGTACTATAATACAGTCAAACCGCTGATGGAGCAGGTTGTTGCTTTCTCACAACGCCCTGAAAGCGGTATGATGTTCGCGCCAACGGCACACTATTTCATGCAACTTTTAACAAGTTTTCTCAGCTGCAATCCCAAAGAGGTCTTGCATTTAGCAGCAGGAGTTGTGAAGTCAAGCAAACCGTTCGGTTATAACCTTGATGCCATCGCAGTTATGGATGTTGTTGAATTTGTTGAGATTGTCCTCGCTGACCATCGAGATGAAGTCCGCGACGGTGAAGCATTGGAGGACTTGCTAAATCTCTTGGATATGTTTGCCAAAACAGGCTGGTCGGATGCTCTGAAACTTGTTTGGCGGCTTGATGAAGTTTTTCGATAATTTTTTTCATAAAGGAAATTTCAACTGGGGATTAATCAAATGACTGATATACTTATCATCATAGTTCTGATCGCTGGAGTAGTAAGTGTTGTAGTTGCCAAGTGGTCTGTCCTTAACAGACGAAAAAAGGACTAACGCGCGTTAGACTTAAGGATTTAGTGAAATCTGACATGGTATATCCCACCTATCACGGTTGAAATTGCTACAGATTTCCGGGACTATCAAGAAATTCAAGCTGAGTTTAAAAAAAAGGAAAACTTCGACGGACATGAAAATAAAAGAAATTCAAGCTGAATTGGCAGTGTTAGGATTAGATGGATGGCTTCTCTACGATTTCCGTGGGATAAACCCGATCGCACAGAATGTGGCAGGCTTGATAGATGCACATATCACACGCCGATGGTTCTGTCTGATCCCCGCACAGGGTGAACCGCGGTGGCTGGTCCATAAGATTGAGACCTCTAACTTCACGGGGGTCCCAGGGAGCGTCGCGCTTTACGCGGGCTGGGAAGAACTTAACGCAGCGATTCACACTTTGCTCGCGGGCACTAAAACCGTCGCAATGGAGTATTCGCCAAACGCTGAAATCCCTTATATTTCACGGGTAGATGCCGGCACTTTGGAGTGGATTCGTTCGATGGACGTTGCGGTGCATACATCCGCAGAACTCGCACAGCGGATAGAAGCGCGTCTGAGTGAGGCACAGGCAACTGGGCATCAGACATCCGCACGCCTCGTGCTACAGGCGAAAGACGCTGCCTTCAAATGGATCGGTTCACAACTGCGTGATGGAAAAACAATTACGGAATACGACGTGCAGCAGGTCATCCTCGGACAATTCGATGCGATGGGTTTGGTTACGGATCACCCTCCGATTGTGGCTGCGAACGCCAAGAGCAGCGATCCGCATTATGCACCGACTTCAACAGACACCCAAGCGATTCAAATCGGCGACTTTATTTTAATCGATTTATGGGCAAAACAGAAAGATCCTGATGCGGTCTTCGCAGATACAACATGGGTGGCGTATGCAGATACAACGGTTCCGATGAGATATGTGGAAATCTTCGATATTGTCAAGGAGGCACGGGATAGAGCCGTGCGGTTCATCCGTGAGAAATGGGCTGCCGATGAGCGGATTCACGGTTATGAAGTGGACGATTGCGTCCGAGGGTATATCACCGAAAAAGGATATGGTGCGTTCTTTATTCACCGCACGGGACACAACATCGGCACGGTTATCCACGGGAACGGTGTGAATTTAGATAACTTAGAGACGCGCGATGCCCGCGCCTTGATTTCCGGGATCTGTTTTTCGATTGAGCCGGGTATCTACCTTACCGATTTCGGCGTTCGGACAGAAATTGACGTTTTCTTAGCCGGTCCAGGGAGAGACGGCGTAAAAGTGACAACCGCGCCCGTTCAAAATCGGGTATTGCCGTTGCTGTAACCTGATAATTCCGTTTTCTCAAATCTGTGAGCATGTGTGAAAGGTAGACGCGTGCGTTAAGGATCCACTGGTCGGCATACGCGGCAGCGAGCAACGGAAGTGCCATTGCTAAACGCGGCGAGTCGAGGAGCCACTGTCGCGCGTATTCGGCATAGTCGGTATCAACAAGTCCTGTGCTACCGATCGGATAGACGACGTAGCGTTTATCGGCGCGCACCTCCAGCCTTGGGTCGAGAGGCGTGTCAAGGTTAAGAGGTTTCGTGCCGTCAATTTCGAGCACCCAAAAAAAATAATCCTCATTGTGTCCGAGGTATCCGATCTCTACATCAAGCCGATGTGCGTCTTCGGTCAGCATCGGGATGGCTTCCATATCGCGTTTCACTAAAACCGGATAGATCGCAGCGAAAAAGATTTGTTCACAGCCGAGGGGTTGGCGCGCATGCTTCAGGATGTCCAAGAGGATCTGTGCTTCTTCGGTGTGTTGTAGGTCTAAGCAACTTTTCGCGAAGACTTCATCACGGATGGATCGGAGTTCTGAGGGGTCATTTGAATCAAGCGGTGGGAGCTCGCGTATCAGTTTGAGGATGTGTCGGCGTTTGGGTATAACTTTCCAAAGCACCCAATTCCACAAAACCTGCCATGTCCCGCCTTCCAACACTTGATTGAGAAAGGCTTGCACGCTGAAAAAGAAGCGTTGGAATCTGCTTTGAGATGGGAGATTTCGGTGTTCGTTTGCCATGCGTTCTCAGACGATTCGGCGCGAATTTGACTTTCCGCCGGGAATATAGTATAATATATGTTGCCACTGATAGAATCGCCGGAGTGGTGAAATTGGTAGACGCACGGGACTCAAAATCCCGCGGGCCCTAGGTCCATGTCGGTTCGAGTCCGACCTCCGGCATGCGGCGATGGCTCTTCATGAGCCATCGCCTTTTCTGTTCGGGTTACATCGCAACGATTTCACGCATCCGCTTCGCGAGGTCAATTTGTGTGTCTCTATCGCCACCGACTTCGTGGATAACATAGCCATCGTACCCGATAGCACGGAACGCCGCCATCACCGCTTGCCAATCCGTATCGCCATCTAAGAGGTTGACAAACTGGTGTGCGCCGCGAGAGAAATCCTTGAAGTGCACCCGCTTGATACGATGTGCGAGTTCACGGATCCAATGCTCCGGGTAACCATAAGCCATCATATTCGCTGTATCCAGATACGTCCCCACCCAATCGCTGTCTATTTCATCTATAATATCGCGCATCTCTTTCGGACTCAGCAGGAATTTGTTCCAGACATTCTCAAGTCCGATTGCGACCTGGTGTGTTTCGGCGGAAGGTGCGAGCTCCTTCAGGACACCCACGAGGTTATCCCAGATTTGCTGGTAGGTCCCCTCAACAGTCAGTTGTCCGGGATGCAGTAAAATCCCACCGACCCCGAGGGCACCCGCGACTTCCAAACCGCGGGCGAGAGAGACTGCGCCTTTTTCGCGCTGCGTGGCATCCACGCTGAGCAAATTCCCGCGGTCGGCGTAGCCTGCCGTGATACTACTGATTTCAATACCTGCATCCTCACACTTGGCGGCAATGCCGCGTAACTCCGTATCGCTCATATTGATGTGGGTGTCTTGTCCTTCACCGAAAGTGAGTTCAACGGCATCGTAACCGGCATCTTGACAGAGGGAGAGTGTATCGTCCAGGGACATACCGCCGAGGATAATTTGGGTGACGCCTATCTTCATTTCTTCTCCTTTTCGATGTGAAATTGCGTGGCTGTTAGAGATTGTATGCAGAGGTGCCGAGTTTCGAGACACTGTGGACACCGAATAGTTACATAATACGCGTCGTTGAACACGGTATCAATCAAATTGTCGTTCGAGCGATCCACCAATGAATGCCCCAAAAACTGGTCAAGCACTTCGTATTCCCTGTCGCAATCTGGACAGATTTGTAAGTCGTGCCCGATGTCCGTCTGGTCGATCCATCGCATCGTCAATGCCTTTCATTCTTAAAGTTTGGGGAAGAAACCAAAAATTGAGAAACCGATTTGAGATAGCGGTTCGGCAAGCGTGCCTTGACGTGAACGGCTTCGGTTGCGTATTCAGTATCAAGCACTATGCCGTGCTTATGCAGTAAATCGAGTGCCTTTCCTTCCGTATAAGGAATACAGAGAGAGATGTCCGTGCCGCGTTCGGCAAAACGCTGTGACAAAGCCTCTATTAACGCTGGAACACCATCGCCGCGTTGCGCGGAAATAGGCAGTGCATCGGGATATTGGCACTGTAAGATGTGCAATCCCTCATCATCACTTTTGAGCCTATCAATTTTATTGAAAACCATGAACATCGGCATGTCGGTAGCCTTCAATTCTTCAAGGACTACGTTCACAGCGGCTATCTGTGCCTCTGCTTCTGGATGACTGACGTCAATAACATGCAGCAAAAGATCTGCCTCTAAGACCTCTTCGAGCGTCGCCTTGAATGCAGCAACTAACTGGTGTGGCAATTTCTTGATAAATCCGACGGTGTCGCTCAACAGAATTTGTTGCTTTTGGGGCAAATCGAGCTTCCGCGTGGTAGAATCTAAAGTTGCGAACAACTTGTCTTCAGCCAAAACGGTTTCGCCTGTCAGTCGGTTAAATAGGGTTGACTTCCCTGCATTGGTATATCCCACGAGGGACACTTTGATTTTTTCGGACCGATTTCGCCGCTGTACATGACGCTGTTTTTCAACGGCATCCAGCGCCTTTCTCACATGTGCGATGTTCCTACGAACCCAGCGTCTGTCCATTTCAAGCTGCGTTTCACCGGGACCCCGGAGGTGCCTACCTCCGCCACCACCTGTCGCAAGTCGTGAGAGGTGTGTCCACATCCGAGTGAGGCGTGGCAGTGCGTATTCGAGTTGTGCCAATGCGACTTGTAAGCGTGCTTCTTTGGTGAGTGCGCGTTGCGCAAAAACCTGAAGGATGAGGCCTGTCCGGTCAATCGTGGCGACCTCAAGTGCCCGCTCAAGATTCCGATTCTGCGCGGGTGATAGCTCCTCATCAAAGATAATTGCGTCTGCGTTTAGCTCTGCAACGAGGGGCTTGAGTTCGTCTTCAACCTTCCCTTCACCAATGAAATACGTTGGATTTGGCACATTACGGGGTTGAATTGTCGTAGCGACCACCTCAATACCAGCAGTCTCTGTGAGTTGCTGGAGTTCTTGCAACGATTCTTCGGTCTCGTGCATCAAGGTATTTCGGAGTTTTATCCCTACCAATACTGCACGTGAGGGCGGATTCGGTGCACGGGTATCGTAAAGTTCTGGCATCAAGAGACTCCTTTCCTGAGTTCTGCGGGTATACCGAGGCAGTGTGCCACGGTTTTCCCAACAAACAGGGTTCTTAATAGGATAGTTTATCAGATTTGCGTGCTGTTTTCCACTAAAATCCTATTTTGCGAAAAAACTTCAGATTTTTCGGGACTTAATGATTCTTGAAGTTTTCCTTGCATAGAAGTCAATTCTGTGTTATACTTAAAAACCATGATGAAAAATGGCAAGAATTCCACAACTCCCATGATCACTGTGAACCGAAAAGCGCGGTATGATTATCACCTACGTGATCGGTATGAAGCCGGTGTCGTTCTTCAAGGGACCGAAGTGAAATCAATTCGCGCAGGACGGCTCAATTTGGCAGATAGTTACGCACAGATAACAGATGGTGAAGTGTTCCTGATCGATGCCCATATCGGTCCTTATGAACATGGGAATATGGAAAACCACGAGCCGAAGCGGAAACGGAAACTCTTATTGCATCGGCGAGAGATCACTAAACTTGAACGTTCAATCCGTTCCAAGGGCATGACGATCGTTCCGACGCGAGCGTATTTTAGCAACGGTAAGGTGAAACTGGAGTTAGCCGTTGCTATGGGTAAGCGACTTTACGATAAACGCGATAAACTTGAGCGTGAAGCGACGGCGAGTGAGATTCGGGCATACAATTGAGTTGACGCTCAGCGACCTTGCTGACCCGTTAACGACTCTTCTGGGGGTGTAAAGGTTTCGACGAAGGTAAATGAGATATAGGTTGCATGCCGAGGTCTCCGCAGGCCTCGTTAAACAGGCGGAACATTTATAAATGCTGATGAAGAATTAGCATTAGCTGCTTAATGTAGCTACGCTTTGCCGACCTGCTGCCCGTCAGGGAAGCAAAAGCGCCGCAATACGGGCTAGCCAGACACCCATTCTCAAAGGGGTGTGTCGCGAAACACTTTTTGAGATAGCTGCTTATGAATCCTGCACAGGGGAGTCTGAGCGGCGAATCTTAAATCCTGTGATAAGCATGTAGTAGCCTCTATTGAACTGCCTTCGGACGCGGGTTCGATTCCCGCCACCTCCATTTCTACCGCGTTATTCCGCGTTTACCCACGACCTATTGCTTGCAAAATGACATGGATACCGAATTTGCGAACATGCCACCTCGCATTCAAAGGATTGTGCAAGCGCATATATGTGAAGATGAACACATCCGCTTGTGCGTCCTCGGTCGCTCCAACTTACTGCGTCCAGACTATGTCTTCATCACCTCTCGCCGGGTGCTGGTCTTAGATGAACGCTATATAGGCAGCTTCACTGTCTCTTACGCAAACGTTCGATGCAATTTATTATTCACGGAAATTCGTGGTGTCAAACTCATTCGGGATTTCAAGCATCGGCTCCTTCGCCAAGCAAGACTTGAAATTAGTATTGTCCGCAATGTTCATTGGATCGACAATATCAACGTCCGTTCAGCACAATGTGCCTACGCGTGCATCGCGGAGCAGCTCAGGAAATAAAAAGGGACACGATGATAGAATTCCTGAATTATCTCATCGTTTCGTATAATGTCTGGTTTACAGCCCCCTTAGCGATTGTGTTCCTCCTGGCACTCTTTCGGCTTGCCACCGGAGCGATAGATTCCAAGGATGTGGACGCAGAGGTTGATATGGATGCTGACATCGACGCGGACGCAGATGTAGATACAGGCTCTCAGGGTTCTGCCTTCGGGGATGTGTTTGGATTTCTGAACGTCGGCAGAGTTCCCTTGATGATTGTGCTGATGTCGCTATTTGTGACGTGGGGAATTTTTGGACTTATTGCGAACGCCCTCCTGAATATTCCAGAGACTCCAAACCGGGTTTGGATATCGTGTATCATTGCGTTTTTTTGTTGTTTCTTGGGAACTCGGTATATCTCCATCGCGCTTTCAAAACTGTTCCCAGAGAGCGAAAAAGCCATCAGTGATGTTCAGCTACTCGGTTTAAGAGGACGAGTGATTAGCGGGCAGATCACAACCACTTTTGGGACGGCTCGCGTCCAAGTTCCGGACGGATCGGAATTAACTGTCAGTTGCCGTGTCGAACCAGACGGAATCACGCCTGTCAAAGGGGATACTGTCATTCTCATAAATTATGACCGGACCAAACGCATCTTTGATGTGAAAAAAAGCGAAATGGATCTGCGATGATGTGTGGGTGTCAGTTATCGGATTCAGAAGAATAGCATATTGGTTATCAGTTGCCAGTTGTCAGTTATCAGTTAAGGGGTTTCGTTTAACAAGGGAAATCAGCAGGAATCCCCTCTTTCGCTGAAAACCGAGAACCGAGAACCGACAGCCAATAAGTTGATAACCAATACAGGAAAGGATACACAGATGGAACAGGAAAAACAAGCACGCGTTGAGGTTAAGGTTAACTTCCTCTCAATTGATCGGAGCACTGGCGCACCAATCGTTGTCCTGAAGGAGAAAGAGGGAGATTCAAATCGGATATTGCTGATTTGGATCGGTGAATCGGAGGCAGCGGCTATCCAGATGCATATCGAGAAGATGCAACTCCCGCGACCGATGACACACGACTTACTCAAGACAATGATTGAAACGCTTGGGGCTAAAGTTACAACCGTGTGTGTACACGCTTTCGAAGAACGGACTTTCTACGCATGTCTGACCTTAGAAGTCGACGGGAACGCTATTGACGTGGATTGTCGACCGAGCGATGCAATCGCGCTTGCACTCCGCTGTGAAGCCCCGATCTACGTTGTTGAAGAGGTGATTGCTGAACAGGGATTCTCTGAGCAGGAACTCGACAAAGGACAAAAACCCGACACGAAAGATGTCTTGGAGAATTTAGACGACGACACGCTAAAACAGTATACGGTCTAAAGAGTTGTCAGTCGTCGGTTCGGATTTTCGTAGCAACCCGTCTTGAAAACTATTAAAAGGAGAAAGACAGTGTATGACCTTGTCATCCGCAACGGAACCGTCATTGATGGAACGGGTAAACCTGGTTTCAAAGCCGACCTTGCTATTCGGGGTGAACGCATCACAGCGGTTGGTAACGTCCCCGATGCGGCGTATCAGACGATTGACGCAACGGACAGACTTGTTACACCGGGTTTCATAGATACGCATACACACATGGATGCACAGTTCATGTGGGACCCACTTGGGACACCGACCTGTTGGCACGGTATCACTACGCTGATCCTTGGAAGTTGCGGTGTGAGCTTCGCACCCGTCAAACAAGCCGACCATACGGTTTTAGCAAAAGTGCTTGAAAGTGTTGAAGGTATTCCTGCGGAAAGCATCATGTCGAGCCTCCGTTGGAATTGGGAAACCTTCGGGGAATACTATGACGCTTTAGATGCATGCCCAAAAGGGGTAAACGTCTGCGGGATGATCGGGCATGCGGCAACACGCTACCACGCGATGGGTGAAGAGAGCCTAAAAAGGGACAGAAATCCAACGCCCGATGAAACGAAGACGATGCAAGCTTCCGTTGATGAAGCGATGGAGGCAGGGGCATTGGGATTCTCCACCTCTCGAACACTCACCCACAAGACCTCTGAAGGCATTCCGATACCCGGCACATTCGCACATCTCGATGAACTCGTCTCGCTCGCGCAAGCCGTTGGAAGACACAACAAAGGGATTTTCCAATGGGCACCCGGGTTCGGGGAATATGAGGACTATCCGACAACGGAGTATCCAGAAACGCGAAAGGAGATCCACCGCATTGCTGAGGTGAACCGTCAGAGTGGATGTCCCGTGATCTTCAGCGCGTTTACCCATGAAGCCGTGCCGACGATTCAGACGCTATACTTGGGATGGCTTGATGAAGAACGCGCTGCTGGTGCCCAAGCGCGTCCGATGGTTTCTTCCCGCGTTAACACCGTGATGGTTGGACTTTGCAATTGGATGCCGATTCGCGACGTGAAGGAATGGCGTGAATTATATAGTCTCCCTTACCCCGAACGATTGACAGCCATTCAAGACGAAAAGACACGGGCAGGACTGTTAGATATTCCCGCCGAAAGTGATGAGCGTCTCGGTAAAATGTTATACCGCTTTGGACCGACAGGGTGCGAATACGTCCGTAAACCGGAGAACCTACTCCGCAATATTGCCGATGAAAACGGTGAACGCCCGATAGAGACAATTGTTCGGTTGTTCCACGAAACCGGTGGACGGCAGCTATTTGCCTTCGCAACGAACAATCATAATCTCGCCCATGTTGAGGAAGTCGTGCGCTACCGAGACACACTCCTCGGTCTCGGTGATGCAGGCGCGCACGTGAACGCCATCTGCGACGCCTCTCTCTCAACGCATGCACTCACGTATTGGCACGGTGAACGGCAAATCTTTAGTCTTGAAGAAACTGTGCGTCGATTGACTTCTGATGGCGCAGAAGCCTTCGGAATCCCTGAACGTGGCATGTTAAAGCCAGGGTATTACGCCGATGTCAATGTAATTGACGCAGAAAATCTCCGTATGGAAGTCCCTGAATTTGTGTATGACTTACCTGTCGGCGCGGGACGTTGGACGCAGCGAGCGCAGGGTTATGACTATACGCTCGTAAACGGCAAAATTGCTGTCGAGGACGACAACCATACGGGTCGTCTCGTTGGGAAACTCATTCGGATTTAAGACGCACAGATACATCAAAATGCATCTTTTGTGAGGGAGCTACGCACTATGAAAGAACACGCACAACCCCCTGAAAGCGACGAGTTCCGTGACTACATCCGACACCGACAATTGGAGATGCTTTCCGAGGATTTATGGGACGAGTATCTCTGGGGCGAGTTAGGTGCTGCGGTCCGTGATTTCGAGAACGAACCGTGGGGAAAGCCTTCAGAGGAAACCAACCCGGACGCATCTTAACTGCGAAAACGTGGAATCACTATGAGCAATTCATTCAGAAAAAACTGTATTGTGCTTCATGAGAGTTGCACAACCGCCTTGGATCGGAGCGATTCCGTGCCAAGAATAGACCTCTCCTTTCTTGATCCTCCTTTCAACCAGGATAAAGCCTACAATGCTTGGGCTGATAATCTACCCCCAGAGGAATATTGGGAATGGATGCATGGGATTTGTGCCAAGGTGTATGCTTTAACTTCTGATGGTGGAGCCATTTATTTCATGCAGCGCGAGAAGAATACTGAATTTGTGCTGCAATGCCTACGCGATACAGGATGGACTTTCCAGAATCTGATTATCTGGAAAAAGAAAACCTCGGCAGTGCCAGGAATGAAACGTTTTGGCAAGCACTACCAAGTCATAGCGTTTGCAACGAAAGGCAAAACCCCGCGTGTTTTCCATCGTCTCCGTATCGATCCACCGCTGCCAGCAGATTACAAGCATGCTCGAGAAAACGGTATGTTTGTTACAGATGTCTGGGATGATATCCGTGAGTTGACCTCTGGCTATTTTGCGGGCGATGAAGCCTTGCGAGATGTAGAAGGGAATCGCTTGCACAAACAACAGACCCCTATTCAACTCCTCCTTCGGATTATCCTTTCTTCCACAAACCCTGGTGATGTCGTCCTCGACCCATTCGCGGGTTCAGGGACAACGCTGGTCGTGGCAGAACAATTGGGACGAAAATCAGTAGGAATTGAACTCGACTCCCACAATGTCACACTTATCCAAAATAGACTTGCTGAACGGAGAAAATCAGACGAGGTCTCGCGCTTTTTCAAGGATTATGCCTGTACACCAGACTTAGAATCAATTTGGGGAGAACACGGGCTAAACGGCAAATTCGCATCCTCCGATGGACTTACCGCCAAACAAATGGCTTTTCTTCAATCAGATTAATAAATGACTTACTCAATTTATCACTTTTTCGCCGACTTGTGCAAGAAAAAAGAGGAACTTCTCTCAAAAAATCAACTTGAGGAATTTCCCTTTGATCAACAAATGCTCTCTTGTGTCAACAAAGGCAAATTTCCGGATTTAGCCATCAAACTCAATCACAGCGATGCTCAGTTTACTGGCGGAGAATTGATTGAGCTCAAAGATAGCAGAACCTATTCGGTTGCCTCTTTTAATTCGACGATTCCAACTGGTGAAAAGGATGTCAAGAAGTTAACAGAAGGTATAGAAAACACTACCCGCACACAAATGGAAGAAGCAGGGAATAATATACTTTCCCTACCAATTCGCCAAGTTTTTTATCTGATTCGCGGTAGGAAACAATCAAACGTGAAAACCTGCTTGACCCACGGAAAATTTTTTGAGACGGTTCCCGTTTCAACCTTGATTTCAGAATCTTTTGGTCAAGCGTTAGAAGAACGACTAAACGAACTTGGTGAAACTTTGTCGGAGCCAATGAGACAGCAATTGCTGGATGTGTTCAGTGAACAACAAACCTTCAGTAGAGTGAGATACGTAGAAGAGGCCTCAGTAAAGATGCGTTTCCGCATTATGACCGAGGTTAAGGCTGGCGCAAATATCTTGAATCCGAATCAGTATCCCCAAATTGGGGACAATACATTGAACTTTGCTGTGCCATGTCATAGTAACACAGAGCAGAATCAACAGTATGACAAGATGAAGATCGCTTTTGAGGAAATGAAATGTGAAAGGCTATTTTCTCAAATGGATTTTTTTATTCTCCAACACCATTTTAATGGAAAATTCCTTGTGTTTCAGACCCAACTGCCAACTTAAACTCGCTCCACAGACAATAATAGGGTCTGCCACAAAGAGATCACTCAGGTTATCTCCCTATTCAATCTCGTAGACTATCGTTATATTCACGGTGACAGTGAGTTCACCGGCTTCAATAGGGGTTGAACTCAGCGCACTATCCTCGGCGAACGCTGCTTCCTTCGCAAAGGCGATCGGGGGACTTGCAGCGTGCGAGGTTTCGGTGATCGTGATGGGTTTTCCGAGCGTAACGCCGCTCGCGTCTGCTAAGGTTTGCGCTTTTGCCTCTGCATCTTTTACCGCTAAGCCACGCGCCTGTGTCTGCAGGGGTGTGGTGTCTTCAATCATGAATTGGATGGTGTTTACGACAACGATGTCACCCCCCGCTTCGGCAGCATCGTCAATGACGCCACTGAGCGTCTCTAATTCTCGGACTTTCGCACTCACAGTGTTGTTCACACTATATCCACGCAGCACACGTCCATTCTCCGTGTAGTCATACTGCGGATAGATGCTAAATCTTTCCGTTTGAATATCGTTTTCAGCGATGCCGCGGGCTTTCAGGGCGTCTATGACCGCCGTCATTGCGACAGCAGCTGCCTCTCGGGCTGCTGCAACCGTCTTTTTCTCGACGGATACCCCTAAATTTAGTGTTGCTATATCGGGTTCACCGACGACTGAACCATTCCCCGTCACGTGGATTTTTCTACTCTCCTGCGATTGTAGTAAAGTTCCTATAATTTGTGGTTCACACCCAGTGAGCGTTATGGCGAGCAGCGTCATCACTCCCAAAAATAGAAATTCTAATCTCTTCACGGTAAACCTCCCTATTCGGTTTCAACTTCTGTAGCGACTTCTTCAGCTTTGAGCGTCTCGGATTTCTTTATTAACTGATCCACATTCGACTTGAAGAGCCTGAAGACAGTCTCCGTGTCGTCGCGTTTGACGTAAAGTTTACCCTCTTCCTCTTTCCCAACGTGTAGGGTTGCGGTTGTGCCATCATTGCGCACAGCGGAAATAGTGGAGTGCGGTGTGTCCAAACCGTATGCAGCAAGGTCGTCCGTCGCTGGAGCGAAATCGTCTGTGTCCAACCCGCTGAAAGTTGTCAGAAGCGTGTCAATCTCTGTTGTTTTCGCAGCAGCGGCTACAGGTTTGAGCATCTGCCATGCCCCATCTGCATCGAGACGCAGTTCGACGGTCTCCTCCGGTGAAACGATGTTCAACTGTGTAACAATCCCTTTGTTAAAATTGAAGATCGTCCGATCCTTCCAAGTCCGTGTGCCTTTATCAAAGACAGATTGGAGATACCCTTGTGCTACGTAGACCTCGTTGGCATCGGCAGGACGCACGTAACTGCTCAGGAACCCGGGGGTGGTTTTCCCTACAAACAGATGCGCCACTACCTTATCGCTTGTATCTATCAATTTTGCTTCGACACCTGTGCTATCTACCTCGAATTCGGACTGTTTTTCTGGATTGTTGGAGACGCGTTGTGTATTTTTGAATTCTGTCACCTTGGCGAGTAATTCCGTTATACCTTCGCTATCCGCTGGATAGTTATCCATGGAAGCGACAACCCAACTGCCATTCTGTTTTGAGAGTGTTGTGGTTTCGCCGGTCGCGGTGATTTCTATTTTTGCAACCTGTTCTTCATTGAAATTGGGAAATAGGGGCATCGCTGTCTCGATCTTTTTCTCGTATTCGCTCTGTCCAAAGGGGTTCTCGAAAAGCAGGACAACGATCACCAAAACGATAAAAATAGCACCTAAAATAAAAAGTTGTTTCGTTCTCATTTTTTAATTTATTGCTCCTGGGCGTTGCTCCAAATGTAAAGCAAAGACAAATTATGCCATTTAAGGAGAACCTAATTTCATTACGCAACGGTTTCTGGTGAAGTCGGAAACTTTTGAGCCCCTGCACGGGTTGGTATAAACCGTTGTAAAACACAAACTACACAGACCCGTAGGTCTCTACGAACCGCTTTGCCCGTCTTTTTAGGAAATATCGAAGGAGTCCAAAAACGATAACGATCAGGGGGACACCCACAATACAGAGGTACTTAATAAAGTTTTTCTCAATTTCAGAAACCTCACGCAAGGGTCGATCCGTAATGGTGTGTGAACGGATACCGATGAGCGCATCACCAAGGGTCAACCAATCCACGGTGTTTAAGAAAAAGTTAACGCCATCGGGACGTAATTGCGTGAGAAATTGCGCCGTGCCTACCACAACAATTTGGGTCTGTTCACTCTCAGTTTTGGTGACTCGTCCCGCTGTATCTGCCACTGGGACCGGCGTTTCACTGTTCTCAGTTGTCGGCGGGGTTTCTAACCCCGATTCCGCGGCGTCTTGGGTTGGGCCCGGCGGAATTTCTTTACCGGCATAGAAACTCTTGAATTTGCCTTCCAAGGCGACGGCAACCGTATAAACTTGGGACTCCGCATTGGGGGGCATCGGAGCGTTCGGCATTAGGTTGTAATAGCCTTGGATGCTCCGCCCTGCTTCACTCGTCTTTGCCAACGGCGTTGCGGTAATTCCTTCCTTTGTTACCATCTCTAAAGAACTCGTCCACGGTAATGTCAACGCCTCCAACTGGTTGGTGATACTGTGTTCCATTGAGAAATTCGGTTTCACAATTTTAACAAAATAGGGATAGGGTTGAATAACTGTCATGAACCCTTGTTGGAACCGCGCAGTGTCGTGGAATCTGGCATCAAGCAAGAGGTTGTTCCCAAGTTTTACACCGTAGTGTTCCAAGAGATCATTCAGACCCGTGCTCAAGGGAGCAGCTTGTAAGGTACCAGGCTGTAATTGAATAGGATCGACTAAGAAGATTGCCCGACCCCCACGCATAATGAACTGATCTATTTCATATTTATCGCGTTCCGTTAGGGGTTGTTGGACCCCAGCGATAACCAATGTCGAAACGCTCTCGTCAACGGAAACCTGTTCGCCTTGTAGACTGACGGTGGTGAGATTATATTGCCCTTGGGCACTTTTATCCAAAAGAGTCCGAAACTGTTGATGGTTTTGATGATCAATGTCAAATTCACCGTGTCCGCTCAAAAACCCTACTGTCTTCGCCTCTTTGGTGGTAACCTTGAGAATAGTGGACGTCAGTTCGTACTCCAAATTAGCAGTTGATCGCACGACTGGCAGGATCTCCTCTTTCCCGCTATAACCGATAGAGATGCCCATATAGACGTTCGCAATTTCCGCCTTATCCTTTTTTACAACATTGATTTGGACT
Source organism: Candidatus Poribacteria bacterium (assembly GCA_022821725.1). GTDB lineage: Bacteria > Poribacteria > WGA-4E > WGA-4E > WGA-3G > WGA-3G. Next base: position 6,223 of record JAJEDB010000075.1, on the reverse strand, counting down.
TCCGGGATCCCCTTGAAACGGAGTTCCTGTTTCTGTCCATCGTCAAAATCGGCAGGATTCACGAAATCGATTTGGAGTCTCTTGGAGAATGCGTTGTATTCATCGAGGACGTCTCTGACATCGCGACGGATTTGGGCGACCTCGGCGGGATTCGTGGAAAAGTAGGCAGTGATCGTCACAATATCGTCTAACGTGTCGAGTACATTTTTAGTCGCTGTCGAGATAGTATAACGCTTGTCCTCGGTGAGATCTGCGCGAATGAAGCGACGCGTCGACAGGAAATTAATGAGCACGAGGATGCCGAAGATGATTGCTACAAAAGCGAGGGTGTTGCCACCGTATTTGATTCTTTTATTGACCAAAACAGCTTAACTCCTTTTCCACTGAATCACGGCACAGCGGCGTGTGCCTACTACTTTTAACGCCATTTGCGGCTTTCAACCGACAATGTGCTTAAATAGAGAAAAAAACCGATGAGCGACAGATAATAGATAATGTCGCGGGAATCGAGTACGCCTCGAAGAATACTACTGTAATGGGCACCGAGACCCAGATAACTGAAAATCGGGAATAACCAATTCGGGGCATTGAAAAGCACAATGTCCTCACCGATGATCAGCAACACAAAACAGGCAGTGATGCCAAAAATAAACGCAATAATCTGATTTTCAGTCAACGTTGAGGCGAAAAGCCCGACGGATATATATGCCCCACCCATCAGCAGAAGACCGATGTATCCCCCGATGAGTGTCCCACCATCTGGATTCCCCAAGTACATAACCGAAAGCGGCAGCACGAGTGAGAGGAACACCGTTACCGTAAGAAGGGCAAAGCTTGCTAAGAATTTCCCGATGACGACTTCGTAATCTCGAAGAGGTAGCGTCATCAGGATTTCTACTGTGCCGAGTTTCTTTTCTTCAGCCCAAAGTTTCATCGTAACAGCGGGGATGAAAAACAGGAAAATCCACGGCATTAACCCGAAAAAACCGCGCATTTCAGCTTGGTTAACGAGAAAAAACCCTCTGAAGAAAAGCCATGCAGAGATGCCGAGGAAAAATGTGATGAAGATATACGCGATGGGCGAATTGAAATAACTTCTAAATTCCTTTTTAAGGATAGCTGTAATGTTCGTCATGATTTTTAAATTTTGGAAACCCTTAGTTATCGGAAGAGTGGTTATCGGTTATCGGTCATCGGTTACAAGAGGGTGTTTTTGCTTGGGGTCTTTGATAGGGTGTTTCTGCGGATTTCCCTTGTTAAACGAAAACCTCTTAACCGACGGCTGACAACTGACAACTGACAACTAATTATATCTGTTCCTTGTCTGTCAAATTCAGGAAGACATCCTCTAAATCCACGGATTCTTGACGGAGTTCCGTAAGGCTCCATCCATTCTTCACAACCACGTGAAAAAGTGCCTCTGCAGCATCACTCTCTTGCGCAGCGTGTATCTGATACCCGACGATACCGTTGTCCGTGTCAACACGACTCCATTGTGAGACAAAATCTAATTCGTTGAGTTGTGCCTCAATGGCTTCCTGTGAACCTCGGATGGCGATATGCACAATGTCTTCGCCTTTCGCTTGACTGGAGAGTTCCTCGGGTGTCCCGTTTGCGACAATCTTCCCGTTGTTGATGATTAGAATCCGGGTGCAGGTCGCAGAGACTTCAGGCAAAATGTGTGTGCTGAAGAGCACCAGTTTCTCTTGCCCGATGTTTTTGATTAAGTTACGGATCTCAATGATTTGGCTTGGGTCTAATCCAGAGGTAGGTTCATCTAAAATCAGGATAGGTGGATCGTGGATGAGGCTTTGTGCCAGACCGACGCGCTGCCGATAGCCTTTTGAGAGTTCACCGATGTCTTTTTGAATAACGTCCTCAAGTCCACAGATATCGATAACTGCCCGAATCCGATCTTTCCGCTGGCTCTTTGGGAGGTTCCGCACCTGCGTCATAAAGTTGAGGTATTCAATGACCCCCATATCGGCATAAAGGGGCGCGCTTTCAGGGAGATAGCCAATTTGTTTTCTGACTTCAACGGATTCCTCGAAGACATCGTATCCCGCAACGGTGGCACTCCCTGCGTCTGCAGAGAGATAACAGGTGAGAATACGCATCGTGGTTGTCTTTCCTGCACCGTTGGGACCGAGGAAACCTAACACCTCACCCGCATGTGCGTCAAATGAAACGTGGTCGACAGCAACCGTCGGACCGTAAGATTTTGTGAGTTCTCTAACTTCGATCATACGCTTGATAATGTAGAAACAATCGGCGAGAAAAGATGTCACCGATGTGTTTGAAAAATAGGATATATTTATTAAAATAGTAGCACAAAAATTTCCGAATGTCAAGAAAAATTGGCATTAAACTGGCTATTCCTCCGACACAACCCCCTCAAATCCAACTATATACTGCTGACCTCAACACAAGACTCAACAGGGGCCAAAAACATCCCATCAACGCTTCACCTAACACCAGTCCGATGAAGAACGGCACTGCCTTTCGATAGGCGTTGATACCACCGTGCCGCAAGATAACCCACTTTGCTACCATCGCCAGAAACAGCGGAAACCAGATGACATCCGTTGTTCCCGGCGCAACGCCGATAACATATCCTGCGGGGTGCAACGGACACCACACGAAACGTGAACGCAGAAAGATGATACCCACGTTCACAGCGAAGGCGAATCCGAGCACAGAGGTCGCCAGCCAATCGGTCGGTTTTGGATTCACTAACCACGAAGAAAGGAAGTTGTATGTATCCGCACCACCGGCGTGAATCTGCTCCGAGCCTGCAGCCACCCCCTCACTATAAATCGCATAGGGATAGAGAATCAGACTTGACAGGATACCGACAAGACTCGCAACGACTAACACGCCGAACATCGTTCGGTTTCGGATACCGGTGCGCTCTCCGAGTTTAAACGCCTCCAACTGATCCGGCATCGGATGTGTCCGAAAGGAGGCATAACTTGCACCGCTCAACCAATTCATCAACGAGAGCATTGTTAGGTTGCCCGCCCGCAAACGTCGCGTGCCGAGGAGTGAAATTATCATATACTGTGGTGTTAGATACCCAATCGCATGGATCGGTGGTCCCAATTCCGCACGCATTCGGGTTAAACCCAGCACAATCATTAAATAGACCCCGATAAAAATCGCGAACGCCCATAGCGTCATCCCACTACGGACACAAAAAACCGCTAACAGAAGCAGACATATACCTAACGTAATGACGGCACTGCGGTGCGAGATCGCCTCTGCCCGTGAGACGGCGCGATCGGGTCGGATGACCTGTGCCCACACATCTGCAAAATGTTTTCGGGCATGCCAACAGGCAATCGCAAGCAGCGCCAGTAATGCCCCGGCACCTTGTTCCCCTAAAAACGGATAGCCGGGCAACGCTGAAACCCCGACAGCACTTCCAAAGAGCAATTGGACTTTCTTCAGCAGATAGAAAAAGGTACACGAAAACGCCAAATCCAAAGGCAAAATAAAGGAGAAGCCAATTATGTAAGGATGAAACCTGAGTGGCGTGCTGCCCATTGCGCTCCACGGTTTCTGCGTGAAGTAAACATTGAGATTGTATTTCCGAACAGGAATCTCTGGGAGAATAGGGTAGAAGAATTGCAGCCCGTTGAGTAGGTTGATGCCCATGGCGATGCCGAAGCCGAGCCAGAGCAAGCGATTTGAGAAGATACGCCGGTTGGTGGTAATCTCAAGCGGAATTTGGATAATCGGATACGCGAGTTTCTCATTTTCTATCCACTGCTTGCGAATCAGGGAGGTCAAACACAAAAAGATTAGCATTAAGAGGAAAATAACCACCGACCAAGCGAGAATCGGCACGATCCAATACTGGACATAACCTTCCGTAAAAAAGTTGACCTCACCCTCATAGAAATCGTTGACGGCTTTCGGGTCTTTCACGACAAGCCATTCGGGAAGGTAATGAAAGAGGAGTGCCTCCCAATCGTTTTCGGGGGTAGCGAAGCGAAATGCATACGGGATGAGTCCCATTAAACGCGGAATACAATCATGTCCTGAAAAGGCACTGCCTACGGCGAGCATACTAAAAATGACAAGGAGATCCCGGGGCTGCAGGGCGGCGCGTGGAAAGATACGCCGCACGATCATGTTTAGAAACGTTATCGCTATAATGCCGAACATGACATTGACCGACATGGCGACGGTTGTCAGATGTGCGGTATGCCAAATCATTTCGACATAGGCTATCCAGTAGCTATTCGCGATAATCAAGACAGCCCCAATCAGCACTGCTCGTTTCGCGATTGTCTGCGAGGCGTGCGAATCTGTAGTGTGCATATTCTCAGGAGAAAAACGGCAGCGATTTCATTTCTTGCTCGACCGCGACACCTCGAAACTAAACCGCTTTAATATATATCTTGGTCAGGAGAACTTGAGTTGTAGAGTAGACAGGGCATTGTAGCGTGCATCGGCTCTATCGAAAAAATGCAAAGTGCGAGCCCGTGTTTAAGGAAAATTTTCCTTTGTTATATCTGCTAAATATGTTATACTGAATATAGGAGTTTGTCAAGACTTTTAATTTTTCCTTGCGGGTAAGTCTCAGTCTTTGATACTTTAGATTTCTTGCTTGAGATTTGAAGAAACTCCCAAGCAAAAACCCCTCCATTTCATTACGGGCTTGGGTTTCGCTATTTAATCCAAGACTTACGCAAAAATAGAGAATTCAGTCTATCATGGTGTATAAGTTCCAATATCCACCCAAAAAAACTATCGACTTTTACGTATATTTTTCATGTCATAACTTAGGAAGGAGCGTTTAGAATGGAATTAACTTTTGAAAGGGATGATCTTTTAGATGCCTTACAGGTCCTGCAAGGCGTCGCAAGTGGACGGACGACCTTACCCATCCTCTCAAATGTCCTCATCAATGCCACCGGCGGCACGATTGAGTGCATGGCAACGGACCTGGAAGTCGGCATTAGAATGGCGGTTGAAGGGACCATCACAGAGGAAGGGGCAATCACCGTCTCCGCTAAGAAGTTAGGAGATATTGTTAAGGAGTTACCTGCGGACAAACCGATACACTTAGCAACGACAGCAAACGACCGCGTTGAGATTACCTGTGGGGAGGGTGTTTACAAAATCATCGGACTGCCGGATGAAGAATTCCCCCAACTCCCTTCAGTTGAAGGGGAAGCCTTGAAGATCGGCGGTGAGACCTTACGGGATGTCCTGCAGAAAACGGAGTTTGCCGCCTCTACAGAAGAGGTGCGTTACTTCCTAAATGGACTCTATTTCAATTTTCTGGAGCATGGCACAGAGATAGTCGCCACGGATGGTAAACGCCTGGCATTGGCACGCTGCGAGCCTCTCACCGCACCGGGAGAAGCCAACGGGTTCATTGTTCCGTTGAAAGCCGTCCGCGAGATTACGCGAACCTTCGCTGATGCTGGAGAGGTCAGCATCTCAGTTTTTGAAAACCAAATCCTCTTTACCGATGGAAACGCGACCTTAACGACGCGGCTTGTGGAGGGGGATTACCCGAAATACGAGAAAATCATTCCCGAATCGACCGAAGGCAGAGCCGTGGTTCCGAAAGAAGGCATTTTAAGTGCGACGCGGCGGGTGGCTCTCCTGTCGAATCCGAAGAACTATTCGATCTGTTTAGAAATCGACCCGGAACAGGTTCAAGTCTCTGCGAAGACCCCAGAGTTAGGGGAAGCCTACGAAACACTCCCGGTGGAGTCGAGCACTGGAAGTGTCAGGATCGGTTTCGACGCCCGGTTATTGATAGAGGCGTTGTCTCACATCGAAACGGAGTCCCTGTCTCTGGAATTTTCAGGCGAGTTGAACCCGGTTCTTGTGAAACCGGTAGGCACTGATAACTATGTCTCCCTCATCATGCCGATGCGCTTGGATCCCGCTTCAGCATAGAAACGGGGAGTTATGAGTGTGTTTTGTAGCGAGGCAAGTTTTAGGGCCATTGGAGACATAGGCGACTTTTCTGAAGATGCAAGCGTGGAAGAAGGGATACGGTTACACCGTATCCCTTCTTTTGTTCAACATCTATCCGCTGACGTTCTGGTTTGATCTTATTATAGTAAAGCCCGTAAATAAGTTGACAGATTCTGATATTTATGGGATACTTCGGTATTATGAGTTATTCATCAGATTTACGCAAATGCGTGCTTGAGTTCATTGACAAGGGGGGCAGTAAAGCAGAAGCCTCCCGACA
>JAJEDB010000093.1 GCA_022821725.1 Candidatus Poribacteria bacterium | reverse complement strand
AACACCACGCCTTGAAATCTTGAAAAACATAAAGCAAGCGTTTGAAAACGGAGGCGATTTCCAGAGAAGCATTGGAAGCAAGACAACATGGCGGAAACTCCAAGACGCTATGGAAAATCCCTAAATTGACACCTATGGTGCGGTTAGGAAACCGCACCTACCGGGCCTGGGAATCAAAAACGTCTAAAAAAACGGAAAACTAAATAGCCCTACCAACGCGCCCTATTCTGTTGACTTTTTCCAAACTTCGTGTGATAATACGAGTATATTACTATATCTGTTGCAATTTTGCAAGTAAAGAAAAGAGCGCAGTGCCGACCTGACTGCGTGCCTCTCAAAAAAAAATAGTAAAAGGAGAACATAGATGCGTTTAGAAGGACAGGTTGCGATTGTTACAGGGGGTGGCGGCGGTATCGGGAAAGCAACATGTCTCGCGTTCGCCAAGGAAGGTGCGGATATCGTAATCCCTGAGGTGAACTTAGCGAATGCGGAAACGGCTTCAACGGAAATAACTGCGCTCGGTAGGCAGTGTCGTGTGATTCAAACGGATGTAGCCAACGGCGACTCCGTGCGTCAGATGGTTCAGGAAACACTTGACACCTTCGGACGGATCGATATTTTAGTCAATAATGCTGGTATTTTTAGCTACACGCGTATCGATGCATGCACGGAAGCGGAATGGGATCGGATGATGGCTGTGAACCTCAAGGGGCCATTCCTCTGTTCACAGGCAGTCATGGAAACGATGAAAACACAACGCTCCGGACGGATCATTAACCTGGGTTCATTGGCGGGACAGGTCGGAGGTTTGGTCGCTTCTGCCCCGTATTCCGCCTCAAAAGCGGGTGTCATGTGTCTGACAAAATCGTTAGCACGTGTGCTTGGGGAGTATGGAATCACGGTGAATTCTATCGCGCCGGGGGTAGCAGCAACGGAGATGGCAAAAAATCATCCCGATATGACAGACCAAATCCCGTTAGGACGCGTCGCTGATGCCTCGGAGATTGCGAGTACTATCCTTTTTCTCGCTTCGGAAGAGGGGCAGTATGTGACGGGCGCGACGCTTGATGTCAACGGCGGAATACGGATGGCGTAAAAAGGAGAAAAATATGGAATATAGAACACTCGGACGTGCAGGTGTGAAAGTCTCACCGCTCTGCCTCGGGACCATGATGTTCGGTGGACCGACGAATGAAAAGGATTCAATTCGGATTATCCACAAAGCATTGGACGCGGGGATTAATTTTATGGACACCGCCAACGTCTATAACGATGGCGAATCGGAACGGATCATTGGGAAAGCCGTTCGCGATGATCGAGAGAAGTGGGTCATTGCTACGAAAGTTCACGGCAATATGGGAGAAGATGTGAATGCAGCGGGTTCACACCGTTTTCATATCATGTCGGCAGTCGAAGCGAGTCTGAAACGCCTTGACACAGACCACATCGATGTCTATTACTTGCACCGCTGGGATGCCTCGACGCGAATTGCGGAATCGTTGCGGGCTTTAGATGATTGTGTGAGACAGGGGAAAGTGCGTTACATTGCATGTTCCAACTTTCAGGCGTGGCGTATTTGCGAAGCACTCTGGACGAGCGAAAAGCAGGGACTGGAAGAATTTGTGTGCGTCCAACCGCTCTATAACATCGTCAACCGAGATCCTGAGGTAGAGTTGTTGCCGTTCTGTGAGCAGTACGGTGTGGGGGTTGTGCCGTATAGCCCGTTGGCGCGAGGTGTGCTGGCTGGGAAATATCTGTCCGGTAAAAATCCGCCTGCGGGTTCACGCGCAGCACGTCAGGATAGACGTATTTTGCAGACGGAGCTCCGTGAGGAGAGTTATGCAGTCGCGCAAGAACTCAAGCCACTTGCAGATGCGCACGGTAAAACCTTGACGCAATTTTCGTTGGCGTGGGTGCTGGCAAATCCGGTAATTACCTCTGCTATCATCGGACCCCGCACGATGGAACAATTAGAGGATAACTTGGGGTGTTTGGATTGCACGCTAACGGAAGCTGACGAGGCAGCTATCAACGAATTGGTTCCGCCGGGTGAACACACCGGCAAAGGGTATAACGACCCGGCGTATCCGGTGCTGGGACGGTTCACAACGGGTTAGCACAAGTAGGTGTGTAACTGTGTTAGGATTTGTACAATTTTAGCGGACGGTGCGGTTAGAAACCGCACCTACCGAGTTTGACGGTACATACAAAAAAGGCTTTATTCATCTGAGCCATGGTAAGATTCTGGAAAAGGCACGGGACTGCTCTTTAACGAGGAAGAAATTCCTTTTGGGTGAGTCAGAAAGTTTCTGACATCGCCGGACAGAATATTTCCTGATCTCATAAAGGTGATACCCTAAATCGGCAACGTAATTTTCTATCTCTGCAAACAGGGTCTGGTTTGTTTCACCAACATCCTTCAACTCCGCCATTAAGAGCGGTGCGTGCGTTCTTAAGCAGTGCTCTCCGCCGCGCAACACCTCTAACTGATACCCTTCCACATCAATTTTGATGAAATTCGGAACTGGGAGTTCACGAGTAAGGTTGTCAATTGTGTCAAGCGTTACGCGTTCCGATGCCGTTCGTCCGTTGGCATACTTCAAGGAAGCCGTGCCTTCGGCAAGCCCCGCCTCAACGTAGTAGAGGTTCCGTTGTTCTATGCTGTCGCTGAGTCCCTTATTGAGGACCGTAACATTCGCGAACCGATTCAGAGAGACATTCTCGCTGAGATAACCACAGGTACGTAAGGCGGGTTCAAATGCGACGACAGCACCAGCCTCTTCAACCCGTGAGGCGAGGAGGCATGTATAAAATCCGATGTTTGCTCCGATGTCCCAACAGATGTCTCCGGGCTGAATCATTTTTAAGAGTTTGGTAACGACATGCCTCTCATCATGCGTGCCGTAAAAATAGAGGTATTGGTGCTCAGGGTTCGCAAGATTGGCTTTCAACTGGAACCCGTACTTGGTGTCAAAAACAGCGATTGGGTCTTTAGGTGTAATCAAACCTCTTGTTAGGTTCAACAACAAACGCTTACCGTCAGTAATTGGACACCATCGGAGGTAGCCACGAACAAGAGCGTTGAGAGGCAGGTTCATCGGCGTTTACCCTAATCGGCGTAAAAAAGCAGAGAGAAAAATAACAATTAATCCTAAAACTACAGTGAGGTTAAGCCATGGAGTTGGTTTTTTCTGAAATACATCAAAGACAGGATAGGGGAACGTCAGAACGATTGCCAATGTGAATATCAAAAAGACGATAAACAGTTTGACACCCAAGACGAGAATGTAAAGGGAGTAATCCGATATAAACGTTCCAGTGGCGGAGATAGAGCGGGCAGTGCGAAAGAAAGTGATGAAATTATATAATCCCGAGATGAGGACAGTCAATAATGCTGTCCAGACAACACCGCTGAAACGTCTCAATGCGGATGAAATTAACGCTTCCGGTTTAGGAAACCGTTTGGCAATCGGGAGTAAAACGACGCGAAAAAAAAAGAATCCTCCTATCATGAGAACAACAGAGCCGACATGTATCCATTGCATTAACGATTTCAAAAACATTTTTTTTAGAGTTATCAGTTGTCAGTTGGGAGTAGTTATCGGTTCGGATTTTTCTCACGAAAAATCCGAACCGATAACCATTCCTCCGATAACCGATAACTATTATACCACTGGCTTACCACCAATGGGGTTAAAACAGGGACGCGCCTGCTTACAGGCATCTGGCGACACAAATTGGTCATCGGGACCTACGTCTTGCATGGTACAATTGCACCAATAATGTGAACCGGGATTATTTTCAACGAGGTTCTGCAAGTTACCGCCCGGAATGTAAATCGCCTTTGTCCGAAGATACTGACATATGGGGCGATTAAAGATTGGAAGTGCTTTTCCTTGTAACATATCACTGCTCCTTTAACTTGCAGCCATCATCGCGGCGCGGCTGACGAGATTCCGTGTTAAGGTCACCTTATACATGTTGTCGTTCAAGGGTTCTGCGTCCTTGACAGCATCAGTCCCTGCCTGCTGACTCACCGATTCGTCGATCATTTTGCCGGTGACTGCCGCTTCTGCTTCTTTAGAGCGCCAAGGCGCGGGTGCGACCCCACCGAGAACGATACTGGCGGTTTTACAGGTCTTCCCGTCCATCTCAAAAACGCCAGCAACGCTTGATAACGCGAAATCGGGGGCACCCTTCTCACGTGCCTTTAAATAGAAACTCTTTGTATTCGGCTTCGGTGCGGGGACGCTGACCTCAACAACAATTTCGTTGGGTTCCAACACGTTTTCCCTGAACGGATTCGCAGCTGGTAAAGTAAAGAATTCCTCAAGCGACATGGTTTTCTCGCCCTCAGGTCCGACGATTTTGACCGAGGCACCCAAGGCGATCAACGCTGGTGCGAGATCCGAAGGATGTACAATGTAGACAGGATCGCCACCGAGGATCGCATGATATTTGCTCAAACCATCAACTGCATAACAGATGTCTCCACCTTTTTTCAGGCAATCGGTGGATTCATCCCGGTAATACCAACACCGCGGCCGCTGGCAGAGATTTCCGCCGAGTGTCCCGACGTTCCGAATCTGTGGCGTTGCCACAGAACCGGCAGCCTGCGATAGGACAGTATAGTGATGCTGGATAGTCGGATGCATAGCGATGTCAGCAACAGTGGCTAACGCACCGATTTTCAAACCGGATGCATCCGCTTCAATGCTATCCATTCCGGGTAACGTTTTGAGATTAACGAGCGTCTTAGGGGTCTCAATGTACTCTTTGAGTTCTGCGAGCAGATCCGTTCCGCCGGCGATAAGCATGACTTCACCCCAACCGCTTTCACTCAGGAGTGACGTGACCTGCTCCAGACTGGTAGCGTTAACATAACTGAACTTCTCCATTGCTTACCTCCTTATGCCTTCTCGGCAAGTGCGTCAAGGATCTTATCGGGTGTTATGGGTAACGACCGAATCCGAACGCCAATCGCATTGTAAACGGCATTCGCGATAGCCCCGGGTGTCGGAATACACGGGGGTTCCCCAACACCTGTAACTTTGCGGTGCGTATCGAAAACAATGGATTTAATCTCAGGGATCTCGAACGTTCCAGGCACCTTGTAATCCTCAAGGTTGGCGTTGAGCATCCGTCCTGTCACCGGGTCCATGAATCGCTCTTCAAGGATTGCCTGACCTAATCCCATAATAACACCGCCATTAACCTGGCTTTCCGTCGTCAACCGGTTAATCGCCAATCCGCAATCCTGAACGGCGACAATTTTGATAACCCTGATAGCCCCCGTCTGCGTATCAATTTCAACCTCAGCGAACTGCGTGCCTGCGGCACCGTTTTGGCGGAGGTCCTCCTCCCACGTTCCACCTTCGCTAATGCTTTCCATGCCGAGTTGTCCAGTTGCCTGTTTCCACGTAATTGTCTTGGTTCTGTCAGAAACAACGTAGATAGTGCCAGTGCCGACACGCAGGTCTCCCACAGGTGCGTCAAGTAAAGGTGCGATGCGTTCAAACAATTTCTGTTTCGCTGCCGCTGCTGCGGTTTTGATAACAGGTGCCACGGACGGCGTTGTTTGACTACCGCCACTGCCACCAGAGGGCAATCCGGGTTGGCTATCGCCGACCTTCACACGAACATCGGTCGTCTCAAGCCCGAATTCTTCGGCAACAATCATCGCAATAACAGTGCGGATACCGGTTCCAATGTCTTGTGTACCTGTGACGGCTTCAACGGTGCCGTCAGCATTGATAGTGACGCGCGCTTCTGTGCCGCGTCCGCCACCGCCACCCCATTGTCCACTGCCAACTCCCATGCCGCGCTTTTTCACGCTTGTGCCGGAGCCGGGTACACTGTTACGGCGGTGCCAACCTATCTCTTGTGCCCCGAGGGTGTATTGCGCCTGACGCACTTCATTCGGATCATTGATACGCCGAAACTCCACTGGATCCATACCGAGTTTTTCGGCAAGTTCATCCATCAGAGAGTCCATTGCGAACGCCCCCTGCGGGTGTCCGGGTGCGCGCATGGCGCGTTGATTGCCAGCGTTGACAGCTACGTTAACGCGTTCTGCCCGACTGTTTGGGACGTGGTAGACGTAAGGTCCTGTGAAACCTGCCCCGCTGGAGATACCACCTGTGCCGTAGCCCTTCATATCGTAAGCGATAAGCCGTCCGTCGCTTGTCGCCCCGGCGCGGACTTGCTGTGTCATTGAGGGTCTATTGCCAGCAACAAGATGCTCGGCTTTTCGGGTCAGCATTAACTTGACGGCTTTGCCCGTGATACGTGCCAATTCAACCGCAGTGCGTCCCTCTATACCGGGTCCGAATTTGCTCCCAAATCCGCCCCCCATGTGTTCTGTAATGACCCGCACCTGGTTTGCTGGCAATTCAAAGTGCTGGGCGAAATCGTTACGAACACCAAAAACGCCCTGTGTAGATGCCCAAACGGTAAGATTCTGTTCATCTTCCCATTTTGCGACGTGTCCATGCGTTTCCAAACAAACGTGCGTCTGAACAGGCGTGTGATAGGTCGCCTCGACCTCAACAGCGGCTTCATCAAATCCGGTATTGATATCGCCATCTTCTCTGACATTCGGTTCGCTCTGATTGTTCGCCCAATCCTCTCGGATTTGTGGCGCGCCTTCTGCCATTGCGTCATCTTCTGTGACAACGTGCGGCAATTCCTCTAAGTCGACATGAATGAGACGGATCGCGTCCTTAGCGATGTCATCCGTTTCAGCGGCAACAGCGGCAATTTCCTGCCCTTGGTACCGGAGTTTATTCCCCACCTCAATGAGCGGGATAACAGCCTTGACGCCAGGTAATGCTTCTGCCTCGCTCAGGTCAATCCCCATAACGGTGGCGTGTGCGGTTTCAGAACGCAAGATGCGTCCGTAAAGCATCCCCGGTTCATTGATGTCAAAAGTATACTTCGCTTTTCCAGTGACTTTATCCTTACCGGACAAACGGGTTACCCGTTTCCCGATGAGGCGAGATTCACTTGCTTCTCCCCATGATGCCATGTATTTTCCTCCTATAGCCAACTGCCCCGTTGGCGCGATAGGCGCTTGCGTCTCGCAAGTCAATCCTTGCTTTCAAATCACACCTTCCCTGATGCGGTTTTGACGGCATCAAAGATGAATGGATAGGTTCCACAGCGACACGTGTTTCCAGACAAGCCGACTTTAATTTCTTCAAGCGTCGGATTTGCGTTCTCGTTCAACAGTGCTGCGGATGAGACGATGAAACCGGGTGTGCAGAATCCACACATCAGCGCGTCGTGTTGGATGAATGCCTCCTGAACAGGGTGCAAATCGTCGCCGTCTGCTAATCCCTCGACGGTTGTTAGCTGCTTGCCCTGTGCATCCATTGCGAGCATCATGCAAGCGTAGACTGACTTCCCATCTACCATGACGGTACAGCCACCACACTCCCCACGATCGCAAATTAGTTTGGCACCGGTTAAGTCAATGTTGTTCCCGCCGGTATCAATTCCGTCGCGCAAAACGGTTAGAAGCGTTGTGCGCGCTTCAACCTCGACTTGATACGACTTACCGTTGATAGTGAGTTCGATTGTCGCATTCGCGATAGCGTCGCCCGCTTGGGCATCGGCGGCTTTTTCACTGCCTATCAAGACGCTCGGTGCAACAGTTGCGGCAACGGTCCCTGTCCCGACGCCTTTCAAGAAGTTCCGGCGCGAGATGTTCGTCCCCTGCTTTTTATCTTTTTCTGGCACGGGGTACCTCCTTCAATTGTGGGTTCGGATTAACGTTATATTTATCGCGTTGATTAGAAAATTCATTATCAATTTCTCCCAGTATATTATATATCACATTTTTTATCAAGAAAAAAATAAACGTAGCACGGACGAAAAATTGATTGGCAATTTTTGTCAGAATAGGGTATCATATTAATGCACTCATAAGACTAATTCGGAAGAATAATATTAGGAAGGTAGCGTTCACCTACCAGATTCAAAAAAAGGAGCTATCATGGCTGGAAACACATTTGAAATTAGTGACGATACGTTTGAAGGAATGGTGCTTCAATCAGACACACCCGTCGTTGTCGACTTTTGGGCGGAATGGTGCGGTCCTTGCAAAATGATTGCACCGATTTTAGAGGAACTCGCGGGTGAGAACTCTGAGACCTTTAAAGTCGGAAAAGTCAACGTTGATGACAATCGTCAGACCGCGATGCAATACGGTGTTCGGAGCATCCCAACATTGCTTGTGTTCAAAGACGGTAAAGTCGTCCCGAATGGACAGATTGTCGGCGCGATGCCCAAAGATGCACTGAAAAAGAAAATCTTAGACATCCTATAAGCCGTCCCGTTCATAATCACACCTCTGGAGAATGGAAGGCTCGTAAAGCAGAGCTGACCTTCCATTCTCTCACCTTCCCATCCTTCTCCCTTTCAAGGTTCACTATGTTTTGGCAACTTGTCTACAACCTGTTTGCTGTTCCCATTATGTTTATCGGTTTTTACAGTGCGGGGTGCTGCAACCCTAAGATTCAGGAAGGGATTAAGGGACGCAAACGCGTATTTTCGGAACTAACAGATCAACTGCAGACGGCTCGACCGCTGAAGAAAACAGCATGGTTTCACTTTACCTCTGTCGGCGAATTTGAACAAGCGAAACCCCTCATTGAAGCGATTCATACCGAGACCCGAATTGTTTTAACCTACTTCTCACCGTCAGTCGCGTCAAACGCGAAATCCTATCCCTACGCCGATGCGGCTGTTTACCTTCCGTTGGATACACCGCGCAACGCGAAACGCTTGATACATCTCATCGCCCCTACATTGATCGTGTTCTCCAAATTCGACATCTGGCCCAACCTCGTTTGGAAAGCCTCTCAACACGGTATTCCGATTATTGTGGTTGCCGGGACGCTGCACGCCGCATCGAAACGATTATCTCGTTTCGCGAAACCGTTTTTTCGGAGTGTGCATCGGCACATCCGAGTGCATTGTGCGATTTCGGAAGGGGATGCGGCGCGTTTTCAAGAACTGTGTTCATCAACGCACGAGATCGTTGTCACCGGTGACACTCGCTATGAGCAGGTCTACCGACGGGCAACCGCCGTTGCGTCCGACACGGATTTTTTCCCCGGATACGCGACTTTAGGGCGCGGTTTGCAGGTTTCTCATATTGCAACGAAACGCCCAATCCTTATTGCCGGTAGCACTTATGCGGAGGACGAGAAGGTGGTATTGCCCGCATATCAACGCCTCCGTGAAAGAACACCCGACTCTTTTCCTCACTTAATTTTGGTCCCACATGAACCGACCCCTGCACGGATAAGGGAGATCCGTGGACATCTGGATCGAGAGAGATTAATACATCTCTGCTTCTCTGCGCTTAAATCTGAAGTCGATTTAGCAGCGGTGGATGTCCTGATCATCGATAGGGTAGGACTGCTTGCGAAGTTGTATACGTTGGCAGACATAGCGTTTGTGGGTGGCAGTTTTCGCGGGAGCGTTCACAACGTGATGGAACCGGCTGCAATGGCGAAGCCTGTCCTGTTCGGGCCGACCATCCAGAACGCGTATGAAGCGTCTTTGCTCGTGGAGCGAGGCGGTGCGAAACGGGTTCACACGGCACCCGAATTAGCGGATGCGATGACCGTGTGGTTGAACGATACAAACGCGAGGGAAACTGCGGGGAATATTGGGAAGCGATTGATTGAGGAAAATCTGGGGGCGGTGGATCGGACTTTGGTGCATTTGCGAAGGTATGTGTGACGTGAAAAAGGAGTATTGTTGCAATCTTTTTTGATGTTTTGCAACAATACTCCTTTGTAAATCTAAAACGGCAAGTGGACCGATGAAATTGGACCTTTTCAGGCCCATTGACGCTCCCAGCCCACAAGACTGCCAAACCGAGCTTGCCAGTTCGGTTTAATTATATCATATACCATAGGTACCTGATACAGTATAATTATACTACAATTTTAGGCAAAAGTTAAATCTTTTTTTGCTTTCAAATCCAACGTCTGCCTACATCTCTATCTAAAGGCAGGGTCTTGACCGGAAAAATTGATAATTTTTATTTGACTTTCTTTTAGAAATGAGGTATAATTAATAATTGGACGTTGGAGGCGGATTGCCGGGGTAAACCCTTTACCTCCCGCCTCCTTCCTATTTGCAGGGGATACGTCCGAGATTACCTTACGAACCATACCTCGCCCAAGCAAAACACTTGCTAATCTTACTTTAATTTCACAGTTTTCATAGCAAACCGCAAAATCAATATATTTCGCGAAAGTGGATAGTCCCTTACTACGATTGAGTTGAGGACGATTTTTGTAAACGTTGCTATGAAATTTGATTGAGTTATTTCCTTTAATCCACTGTCCGATATCGAATTGTTAACATTGGACGTAGGTTCCCATCATCTGCTTCTTTTGAGGCAAAAACGATAGGTGCGCTGCCATCACGCAAGGCGAAGAGGTACCCGTAGTTGTAATCGGGATTCGCCACCCAAAAGCGGACAGCATCGGTGAGGAGATCGCTTTTAAATGTATAACGCTTTCCTGCTTCCTGAATCTCACATGTACCATCAATGCGATGGGCAACGTCCTCAGAGCCGTTGTAATCGCTTTCGGTATCGCCGTCTATGCCCGATAACATCGCTTGCGCGGGGGGTCTGTTCCACGGGAGATTCCGATGCAACGCGCTGTTATAGGTGAGCTCGTTATCTTCTGCACGCTCGGAGATACCTCTGCCCTCCCGCCACGGGAGCAACACACGGCGGAAGATGACGGTCTGCGCAGTATCCGTATCGCATTGCTGGACGTGTAGGCTTATTGTCGCTTCCAAGACGTGTGTCGGTTCCCGGATCCCCATATCTTCAAATGCATCATACAGATCAAAAGCGACGAAGAAAACAGTGCCAGTCAGATCACATACGAGCGTCGATTCGGCACCGGCATTGTTGTTTCGCGTTTTGCGATCTTTATTGACAATCAGGCTCGAATCTTGCGAGCCGCCAGAGAACGTGACAGAGTCGCCTGCGCCAAAGGTTATCTCGTTTACAGGTGGAAGCGTTATTACGATTCCTGTTTGTGAACTCGGAAGTGTGAGATGATAGGTTTTCTCGACCTCTAACGGCGAAGTGAGGAGCAGGACGCGATTCAGTCGTGAATCAAGTAGGGCGTATTCGAGTTGGACATCGGGTGCAATTTGATAATTATTAAGGTCTTCGGCGGTCTCTGCCTGCAATTGTCCATCAAATTGTAATTGAATGGCGGTCTGTGATAGCGGTGTCGCCTTCAGGAGTTTTGGGGCATCCGCTGAATTGGCGATCCAAATGGGATAAAATAGCAGAAAAAGAAATATTGAGATTTTGTCCGTCACATTACGATAGATTTTCAAAATGGCTCTCCGAAATTGTTTATCGCGACCGGGAGATCATTCCTATAGAAGGACTATGATAGATTTTAGAATCACCACTTTGCCTCGGTGCGGTTAGGAAACCGCACCTACCGGGGTATTGTGTTTTTGGCATTGATTCTATGGGACATCCGCTGTGATAAAGACGGCATTGAGGACCTCGCGTTCTCGCTGTCCTGACGGCTTGTTGATGACCGCGTCGTTAGCGACAAAGGTGCTGGAGGAACCGCCATCCAGATTAATTGCTTCGGTTGCCCCGAGGTCAATGAGAATACTGGCGAGTTCGTAGAGGGTTAATCCGGTGCTATACTTCGGTTGCCGTCCGTCGGCAACTATCAGAAAGAGTGTGTCTGCATTGTATCCGAGTGCAGTGCGCGGTTCATGGCTCAGATTCAACACCGATGTGCGTTTGCCGGGCGTATGCCGCCTTTCAGCGTGATGCATCTCCACAAGGGTTTCATTTATTTTACCATTCTTAAGGAGTCGAAGTCGTCCGCCAATCGCGTGTTGCACTCGATTCCATTCAGGGGGTGAAAGCGTAAGGGTCAGCGTGCCGCTCGCGCCGGTATTAAACTCGGAAATGCCTGACCCCTTCAACCGTGTGCTAATCCAGAGAATTCCACCATCTCTGGGGATTGTGCTATTTCCATCGCGTGAGACGCCGTCCACCCGGTAGGTGTGTGTATAATTGGGGGTTAAAGGGAGCGGAAGCCCGCCGATTCTAATCTCTGTGCCTCTGCGTCGATTGGTATGGGTGGATTCGCCGAGCCGTGGTGTGTAGAGCGTCACCTGACACCCATCGAGTCGTCGTTGATTCACACATCCGAGGGGTAGCGTGTGGGCACCTATTTGGACGCTCGCTTTCATTTCCACGGGCGTGCTGAGAAATTCACCCGACTCGGTTACGCCGAAACACGCCTCGGTATCTTTAGGTTGGGTGATGAGTTCACCGTCTTGGACATGCAGGCTCTCTAATACGCCGCCGTAACCACGCATATCCCCAAGGACGCCGAACCCGCCGTTGACTGCGACAAGGACGCGCCGGTCACCCCGTTGGTTCCGACGGTTTGCCATAGACCGAACGGTCTCTTTTCCGAGTACTTGGGCATTCGCGAGTGCCACCTCAAAGTGCAGTGTCGGCGCATGTCGGGACATTTCAGCGACATAAAGGACACATGTCTCAACATCCCAGTCGTAACGATAGAGATGGAGTCCCGTTGCCATACCTGGAAACAGCGTTTTTTTCTCACCGCCGGCTTGTGTGGCAGGGTCTGTCATCCATAAGAGGAGTAAACAGAGGATCGCATGGAATTTAGGCATTGCGAAAAATCTCAACGGCAAAGTAATCAATGGGTTGCTCTATAGGGGGATGCAGCTTCTTGACAATGAGATGGACCTCATTCACTGCGAATTGTTCTAAAATGACCGTGGCGATCTTCTCAGCGAGCGCTTCGATGAGTTGGAACGACTGCTGCGTGCCGATCTCAACGATGCGCGTGACGACTTCAGCGTAATCGACGGTGTCAGCGAGTGCGTCTGTCTTGCCGGGATTCGCAAGTGGACACCCCAAGGTTGCATCAATCTCATAATGGCCACCGACGTGGCGTTCCGCTTCGGGAACGCCGTGGTGACCATGAAATCGAATCCCTTTGAGGATAATTTTATCCATGACTATTCTACGGGAATCTCCCCGAAGGTATGGGCAGGTTCAATCAGGTATTTCACCTGTTTTCCGAACCTTCCATCGGTGTAATCAATTGCACGAATTTTCCAGTCCGTGCCATCCTTTTTCAGCGCAGAAATTAGATCGCCCTTCTGATTCCCCCAGGTATACGCGCCTCGTAAGACGGCTTCTTTCCCTCTGCTATCAATAGCGATATAGGTGATGTCAACCTCCATCTTTCCGCCGCGGAGCCGGAATATGCCGTCCCATGCTTTGCTGACTGCCTTTCCGCCTTCGTTTTTTTCAAAGGTGCCCGCCCAGAACGTCCAAGCGGTAAAAATGTCTTTGCTTTCGCCGGGGAGCCATACGTCCGTTAGTGCGTCAACATCCTGATCGCCGTGTGCGAGTGCGTATGCTGCGTAAAGATCACGAATCGCCTGTTCCTCAAGGGCAAAATCAATATCTCTTCCAACAACGACATCGGGTTGCGTTGATACAGTGGACGTTGTAGCCGGCTGGGTTTGCTTATCGGGTGCTTCTGTTTCATCATTCGTGTCGCCGCCGCAAGCCATGATTCCAGCGACAAGCACAACACAGATGAAATAATAAATAGCTTTCGGTTTCATGCTGCCTTCTCTCCTCTGTTGAAGGTGATAGATAAATCACGTTCACACAATTTGTTTTATTGTATCACATCGTGCGATAAAAATCAACATAATTTTAATAGAGTCAGCAGTCAGCGATCAGCAGTTAGCCACCAACCCTCAGTATTTAAAAAGATCGGGGTTAGAAACCCCTCCCACAAGTTAGAAACCCCTCCCACAATCAGTATTTAAAAAGATCGGGGTTAGAAACCCCTCCTACAATCAGTATTTAAAAAGATCGGGGTTAGAAACCCCTCCCACAAAGAAACCCCTCCCACAAGTTAGAAACCCCTCCCACAAGTTAGAAACCCCTCCCACAATAAGAAATCGCGACCAAGAGGTTGCTCCTAGAAAAATAGTTTTCATCAGTTTAAAAGATTGTTTTGTAATCGAATTTGTGCTATACTTTATTGATATAGTTCGTGTGCTGTAAACCTCTAAAACCTTGTTAAATAAGGAATTTCTATGAACGTCACAGTCAAATACTTCGCCGTATGCCATGAAATGTTAGATCGATCCGAGGAAGAGATGGAACTCCCGGAGGGTGCCACTATACAAACGATATTAGACCGTCTTGAGGAAGAGTGGCCCGAAATCGCTGAATTCTATGAAGTGATGCAGATGTCTGTCAATTGGGAATATGCGACTGAGCATACTGAACTCGCAGAAGGGGACGAGGTCGCCCTAATTCCACCAGTGACAGGGGGCTGCAATGTTTAAGATAACGACAGAAGTTATCACAGGCGAGGAAGTGCGTGAAGCCGTGGAGGGTCCAGACGCAGGCGCGGTCGTGCTGTTCTTCGGGACAGTTCGGAATAATACCGATGGTAGATCGGTAAAATGTCTCGAATATGAAGCGTATCCACCGATGGCAGAGAAGAAAATGGCAGAAATTGCGCAAGAGATCTCAGAAAAATGGGGTCTCGATCGCGTTGCGATGCTTCACCGTGTGGGGAAATTGGAAATCGGTGAGGTCAGCGTAGCCGTTGCGGTGGCATCCCCGCATCGCAAAGACGGGTTTGAAGCGTGTAAATACGCGATGGATCGCCTGAAACAGATCGTGCCAATCTGGAAGCGTGAAGTGTGGGCAGAGGGTGAAGCGGAATGGGTAAAACCGGACGCTGTTTTCTTTGACGCGCCTAAGCCGCACAAAACCGATTCACAAATTGACTAAAGATCGAAATCGCTTGTGGGAACTGGTCCAACGCCATCCACTCATCCACGGTATGCGCCTGCAAAATACTGCCGGGTCCGATAACAACAGTCTCCATGTGCTGTGCGAAGACAGCGGCATCGGTGCCATAGGCAACAGTTCCGGGTTCAGTCTCGCCGGTTATTTCAAGAGCTGCTTGAATGATCTCTGCGTCAGGCGGTGTGCGCACGGGAGGGGCATTGATATATAAATCAAATATCAATCCATGCTTCTCTGCCGAGTCGCGTGCGCGGTCTATCCATACCTGTGCATTATCTCCAGGCATTGGACGGTAGTTGATACAACACACACTTAACGGCGAAGTAATATTCCCTGGACACTCGCCATCACTGATAGTGATGTTCCAATCCGTAAAAGCGGGTGTGAATTCGTCGTTGAAATATTGGGTATCGCTTGTCAATTCGTGATAGATATCCCGCATTTCTGCGAGAAACGGAATTAACTTTAGATTCGCGTTGTCACCTTCACCTGTACTGCTGTGCGCTGCCCGACCGTGGGCTGTGGCAGTAAAGCGGACAGTTCCTTTGTGGGCATATACCGCATGGAGTTCTGTCGGTTCACCGACGATCCCATACTTCGGGAAGCCGTGCGCTTTGAACATCTGCGACTTTTCGGCAACTGCTATTGCCCCGAGGTAGCCCACCTCTTCATCAGCGGTGATGACGACATAGAGTGGTGCCTTCAAATCCGATGCCGCATAGTGTGACGCGACCTCAATCATACACGCGACACTGCCCTTCATATCACAACTGCCTCTGCCATACATCTTCTCATCGGCAATCCGTGCCTCAAACGGATTCATCGACCAACCGATAGCAGGTACAGTATCTATATGTCCGAGCAACGCAAGCCCGCGTTCACCGTTCATCGGTCCTTTACGACCAATCAGATTCACCTTTGGGACCCCTGCTCGGTCTTCGTACGCAACCCGTTCGACCTCGCAATCAATGGATTCCAGCGTCTCGGTGAGAAAATCCATGACCTCAACATTGCTGAGAGGGCTCACTGTATTATACCCAATGAGGGTTTTGGTCAATTCTTTTGCATCCATAGTCAGTAATTTTACAAAAAGCGGTGAAATTTGTCAATGAATTTTTTAGTGAGAACGCTGCCATGGGGGCGAGGTTAGGAAACCTCGCCAGCGGGACAAGGGACCGTTGCCACTGAAATTGCCTCGTAGTGAGAGTTATTTTTCAGATTTACCATAGTCCTACAGTTGATATTCGTAAGCGGCGATGGCGACGGCTACAATTGCGGCAGTTTCTGTGCGGAGGATGTTCCGCCCAAGCGTCACACGTGTACATCCGCTTTCAATGGCACGGGTTACCTCTTGATCGGAAAATCCGCCTTCCGGTCCGACAAAGAGGGCAATAGAAGTCGGACACGGTGTCTCTCGCAAAACTGTTTGGATATGGCGGACCTGCGATTTCTGATCCCGATGTGGACTGAAGAACAAGCAGCGCGAAAACGTATCGAGTTGTGCCAAGGAAGTCTCAAATGCTTGTGGGTTGCTTAATTCAGGCAACCAGGCGCGTTCGGACTGCTTCGTAGCAGAGATCAGTACGCGATGCCAACGCGCATATCGGTTTTGACTCGGTTTCTGCAAGGCATATTCTGAATGCAGTGGTACAATTTGTGTAACACCGAGCTCTGTCGTTTTTTGGAGAATTAACTCCATTTTATCGTTTTTGGGAAGCCCTTGAAAGAGCGTGAGTTTTGGTGGAACAATCGCGTGGAATTCGTGGCTGAGGATTCGGACTTCGCTTGAAATACGAGGATCGTGTGTTTCAAGAATTTGTGCGGTATACACATTCCCTTTCCCATCAATGACTCGGACAACTTCACCCGGTCTTGTCCGGAGGACATTGCGGAGATGATGATGCTCCGAACCCGTAATGGTAGCGACATTCTTGGATATATGAGAAGGAGAAACATAGAAAGTGTCCATTCTTTAAATGTTCCTTGCGGTTCAGACTACAAACTCACGCCATAGGTGGCAGGGGTCCGCATAATCGAAGCTGCTCAATAACTTTCTCCGGTTGCTGACTGCGGAAGATAGCGGTTCCTGCGACGAGGAGGGTTGCGCCGTGATGAATCGCGAGCGGCGCGATTTCTGTCGTTACACCCCCATCAACGGAGATGTCAAGCAGCAACGTCATTTCCTGAGCTATTTGATGTAATGTTGCTATTTTTTTGAGTGTATCCCGCTGAAAAGATTGGCCTCCGAACCCAGGTTCAACACTCATGGGTAGGACCAGGTCAATGTCCGACAGGTAAGGTGTAACCGATGAGACGGGTGTTTTCGGACAAAGTGCCAAACCGGGTTTAAGCCCGTGTGCTTTGATCGCCGAAATTACTTCGTTGGGTTTATCGGCACTTTCAATGTGAAAGGTAACCAGATCTGCGCCTGCTGCCGCAAGGGCGTCGATGTAACGCAGCGGGTGTGTCACCATAATGTGGACATCAAAAGGCACATCGGTGATCTCGCGAACAGCCGCGATAAAGGGTGGACTGATAGCGAAATTTGGCACAAATTCACCGTCCATCACGTCGAAGTGGAGCATATCTGCCCCAGCTGTGACGATCCGCTTGACCTCTTCGCCAAGACGACTGAAATCTGCAGCGAGTAATGAAGGCGCAATTTTAGGCGTAAAAATCTGTAATCTCCTTTTTAATTATACCTTGCGGAGAAATAGAGGGTGTTCAGACGCCTGCGTGCGTTCCTTAAATCCGCACTCCATTTCATTACGTGCTAACCGGTTTGAAACTTTTTTAATTTTTTAGAAAATGATCGTTGATTATTGAACTGGTCATTTACCCTTCACCGAGTTTTACCTATAAACCACTTCCGGTAATTTTTCACCATCTTCGTAGACGATCACCCGTGCTTTGCCAAAGACGCGAATCCCCTTCTGTTCCAAATCAATCACTGTCCCGGGGGCGTAGCGTTGATCGACCTCAATGCGCTCACTGTATTCATCAATGATAACAATTCTGATGTGACGTGAAAGTTTTCCTTCTTCACTCACCGTATACGTGAAAGGTAAGGGTCTGCTAATGTTTGCAGTAGTTCCTTGCACACCACTAATTTCGAGTAGGATGCGGTCGCCAGTTCTCACCATCACGCCGCCTACAGGTTCGTGCGTGATAATTGCACCTTGGGGGATTTTAGGGTGTGAACTATACTCAGTCTCAATCTTGAGTCCCACTGCTTCCAAGGCAGCAACCACATTGGCAGCCAGCTGACCTTGGAAATTCGGAAGTTGGACCACTTGTGGTCTCGGTCCACGACTCACTAAAAGATTCACAGGATTGCCTCGGCGTTGTCCGCCTCCTTCTGGAGGTGTTTGAGCGATAACCGTATCCTGCAGATAATCTTCAGAATGGACGAAGGCAACTCGATTTGGACGAAAACCCGCACTCGTCAGGGTATCAAAAGCGGCATCTCGCGATTTCCCAATGACGGAGGGAACCGGGACTAACTCCGCTCCTATGCTCACTGTGATTTCAACCGGCTGATATGATTTTATTCTAAAGTTTGCCTCTGGATTTTGTGAGACGATTTCACCTTTCGGGGCATCGCTGCTCGCTTCTTGAATGGTTTTTGCGGGCTGTAACCCCGCCTCACCGAGAATTCGCACGGCTTCATAGTAGCTTTCGCCGGTAATGTTGGGAACAAGGACCTCTTCGGTTCTGATCCAATTCGGAATAATAAAGAAAATGGCTAAGACCCCAATTATACCGAAGACAATCAAGAAATATAGGAGAACCTTGAATGATGCAAATAGGGTATTGTTTAGATTATTCATTTTTTAATTTTACTTTAATAATTAAAAAACTCGCCTGTTTGCAGTTGATACCCGTTAATAAAATCGTGTGCCTCCATAGATTTTTTGGTTGCGGGTTGAATTTCCAACAATTGGAGCGTGCCTTCTGCTGTGGCAACGAGGAGTTTTTGTCTTTCGGCTATTTCAAGGGTTCCGGGTCGTCGAGTGAGTTTCTGTGGCAGGGGTTGACAACGCATAATTTTCAGCCGAAGTTTCTCGCGGAAGAAAGTATAAGCACCGGGCCAGATTGCTGTCCCTCTGACCAAATTGTGAATCGTGATTGCCGGTTGATTCCAATCAATTCGTCCGATTTCCTTCGTCAATCGCGGGGCATGCGTTGCTTCCGCGTCGTTCTGTGGGATTGCCGATGGTGGTTCTCCAACCGGCATATTGGATAAACATCGGACCAGCTGATTTGCACCGAGTTGTGCCAACTGTCTCGTCACTGTGAAAGCAGTATCTTTGTTTCGGATCGGGACTCGGTCTGCGGAGATAATATCACCTGTATCCTCCCCTGCATCGAGTAACATCAGTGTCACGCCTGTCTCGGTTTCACCATTAATGAGTGCCCACTGAATTGGGGCGGCACCGCGATACTTTGGAAGGAGAGAGGGATGCAAATTGATGGTGCCACAGGACGGAATATCCAAAATAGTTTGGGGAAGAATTTGCCCAAAGGCAGCAACAACAATCACATCTGGAGTGAGACGTTTAAGCGTCCGCACAAAATCTGGATTTCTCGCCTTCTCAGGTTGATAGACCGGTATCGTATGCGCTGTAGCAACTCCTTTGACCGGTGACGGAGTAAGCCGTTTTCCGCGTCCACTCGGCCGGTCGGGTTGTGTGACGACACCGATGAGTTCAAATTTGTGGGCGATGAGTTCTTTGAGCGCTGGCACGGCAAACTCACTGGTCCCCATAAACAGAATACGCATCTTTTAACTTACCTTGCGGATTTTTAATTATTCCTTGCGGTTAAACAACAGGGATTCTATCTTTAGCGTGCTTTTCTCAAATCTGAAGAAATACCCTATCAAAAACCCTGCGCCGTTGTTGCAGGCTACGCGTCTGGTAGAAAGTTGTAAAACGGACTCCGTTTAAACTTACGCGTTAGAAACGAATTTGAAGAAGGGGCAGCGTGAAACCAACAGACGACTCATTTGCCCACCTGTTGAGTCCTTTATTCATCGAATCCTGTAACGACTTATTTCTATATCTCGCTACATACGGGTCGGCATCGGACAACCGTGTAAGAGGACCGTCCGTGGGATCCTCATCCTCAGGCGGTGGCGGTGTTTTGGGTTCAGGCACACGCGGTGCGGATCGGTCAACATTACGGGTATGCCACCAATCCCATACCCCAATAAACAGAGAAAATGAAACAGCCCCGATGCCAATGATGCGATAGTCTTGTGTGGATAGCTCAGGTGCGAATTGATTTTCACGCAACATTTTCACCAACCGCATTACGCCGTAACTGTGAATCGCGGTAAATGGGAGGGAACTCAAAGTAATGATCTCAAAGCGTCGCAAAGCACTTTCGCTATATTCCTCTGAATGCGTATGTCCTGCCTCCGACTCGTGATCGTCGGAATGAAGTTGAGCTTTTGCGTGTGGGATCCCTAAGGAAAGAAAGATTAGGCTAAACAAGAAGAATCGAACACTCAATTTACACATGGATTATTTTCCCTGACGATTGAAACAAGCCGGAACTATGATTATCGGAGATTTCATCATCACAGTGAATCACATCAACTATAATAGGACTTACGCAAAATGACCCAATTTCACCTATTTTCACAGGATTCGGTGCGGTTAGAAACCGCACCTACCGGGGAAGTGCGTAAGTTCTCTATAAAAATCCTGGTCAAGTTTCCTGGTGTTGATCGCGGTTTTGAAAAAGGTAAACAATTAACATCCCGGCTCCAATACAGACAGAAATATCCGCAATGTTAAAAGTCGGCCAAAAGAGTCCTTTATCCGCTATACCGAATTGCAGGAAATCGACAACCTCCCCCAAATAGAGGCGATCCATAAAATTTCCAACGGCACCTCCGAGCAGAAAACCGAGAGCGACTTGCATCCAACGGCTCTCTCTGAATCGAAGATAATACGCAAAAATGAAGGCTAAAGCGACAATAGTAATGAGAATCAGTAAGACCCTATGTCCAGCAAGCACCCCAAAAGCCGCGCCAGTATTCCTATCGTGCCGAAGGTTGAAAAATCCCGGAATAATCGGAATGACCTCTGTAACCTGAGTGATATGTTTCTGCACCAGCCATTTACTGACCCAATCTACTATCAACACTGGAATCGCCACACCGATTAAGGGTAGAAGTGTCTGCCACGTATTTTTTTTAGGATCCTGCATCGTGGACATTCTTAAGCGCCTCCCATTCCGCTTTTGCATCATCCGTCTCTATATCCGAAACCTGTAGCGTTTTCTCAATAATCGGTGAGAGTAGGTGCCAATTATTCTGAAAAATGCTCTGGTTATTCGTTATACCCTCTGTAGGAATGAGTTGATAGAAATGTTCTGCCAAAAAAGGTGTCAAAGGTGCCAACCATTGCAGGAGCACAGTCGCGATGTGTACCAAGGTGGCTTGTGCCACGGGTCCAGTTTTAGGGGGACGCGACTCCATGCTGCGGAGATAAAAACGCAGATCGTCTTCGCAGAAATTGGTTAGCAGTGTCCACATTTCATGAAAATTCCCGTCCTGGTAAGCCTGCTGAACATCCTGTAAAAGCCGAGAGGTAACGATCATCGCCAACGCATCAATCGGAATAAGTTTGGAAGGGTGGAAGGAGAGAAGGGTGGGGGGACCCTTCTGCCAATTTTCCACCCTTTCCGCTGCTTTCCGTTTTTTCAATCTACCATCTTGAGAACCTCTCGCAAAATGGAAGACGCAATTACTGATATTCTCCAATAGTTCCTGCAGTTGCTGGTATTGACCGAGGCAGTCCTTTGCGAGTTTATCAAGGTACTTTGGACTGACGCGCTCTGTTCCGACCTTCGGCGTTATTGCAACCAAGCGTGCCACATCCGCTGGATATTCGTTGAGAAATCCGTCTTGTATCTGTATTTCCTCACCAACTTTTGGCATTGTGTTAAGCTTTAGTTGCTTAAAAGGTTGGCTTTCTTTAATTGGACGGCTTCTGCTAAGTGATGCGGAGATAACACTGATTTCAGCCAACCATTTTGTCCATTTTGAATCCGCTGTATCGTTTTGCGGTACAAACATGACACTGGTGTGTCCACCGAGTGGTTTCTTGAAATCAGAGTTGTCAATGATCTGCAGTAGATTGGCGAAATGGCTATCAATGAGCGTGGCTTCTTTGCGGAAGTCGCTTGAATTACAGTTTAGACACCGTGTATCAACAGGTAAAAGTTCCTCAACGCTCAAACGGAACCAGAATTCAAACCCGCGTTGTATAGAATTCCGGATTGCATTGAGGGTATTTTTATCGGTCAGCGGCTCATCACACTGGTCGCAGAGGAGGATTGGCAGGGGCATTCCCCATTGGCGTTGTGCTGAAACCTGCAAATCCTCAAAATCAAGGACGGCTTTTTGGACATCACGAATACCTTTATGCTCCGTGTCGCCGTAATTATCCCAATATTCTGGGGCGTTGAGAAGTTGGGTAGTGGCGTGGTTTCTGGAGAGAGAGAACACCCATTTTGAACAGGGGCGGAACACAGCCACTTCTTCACAGCGCGGACAATGCGGCTCAGGCATTTCGTATTTTTGGATATCAAGGAGATACCCGCACTTCTCCAATTGTGGCACAATAAATTTCTCAGCATCAAACAGATACAAACCGCACAATTGCCCAGCCTCTTCGGTGAACCTTCCGGTTTCATCAAAAACAGGCATAGTATTCATGTTTAATGCCTGGGCGATGTTGTAACTCGGCAGATGATGTGCTGGGTTTAAGGGCATAACCCCGGATTTTAGGGAAGATATTGATTCATCATCAACGGCATCCGTTGCTAAGGCTTCAGGAATGAGTGTAATTTCCAAGTCTTTTGACGCAAACAGTGGATGCGCCACAGTGCATTGCGCGAGTTCAGAGGCTTTGATTTTTGTAATAGGTTTCGGTTTGGATTGTCCTTTTGGAAGGTGTTTCGTAAAGTGTTTGAGCTGCGGTTCCGCAAAAAGTAGGTATTCGTCTTGCCATTGGGTGAGCCAATAGGTCGTATCCTCGGTAATTCCGAGTTTAACGATTCCCGCTATTTCCCAGAGGTGCGGTATTTGGAGACAGAAGAAGACATCTACGCCAAATTCCTCTAACCCGACAGTGAAAGGAAACTTCACGTAACCATTCAAGGTGCGTGTCGGTATTTGGACGAGATTCGTTTGACTGATCGGGACAGTGCAGTTGGGACACCACGGACTCAGCTGCGGCAAGTCGTGCAGATAGTCAGAATCGCGGAGTCGACTAATAAGCGCGATAAGCCTTGCTTCCTGTCGCGATTCGAGGGTTTTCTGTGCAGCATCCCAATCCGCGAAGATACCGAGTTGATGGAATTTCTGTTTTTGGACTTCCAATTCCTGTTTATGTCGTGCGCGACATCGCTTTCGGAGGACAGATAACTTGACAGGCGTTTTAGATTTTGCAGCCTCCGTAACGTCTTCCTCAATCCAAAGGGGATAGGTCTCCCAGGCAGGCACGTATGTGACCTGATGTCCTTGCATTAATTCTGCTTTAAGGAAGATGTCTTGACAAACTTTTCTACAAAGGGTGTTAAGCGTGAGTGCATCGACGGAGGTGGGTAGCTCGCGAAGGACATAGGTGTCTGTCTGGGAGGAGTGGCGGCGCTGTGTCGCACTTGCCTTGACGGCACTGTGGTCTATAGCCCCAGATTTTTTGCTCGCGAGTGGGTATACATTCGTGTTCTGCCAAATTTCCAGAACGGCGTTTTCCCGTTCGCGGTCTGTCAACTGCGGTTGCTCTTTCGGTTTCGTGGATTTGCCGCGTTTACGCGTCGTGCTTTTTGTGGTGGAATTTCGTTTTCTCATATTTTTCGTATGACACAAACTAAAAGTTTATGCTACAAACGCGCAGTTTGTGTAAGTCCTCATTAACTGTTTGGCAGTGCTGCCATCTATCAAAGGAGCATACCCCGCAAAACCTGTAAGAGAATAATCAGCACAAAAGGTGAAATGTCAATACCAAGATTCCGAGTCATCGGCCCGAGTGCGTTCCGAATGGGATTTAAAACTGGATCTACGAGGCGCCCTGTCCACCAGTAGAGTTGCCGAACGACTGAGTTCTGCGTGCCGAAAACAAACCAAGAAAGTATCGCATTTGCTAAAACGACTATTGTATAAATTTCAAGCAGTTCACTGATGAACCCAGCAAGCATATCCATTATTTCCTAAAAGCCCTCGTCAACGGATTACGTACTCCCCAGTTGCTTTGCTCGCTCCGTGGCAGCGAGGATAGCTTCTGTCAGCGTTGCTCGTAAACCACCGCGTTCTAAGGCGTGCAGTCCGGCGGCGGTTGTTCCACCTGGTGTGGTAACACGGTTCTTGAGCGCAGCGGGGTGTTCCTGCGTCTCAATTAACAGCGTCGCTGCCCCTAAGACTGTATGGGTGGCAAGTTTCTGCGCATCCGCACGCGGTAACCCGACATGAACACCTGCATCCGCGAACGCTTCAATAAAGAGTGCGACATAGGCAGGACCGCTCCCACTTACTCCCGTGACAGCATCAAGATGGCGTTCCTCCATCACTAAAGAGGTGCCACACGCGTCGAAAATTTTCTGTGCTATTTCGAGATGCTCCTGATTCGCTGCCGTGCCAGCCGTGAGGACCGAGATTGCCGCACCGACCGATGCTGAAATATTCGGCATCACCCGAACGACAGGTGGCGCGTTGTCAAAGTAGGATTCAAGCGTTGTCGTCGTAACACCCGCTGCGATGCTAATGAGCCATTGCGATGCTGACAAGGTGCGTGCCACCTGTGGTAAGACGTGTGGGACTGCTGGAGGCGTGACAGCGCAGAGAATAACGTCGGTGTTTTCTACTAAGGCAGCGATATCGCTTGCCCTGTTCGTCCCCTTTTCATCGCACAGCTGCTGGACGAGGGTATCATCAAGGTCGGTAACCCAGATCTGTTTCGCGGGAAAGACCGTGTCAGCGATACTTCGGACGATAATGCCGCCCATCTTTCCAACGCCTATTACACCTAACTCCATATTTTAATTATTCCTTGCGGTTCGGTCAGAACTCTCTTTAACTACTGGCTGTTTTCTGAAACCTCAAAAATCGCCCTGCCGATTCTAACGAGGTTCGCGCCTTCTTGAACGGCTACCTCAAAGTCGTTTGTCATCCCCATAGAGAGATACGCCAGGGTAACGCCGGGAAATTTTTGGGATTCTATTTTTTCACCAAGCGATCTCAGCAAGGCGAATGCGGGACGGTTTGCGTCCGGTGAAGGTGTTAACTGCCCCATTGTCATCAACCCAACAATGTGCGCGGCCGGATATACCTGTGCGTCTTCCATGAACTGAAGTACATCCTCCGCTGCCACCCCGTATTTACTTGCCTCGCGCGTGGTATTTACTTGAATCAAAACATCTGTTCGTTGTGAGCGTTGTTCAGACCGACGTGCTATCTCCGCTAAAAGCCGCAAACTGTCAACTGAATGAATCAGTGAAAACATCTCCACTGCGGTTTTAACCTTATTTCTTTGCAGATGTCCAATTAGGTGCCATCGGCATGCGTTACGAGTGGCATCAGCCCCTGTAGCATCCACAAAGGCATTGACTGGCGTGTACTTCTGTTGCGCTTCCTGCACACGGTTTTCACCTATATCCGTTGCCCCTGCAGCGAGAGCTGTCTGAATTTCCGCCACCGCACGCCCTTTCGTAACAGTAACGAGTGTTATTGAATCGCGTGTGCGTTTACTCCGTTCTGCAGCAGTGGCAATCCGTTCATTGATCCTGGAAAGATTCTCAACAATCGAGTTCAATTTTTCAATTCCACAATTAAAAGGGTTTGTCAACTTTCAAGATTGTCTGTTGATGGCGGATCTGGATTTAAAGGCTTGCTTGTGTGAAAGAGTATACCAATGACGGCGACCAAGACGGCTATACTCACAATCCCAATACCAACGGTTATCTTATGTGTTGCCTCCGTATAAACCTGCGTGACTTGCACGGCACTCACGTTTTCGGACAAAACTTCCTGATACTTGGAAGGGTGGTTGCCGCCTTGTATAATAAAAACAAGTCCGATCAAACCTGTAACGATTGATAACGTTGCGAAGAGCACGCGCATCTTCAATTCTTTCCGGCGTATGCCAAATTATTACCTAACAACGAATTTAAGAAATCATTGCCCTAAACAGGTTGGAACATCTAAGAAAAATAACGTTACAAATTGTAGTGAGGTTTCGACTGGGGACGACGCTGATACTGCTATTCATCTATGGCATCTACACTATATATTAATAATGATACTATATTTTTACGAGAAAAGCAAATTTTCCATCCGAGGATGCCCGTCTCTATTCAGTATCAAGTTGGATATATGAGAGCATCCGACCTGTTTGTCCGTTCTCAGCCCGATGTGAATAAAAAAGGTCTGTGCGACAAGCGGTGCAAAGTGGGGATATTGAGATAGAAGTGGCGGGTAAACCTGCTTCAACCAATTGGTTAACATTGGCAGCCTGTAGATTCAAGTGTGTTCCATCGTGGACGCTGCAGCCGAAGCGTTCAGCAAATTGTGTCAGCAATTCTGCGCTGACGGTATAGCAGCA
Organism: Candidatus Poribacteria bacterium; assembly: GCA_022821725.1. Taxonomy (GTDB): domain Bacteria; phylum Poribacteria; class WGA-4E; order WGA-4E; family WGA-3G; genus WGA-3G. The sequence goes on along the minus strand of JAJEDB010000093.1, from coordinate 3,169 downwards.
TTTCTGGATAGCGGGTCCCAAATGAACCCGGCAGTTTTCAATCACAGTTCCGAAACAGGCTTTCATTTGTGCAAGCGTGTTCACCGCAACGCGTGCGAAGGTGCCACGCCACCCTGCATGCGCGATACCGATTGCTGGCGTTTCAATATCAAGAATGAAAATAGGGACACAATCCGCTGTAAAAATTCCCAATGCCACACCGCGACACGCGGAGATAAGGGCGTCTGCCTCTGGCGGAGGTTCAAGAGAGGCTCCCGTTGGGGCATCAACAGCAATCACACAGTTCCCATGAACTTGACGACAATACTGCCAATTCTTTAAACCCGTTTGCTGAAAAAGGATTTTCCTGTTGGTTGCGACTGCCCTCGGATCGTCGCCGACATGTTCAGCGAGATTCAAGGTGGCGTAAGGTGTGTTGCTAATGCCGCCAGTGCGCAGACTAATGCCAGCAGTGACACTGCCGGTCGTTTGAAGTTCTTGAATCGCGCGATACGTTTTCATGACTTATAATCTTCTCGTGGTGGACTAAAGATGTCGAGAGCAACAGCGGGCTTTTCAAACGCCTTGGCACTGTGCTTCACATTGGAAGGGATAAGGTAAGCGTCTCCTTTTTTGAGTATCCGAGACTCTCCGTCAATGGAGAGTTCAAATGTTCCTTCGAGGACCATCCCCATCTGTTCATGCGGATGACTGTGCTCTGCAACAACACTATACGGTTGCAGATTGACGAAGGACATCATTATTTTTTCACCGTGAAGTGTCCGAAGACTCGCGCCATCAAAGACCTGCTTTTCGGGTTGCTCATCAATAACGAAAAAGGGCATTAGTTGTGGGTATCTCCTTTCTATGGAAATGGCACATCGGGTGTAGCAGGCTCGACGTAAAGCAGCCTTTTACAACTTGAACAGTAAACTTGTTTCTGATACTTTTGCGCCTCCTTGAGGGTCTGCGGTTGAATAGCGATGCGGCAACTGTCACAGATACCGTTTTTGCTGAGTGCGACAAAACCGGTTTTCGCTCGTGCTGCGCCGGACCGGTTTGCGAACTGGGCTTTCATCCAGCGATAATATTCGTCTCTGAGTCCTTTTTCAATTTTAGGAAGAAACGCCTTCCGCCGTTTCAACTTTTCATCCCTCTCTGTCTCTAAATCCTGGAGTTCTTGTTGGAGTTGTGCGGTTTCAGTAGCGGTTTTCTGCTTTTCGCGGTTTACTTCAACTTCCAATTGCGCCAATTCTTCTTTGAGTTGATCGCTTTTCTCCATAAGAACTAAGATCGTATCCTCCGCTTCTTCGTCCTCCTTATCAAGATATTCAATTTGTCGCTCAAGCGCATCATAAGCCTCATTTGTCTTAACGATGCGTTGTTCATCCCGATATTTCTCGCGCTGGATAGCGTTCATTTCAATTTCAGCGTTTTTGGCGCGTTGTTCTTTCTCTGTCTCTGCGAGTTCTGCCGATTTCGCCGCCATATCTTCTTCAGACTCTATAACGTCCGACTCTAACTGTTGAATACTACGTGGGATCTCTTGAAGTTTTCGCTGGATTGATAACAGTTCTTGGTCGCGCTCCTGTAATTGGTACAACAAAGCGAGTTGTTGCTGTAAAGGCTCGTTAGCCATTATACTTCTGCCTCCTTTTCGACAAGGTATGCAAAGAAAATACCGAGTTGATACAAAACAAAGAGTGGCATTGCCATCAATAACATTGAACCCGGATCGGCAGGTGTCAAGAGAGCCGACATGACACAGATACCCAATAACGCGTAACTTTGTTTCTCACGGAAGCCCTGTGCGTCAATGATGCCGATACGGGACAGAAACGCCATAACTATCGGTAACTCAAAAGCGATACCGAATCCTAAGATTAAGCGAGTTATAAAGTTGATATATTTTTCCAGGTCCCACATGTTGGGTAACCCTGGCAGCAGCTGCGCGGAGAATTGCAGGACGACCGGTGTGACAATAAAGTAGGCGAAAGCCGCACCGAAGATGAAAAATACGACGATAATCATAAACAGTGGGACCGCGAATTGTCGCTCCTCGCGATTGAGTGCTGGAAAAACGAACGCCCAGACCTGATAAATGATTATCGGTAGTGCCAGCAAAATGCCGGTAGTTATCCCTAATTTCAGGTATGCCATGATACCTTCCAAGGGACCCACCTTCATCAGTATTGCATCGACACTCGAAGTTCCGGATCGCAAAGCGAGTGCGAAGAATCCGAGTATTGAGCCCTCAGTCCCGTCTACGGTATCAATCGCATTCGCGATGAGCGTGTTCATCGAAGTTCCCAATGGAAACTTAATGACCTTTTCAATCGGCTTGCTGAAGGACAAACTTAGGACCGTAAAAACGGCGATCGCGATAGCAGAAATAATAATGCGACGCCGGAGTTCCTCCAGGTGTTCCCAGAAAGTCATTGCCACTTCGTTAGCTTCCGTAGATTCCATAGTGCGTGTCGCTCACAGTCCGAGTCATCAAGAAGGTTTCGGAGGTTTAATATTCGGATCCGGTTCTTTATCAATCTCATCTGCTGCTTTTGTCAGTTCATCTTGGAGATCACTCCCTGCACTCTTAAATTCTCGGATCGCTTTGCCGAGGGAACGTCCCATTTCGGGCAACTTTTTCGGTCCAAAAATGACGAGTGCGACGACCAGGATTATAAAGATCTCCATTCCGCCGATTCCACCCATATTTTTCTTCCTCCTTTGTTGAAATGTGGCAGTTTGCCGATAGTTTATAGTGTAACACAGAATCAATCTATTCTCTATTATTTTTTTCGATATTACAGTCCATCAGCTCACAGTAATGATTGGCAGTATCACTACTCAGGACTTACGCAATTTTGACCGTAGGGCGTTCTGTGAGATGAGAACTCTCACAAAAACAGACGTTTTTCTGACACAAACTGGAAAGTTTGTGCTACAAAAGAGCAGGATGCGTAAGTCCTAACTATAAATCGGTGCGGTTAAAAACCGCACCTACCGGGGGATGGAAAGTGTAAACTTATTTTTAGGATTCACTATAACTTACTAAAGTTTGGACAATATTGTAAGTTTCAAGCTGCTTTGTCGAAAGGCAGCGGGGGATCGTGTTCAGATATGTGCCGAATATTCTGCGAGTTCGTCTTTTCTTGGGAACTCACAGAATATTCCGACCCGCTGAACAGCG
>JAJEDB010000094.1 GCA_022821725.1 Candidatus Poribacteria bacterium | reverse complement strand
CGCTGTTCAGCGGGTCGGAATATTCTGTGAGTTCCCAAGAAAAGACGAACTCGCAGAATATTCGGCACATATCTGAACACGATCCCCCGCTGCCTTTCGACAAAGCAGCTTGAAACTTACAATATTGTCCAAACTTTAGTTATGATAACAGGTTTGGCAAAAATAGTCAAGAGCAGGATTACATTAACTCGACGAAGACCTCGTTTGCGAGGAAGAGTCCGCGAGGGGTCAAGCGGAGGTGCGTGGGTGTGCGTTCCAGTAATTCCATGTCTAACCATTTTTTCAGGATGCTTCCAAAGGCGATTTCGATGTCTTCGCCGAATCGGTCTTTATAAACATCGAGAGAAATGCCTTCGCGCTTCCGAAGTGCGAGCATGAGCGTTTCCGCCTTCTCAGCGTGTCCCGTCATGCGTTCGGTATCGGCGATGGGTTTATGGCGTTGGGAGAGTTCGCGAATGTAGGGCGCGATCCCCCGAATATTCGTATAACGCACACCGTTGATATACCCACACGCGCCTGCCCCGAGTCCGATGCACGGTTGGTTGTTCCAGTAGACGAGGTTGTGCCGCGCGAAACGGTTCGGCTTGGCGAAGTTACAGATTTCATAATGTGTATACCCGTGCGTGGTGAGCGTGTCAATGGTGTATTGGAACATGTCGGCTTCGGTGTCATCGGTCGGGAGGTGGAGTTGACCGGCTTGCCACCAGTCATAGAACGGGGTCGTCTCCTCCATGACGAGATTATAGGCTGAAATGTGGTCGGGTTCGAGGGCGATAACTTCGTTGAGGGTGTGCTGCCATGCTTCCATCGTTTGGTTTGGGAGTGCGAAAATGAGGTCGATGTTGATGTTCTCAAAACCGCCTTCGCGGGCGAGGCGATAACTCTGCAGGAATTCCGCGACGGTGTGGATCCTGCCTAACTGCTTCAAGGTCTCGTCTTGCATGGCTTGCAAACCGAAACTGAGCCGATTCACGCCGTTGTCTCGCATCACACGTAACTTCTCACTATCAATGGTTCCTGGATTGCATTCCACAGTCATCTCGGCGTTCGGTGTTATTTGGAAATGCTGATGTATATCCGTAAACAGTCGTGCCAAAGCGTCCACAGAGAGGATAGAAGGCGTGCCACCCCCGATGAAAACCGTTTGTAGAGGCTCGGTTTCAGCGGCATAGTGTTCCATTTCTGTGCGGAGTGCAGTTAAATATGCTTTCGCTTCCTCTTTATGGAAGGTATAGGTATTGAAAGCGCAGTAGTAGCACTTCGTCGCGCAAAATGGGATGTGAATATAGACAGAAGAAGCCATTTTATTCTGCAAATTCCAGTCCGACTCGGATTGCCTCGCCGCTATCGGCGTAAGAGAACGCCTCATTAATATCGCTGAACGGGAAGGTATCGGAGATGATTTTGTGGAACGGATACTTGTCTCGTGTTCGACTGAGGAAATCGAGGGCGCGCGGGATAACCCACGGCTCGTAGACGATCACACCGCGAATGGCTTTACTGCAGCGGACAATGTTGCCAGGATCGATCTCTGTGGGGAATCCGAGATTGATGTTGCCGATCCAGAGGTAACGTCCACCCCATCGGAGCATCTCTACGCCTTCCGCGAGGACGCGCGGTGATCCCACGAACTCGGCGACAAGGTCTGCGCCGATGCCGCGTGTCTGATCGAGGACGTATTCTACCCGGGATTTCATGTCAATTTCGTCGACGTTGAGGGTCTCGTCTGCGCCGAATTCTCGTGCAAGTGCCAGACGGGCAGGGAGTCGATCGAAAACGATGATTTTCCCAGCACCCATCTCCTTGGCGACAGCGGTGGCGTAGAGTCCGAGTCCACCGGCGCCTTGGATGACCACGGTATCGCCGAGTGTGATGCCGATCTGGTTCAGTCCGTAAATGACTTCAGATAAGGCGCAGTTGATGGGGGATACGAGTGCGTCTGGGAGTGCATCGGGCACTTTGAACACCCAATGTCCGGGTTTCATGTAGTAGTATTCGCCATAAGCACCGTGAAAGTGAGGCGCTTGTTCGCTGGAGACACCGAGCCAATCTCGGTAGCGGTTGGGACATCCCGGTTTTCCGTTGAGACACATCCAACAGTGTTGACACGGTTTGAAGTAGGAGTAGGCGATGCGGTCGCCTTCGGTTAGCGGCTGTCCCGTGCTATCCATTGTGATGTTGCGTCCCATGGCTTCGATCGTGCCGATCATTTCGTGTCCGAGCACTTGGGGGATACCGCTCTCGATTTTGGGTCCGTGTCCACGCCAAAAGTGTAGATCGGAGCCGCAGATGTTTGCCATACTGATCCGGACGAGCAGATCATCGGGTGTAACAGATGGGATCGGGTACTCCCGGAATTCCATGGGTGTTTGCGCTTGTGTGAAGACAGCAACTTTTCCAGTTTTCATATTTTTAACTTACCTTGCGGAGGAATGGCGTAGATTTAGCAGACACGTGTCTTCCTATAATCCGCCCTCCATTTCATTACGGGCTACGGTTTTTTGACTTACGGAAGAAAAGATTTTTCAATTTTCCTTCCGGTAAGATAAGAGTGCCTTTCCTTAATACTCGTCGAAGTTGACGACTTTCCAGCGTCCATCAATTTGTTCGGTGTTGATAATGACGTTTCGGGTGTGGGTTATTGTGCCTCGTGTTGTGATAGTGAGTTTATAGTTGAATAGGACGTGTGTTGGTTCCTCTTCTTTTCCAATAGGTTCGTATTCGATTTTCGGCATCTCCTCCATCTGTTGTCCTGGCGACCGGACTTCACGCACGCGAGCGATTTCGTCTTCCAATTTTTCTGCCGCGAGCCCATGGCTGAGTTGTAACGCTGCTGCTTGATCCGCCCGCTGATAGTAGTTATAGATGAAATCTTCACTGACCGCTTGCGGTGTGTTCCTGTTTGAACACGCGAGTATTAACAGAATGGGAAGTAGGAAATATTTAGATTTCATTGTGCTTATTTTTTCGCGCGGATCATCGCAACGTTGAAAATACGGCGTTCGTAGCCGTGCGCGGGGCTGTTTGCGACTCTTCCGAGTGCCCATAAGGTTGAGGAGCTGCCACCATCGAAGTTAATGGCATGTTTGATGCCGAGTTCGCTGAAAAATGTTCCCATCTGATAGAGCGTCATCCCCATACTGTACCCGGGCTGCCTGCCGTCGACAGCGATGAGGAACAACTTTTCATCGTTAAATCCGAGGGCACTGCGCGGGTGACGGGACGCGGCATTCCGATGCCGGTAGGCACTCCCCCCACGCGACTCGCCAAATACGATGAGTTCAGGTTCGACTTTACCGTTCCGAACGAGCCGCAAGTTCCCACCGAGTCCCTGCTGAACACGTTGCCATTTTTTAGGGGTGAGCGCAATTTCCAGTGTGCCCGCTGTGGATTTCACAATTTTATCAGTCCAATGGCGTGCCACCCTCGGTTCAATCGCAAGCACAACCCCATCAAACGGAATGACACTGTTGCCGCGCGGGTTCACATTCGTAACAACAAATCTACTTGTGTATTTTCCGGTCAGTGGAAGTTGAATTTGTCTAAGCGTAAACTCGTAGCATCGGCGCGTTAAAGTTCTACGTCCGAAGCGGGGTGTATAGATGACAGTAGGACACGCTGAATCGCAAATTTGGTTGACCGCGTCAATCGGAAGCGTGTCGTTGGCAATCTTGAGTTTACCGTTGAGTTTCACCCTATCCAAGAGGAACTCGCCATCGGGTGTTACGCCAAAACTCGTCTCCCCCCACGGGGATGGTGGCGAATATCCCCATCTATCCAGGGGTGTGGAGATACTGACCAGTTCACCGTTTTGGATATGCAGATTGAACATCATACCGCCACGTCCGCGATTGTCCTCCCGGATGCCGAAACTCCCGTTAACACCTGCGAGCGGTAGCACTTCTTTTTGCAAGAGTCGCCGTGTCGCATCGGTGATGGTTTCGCGTCCTAAGATTTGATCGTTGGCGAGTTCAACATCGAATTGGATGTTACTCGCCGTGCGGTCCATCTCTGCAATATAGACGGCTGCGCCACCCGTCCACCAATACCGAAGCAGTCGAAACCCTTTGGGCCATCGATCGCTTTGGAGTTTATCACGCCGTTTGACAGTGTCAGGAAATGTCTCTTGGTTTCTACTGTTGCTGGCACCGATTCGGAAAAATGAATGTTCTCGGGCGCGCAAGGCTCCAATCACCAAAATAAAAATTAGGATCAGCGCGCAGACGGTAATGAGTCGCGTGAAGTCACGTCTGTTTTCTCTCATGAATTTTACTTATACCATTTCTAAGAGATTATATCGCATTGACAGATCGCCTTAAAGACTGCACAGGCTAACAGCCTATGCTACAAAGATCTCATTTATTGAAGCATTTTCAATCAGAAATGGTCTTACTCGCCTTTAAACCGATACCGGTGAGGATCGAGACTGTCATATCACCTTCTTGGATGATGCCTGACGCTTTGAACTTCTGATACGCTTTAACGATCACAGCAGACGTAGGTTCCACATACATCCCTTTAGCGGCAAGCAGTTTCATGCCTTCCTCAATCTCTGTGTCATTGACTGTGGTAAATGCGCCGTTCGAGAAATGGAGTGCCTCCAAAATATTGTCGCCTCGGATGGGGAGCTCAGCGGTAATCCCCTCAGCAAGTGTGTCTCCAGTTTGCTTCATTCTTGAGATTGACGTTAGGTTTCCAACGGACGCGTTGTAGATTGGGCAACAGACATCGGATTGAACGCCGAGAAGTCGAGGGATGCCTTCAATAATCCCTTGGGTCTGCAATTCACGGAATCCGATGGAGAGTCCCAAATAGATGCTCCCGAATCCGACTGGACATAAGACATGTGTCGGGGCACGCCATCCGAGTTGTTCGGTAATCTCATACGCGAGCGTCTTTGTGCCTTCCAAGAAAAACGGATGCCAATTGTGAGAGGCATAGCAGGTCGTTTCTGCGGCGAGTTTTACTGCCTCTGTCGTTGCCATACGGTTGCCTTCCACCAGTTTTAACTCGGCACCGTAAGCGGAAATCTGTCTCAATTTGCCTTTCGAGGTAGACGCAGGACAGTAGATGGTGCATCGGATGTCTGCCCTGGCACTGTAGGCGGCTATCGCGGCACCCGCATTGCCCGATGAATCCTCAACAACGGTCTCAACACCGAGTGATTTGAGATGCGTGAGTAGGACGGATGCCCCTCGATCCTTATAAGAACCGGTCGGACAGAGATAATCCAATTTCATGAAGTGTTCAGGTGCGTTAGTATCAAGTGGCACAAGCGGGGTCATGCCTTCGCCGAGTGTGATAATCTCTGTCGCCTCACCGATCGGCAATGCTTCACGATACCGCCAGAGCGACATCGCTGCTGGGACCTGTGCGTTCGGCAAGATACGCGAATCAGCAATGAGGTTTAGGGCACCGCCGCAATCACACTTATAGCGTAACGGCGAGATTTGATAGGTGTTGCTGCATTTGGCACATTGATATTGCATATTGCAGTGTTTTTGCTGCTTTAGCAGGATGCGTATGTCAAATAATATAACCTGAGTTGCCACCTTTAAAGTCCATCTGCCAGGACAACGGACGCAGCAGCTCAGAGGCAATAATTTAAAAACTATTTTAGAATGAGCATCCGCCGGGTTTGCTGGAAAGTTGGTGTTGTCAGTTGATAGAAATAGACCCCACTTGCAACCGGTTCTCCTAAGTCGTTACATCCATCCCAATAGGCAGCGCGTTCTCGATTTTGATAGAAACCCGCGGACTGATAGCCGAGCGAAAGTGTTCGGATGCGCGCGCCGTTTGTGTCATAGATAGATACAGAGACTTGACCGTCCTCTGAAAGTCGATAGGGTATCCACGTCTCTGGGTTGAACGGATTCGGATAGTTCTGCAATAGGAAGCTCTGTTTCGGTGTCCCGATACCATTTAGTGTTACATTCAGCGTAGCATGCGCAAGATTCATAGGCGTCACCGTGAAATTGCGTCTCTCTGAAGCGATGTTTCCGTCAATGTCCGTCAGGGTTAATTCCAACCTGTCACCGAGCTCTACAACGCTACGGTAGTTGAGATCGGCAGTTGCCGCAGCGAAATAATTACCGCGCACCTGGGCTTTCATGACAGCGTTCGTCCGTGTGTTTCGGATTGTGACACGATACCCGTTGAAGTGTTGTGTGCCTCCTAAATACCCACTGACGACGAACGCCCACGTCTGACTGAGAGGCGTTGCAATCGGTGCTGCAGCGACTTGTGTCTGATGCGTCCATTTTGTGCCAGTAAAGACGACAGCGCGGGGTTCCGGTAGATTGGCGATATACCCTTTTGCGCCTTCGATGGGAAACCCATCGTCGGGTGCGTTCGGGGTCCATCCGACGAACCGTTGGTTCGCGGCATCCAGCATAACAACCGCTGTCGCGCCCATCTTTACTGCGAGCGAGCGTGCTGTCATCTGGACAGTCGGTTTCAACGGCACAGACAACAGGTTCAAACCTTTAGAGAGGTGCATGGAGAAGATATTACCCAAATCTTTCCCATTCGATTGTGTTGTCGGTCTACCGACGAAGCCGTATCTACGCTTGTCTGGTAAGTCGTAATAACCGATAATACTCCCATCCTGATTCACATTTCGGACGACGGTGTTAACACTGCCTGGGAGCCGCACTTCATAGAGGATACCATCTGGCAGCAGGATATAGGACCGCAGAATATCATTTACGGCTTTCGCTCTGAAGGCGACAACACCGAAATCGGTGATGGTGTTTACAAATAGGAATACAAGATTCGGCATTTCTGGAACGTCAATAGAGGTGAAACTGCCGTCGGGGTTGCGTATGAACCCATGAGGCCTTCCATCGGCATCCACGTAGCTCCCGACGACAGCACCTGCGGCATTGACGAAATCTGCATAAGTTGTGACTGCCCCCGGAAACGCAATTGGCATATCGCCTGAGAAGCCGCGGGTGCCACCTGCTTCGTCAACAATATTACCGCTCAGTGCCCCTGTTTCATCGCTAATACCGTAGATGTGGGTTTCGGCTGCACCGGGAAAATCGTATTGCGTGAGTTTCCCATCTTCCATGATGACGCCGTGGTAAAGTCCATCTATATCTTTGTAGTGTCCAGCTGCTTTTCCAGCGTTGTCGAGTGCATAGAAATAGGTATTCAGGGAATCTGGAAAATCGTACGTAGTGAAAACACCGTCTATCAACGTGAAACCGATGGTTTTCTCACCGTCAGAGGTCCGGGTGTTCCCTGCGTAATCTCCGAAGTCGTTACTTGCGGTCACCTCCAGAAAATCGACGCCCGGCACTTCAATCGTCTCAAAAGTGTAATCAGCAATCGGTATTTCGGTTTCAACCTGTGCAACAGCGCTGCATATAAAGCAGTGGATAAAACATGCAAAAAGAACGAGTTTCGTTTTTATATGGTGATCCATGGTTATCCTTCTTTGACGTGTAAGCTTTATTCAGATTGACCCTATTTTACGATGACGAGCCGTCGCGTTTGCTGGAAAGCGGGGTCGTCAACTGGTAGAAATAGATACCACTCGCAACGCGTTCCCCGAGGGCATTACGCCCATCCCAATATGCAGCACGTCCCTGACTGTTGTAAAAGCCTGCGGATTGAAAACCCAGCGAAAGCGTCCGAACCAACCTACCCGTTGTATCGTAAATGGAGATCGATACCAGACTGTCTTCCGAGAGTTGATACGGAATCCACGTCTCTGGGTTAAACGGATTCGGATAGTTCTGCAATAGGAGATTTTGCACCGGTTGACCGATGCCATCAAGCCTAACAGACAAGACCGCATTCGCCAGATGCTCAGGGGTTACTTTGAAAGTGAGGGTTTGCGATTCAGCGTTTCCATTCGGACCGATGACGCGTAATTCAATGACATCTCCGACTTGGACAACGCTACGCCGCGTTAAGTCGGCGGTTGCCGCAGCGAAGTAATCCCCTTGCACTGTGGTCGTTAGGATGTTGTTGGTTCTCAGGTTACGGACGATAACTTGGTAACCGTCAAATGCGGGTTTACCTGCCAAATTCCCACTCACAACGAATGCCCATGCTTCCTGCGGCAGCTCCGTGGATAGAGCAGGTGCGGCAGCAGTCTCTGTCGTTTCGGTGGGATCCGTCCACGGCGCGCCAACGAAGGCAAAGTTGCGGGTTTCTGGGACGTTGATGATATAGCCTTGTCCACCTTCAATGGGAAATCCGTCATTCGGTGCGCCGGGTGTCCATCCGATGAACCGCTGGTTTTCGGCATCAAGTCCGACGATGGTTGTTGCGCCTGCCATTGCGGCAAGTGCCTTGGCATTCACCGGTGTTGCGGGTGCCAATGGTAGAGAAATCATGTTTAGACCTTTAGACAGCGTAACGGTGTAGAAGTTACCAAAATGCGTGCTCTCTGCCGCATCAACAGGTCGGGCAATGAATCCGTGCCTGCGTCCATCCGGTGAGTCATAGTGTCCGACGACAGAGCCGTCCTGATTGATATTCCACCCCTCCGTGCTAACGCTGCCCGGAACCTTCAATGCCTTTAGCCCGTGTTGGAGTGAACCGACAGCAGTGCGCGGGACATCACCGAACCTCTTGGCTCTGCCAACGAGCGTCCCTACATCGTTGATACTGTGCACAAAAAAGTATTCAAACTGTGCGGCTTGTGGAAGATCGAGAGATATAAACCTACCATTTTGACCACTCATGTATGGACGATATACCCCGTCAGCATCTACGTAACTTCCCACTATACGGCCGCTGGCGTTCACGAAATGGGCATAAGTTTCCGATGCCTCGGGCACCTCAATGATTGCGTCTCCTGAAAAGCCACGACGAACCCCAGACGCATCTATAAAACCCCCCGTCAGGGCACCCGTCGCATCGGAGATACCGTATATCTCTGTTTCAACGGCATCCGGAAAATCGTATTGCCGCAACTCGCCATCTTCCAAAATTACACCGTGATATAGCCCGTCGCTATCTTGGTAGTGTCCCGCAGCTTGTCCATCATTACCCAGCGCATAGAAATGCGTCTTCTGCGAGTCGGGAAAATCGTAGGTCGTAAAAACACCATCAATCAGCGTAAAAGCAACCTCTTTTTCGCCATCGGCACTTTTCGTATAGCCGGCGTAATCCTCAAAGTCGCTACTTGCCGTCACCGCTAAAAACGCTACACCCGGGACATCAATACTCTCAAAGGTATAGTTGAAGGTAGTGGGTGTGGCAACGGGTTGATCCTCGACGGGTACCTCGGTGTCCATCACGGGTCTGGCAATGAACCCGTGTGTTCGGCCATCGGCGGATTTATAGTGTCCGACGATAGAACCGTCCTGATTAATATTGTACCCCTCGGTGCTAACACTGTCCGGAACCTCGAGTCTCTTCAGCCCGTCCTGGAATGTGCCGACGAGCGTGCCTGGGAGATCATCCACCCGTTTGGTTCGGGCGACGACAGTCCTTACATCGTTGATACCGTGCACAAAAAAGTATTCCAGATTTTCGGCTTGTGGAAGTTTGAGAGGGACAAACCTGCCATCCGGGGTGCGTATGTATGGATGATATAGCCCGTCAGCATCTACGTAGCTGCCGACCATCCCGCCGCTTGAGTTCACGAAATCGGCATACGTCTCCGTCGCTCCGGGGAACTCAATGATTGCGTCGCCTGAGAAGCCACGGCGAACCCCTGAAGCATCTATAAAATTACCTGTCAGTGCCCCAGTTGCGTCACTAATCCCCCATAGTTCCGTCTCAACAGCACCGGGAAAATCGTATTGCCGCAACTCGCCGTTTTCTAAGATGACCCCATGGTAAAGCCCGTCGCTGTCCTCGTAGTGTCCCGCAGCATTCCCATTATTACCGAGCGCAAAGAAATAGGTATTCTGTGATCCCGGGAAATCGTAGGTCGTAAAAACACCATCAATGAGCGTAAAGGCGACATCTTTTTCGCCATCGGCACTTTTCGTGTAACCTGCGTAATCTTCGAAGTCACTACTCGCCGCCACCGCTAAGAACTCTACATCGGGAACGTCAATCGTTTCAAAGGTATAGTTGTCGCTGACGGATTCGACAAGTTGTGCAGGTGTGTTAATTAGGAAAAGGAAATTAAAACACATCAACACCGTGAACGTGTAAAACAAAAAGCTGGTTTTCATATGAGTGTACATAACAAAACCCCTCCTTAAAGTATAAATCTCAAAGATAAAAAACAGTATATCAGGCACCAGTCCCAAGCCATGCAGCGTTCGGTTTCTACCGATTGTCTGCTGGGTGTCGCGAGGCGGAGACCGCTCCTACCGGGATATGTGTGTTAGCAATGTAACACAAGGACAGGCTATCTTGGGACGTTCAAAAACACTGTAAGAGAGTATGTAATATTTTATCAAAAAAGGCAAGAAAAATTTTAACGGGTCGGTGGATAAAGTTGGGTTTCACTGAACCTCTGCGGTCATCCACGCTCATTTGGCTCTGAAGCGTATTTGGATACTGTGCCTACCTGTTGTCAGAGGCGTTCAACCCAACCTACGGGATCGAAAATTGTTTGGCGTATTACGTGTACTCCTACTTTACAATAACGAGCCGCCGGGTCTGCTGGAAAGTTGGGGTCGTCAACTGGTAGAAATAGATACCACTCGCAACCCGTTCACCCAAAGCATTGCGCCCATCCCAATACGCCGCGCGTCCCTGACTATTATAGAAGCCTGCGGATTGCAAACCGAGCGAAAGCGTGCGGACCAACCTACCCGTCGTATCATAAATGGTGATCGATACAGGACTGTCTTCCGAAAGTTGATAGGGAATCCAAGTTTCCGGATTAAACGGGTTTGGATAGTTCTGCAACAAGAGATTCTGTTCCGGTTTACCGATGCCATCAAGCCTAACAGACAAAACCGCATTCGCCAGATGTTCAGGCGTCACTTTGTAAGTAAGGGGTTGTACCTCAGCGTTTCCATTCGGATCGATGACGCGCAACTCAATTATATCTCCAACGTAAACGACACTCCGCCGCGTTAAGTCGGCAGTTGCCGCAGCAAAGTAATCGCCTTGCACTGGGGTGGTTAGGATGCTGTTGGTTCTCAGGTTACGAACGATAACTTGGTAGCCGTCAAATGTGGATTTGCCTGCCAAGTGTCCGCTGACAACGAATGCCCACGCTTCTTGGGTAACCCCCCTATCCCCCCTTATCAAGGGGGTAATAGCAGAGGGTGCTGCAGCGACTTCCGTTGTTTTTGGCATAGGATCTGTCCAGGGGGCACCAACGAAGGCAAAGTTGCGGGTTGCTGGAACATTGACGATATAGCCTTGTCCACCCTCAATTGCGAAACCGTCATTCGGTGCTCCTGGTGTCCATGCGATGAAACGCTGGTTTGCTGCATCAATTGTGACGATGGTTGTCGCCCCTGTCATGGCGACAAGGTTCTTGGCACGCATAGGGGTTGGGGGTGCCAATGGCACGGAAAGCATATTCAAACCTTTAGACAACGTAACGGTGTAGAAGTTGCCAAAATGCGTGCTCTCTGCCGCATCAACGGGTCTGGCGATAAATCCGTGTCTGCGCCCATCGGGTGAGTCGTAGTGTCCGACGACAGAACCGTCCTGATTAATATTCCAACCCTCCGTGCTGACGCTGCCCGGAAACCGCAATTCTTTTAGGTTGAGGGGGTTGCCGACGTATGTGCGTGGGACATCCCCCACCTCTTTCGCGCGGCCAACGACACTTCTTGACTCGTTGAGACCGTGGAGAAAAAAGTATTCCAGATTTAGTGCTGCTGGAAGGTCGATAGATAAAAACCTACCCGTCGCACCACGCATATATGCATGATATGTTCCGGCAGCATCGGCGTAGCTCCCCACGATATGGCCCGTCCAACTCACAAAATCGGCATAAGTTGCCGATGCTCCGGGTCCCTCAACGATTGTGTCGCCTGAGAAGCCACGGCGAACCCCAGACGCATCAATAAAATTACCCGTCAGGGCACCTGTCGCATCGGAGATACCGTATATCTCCGTTTCGACGGCACCCGGAAAATCGTATTGCCGCAACTCGCCATTTTCTAAGATGACACCGTGATAAAGCCCCTCGCTGTCTTGGTAGTGCCCAGCGGCTACGCCATTATTACCCAACGCATAGAAATAAGTGCCTTGTGATCCAGGGAAATCGTGGGTCGTAAAAACACCATCAATCAGTGTAAAGCCCACCATTTTTTCACCATCGGCACTTAGTGTATTGCCGGCGTAATCCTCAAAGTCGCTACTCGCCGCCACTGCTAAAAAATCTACACCCGGGACATCAATACTCTCAAAGGTATAACCACGGGGTGCGCCAATACGTCTATTGCTGACTCTTGGATCAGTGCTCTCTACGGGTCTTGCGATAAATCCGTGTCTGCGTCCATCTGCTGTGTCATAGTGTCCGACGACAGAACCGTCCTGATTGATATTCCAACCCTCTGTGCCAACACTATCCGGAACGCGTAATTCTTGTAGGTTGAGGGGATTGCCGACGTATGTGCGCGGGACACCCCCCACGGGTTTGGCGCGGCCAACAGCAATCAGTCCATCGTTGAGACCGTGAAGAAAAAAGTATTCCAACTCTCCTTTTAGTGGGAGGTCGAGCGTTGCAAAGCTGCCGCTCGGTCCACGCAGGTATGCATGATATGTGCCTGTAGCACTCACGTAACTCCCCACGACATTGCCTAACCCGCTTACGAAATCGGCATACGTTTCGGGTGCTCCGGGATACTCAACGATTGCATCGCCTGAGAATCCGCGGCGAATCCCAGACGCATCTACCATACTCCCTGTCAACCTCCCAGTGGAATCACTATAACCGAAGATTTGGGTTTCGACAGCACCTGGAAATTTGTATTCTCGCAACTCGCCATCTTCTCCTAAGATGACCCCCTGATAGCGTCCATCGCTGTCTTGGTAATGCCCAGCGGCTACGCCATTATTACCCAACGCATAGAAATAAGTGCCTTGCGATCCAGGGAAATCATGGGTGGTGAAAACCCCATCAATGAGGGTAAATCCCACCATTTTCTCACCATCCGCACTCGGGGTGTTACCGGCGTAGTCCTCAAAGTCACTGCTTGCCGTCACCGCTAAGAAGTCTACACCGGGAACGTTGATCGTCTCAAACGTATAGTTGTCACTGACAGATTCATTGTTGACTTGTGCGGCGGTGTTCCATAAGAAAACGGAATTGAGGCATAAGAACAAGGTAAACATGTAAAAGAAAAGATTGGTTTTAATATGAGTATGCATAACAGACATTTTCTCCAAGGATAAAAATAACAGGACTTACGCAATTTTGGATAGCACGCGTTGGGAGCGGCGGAACCTGTAAAAAACGCAGTCGGTCCCAGGGCACAACCTAACAGGTTATGCTACAAAAGAGCATCCTGCGTAAGTCCTAAACAGTAAATAAAGTATGTAACATTTTGAAAAAAAAGGCAAGGAAAATCTCATCTGTTTTCTTGATTTTCTTTTCCCTACGGCGGTTGAAAGTTACGCATCCCAAGGGAGTGGCACGCCCAACCGTTTACTGACGGCACGTGCGGATTCCTGTTCCGCCTCTCCATAACGGATGCCTTCACGGCGATGCTGTTCTGTGCGTTCCATCTCGATTGCCCCGGGTAGGAGTGCCTTGTCAGTTCCCGGCATTGGTTCGTATGTCTCACGCACATCCCGCACCATCCGATCGACTTCTGCGTGGAAAACAGGAGGTGGCACAACGGATTCAATATCTATGGCGAGGACCATGCCGCCCTGTGGCGGTTTCCATTTTGCGGTGTCTTCCGGTGGGGGTTCAGTGAAACCTGTGAGTCCCCCGCCGAGCAGATGTGCCACGGCGGTATAGCCGATGCTCTTGAAGAAAGCCGCGGGTATCATTGAAAGCAGCGCATCGAAATCGGGACCGCGCTGGTAATCCGCCATGATACAGGTTGCGGCATCCAGCACAACGGGTGGTTCCTCGTCAGAGGGAATAGCGAAGCAGATGGGTGGGTTACCGTAGTAACCAAGTTGCGGCTTCGGGTCTTGGTCTCCGGCATTGCCGTGGTTCCGGGATCCCTGCACCGAAAAACCGATGCATCCGGCTTCATTACACATACGTGCATAATGCCCCGCAGACCCGTAATGCCCAATATAACGCACCAATCCCATCCCGATGCCCACTGCTTTCGCTTTGGCAATGGCGTGTTCAGTGGCACGCACCATCGGAAGATAGCCGAGGGTGCCGTTGCCATCCAGCACGACGGCAGTCGGTGTCTCATGGATAACTCGGATATCCGGGTTCGGGTTGAGGTTTCCGTTTTCAAAGCCTGCACAATACCTATTCACAGTCTGCGTGCCGTGACTCCGGACACCCCGTAAGTCAGAGTTGACAAGCAAGCGGCTGATGAGTGCGGCGTGTTCGTGTGGAACGCCGGCTTTCTCGAAGCAAGCCGTAGAGAAGTTGAGAAGTCGTTCCTCATCTACTAAGACGAAAGCTTCTGGTGGTCTATTCATGATTGTTTCCTTCCTGCGTGAGGTTATTCGTCCCAAGGGAGTGGCACACCTAACCGTTGACTGACCCCGCGTGCGGATTCCTGTTCCATCTCACCGTACCGGATGCCGTCCCGACGGTGTTGTTCCGTGCGTTCCGTTTCGATTGCCCCGGGTAGAAGTGCCCTGTCTGTCCCCGGCATCGGCTCATAGGTTTCACGAACATCATGCACCATGCGGTCAACTTCGGCGTGGAACACAGCAGATGGCACGACAGATTCGATGTCTATAGCGAGCACCATTCCGCCCATGCCGCCGCCACTCCATTTTGCGGTATCTTCCGGTGGGGGTTCAGTGAAACCGGTTAAGGCACCACCGAGTAGACTCGCGATGGCGGTGTATCCGATGCTCTTGAAGAAGGCGGCTGGAATGACTGAAAGCAGGGCATCGAAATCGGGACCGCGCTGGTAATCCGCCATGATACAGGTTGCGGCATCGAGCACAACCGGGGGTTCCTCATCAGAAGGGATAGCGAAACAGATGGGTGGGTTCCCGTAGTAGCCGAGTTGCGGTTTCGGGTCTTGGTTTTCAGCGTTGCCTTGGTTCTGATACCCCTGCACTGAAAAACCGATACACCCAGCTTCGTTGCAAAGTCGGGCATAGTGCCCCGCAGACCCGTAGTGCCCAATGTAACGGACGAGCCCCATCCCGATGCCGACCTCTTTCGCTTTAGCAATGGCGTGTTCAGTGGCTCGCACCATCGGGAGATAGCCGAGTGTGCCATTTCCATCAAGCACAACAGCCGTTGGAGTTTCACGGATGACCCGGATATTCGGGTTGGGATTGAAACTCCCGTTTTCAAAACCGCCACAATATCCGTTAACGGTTCGAGTGCCGTGACTCCGGACACCCCGTAAATCGGAATTGACGAGCAAGCGGCTGATGAGTGCGGCGTGTTCGTGTGTAATACCCGCTTTTTCAAAACAAGCGGTAGAAAAGTTAAGCAAACGTTCTTCGTCCACGTGAACGAAGGCTTCTGGCGGTCTATTCATACCAATCTCCTATTTTTTGTCGTAGCACCAAGTGGTTTTGGAACTTTCAGCTAAAGGGAAGACTTCACATCTATTCCTTTCCCAAGGTCGGTTTGATTTCCCAGAGTAATACTGTGCCGTCGGTACTTCTGGTAGCGATCGTCTTTCCGTCAGGTGAATACACGACGGCAACGATGTCCGTATGCGCGGTGAACGTGGCTTTGTGTCCGCCTGTTATCGCATCCCAGAGACGAAGTGCGCCATCTGTGCTCCCAGACGCGATCGTCTTACCATCGGGTGAATACGCGACAGCACTGACAGTCTTCGTATGTCCCCTGAGTGCGGTTTTATGTTCGCCTGTTATCGCATCCCACAATTGCACGATGTCGTCGCGATAGCCTCCACCAGAAACGAGGGTCTTTCCATCAGGTGAATAGACTAATGACTCAACCCCACCTTTGTGTCCAGTGGAGATTATTTTAAGGACCTCACCTGTTACAGTATGCCACACCTGTATTTTACCGTTCCAACTTCCGGTAGCGATCGTTCTGCCGTCGGGTGAATATGCTACGGAAAGTATATAATCGGGACCTTCATATATAATTTTGCGTTTCTTTGTCTGCGCGTGCCAGAGATAAACCGTTCCCTTATGCTGTTTACGATATCCTCCAACGGCAGCGATGGTATTTCCATCGGGTGAATATGCCACCGAGGATATGTCGTATTCACGCCTTGCGTTGACAGGTTTGAATGTGGCTTCGTGTTTGCCTGTCATCGCATTCCACAACCGAACTGTATTGTCAGATAGGTTCACAGCGGCAATCGTTTTCCCATCGGGTGCATACACCATGGAAGAAAGGGCGCCCTGAGTATGTTTGGTAAATGTAGCTTCAAGTTTCTTTGTCTTGGCATCCCACAATTGCAGTGCGTCGCTACGATAGTCACCACTTGTAGCGATCGTCTTGCCATCGGGTGCATAAGCCACAGTGCTGATATGGGTATATCCTGTAAGGACGGCTCTGGTTTCACCCGTGCCAACATCCCACAATCGCACGGTGTTGCCTGTCCAATCGCCAGCGGTCGCGATCGTCTTGCCGTCGGGTGAATAGACGACAGCCTCAACTGGGCGCGAATGTCCACCAAGCGTGACTTTGAGTCCTAAGCTCTGTGTATCCCATAAACGCACCTCACTGTCCATACTTCCAGCAGCAATGGTATTTCCATCGGGTGAGTACGCGACAGAACGAACAGGGGCATTCAACCATTGAAATAGGACACCCATCCACGTTGTATGTTTCAGGATGGGTTTGTGTTTTCCGGTAGTGGCATCCCACAACCGCACCGTGCCATCTGTGCTCCCAGAAACGAGCGTCTTGCCATCGCGTGAATATGCGACGGAATTGACCTGCTTCGTATGTCCGGTCAGTGTTGTTTTGTGGGCACCCGTTTGTGCGTCCCATACCTGCACAACGTTGTCTGTCCAACCGCCAGCGGTCGCGATCGTCTTTCCATCGGGTGCATATACGAAAGACTGAACGCTCCCTCTCCCCACCCTTTCGAGTGTTCCCTTGGATTTTCCTGTCGCGGTGTCCCACAAATAGACCGTGTGGTCCTGCTTCCTTGCCGTCGCGATCGTTTTTCCATCGGGCGCGTATACGATAGAGGCAACTTTCTGCGTCTGCGTGCTGACTGTGGTTCTTTTTTCTCCGGTCGTGACATCCCGCATCTGCACTATATTCCCCGAAATTGAAGGAAGTCTCGACGCTATGCTCCCTGTTATCACTGTCATCTCGTTCGTGCCCGCGCTGGCGATGGTGTTTCCATCGGGTGAATAGGCAAATGCGAAAGGAGAAACCCCGTCTGTGTACCTCAGCAGCTCTAATTCTTTACCGGTTTTTGGATCATAGAACCAGATACCGATAGAGCTGGAAACCGCAAGCCGACTGCCATCCAGAGAGAAATGGACTTTGCCTAATGTGCCTTTACCGAGCCGTGCGATTGCGCCTTCAGGTAAACCGAATTGTGTAGAATCTTGAGCGATAGCCGAGAAACAACAGATGAATAGCGTCGGTATTGCATATCTCAGGAAGATAGAAATTCTCATATCAAAACATATTGGATAGGACTTACGCAATTTTCCCATAAAACGCTACATATTGCGCCATTGGCGAGGTTAGGAAACCTCGCCAGCAAGGGAGCTGCGTAAGTCCTGTTGGAGAAACTTGGGTCCATTGCTGTTCGGATTAGAAGGGATCGATCTGCTTGTGAAACTGCTTTTCGCCGTTTTTGATGGTGAAAATTACCGCACTTTTTGTGGGATGCCGGTTTTCGTCATAACTGGCGATCGTCGTTGCCCCGGTATAGTTCTGAGTCGCAGCGAGTTGCTGACGGACTTCATTGGGGTTGAGACTGCCTGCGCGTTCAATTGCCTCAAAGAGCAGTTTGACGGCATCGTAACTGACCGCAACCCCGCCACTCGGTGTGGATTCATAGATGGATTCGTAAGCGTCAACAAAGGCGCGCGCTGCCGGTTCATCTGTGTCTGCAGAGAAATGTCCACTGAAAAAGCTGCCCTCTATTTCGGCATCTTCGTTATCGAACAGAAGTTCGTTGTCCCATGAATCGGCACCGAGGAAAACTGTGGGAGCACCCGCAGTGTTTTGCAATGAAACTGCTCGCGCCTGTTGCGTTATCAACGCGATATCCTGAACGAAACCGGATGTAAAAAGCGCGTCAGGTTTCGCGGCTGCGATGCTTGTCAATTGAGATGTAAAGTCCGACGGATCGCCTTCGTAGAATTCATTCGCAACGATTTCACCACCAAGTTTGGTAAAATTAAGTGCGAAGAATTCAGCGATGCCTTCCGTATAGAGATCGCCTTTTCGCGTGAGCAGCGCAGCAGTGGTCAGCTTAAGATCTTCTTTCGCAAACCGCGCCATGACGTTCCCTTGAAAACTGTCCGTGAAGGCTGCCATAAAGACGAAATCTCCGGCATTTGTTACGTTGGGATTGGTTGCGGTCGTGGTAACCATCGGAATCCCGTAACGCTGTGCGATCGGACCCACCTCAACGGCATGGGACGAACGGTTGGGCCCGATGAGTGCGATGATTTCGCCTTCAACGATGAGTTGTTCAGCGATTTGAAGGGAGATGTCCAGTCGTCCCTCTTGGTTGATGTGCCCGATCAATTCGACCGGGATTCCAAGGAGTCCACCGTGCTGGTTAATCTCTGTTACAGCCATTTCCGCGCCGTTTGGATAGGTGACCCGTTCGCCGGCAACGACGAAACCGATCTTAAGGGGTTTCTGTTCCTGTTTCGGTGTGACAATTTTTTGAAGCCTGTCACATCCGACCTGTATGAGTAGTAACACAATTAGACTTATGAGTACCAAAAATTTGCGCATTCTCTCAAGTTCCTTGTAAAAAATGATTTGTTTTGTTTTAGATATTTGCTACAATATCTTTCAAGCCGTTGGAGCCACAATTGGGTAAGTCTCTGAGAGCAGCATGTGCCCTTTTCTATACTTATTATCCTTTAATTTGCTGAAATAAACAAGTGATTTCTATGGAATGGCTGTCGGCTGTCAGTAGTCGGCTGTCGGTAAGAGATATTTGATTAAATTCGACATCTCTTGTACTGCTATCTATTATGGACAGTTTAATCACAGTGATTGGCCGCGGGCATTCTGGGACGCGTGCCATTTCTCATACGTTATACGCCAGCGGGGTTTTCATGGGAAGCCAACTGAACCCCTCCGGCGATAAGATTCCACCGCACGCCATGTATGATGCCTGTCGAGTAATGGCGCAATATGTCAAATGGCAAGGCGGACTCTCGTGGGATTTTGACCCCCTGTTTACGATGCCGATCGATCCGGAATTTGAGCGGCTCATCACTACCTATCTTGAAGACGTGCTACAGAATCCGGCACCCCACAAAGGCTGGAAGATACCCGAGACGACGTTAGTCTATCCATGGATAATTCGGATGTTCCCTGAGATAAAGTTCATCCACTGGATTCGGGATCCACGGGATTGTATCCGGGGTAGCCATAAAACCGATGACCTTCGCGATTTCGGGGTCTTCTATCCTGAAACGGACGACATCTATGAAAGGCGGGCGATTTCTTGGATTTACCAGTATAAGCTCATGCAAGCGACACCGATGCCTAAAAACGTTATCCAGATCCGTTTTGAGGACTTCGTCCTGAATCAGGAGGCAATACTCAAAAAACTGGAGGCGTTCTTGGAAATCCCTTTGGGTCGGATTATAGTGCGTCCAGATGCAGTCGAACGCTGGAAGAGAGACATTAGGGAATTGGAACCCGGCGCATCGTTACCACAATACCAGTTTGCGTTTCTGAAAAAAGCAATCGTTGAAAACGGTTATCCCTTAACGGCAACATAATACCATTTCTAAGAGATTATATCGCATTGACAGATCGCCTCAAAGACTGCACAGGCTGACAGCCTATGCTACAAAGATCTCATTTATTGAAGCATTTTCAATCAGAAATGGTATAACAAAGAAAGGAAATATTATGTCAACTACTTATCGTGTTGGGCTTGTCGGCGCAGGTGGCATCGCCAACGCACACGGCAACGCGTGTCAACAGGCACCCAGTGCTGAATTGGCTGCGATCTGTGACGTGTCGGAAAACGCGTTAGCAAATTTCGGTGAACGCTTTGACGTCGCTCCTGAAAACCGCTACCTCTCTTTAGAAGAGATGTTAGACGCTGAGAACTTAGATATAGCCGTTATTTGTACCTGGGGTGCTTTCCACGCTGAGGTCGGTATTCAGCTTTCTGAGTCCCGTCAAGTCAAAGCGATTTTATGTGAGAAACCGTTCACGTCAACAGCTGCGGAGGCGGAAGCGTTCGTCAGTGCGGCGCAAGAGAACGGTGTGCTGGTGGCGGAAGCGTTTAAATTCCGGCATCATCCGATGCATCTCAAAGCGAAAGAACTTATTGATTCAGGGGCAATCGGGGACTTTAAGGCGATCCGCAGCACCTTCTGCACGGGTGGCGGTGGCGGTGGTCCAGAGACGCGACGCCCTGAGATGAATTGGCGGTTTAATAAAGCGAAAGGTGGGGGTAGTATTTACGATTTGGCATGCTACAATATCCACCACGCCCGCTTCATGTTCGGCGCGGAACCGATTCGGGTGTCGGGGATGTCTCAAGCCGGGTTAGAAGTGGACGATGGTTCCTATCTATTGTTAGTCTTCCCAGGCGAACGGGTTGCCCAGATTTCAACCGGTTTTAACTGTGCGGGTGGACAGTATGCCGAAATGTCAGGCACCGGCGGCATGTGCCGACTCGACCGGGTTTGGAACAATGAGAACACAGCAGTCAATATTGAGCTTACCACGCGAGAAGGGACAGAAATCATTGATTTTGAGCCCTGTTTCCAGTTTGCATTGCAATTGGAGCACATGTGCGAGGTTGTAGGGACCGGAAAACCACACCGTATCTCACCAGAGAGCTGCGTGAATCAGATGCGTGTCATTGATGCGGCATTTGAGGCGATGGCAACTGGACGCACGGTTGAATTGGGGTAACGCATCGGGGTTACAAACCCCTCCCACAGTGAAAGAATCGGGGTTACAAACCCCTCCCACAGTGGAGGCAGCCCAAGAGTTTAATAGTAGTGAAAGAATCGGGGTTACAAACCCCTCCCACAATGGAGGCAGCCCAGGAGTTTAATAGTAGTGAAAGAATCGGGGTTACAAACCCCTCCCACAATGGAGGCCCCTCCCACAATGGAGGCAGCCCAGGAGTTTAATAGTAGTGAAAGAATCGGGGTTACAAACCCCTCCCACAGTGGAGGCAGCCCAGGAGTTTAATAGTTTAAAAGATGGTTAATTTTGCAGAGACGAAAGCACTTACATTTGACCTGTTCGGCACAATTTTGGATTTAGGGGGTAGCCTCACCCCCTTTATTGACGAATCGTTGAAGGCACGCGCTGCGGATGTATCCGCGGATGAATTCTGGGCACAGTGGCGATATCGACAGCGAATTGAGCAGTATCAAGATACGATTGTGATGCTCGGGCATAGCGGTTACTTGGAGACGGTTCGGCGTGCGGTGCACTATGTGCTGAGGGCAAACGGCATTGCTGCTGACCCTGATACGGTAGCAGAATTTATGCGTGGCTGGCGGCAGCTTTCACCCTTTCCTGAAGTGTTGCCCGCACTTGAGAAGATGCAATCTCGGTATCAGCTGGTGGTGTTATCCAATGGGGATCCCTCGTTTTTAGAATATCTCGTCACGGAACGGGTCGCCTGGGCGTTTGACGGTGTAATCTCGGTGACATCGGTGGGTGCGTTTAAACCGCATCCGGCAGTCTATCGCGCTGCGGCAGGGAAGTTAGACCTTGAAGTTAACGAGTGTATAATGGTATCTGCGAACTCGTTTGACATCATGGGGGCGCGAGCGTGTGGTCTGAGAGGTGCGTTTGTGAACCGCTATCAACTTCCGTATGAGGATACGCCTTACCAACCCGATGTAACCGTGAACGATTTTACCGAATTAGCGGAAGCGTTGCTATAGAAGACGCGAATTGTGGACCTACGCTAATCTCGGATTTTTGTCTTGCCCCACGCCGTGCTTAAGAGCGATGTTGATGGAGAAACAGGTAGCTGCTTCGGTGCGAACCAGTTACCAGCACAATTGCTTCCGTCTTTTGTCAGCTGGGTAACCTTTCGGCTTATCAGATTGATTTTGAGAATCTGCGAATTGCTTCCAATAACCCCTTCAGCGTAAATGAGTTCATTCCCAAAGGGTGCCCACGCGGGGTTATTTGCCACGAAAGACTCGATCCGGCTGAGATAACTTCCGTCACGGTTAACGATGAAGAGGGATTGCTGCTTTTCTGCCGGTCTAAACCAAACGAATGCGATTCTGGTGCCGACGGGTGCCCATGAAGGAGTAAACATTCTCGGGAAGTCGTCGGGGAAAAGGGTTTCCTGTTCGCGGGTTTCTAAATTCATAAACCGGATTTGGCGGCTTGCCCAGTGAATCTCATCTGCGACGACATACGCGATTTCTGTTCCATCGGATGCCCACGTTGGATAACCGCTGTGGGCATTCTCCAGATGCACAATCAGTTTCACCGATGTTCCATCCGCGTTGGCGGTGTGAATGTTTACACCCCCTAAAGCACGCTGAGAATAGGCGATTCTCTCTCCGTTCGGAGACCACGCTGGATGTGTTCTGTAGGCTTCACTGAATCCGAACAGAGGGCGCACGTTCCTTCCATTTACGTCCATGAGATAGAGGTCGCGGGTCCCGCCACGGTTGGAATTGAAGAGAATCTGGTCACCTTTTGGCGAGACGACAGGATCACAGTCGACTGCCCGGTCGTATGTTAACCTTTCCTGCCGAGTTCCATCGGGATTCATTATATAGATTTCCCAATTGCCGTCGCGATTTGATGCAAACACTATCTTTTCGCTGCTGAGTTGTTCTGCCGAAACAGGACAGAGCAGCCCAAAGATGAGACAGCAGAGGATAAGTATATGTCGCAGTCTCATGAGAAATGAGAACCCTCCCTATATTGCTAACGCAAGTTGCTACTTACGAGATTTTCGGCAGGCAGATAGCGTTTTTCATCGAAATGGGTCATGATGCATAAACGTTTTGTAGCGTAAACTTTTAGTTTGCGCATCCACAGACACAAACTGGAAAGTTTGTGCTACAAGTGGCAACTTAGGTTATTGCTAAAGCATTATTGTGTTCTTGGCGGGGTTTACTGAAAGCGGTGTCTATCTATTGTTTTATGGACTCCTTTTGAGTTGCGCCCACGTCACAGCAAGCTTGTGGTGTGGTTCAACCGCAAGAATTTTATCCTGAAGGGTAGCGGAATAGAACAACAGGTTTTCAATAAACGGAAGATTCAGATCGACCTGTGCTTGATCTTCATTTTGCATCGATGTGATGATATATGCGCCTTTATCATGATATAGGAGCGCAGCAATGAGATGCTTACCGAGTGTCGCGAGTGGAATAAACGCGCGATCGGGGTTGTGCCATTTATCGTTCGTCACAATCACTTTTATCTTGTTTGGCTCGGTGAAAAGCGTTCCTACCTCCGGTGCTTTTGTCGGTTCAAAATTCTGTGTGCCATCGGTTTCATCACCGTTTAGCGGTTTAGGGAGCCAAGGGGTTGGGCATCCCACAGCATCATCGTGGTCCTGCTCAACGACAATGCAAACCCCACCCTCCTCAACAAACTCTAAAACGGCATCTGATCCCTCGTCGGTGAAACGCCATCCACCTTCGCAAATCTCACCCTGCCCAAGCCAGAGGATATCAAAGTCCTTGGCATCCGCTTTCGCGAGTTTCGAATCTTGCGTAATCTCGTAATCGAAGGTATAATTCTTAACTTTTTTCACACCTTTACTAATCGTTGGTGCTTCAACCTTGGTTATGTTGTTCCCCAACATCAGTACTTTTTTTGTCGCAGCCATTGCTGTAACGGAGAACGTCCCTACAATCAGGAAAAAACAAAAAAAGCGCACCGAAACAGTATTAAATTGACTCGTTATTGTCACCCTTTCCATTTCTTGAATACCTCCTTTTGATGCCATGGAAAACTGTATCTTCCAGGACATAAGAGCTCACTGACCATTTTATCATGGAACTGATACTACGTTATAAAATGAATGCTACCGCCCTCATTTGGCAAAATGTTAACATATTTGTCAAAAAAATGTCAAGAAAATGTCAAACAATTCTTTTTACGGATTTTGCTTGGAATGGTAAACCAGTAATAGGGAATGCCGTGAATTGGGCACGCTATGTCCAAAAATGTTTATAATCTGGACACATCGCATTGGTTATCGCAAGGAAGTGGCTATAGTGAAATATGCGATTCTTCGTATATGCAGGAGATAGCGGGGTTACAAACCCCGCCAGCAAATAGGAGGCGTGGAAGGAAACAAGCCGGAAATAGAACCTAAAAGAAGAAAAGAGTGAGATCTACGACCAGACGTAGATTTCACCATCCTCGGGGGAATACCCGATAAACACCGCCAAGACAATTCGGGCGCGATTGCCTTGAACGGGTGGCACTTCGTGGATGCATCGTGTATTGAAAAAGTAGAGATCGCCTTGCTCTAATTCGACTTCACAATTTTGTATCCCGTTATCAGCAGCGTATTGATCAAAAGTTTCCTCGACGATATGCGGTTGGATTTCTTCGGACCAGAGGCAGCGATGCAGGATAGCCTGTGTGCCCCTTCCAGTCTCATCGGCGTTTTGGACGCACAATACCCCTGCGAACTGATGCTCAAAGCGGTAGACTTGATAATCGGTGCGATTCTCGCGGTATTTAACGTGATCGATGTGTGGCTTATAACTGTGGGTTTCGTAATGGACGCGGAAGATCGCTGGACCGTAGAGCGAACCGTCGGGTTCCCGTGCGACCTTCACCTCCTGTTTGGGGGAAAGCGCAGTTAGCGAATCGTAGATGAGATCAACAGGGTTATCCAATCCGTCGAACAGAAACTTAAAAAGGTGATGTGTGGCTTCGGCGTGTGTCAGAAATTTCGTTTTATCCGCGCCACGATTACCGAGGCTGGTACCGATGTCGATACGGGTGCGTTTGTCAGGGGAGTTGATGTCGGCTTCGTCGCGCATCAATCCCATATTTGTGAATCGGTTGATAAGCCCTTGACATTGTTCGGGTGAATAGGCGTTCCGAAGGATAATCGCGGGCATTTCCGCTTGGGAGAGTGCGTAAATCGGGTTGCTGTAGGTTTTACAAACCGTTTCGAGGTCAGGCTCAGCGGGGAGCCAATTGGTTTGAAAGTTCATAGTAACCTCCGTACTGAACTCAGAGCAGTGCTATCGTACTCCCTTATAAGTTTAGAAGCGCGGATTAAAAAGATAATCGTAATCGTCTATTTTTTCCTTAGCGAAGTCAAGGAACTCGGCATTGTGGTCGAGATCGCTGTTTTCAAAAATGGCTTCACACCCGATTTTATATTTCAGTCGCCGGTCGGATTTCAGCCAACTGGCACGGTAAATCATTGCGATCATGTGTCGGGGTTTCTCGGATGGGTTGGGGACACCTCGGTGCCACAAGCGTATGTCTCGAATCAAGGCGCTCCCCTTTTTCGCGTTTCCACGGATAGGGGGTACGATTTTACGGCGTGCTTCCTCTTCTTCTTCCTCTATCCGACGTCCACTGACATTTAGATGCGAGCCGGGCCAGAGTTCTACGCTGCCATTTTCCTCTGTCGTATCGAGTGGCGAAATATTAACGACGACTTCTGCCGTGGGATGCGCGACGTCGTGGTCTGGCCAGAGGTGAGAACCGTCTCTGTGAAGGGGTTGGGTTATACTCCCCGGGCAGTTTGTGTTGCCGTTGTAAAAGTTATTGTAGAGCCCGGGCCCCAGCAGTTCTTTCGTTACCTGCACCACATACGGATTGGCGACGACATCTCTAAACATGTAGGGGGCATAAGGTGGCGGTCCCTGCTGGAGGTGTCCTACGAGTCTGCCTGCACCACCCCATTTTTCCGCATTAATAAGGATTTGTGAATCGGCATCCATCCGTTCGCGAAGAATGTCCAAGTGTTCATGGTTGACGACGTTCTCCAAGACAACGTAGCCGTCAACACGGATCGCTTTAAGGGCTTCTGCCACGTGTGCATCTGTCAGTTTTCCTGCTGCTAATTCTTCCGATTGAACAATAATTTCCATTTTTTCTGCCCTTTCCAGTAGCAAGTGCTCCCTCTGATCGCTATTTATTAAGAATCAAAAAATTCGGCATAGAGTGCTTGAACGGCGGTCTCCATATCATTGGATTTTATGCCGAACATCATACTCACTTCGTTAGAACCTTGGTTAATCATCTCAATGTTGACCTTCGATCCAGCTAACGCATTTGTCGCACGCGAGGCGATGCCGACGGTGTGCCGCATACCTTCCCCGACAACCATGATAAGGGAGAGGCCGCGTTCTACGAAAATGTCTTCCGGTGCGAGGGTCTGCCGAATCTGTTCGACAATTCGTTTCTCTTTCTGTGTAGAGAGGTTATCCTCTCGGAGGATGACGGACATGTTATCTATCCCAGAAGGGATATGTTCAAAAGAGATGTCTTCGGCTTCTAATATCTGCAACAATCGCCGCCCAAACCCAATTTGGCGGTTCATTAAGTATTTGCTGAGATAGATACAACAGACGCTGTCCATCGCGGCGATACCGACAACCGGAATATCCGTTGATTTACGGTTTGGAACAATTAGCGTGCCGTCCCCTTTCGGGTTATTCGTATTGCGGATGTTGACAGGTACCTGTGCGCGGTAGACGGGTTCGAGTGCCTCATCGTGGAATACGGAAAAGCCTGCGTAAGAGAGTTCGCGCATCTCACGGTAGGTTAACTCGGCGATCGGTGCGGGATCTTTAACGATAGATGGATTCGCGGCGAACACGGAATCGACATCTGTAAAGTTCTCATAGACTTCCGCCCGAACAGCACTGGCGAGAATAGCTCCCGTGATGTCTGAACCCCCGCGCGAGAAGGTCACAACGTGTCCCTGTTCCGAGTAGCCGAAAAAGCCCGGAAAAATGGTGATGCCGGGACGCTCGTGTAAATCACGCAGTCGGTTGTATGCTTCAGGGAGCACTTGTGCGTTCCCGGGTTCGTCGGAAAGGAGCAATCCAGCATCCTTCGGGTTCACATAATGTGCGTCTACACCGCGTGCCTGTAGCACTTGTGCGATGAGGCGTGCGCAGTTGTCTTCGCCACCTGCCTTCATTGTATCCATATAAAGATCGGCATCGGTTGTGCTATTTTCCAAACGCTCCGTTAGATCCCGAGCGATCGGCTCGACGACTTCGGGTGGAAGCCCTAATTCGGAGGCAATACGCCTGTAGCGTTCAATCGCTTCAGCACATTCCGAGGCACCGATTTTTCCTGTGAGCCGTTCTGATGCAGCAGTAATGAGTAGGTCTGTTACTTTGATGTCTTGGCTATATCGTTTTCCGGGAGCAGAGACAACAATGAGCCGGCGTCCCGGATCGGCAGTGATGATGTCGCAAACACGGCGGACCTGCTCCGCTGTTGCAAGGGAACTTCCGCCAAACTTTGATACTTTTAACAATCCAGATCCTCCAATTTTTGTGCTATTTATACTAAATTTTGGATAATATCTTTGAGCGTGCGTTTATAATTCAGGACTTACGCAAAATTGGCTTCCGTGCCAAAATTGGCGGGATATTCCCCAAGAAAGCGCAATGAATTGCGCTACTACGAACCAAAGACCGCGCGAAAACAGGGAAACTGCGTAAGTCCTATAATTTTATGGTAATTTCGGATATTTGTCAAAGTTTTTTGTCTATAGGCACACAACCTTTGATTCTCCGTAAACAGATTCGACGTGACTTTCTTAGGGAAATGTGCTACACTTATACAAAATTTTATTGTATGGAGTTTATCTTTTGATGAAAAATGAATGGGTTGTTTACGAAGGAAACGAAGGTCCCGGAAAAGGCAAGCATATTGTTCTCGTCAGTGGCGATGAAGAGTATCGCTCTGAAGAGGCGCTGCCGATGTTGGGGAAAGTGTTAGCGACGCACCATGGCTTTACATGTACCGTGCTGTTTGCTATTGATCCGGAGACAGGGGATATCGATCCGGAGGTGCAGACGAACATTCCGGGACTCCACCATTTAGAATCTGCGGATATGATGGTGCTGTTCACGCGTTTCCGTGAACTGCCCGATGAACAGATGAAATATGTCGTTGACTATACGAACGCCGGCAAACCTGTGATGGGACTCCGCACAGCCACACACGCTTTCAGTTATAGCCGAAACCTTGAGAGTCCGTATGCAAAATACAGTTTTGACAGTGAGGAATTTGAGGGCGGATACGGCAGACAAGTCCTCGGCGAGACGTGGGTTAACCATCATGGGCATCACGGTGTAGAGAGTGCCCGCGGTGTCATTGATGAAGCGATGCAAGACCACCCAATTCTCAAAGGTGTTGACGATGTTTGGGGACCGTCCGATGTCTACGGTATTAATGATTTGACGGGTGACTCGCAAGTGCTTATCCACGGACAGGTATTGGTGGGTATGGAACCGACAGATGCCCCGAAATCGGATACCGTCACAATGCCGATGGTGTGGATTAAGACCTATACGGGTGATGAAGGCAATACCTCACGCGTCCTCAATACAACGATGGGTGCCTCCGTTGATTTAGAAAGCGAAGGACTTCGCCGTCTTCTCGTCAACGGGTGTTATTGGTGTATGGGGATGGAGGATGCAATTTCTGATAAGAGTGTTGTCGATTACGTCGGCGATTACGCGCCAACGTTCTTTGGCTTCGGCACCTTTACAAAAGGAGTCCGTCCGGAAGAGCATGCTCTATAGCCTATAGAAAGATGAATATCATGGGGAAAACAGTATGTGTATCTTGCATATCTCCCCATGATATCCAAATGTTTACATATTACAGTAAATAGCACGCCTCAATGTTTAGGACGGCGCAGCACAACACCCAACTGTCCGACTGCCCAAAGCGTATCGCTTCCTTTGACCTGTGTGACTGCATACAGGTTGTCCGTAACCCCAGTATGCTCTTGTTCCCACGTTTCTCCGCCATCTGTCGAGCGAATGATAG
Source organism: Candidatus Poribacteria bacterium (assembly GCA_022821725.1). Lineage (GTDB taxonomy): Bacteria > Poribacteria > WGA-4E > WGA-4E > WGA-3G > WGA-3G. The sequence goes on along the minus strand of JAJEDB010000094.1, from coordinate 5,422 downwards.
TTCCAGCGGCACCGACAGCGTAGATTTCCTGCTCAGAGAGTGTCAGAATATCGTAAAGGGTGTGGTTAACGCCGCTTGCTTCCGATGTCCACGTGAAACCTCCATCAGTGGTAGATAGGATAATTCCACCCCGTCCAACTGCCCACCCCTTTCGTTTTGTTATGAATGACACTGCGTTCAGATCGGAACCGGTATCGGTTTCATGGAACTTCCAATACTCGCCACCGTTGACTGTGCGTTGGGTTACACCATTGGTCCCAACCGCCCAACCGAGAGGTGCAAATTTCATATCAACGCTCGTGAGGTTCTTATTGGTTGAGGTGCGCTGCGGTGCCCAAATCGTCCCGCCGTCTGGATTGTGTATAATATCGCCCCCTTCTCCGACAGCCCATCCCTCAGAAAAGTTGCCGAATGCGACTGCATTTATGGCGAACGAGTTCTGGCGTGAGAGTCGCTCTTGCTTGTTTTGTGCTGTCCATTGCGATCCATCCTGCGTGTAAAGTAATGTTGCGTCCCGGAGCATCAGCCATCCCCATTTCGGTTCAAGACTGGCGAAGTGAACATCGACAATACGTTGTATGGTATCACTCTCTAACTGCTGCCACGTCTTTCCGCCATCTTCAGTCGAAAATAAGGCACCGTTATCCCCGGCAATCCAACCGTGTTGCACATCGATAAATAACACATCACGGAGGGTATTCCGCTGTTCGCCGAGCAGGTGGTCCCAGTTTTCACCAAAATCCGTTGTGCTATAAATCTGGCCTATAGTATCTTGAACTTGATCGCCAATATCAATATCAAAGTCATCGGCGGTGCGAGGGGATGCCACAATCACACCGACCATCCAAGCGTGTCCATCCTCAAGGATGTGCGCGTTCGTCAATTTGAAGGCGGGGAGAAATTGTTCCTTTGCCATTTGGTGAACCCAGCTTTCATCGCCACCGGTTGCGCGTGGGTTAACAAGCGAGTCATTTATGATCTCCCAACGCTTGCCTTGGTTGTGCGTAACGAGAAGTCTCTTGTCATTGGCTATGCCCCAAGCTTCCGTGTGATTACGAAATTTCACGTCATGGAGTCGAGTGCCATCGGACACTTTGGATAGCGTGTGTTTCCATGTCGCGCCGCCATCTGTTGTGAGAAGTGATGCCCCATTCGCCAGGACCACCCAACCAGAAGTCTCATTCGCAAAATGAATACCGACACCATACCAATGCGTTCTGTCTTGGACCTGCCAGTTATCACCACCATCTACAGTATGCAGAATGTAGCTGCCTTCTCTCATCATGCGTGATATTACTGCCCACCCTTCTTTCGCGTTGATAAAGTGTAAGTCGCTGATAGACGGGTTCCCAAGCCCTGTTTTCTGCAATCGGAAGGTTTTGCCGCCATCGCTTGTGTGAAGCGTTTGCGCATCATTCACACCGAGCCAACCCACTTGCGGATTAATGAAGTGCATCGCACTGATATGGTAAATAGCTTCCAACCCTTCACGGGTTACTTCCCATGTCTCACCGCCGTTTTCGGTCCGCAGCAGGACCCTATTGCCTCCGATCCAGCCGTGTTTCTCATCAATGAAGACGATACGCTGCAGGTCTTCCGCTACACCACTTCGTTGTGGATCCCAGGTTTTGCCACCATCCGTTGTATTTAAAATAACACCCCCGTGGCCGACCGTCCATCCACGCATAGCCGACAGGAAATAGGTATCGGTGAAATACGTCTGCGATGCTCCTGAGCGGATAACCTCCCAATGATATTCAACCGTCTCTGTGAGTTGTGCCTCTAATTCAGCTGCTACTTCTTCGGCAGATGGGGGCAATTCAACAATAAACTTCTCCGTATCCACAGAATAACGCATTGCGATACCATCTTCACCGACAGCAAGAATACCATCCGGGGAAAGCGAAAAACTGTAGAGGTCATTGGATGTGCCGCTCTTCTGTGATTCCCATGTCATCCCCCCATTGACAGTGGTCAAAATAACACCCTCATCTCCGACAATTAACCCGTGATTTGCATCGGCAAAGTAGACTTTATTCAGATTTGCCTGCGTCCCACTCCGTTGAAATTTCCAGGTTTTTCCGCCGTCGAGTGTGTGTAGAATCTCACCGAGTTGCCCGACCACCCAGCCGGTATGTCTGTCGATAAAGTAAGCGGCGTAGAGTTCATTGTAACTCTTGCTGTCCTGCCGTTTCCAAGTCCGCCCTCCGTCTATGGTATGAAAAACAACCCCGGGCCAACCGACCACCCAACCTTCTTTTTCATCGAGGAAAAAGATACCTTTTATCATTTCGTGGAAGTAGCGGGGCACTTGTTGGACCCACGTCTTGCCGCCGTCCGCAGTATGCATCACAGTCCCCAAATCGCCAACGATCCAGCCCTTTTTCGGATTGATGAAATGGAGGGCATTCAGCGTATACCACCACCCACTGGTTTGCCGTTCCCATGTCTGCCCAGCATCGGTTGTGTGAAGAATGAGACCGCCATCACCAACCGCCCAGCCTTCCTTGTCGGTGACAAAAGATAAGTTCCGAATGCGATGCCACGTGTCCATCTCTATATCCGTCCAAGTTTTGCCGCTGTCATCGCTTGTTGTGATTGTGCCCGTCTCTCCGACGGCAACCGCACGGTTTGCATCCGCAAACGCCACACTCTGCAGGGTATTGGCTATCGTGCCACTTTTCATGTCCCAGGTTACACCGCCATCCTCTGAGGACAAGAGTGTCCCGTTCATACCGACAGCCCACGCCTGTTGATGGCTTGTGAACTGAACCCCCATCAAATCGTTCTTTGTCGGACTCTCTACCAATTGCCAATCGTTTCCGCCGTCCTCCGTCCGATTAATAAATCCACCTTGTGCGACGACGAGCCCGTAATCCTCACTGAGAAAATGGAAGTTGTTCACAATGGGCCGGACATGTCCATAAACCGGCGGTATTTTACACACTTGGGTGCTCCATTCTGCCCCCCCGTTGGTGGTATGGAAAATCGTGCCATCTGTGCCACCGCACCATCCCTTGTAAGGATTGACAAAAAATACCGTGTGCAGGTTACAAACCGTCGACGTGGTATCCGTTTTAACGAGGTTATCCTGTCTCCGCCACGTATCACTGCTGTCAGTGGTAACAAAGATTCTGTCATAGTCCCCGACTGTCCACCCGCGATCTTTATTTACAAAGAAAACTCCCTTAATTTGAAAGTCACTCACATCTTGATGCTGCCATGTTTTTCCACCGTTTTCTGTGTAGAGCATCCCATCCTGTCCAGCAATCCAACCGATCTTTGAGTTGAGGAAAAAGACATCCAAAAGCAGCATAGAAACTTCAGTTCTTTGGACAGTCCAATGCCGTCCGCCGTCGTCTGTAATCGCAATGACCCCCTTGTCCCCAACTGCCCAACCGTTACGGAGGTTTGTGAAATAAACCGATTTGAAATCTTCGGTCGTATTGACGCTCTGTTTCTCCCAACTTGCTCCCCCGTCAGCCGTATGGAGAATCCATCCTCCATGCCCGACGATCCAGCCGTGTTTGGCATCCGCAAAGTGGAGGTCCATAAAATGGGTTTCCCAATCCGCTTGGCGAGTAATCTCCTTTTTTACACAACCGATGAACAGGAGAGGGGTTCCAAAGAGAATCGCCATCCAAAAGCACGTGATGTTTTGAAAAATCTTTTTCATCTGTTTTGTCTCCTTTAGTAGCATGACGCCCGTTGCATGAATCATCTGAACGTGCGATGAATCGCAGGAAACGGGCGAGGCGACCTCGCCCCTACGAACCGGCTCATTTGTAGTAGAGAGACCCTCCATTAATTATTTGCATTTTCAGAGGGTAGATAAACCCCAACTGCGGCACCAGCATCGGTGGCGAACCAGAGTTTGCCGCTGCTGTCCTCAAATACCGACCAGACACGATTGCTCGGTAGACCGTCATCTTTGTTGAAATTTTGGAACGTTTCACCGTTGTATACACTTACGCCGCATTTAACTTCAGGGGAAATCATGCTGACACTGTCCTCGGTTTCATTCAACCGCGATGGTAGTTTCCTAACCCCCGTAAACCAAAGATTCCTCTTGCTGTCCTGCCTGATGTGGTCAACACTGTTCATTGGCAGTTCCGCGCTGCGTGGAAAAATGACCATCTCTTTGCCATCGTATCTACGCAGACCACTCCTTTCCTCACCAGTGCCTTCTCGACTTATCCAGAGGTTTTGCTGCGTGTCGAATTGTACATCCGTTATGTGTGGGGGACTCGCCTTCGCCATCTCTTGGAAAGGCACTAAGTCCGGATCAATAGCAAAATGACGGAATTGGGACGTTTCGATATTATAGTAGGTAACTCCAGCAGTGCTGCCGAACCAAAAATTGCCTGCTGCATCTTGGGCAACTGCCGTGACTTGACTCCACCAATCGGGTAATATATTCATTCCTATGGGACCGTGCATAGTCAGATGACCGAACTTTTCGCCATCGTAGTAATTCATACCCAAAGACGTCGCGAACCAAAGCGTCCCCGCTTTGTCCTCAAATATGTCCTTAACAGTATCGCGGAGGAGCCCGTCATTTGTCGTAAAAATCTGAAACGCATCTCCATCATAGCGACTCACACCTCTCAATGGCGTCGGTACCTCTGTTACTATCGGGGTTTCGTTTTCAAGTTCCTTAGCGAGTTCACTCAGTGGGATCTCCATGAAGGACATATCCATAGGTTTGCCTCGTTCCAGAAGACTTGAGAGCATACCCTCGGCAAACCAAAGCATTCCTTGCCGATCTTCAAAGATGAGACCTATCCTGTTCTTTGCCAAGCCATCTTCTGTTGTGAAGGTTCTGAAGTTCTCTCCGTCATAACGGGTGACCCCCTCAGTCGTTCCGAACCACATATGACCGCGGCTGTCCTCAAAAATGGTAAGTACCGTGTTAGAGGCCAAACCGTCGGTTTCGGTGAACGCCTTTTCGATTTTGAGTTCTGCTGGGTGAGCAACGGATACTATCCAATTTGACAGTAGTAGTAAGACGAGGATTGTTAGACACGTGTGTTTTTTCATTGGGGTACCCCTTTCGTTGAAACTACGATTGAAACATTAGTTTTAATAGATTTTTAATTTGCAAATTGTATGCCACTCCGAAAACATCGTCTTAGTCGTGGTCTAAATGCGAGCTTTAGAGGAAATATTTGGAGAATACTGCACCAAATAGGGCAAACGACAGCGGCACATGCACGGATTTGTGCAATCACCTCGAGGCTGTATTCCTGTTATTTGCGAACATCAGTAGACCTCTTTATGATATATTAGGACTTACGCAATATTTTAGAAAAGTGTTATACTCTTGAATTATGAACACCTTATCCCTGTCAGAAAAGAAGCAACCGTTATTTTCCGATTACTGTCAGTTTCTGTTAGCGAGTTTTCATAACTTCACGCAGAC
>JAJEDB010000089.1 GCA_022821725.1 Candidatus Poribacteria bacterium | reverse complement strand
TTTTTACCGCCTTATTCACCCGACTACAATCCGATTGAACACGACTTTGCAAATATCAAACGTCTCCGTGAATACAACACCGATATATCCATAGACGATGTCATAAACATGTATCATTAATTCTAAACTTTACTATAAATGCCACAGGCAGATTTGTAACATGACAGCGCGATGCACTAACTTGATAGGCTCGTCCTATGGACTTCAAACATAAAAATGGTCAAGTGTTTTCAAAGCGGCACATGTGGTTGTTGATTACCTCCAAAGTATCTCGCAGTGATAAGTGCCGGCATCATAACCTCCGCATCCGGTATCTTAGCGAGTGGATGTTCCTGATGTCTGAGTGAGATTAAAAGATCGTAGTAATTTTGATAACGAAGGATTGCATGCAAGTGTAGTTTGATTATGAATGAAGCCGAAACGCGTATCAGAAATATAGATCCAATGCTAAAAGAGTCCGGTTGGAGCGATTCAAACAACCCGGACGTGCCCTCGTTTAAACGTGAGCATTATTTTACCGATGGGAAAATAATAGGTGAAAAGTCACGCGGGAAATCCAAACGTGCTGATTATCTTCTCTATTACCGGCAACCCCATTTTCCTATTGCTGTTGTCGAGGCAAAAGCGGACTACAAACTTCCATCTGATGGCATCCAACAAGCAAAAACCTACGCTGAAATGTTAGGACTTAATTTTGCCTATTCTACCAACGGCAAACTTATCGTAGAATTTGATTTTGTAACCGGTAAAGAATCAAGTTTCTACAAAATGCCTCAGCCATCAGAACTTTGGCACCGTTTGAAAACACATGAAGGTTTTACATCGCAACACGAAGAAGACCTTATCCTGTCCCCGTTCGACCTCACGGGTGGCAAAACTCCCCGATACTACCAGCAAATTGCGATTAATAATGTTATATCAGCCATTGTGAAAGATCAAAGGCGGATTCTTTTGACAATGGCAACTGGGACAGGAAAAACAACTACCGCCTTCCAAATCTGTTGGAAACTTTGGGAGCAGCGGTGGAATCTCAAAGGCGACTCGCGTCATCCGAAAATTCTCTACCTCTCCGATAGGACAATCCTTGTTGATGATCCAATGAACAGAGAATTTGCTGCTTTTGGAGAGGCGCGGCATCGAATAGCACATGGTGAAGTCGTCAAAAGTCGGGAAATCTACTTCGCGCTTTATCAATCCATCGGTCCCAGAGAGAATAATCCTGGCATCTATCGTGAATACGCAAAGGATTTCTTTGACCTTATTATCGTGGATGAATGCCACCGCGGTTCTGCTCAAGATGAAAGTTTATGGCGGTCAGTTCTGGAATACTTTGAGCCAGCGGTGCAGCTCGGTATGACTGCCACACCCCTCCATGAAGAAACCCGAAACACCTACCAATATTTTGGAAATCCTGTTTATACCTACACGCTTAAACAGGGCATTGAAGATGGATTCCTCGCGCCTTTTCGTGTCCGGCATGTTCAAACGACAGCAGATGCCCACGGTTGGCAACCTGATCCGGGGCAGACTGACCGACATGGCGAAAGAATACCTGATAGGCTGTATAATACAGAAGACTTTGATAAAACGCTCGTTCTTAGACCGCGGACAGAAGCGATTGCAGAGGATCTAACTGACTACTTGAAATCAGATCCATACGCCAAAACTATTGTTTTCTGTGTTGATCAAGAACATGCAGACACTATGCGAGAAATTCTCTCCAATCTAAACGCTGAGCATGTCCAAAGATACCCTGACTATGTGAGTCGTATCACTTCTGACGAAGGTGATTATGGGCGCGAACGTCTCAGTCGATTCCAAGATATTGAGGATAATTCGGTTACCATTGTAACGACTTCCAAACTTCTCACTACCGGTGTTGATGCCCCAACAGTTAAACATATTGTCATTGTGCGTGGGGTTGGCTCAATGGTTGAATTTAAGCAGATGATTGGTAGAGGGACTCGTGTCTGTGAGGAATACGACAAATTCACTTTTGATATTATTGACTACACAGGAACTTCATTTAAACATTTTAATGATCCTGATTTTGACGGAGATCCACTGTCCGAGGATGAAGAGATTATAGAAACCGGCGATAGACAAGGAAGGGGTGGGCAGAGTAAAAGTGCTGACAGGACCATCCAACCATCGGGAGGACGAAAGTTTTACGTTGATGAAGGCACTGTGACGATTGCTGAGGATGGAGTTCATATCTTGAATCCTGACGGAAGTCAGCAACATAAAACGTATGTAGAATATGCTGGCGAACGAATTTACTCTCAATACAAATCTGAATCAGAACTTCGAGGAAAATGGGTGAACCAACAATCGCGGAGTCAAATTATCGCAGAGTTAGAGAAGATTGGTATTGAAGGAAAACAATTAGAAAAAGAACTAAAATTTCTCGGTGCCGATGCCTTTGATCTGTTTTGCTATGTTGCTTTTGGAGTTCCACTTCAGACAAGAAATCAACGTGCTGAGCGAGTGCGAACAGATACTGATTTTTTTAAAGGGTATAATGTTTTTGGACAGTATGTGCTTGGGACATTGCTTGATAAATATAGCGCACACGGACCCGACGAATTGAAAATCCCTGATGTTTTAAACGTGCCTCCTATTTCTGATCATGGGAATGTCCCTGAAATCGTCACATCTTTCGGAGGACCAGACCGATTACGCACTGCTGTTGAAGATCTTCAAAAACTACTTTATAAGTCATAATGGCACCTAAGTTCCGACTTTGTAGCATAGCCTGTTAGGCTGTGCTATGAGGATTTCGGTGATAATATGCTACCTTCACTGAAACAGCGGTGTTGGTGTGTAAGAGTCTTGTAACTGGCAACTTGCATTAATATATGCAGTGAGAGGAAAGTAATATGACCCAGAGCGCGAAACAGTTGGAACTTTTGGAAAGTTCACAGACAACAGATCCTCAATTGAAAACTAACTCACAAACAACGCCTCAGGAGCTGAATGCTCTTATCAAGTCCGCTCGTGACATCATGCGAAAGGACAAAGGACTAAACGGTGAGTTAGACCGAATTCCGATGCTAACGTGGATTATGTTCCTCAAATTCCTTGATGACATGGAACACATTCGAGAATCAGAAGCTGAACTTGCAGGCGAAGATTTTCATCCACTGATTGCATCACCATACCGGTGGCGGGATTGGGCGGCAGATGAAGGCGGCATCACAGGTCCCGATCTATTAAACTTTATTAACCTTGAAGAAGCCAATCTTCCAGATGGCACGAAAGGACAAGGACTCTTTCACTATTTGCGTGGTCTCCGTTCTACAGATGGGAAAAGTCGTGAAGATGTGATTGCAACTGTTTTCAGAGGAATCATTAATCGAATGCAATCCGGTTTTCTTTTGAGGGATGTTGCTAACAAAGTCAACAGTATCCATTTTGATGCCTCTGAGGAGATGCATACCTTAAGCCGGTTTTATGAAACGATGCTTCGGGAAATGCGAGATGCCGCGGGCGACTCAGGTGAATTTTATACGCCTCGATCTGTTGTTCAGTTCGTTGTTGCAGTAACTAATCCTGAACTTGGAGAAACGGTTTTGGATCCAGCCAGCGGCACCGGAGGTTTTCTCCTGGAAGCGTTTACACATCTTGAGAAACAGTGCCAGACCATTTCTGACCGACAAACCCTCCAAAAATCAACTATATACGGTAGAGAAGCCAAGCCACTCCCTTACCTGCTCTGTCAGATGAATCTCCTTTTGCATGGGTTGGCAAATCCACAGATTGACTATGGGAACTCTCTCACTGTCAAAAGGTTTAACGAGATTGGAGACAATGACAGATACGACGTTATTCTTACCAATCCCCCCTTTGGCGGTGAAGAGGAGGTCAGCGTTAAAAACTATTTCCCTGCTGATATGCAGACTGCTGAAACTGCCCTGTTATTTCTCCAAATCATCATGCGAAGACTCAAACGGCCCGAACGCAATAAAGGAAAGCCGGGACGTGCTGCTGTTGTCGTGCCAAATGGAACGCTTTTTGAGGATGGAGTCTGTGCCCGTATCAAGGAAGAACTCCTTACTAACTTTAATGTTCATACGATTGTTCGATTGCCGAAAGGTGTTTTCGCTCCATATACTGATATTCCGACTAATTTGCTTTTCTTTCATCGTGCCCATCCGACCAAGGAAATATGGTTTTACGAGATTCCACTGCCTGAAGGGCGGAAGAACTATACAAAGACAAAACCTATGAGGTTTGAGGAATTTTCAGAATGTATTAATTGGTTTCATCCAATCGCGGAACGACAGGAAAATGAGCAGGCATGGAAGGTTAACGTGAAAGATGTCTTAAAGTACGGGACAGATGGTAAGATTACTTCCGCGAATTTGGACATCAAAAATCCGAATAGTGCTGAAGTTTTGATGCATCTACCTCCTACGGAAATTGCCGATAGTATTATCCGTAAGGAACAGAGAATTCTGGAATTGATAAAGGAAATCCAGGTGGAATCTTTAGGAGTTGAAGATTAAGATGGCAAAGTGGGAAGAGGTTCGACTCGATAAAGTGCTTATGGAACGTAAAGAAACCCCGGATCCTGTGGCGTTAGGAACAGGTGAGATTCGTATCGTCTCCAAAATTGGTTTCAATACAGGCGAATTGGAATTTCGGGACAGCACTCTTACTAAAACCAAAATGATACAGTTTCAACCTGGAGACATCGTTATTTCTGGCATTAATGCTGCTAAGGGAGCAATCGCTATCTATCCAAATACTGAAGAGAAACCAGCCTCAGCTACTATGCACTACAGTGCCTACTTTGTCAATCCAGAACGAGCAGATACAACATTTTTGTGGTGGTTGTTTAGGAGTAAAGTGTTTCAGCACATTTTGTTTCAATCTTTACCCGGTGGGATCAAAACTGAATTGAAATCTAAACATCTTTTGTCTATTTCTGTTAAATTACCTCCGACATCGGAACAACGCCGTATAGTAGAAAAAATTGATAACTTTCTCACCAAATTCAATGAGATTCGCATGTTACGCGAACAATTAGAAACCGAATTATCTGTGTTTGTCAGTTCAGTTTATCGCGATATTTTAAAACCTCGTAAAAATTGGGCGGTGAAGAACGTAAGCGAGTTGTGTGATAAGCCACAGTATGGGTATACTGCTTCAGCTACGGCTGAACAAATTGGACCTCATTTGCTTCGCATTACAGATATTCAAAATGGTTCAGTCAACTGGGGAACGGTACCTTATTGTGATTGCCCTGTACCACAAAAATTTCTTCTTGAAAGAGGCGATATCCTATTTGCTCGCACCGGTGCTACAACTGGTAAAAGTTTTCTCATTGAAGAATGTCCAACAGCAGTATTCGCTTCATATTTGATTCGTCTTCGTGTTAATAAATTGGTTACCCCGCGGTATCTCTATGCCTTCTTTCAGTCTCCAAGTTACTGGGAACAAATTTCAGCTAATACAGTTGGTAGTGCCCAACCAAATTGCAACGCAACGAAACTGGCATCTGTTAAAGTTCCAATTCCATCTCTTGAAGAACAGCATCATATCGTAAACCATTTAGAAAATTTTGAAAAAAAAATAAAGCGTGTTCGAGTCTTTCAAGCCCAGACAACACCGGAATTGGATTATTTTCTTCCATCTTTTATTGATGAAATATTTCGGGAACCATAAGAGTAGATTCTCTGAACACTACAAAACACATTCTGAGGTCGTACGGAAAACAATGGAAATTCCTAAAGTATTCGTCTCATATTCCCATGATTCTGATGAACACAAAGAATGGGTATTGCGACTTAGCACAAAGCTTCGTCAAAACGGAGTTGACGTAACCCTTGACCAATGGGATTTAGGAGCAGGGGACGACATAACATTATTCATGGAAAAAGGTGTTAGAGAATCCGATAGAGTCCTTGTTATATGCACCGACGCTTATGTCCGAAAAGCGGATGCTGGTGAGGGTGGTGTAGGATATGAGCGAATGATTATCACAGCACAGCTCGTTCAAGATGTGGGAACTGCCAAATTCATCCCTATAATTCGCCAGTCATCAGATACCACGAAAAAGCCGACTTTTCTAGAAACACGGATGCATGTTGACTGTACAAATGAAAATGAGTTTGATGAAAAGTTTGATGACTTACTTCGGGAAGTCTCCAATGCCAGGCATCTCCGGAAACCGCCTTTGGGAAAAAACCGTTACGCTAACCAGTCGTATACACAAGTGGAGCCGAGCCATCACCAATTAACCGAAATTCCAGAGCAAATTCAATCTGCTTCTCAAGCTTATGAATCTGCATTTCAACTCGCCAGAGCAAATGATACCCTCGGTTGGGGACGACTTGTTAGACAAATACGCCCAAATGTATTTGATTCATTAGTGGAATGGAGACAAAAGGAATTAGATGGCAACTGGCCTGAAAGTGCGGAACAACGGAGAGAAGCCGTGGATAAAGCGGTTGATATTATTTCTCCGCTGATTTCCGTAGCTCTTGTAGGAATAGAATCTCAGAGTGAACACTTTAACGATCAGAAATCTTTACTTGATGATTTGTTGAAGATCAGGAGCAGAAAAGGTTGGAATTGTTCTGGTTATGAAAAGTGGATCGATCTTCCTGATACTGTCGGTTATATTTACCATAGTCTACATGGGAGTCTTAGTATTTACACAAATCAACTAACACTCGCGCTTGATTTAGCACGTGTAAAAACTCGTAGAATCCCTAATTCAAATTCTACCGATAGCGTATGGAAAAACAGCCAGTTTATGGGATGGTCGAAACCACTTGGTGGAATTTGTACAGAGAATTGGCAGTATTTGGTGGCAGCTTATGACAGGTGGGAGTGGTTGTCTTTGATATTTGAAGATGCCTTAACCTATCGGGCTTCGCTTGTCGCGTACTACATGGGACTAAGTATTCATGAGCTCGCGGAACATATTGCTTTGACTGCCGAAAAAGGTTTAGAAGGACAATACCATATTGGGTATAATGTGCCTTTAGATTTCCTTTCTGAAGACTCTGAAATAATCCAGCACGCAATGGAGCTTCTGCTCCGTAATCCAACGCGAGATGAACTTTGGACCTCTTTAGATGTAACGCGAGAACAAATCCGAAACGCAAAATGGGATTGGATTCGTAATTGTGAACGTTGGTTGAGGAGTGTTTATAAAAATCGTCACTTTCCATATGTGCGATTTCTTCTTGAGGACTTCTCAGATGTTTTGTAACCTTCCAAAAGTAGAGACAAATAGAGACTTCGTCTAACCTGTTGGAGTCTCTGTTTCCATAGTGCCTGTCATGTTTACTCGTCGTCAGGCAACTCTTGTGCAGATACGGTGTAGGTAAGTGTTTCGCTACTATCATCCCAAATGATGGTAAGACTAAGTGCGCCCTCCTGAAAATTAGGATCTCCGTTTACTTCAAGGGTGCGCCCATCTAATTGCCACTTGATTGGGAGGAATTCAGTGGCAATTTCGCTTGCCTCACCTGGCGTGTAGTTAATAGCTACTACATTAACCTGCCCCGTTATGTTATTGAAAACAACAGTGATACTATCGTTTGGCTCAATTGTGCTGCCTGTCGGTGGATTTGCACTAATAGTTTTTTCAGGAACATGAGTCTGATTAATAAAGGTTTCTGAATCATCTTCTTGGCTTCCACCACAGCCAATTGTGTAAATTATGAGGATACTTATTATCACTTGAGCTAAGGTGGTAAAAGAGTTTTTCATGATTCCTCCCATATGTGATATAGGCTGCCTAATACCCCAACAACGCAATCTCTTCCCGATAGGTTTCCACGGAATACTGTAAGGACTTGAGTTCGTCAGTTAGATTCGCCTCTGCCATCTATGCCAACGAGGCACCCGCGGCATAATAGCCACTCGTTTTGAGGAGGTTAACGATTTCGGTGTCTCTGTCTCGAGTTCCTTGTGCCAGTACTTCAACCACTTCAATCCGACGCTTCAATATTGGCAGATTCTGATGGTTTTGGCACTTCATTCGGCAAATCAGCGAACCGATATTTACCAGACTGCCGCATCTTTTCTTCTAACGCCTGATAGTGCGCAACCAATCGACCGACATCGTGATCAAACCGGGCAGAGATTTTGTGTCGGATGTCGCGAACCTCCTTAACAATTTCGCATTCGGCATTTCTTTCGTTTTCTATGATTTTTCTGTCTTTCATTTTAGGCATTGCCTCCCAAATAATTCAAAGGGGGCGTTCTATGCTGAGTCAATTCAAGGCTCATATAAGCGTGAAGTGACACCATGCTGTTGTGAGGGAACTTAGCATTGGTAAGCCTTGAAATGATGAAGGGTTGGCGGGCATTCAGCCCGCCTCTTCGTTATATTCAGGGATAAAATAAAAACATTGCTTAGTACCCAAGCAATTCGATGCCTTCTTTATAGGTCGCCGCGGAATGTTGTAAGGAACCGAGCTCGTCATCCGTCAGTTCGATTTCGATAATGTCCTCTACGCCGTTTCCACCGAGTTTAATCGGAACCCCGATATAAAGGTCGTCAATACCGTAGTGTCCCGTGAGATAAGCCGAACAGGGGAGCAGCCGTTTCTTATCGAGAATGATCGCTTCCGCCATCTGTGCGAGTGAGGCACCCGCGGCATAATAGCCACTCGTTTTGAGGAGGTTAACAATTTCAGCACCCCCGTCACGCGTCCGTTGCGCCATCGCTTCGATGCGATCTTCCGGTATCAGTTGCGGAATCGGGATCCCGTTGACGGTCGTATAGCGTGGGAGCGGAACCATCGTATCACCGTGTCCGCCGAGGACGAGCGCATGGATGTCTTCCATGGACACACCGAGTTCGAGCGAAATAAAATAGCGGAACCGTGCTGAATCCAGTACACCTGCTTGTCCAACAACGCGATGGGAGGGGAAGCCTGAGACTTTCCACGCATGGTAGGTCATGATGTCGAGCGGATTCGTGAGCATCATGATGATGCAGTCTGGCGACTGTTTCACGACGTTTTCTGTGACGCTGCCGACGATATTGGCGTTCGTTTGCAACAGATCTTCACGCGTCATCCCCGGTTTCCGTGGGGAACCTGATGTGATAATTACGAGATCGGAGCCTGCGGTTGCTGTGTAATCCAAGTCTCCGTCAACTGCGGCATCAAACATCTCTACCGGCCCCATTTGTGCCATGTCCAATGCCTTACCTTGCGGGACCCCGTCTACGATGTCTATCATGACGACATCCCCGAGTTGTTTTTGTGCGATCAGAAACGCCGCTGTTGCGCCGACATTCCCCGCACCGATAACACTGATTTTTTTTCTTGCCACTTCTGCCTCCATTTTGATCTATTTAATTATTAACTAAGACTGCGATCGTTTCCGTTTAGGTAAAGTCGATCCTCAGTAAGAGTGGTACATTTCTCTAAATGAAGATGTACGTTTTTGTCCTTAGAAATAGGGGCGAGGCACAGAACCTCGCCCTAAGAAATTGCGAATTAAGCATGCCGGGGTCCCATTGCAAGGGTAGGATCGTCCCCAAGATTTTCAAGGAGCCATCCGCGCAGGGGCACATCGTCTTCCGAAGGGACGTAGCGACCATTGTTTCGGGTCGCGGCACCGAGCAGTTGCCGCCGGATCGCATCGCACCGTTCATAGAGCGGTTCAACCGTCATCTCGTCTTTCGGACGGATCCAACGGTAGCCATAACCGTAGAAGAGTGCCTTCCGAGTCATTTCTGAGTTGTTTGGACTCCGCGAGTGCCAGAGCCGTCTGTCGAACAGAACGGCGGTTCCGGGTTCCACACAGACCGGCATCGCATCGTCGGGGACATCGTCTGCGGTGGCTTCGCGCGGATCACGGCTGATTTCCGCCGTTGGAACGTTCATATCCGATTTCAGGTGGCTGCCCGGACGGATGTAGAAGTTACCACGTCCCGGTTCAGAGACATCTGTGAGGAAATACGCCACTTTCAGGGATAAACGTGGGCGTGGCAGGGTTTCCAATTCGATGTTAACGCGTCCGCTGTCTTGGTGCCATTCCAACCACCCTTCACCCGCTTCGGCATCCGCTGCTGCTGGCGGTTTAACGTGCATGTGGGCGTGGTATAGATAGATATTCCACCCCAAAATTCCCCAGACTTTCGGTAACGTCGTGGGAAAATCAACGAGGTTCAAGAGCGCCTCATCGGCACCTAAAAAGTCCGACCACCCCCAGTGTGAACCGGGCTGTGCTCTACCCGAAGCGAGTGCTTTGTTGTGTAAGGTGTCAACGGCGTGAATGAGTTGTTCCCGCATTTCAGTAGAGAGCGCGTTTGGCACATATAGATACCCGTTTTCTTCAAAGTGCGTGCGCTCCTCTTCTGTAATTAGGTGTGGAAGGTACTTCTCAGGCGAAGCTTCCATGCCCTTATGAAGAAGTTCTTTCATCGTAAATTCTCCTTGGCTGCGCCGTTACATTTCTAACAAACCGGGCGCGACTCTGAAAACATGGGAGCAATTACCGAACAAACTCCGCGAGGAATTCGCGTGAGCGGCGCAGACCGTCCGATTCTGCTTCCCACGTTCGCCAATACCGGTAATCTTCAAGTTCTACACTCACGATACCATCAAAACCCTCGTCTTCCAAGCGTTGAACCACTCTTAGCCAATCCACTATCCCATCGCCAGGAATCGTATAACGCCACCAATCTTCACCGAAACCTTTGGCAGCTTGCAGGCTCGGTCCCAAATTACCGTGTAGATAGAGGGCTTCTTCGTCGAAGGCGGTGTCCTTTCCGTGGACGTGTTTCACGTAGGGTGCGAATTCGTTCAAGGCACGTAAATAGTCGATCCCGATTCTGACGAGGTGTGATGGATCATAGTTGAGTCCTAATCCCGGGGATGAACATTCCGCGAACATCGCACGCCACATCTCCGGTGTGCAACCGAGGGCAGGATAGGCGGGACCGGGACCGGGCCATCCCTCTACCGCGATGGTTACACCTTTGGAGGCTGCGAATTCGGCGATAGGTGGGATGGTTCGCTTCCAAATGTCAAAGTTTTTGGCTCTGCCGAGACTGGCATCTTCTGGCACAAAAACGCAGAACATAATATGGACATCGTTGTCAGCAGCGGCTTCGATGGCGGCTTTTGCTGCCGAAGCCCCGGCTTTCTGTTTAGATTTTTTCGTGCTGAGTAAGTCGCTGACACCGGGGAGATCCGCAGACCCGATCACGAGACCGGCATCTCTCGCTGTTTTCACAATTTCCGGAGTCGTTTCTCCTATGTCAACGGCTTCAAACCCGTTATCCGCACACCACTTACAAAAATCTGCGAAGGGCAATTGTCGAGCGGTGCCCGGAATTCGTAATCCTATTTTCATAGACTCTCCTGGAATAAATTATTCGTAGCATAGACTGTTAGTCTGTGCATTCCTCCGCAATCGCAAGCCCGCAACAATACGCAGAAACACTCTATCAAAAACACGCGGGCGACTCGAACACGGAAATTGCTAAAGTTCATAAGGGCGTTACTTATCCGCAAGGTAAAATTAAAAAATTAAAATCCCATGAGTCCGCAGCAGCGGCGACAGACGGGCATCGGTCCATCGTTACTCACCGACTGCCGAAATTTCATCGCCTTCTGGTTGTTCCACATATCAACGACCTTATCCGTTTGGATATTGCCGATGATATAGTCGTGGTAATCACGACAGAGGCTAACATCACCGTTGCTATCGATTTCCATTGTCATGTAGATGCTGACGCACTGATTATATCCGAAGGTTTGATCGTGATCTGTGTAATACCGTTGGATCTCACCGCGTGTGTCGAGTCGCGGCATCATGATCGGAGGACAACGTCTCTTTTCGTTGGAGATGTTTTCCATCTCTTCAAAACGATCCAAGATGACACCGTGATCGAAGTCTTTCCACGTGCCTATCCAACCGTAATGGGTTTGCGGTTTGAACCCGAAGCGTTTCTCGAAATCTTCTGTGTGTTCCTGTGCCGATTCGGAATCTATCCACCAGGTTAAGTAAAAGATTTGCGCGTCTGCGTATTGATGCGTGAATTTATAGAGATCTACGACAACGTCAATGTTATACATCGTGACGCAGCTGAGGGGAATAATATAAGGAAACTTTATATTCCGTTTCGCTTTTGCTTCACTCAGCGTTTCTAATGCAGCCTTGACATCTTTGAAGTTATCGTAGTTTGGCGTTAGACCGGGACGTTGTGTATTGTGAATTTCCTCGTTCGGTCCATCGACACTGAGGTAAATAATTTTACAGGTTTCCAGAATATCGTCGGCGCGTCTGGCGATGTTCGTTGCGTTACTCACCAGTGATATAGGCATGCCTCGCTCTTTGATATAGTGCATCAATTCAATGATGCCCGGATAAAGCATGGGTTCACCGCCCCAGATGTACCATACCGGGGACCAGCCTGCATCCACAATCTGATCCACAAGGTTTTTATACACTTCAACCGGAACCTCGCGCTGCTTCAGCTCTTTCATGGACTTTCCAAGCAGGTATCCGTTATCGCCCCATTGTCCACAGGAATGGCAACGGAGGTTGCACATATCGGTAATACGGAGGCTCACCAGTTGAATAGCGTCGCCTTTGCCGTGTTTGGCACCGAGTGGGTGTCGCCAGTTGAAACTTTCCTTGGCGAGTTGATAGCGAACGAACTTGCTGGAGGTATCCCAATCTTCCGACATAGCACTGGCGAGTTCATTGACAAAAAACCGTGGTGAGATTCGACTACGTAGTGCCATCAATGCTCCTTTATGAGTTATCAGTTATCGGTTGTCAGTTTTCAGTAAAGAGGTTTCTCTGTAATAATTTACCGCTCCGGGGTGTCCGACAAGAGAGGGTAAATTGTGCTGAACGAAACTTTTGACTGATACCGATAATTCTTAAACGACAGGATTTAAGATTCGTTTTCTGGTTTTACCAGTGTAAGTGCCGCGGAATTCATGCAGTAACGTTTACCTGTCGGCGACGGTCCATCGTTAAAAACGTGTCCGAGGTGTGCGTCACACTGGCTACAGACGACTTCGGTGCGTGGCATGAAAAAGATGCTGAAATCCGATTTCGTCTCAATGGATTCCGGGGAGACAGCCTCCCAAAAACTGGGCCACCCTGTGCCAGAATCGTACTTGGTTTCGGAACTAAAAAGTGGGCTGCCGCAACAGATACAGTGATAGGTGCCCTTCTCTTTGCAATCGTGGTATTTTCCTGTAAAGGCGCGTTCTGTCCCTTTCTTCCGAGTTACCTTATATTCTTCCGGTGAGAGTTGTGCCTGCCACTCTTTTTCTGATTTAATAACTTTTTCGGTTTCCACTATTTTTCGCTCCTCTTATGAATGTAGTGAGTTTCCTACATCAATACTATACTACATTATGAAAAAAAACGCAAACGCGTTTTGAACCTTAACCAAAGTCTTTTGGTTTTACGGCTCCTAAAACCCGACATTTCGTCGCAGACAAGATTTCATAGCGCACTCCACCCCAGGTGATTTTGCGTTGGAATACTGCATAGAGCGCGTTGAGGCCGCCGAGAAGTAGCGAAACTGAAGTCACATAAGAGGTCATGCCAATTGTTTCCCGCATCTTCGGCATTTCGCGAAGCCACTTCGGTAGATTTTTGGCGTAGAGCCTGTAACCAAATGCTTCCAGAAACGGGATAAAAAAAATCGGTAGCACCCCTTCACGATAAAATAGAAGTGGAATCGCTCCGAATACACAGAGACCTTTCGGTAGAAGCACAATGAGGCTCGCGAGCCACTGCCGCCAAAGTCCCATGTGGAAGGTCATAATCAACTGGCGGTTCGTGAATTCCACAATTTGGTGCCATGTCCGATTGGACGTGCGTGTAATCGCTACGCAGTCTGGGACAAAATGCACCTTGTGATTAACATCTCGCATGGCGAGGGTCGTATTCAGGTCTTCGATGGTTGCTTCTTCCCAGCGTTGAAGGATGTGTGCCTTCTCAAGCATCTCGCGCCGGAAGGCGTTAGAGCCACCCCAGACCATTGAAAGCGGATGATCGCCTTGGAAACTCATCTGGAAGTTTACCCAGATGGCTTCCACCAGAGATGCGATATTCCATGTTTGTGGAAAATAGAAACGTCCCCCCACGGTTGTCCCTATGTCTGGTTCTTGAAGCGGATTCACAAGCAGCGTCAGCCAATCCTCTCGGATACCAACATCGGCATCTACAAACGCGATGACTTCGATATCCTCTGGGAGTTTTTCTATCGCTGTTATGAGGTTCTGCACCTTTTGTGAGCGGGGAAGGTTGTTCTCAACGATATTCGGTGCTAACAGCACGTGCGCATGGGGATGCGTCTCAGCAATTTCACACAGATGTGGATAAGAGACATCGTGTCCGATGTCCGATTTCTGATGTGTGACGAAGAAGACTTCATACTCACCCGCATAAGTTTGATGCAAAAGGCCTTCGGCGTGTTCTACTGTGTCAGCATCCCATCCATAGTGCGGCGCGATGATTGCCACCTTTGGGGTATAGGTCGGTCGATCCGCCTTACGTTCGCGCCGAGCGTACCGAAAGGACCTACTAATAATCAGCAGTTCAATGATAACGAAAAAGTAAGCGGTTGCGATAAGATAGGTCTGCATATTTCTAATTTACCTTGCGGTTCGATAAGGTAGATCGGATAAATAATGTTTATCTGCGTATTGTTGCAGGCTACAATTTTGTTTAACAGAAAATGGCTACGGTATCCGAAGCCGTGTAAGTGTCGTTTTCAGTTTCGGAACGAGTTCTGCGTTGAGCAGAAAGATCAAATTCGGTTCGTGTTGAAGCCGTGCGTAAAAACGTCCGGATGCCTCCGTCTGGTTTCCAACTTGCAAGGTATATACCTTCCGATTTCGCAATTCTACGGTAATCTGGAGCTGTGGGGTGCTGAAGCCTGTAACCGCATCAGTGAGTACAGATTCGCTCGGTACATAAGTGTCTGCCCGCAGATCGTCGAGTTCGTAGATGATAGCGTTAACTTCTGTGTTGTTCGCCTCTTCTTTTACCGGTGAGGTGAGTCGCCAGTTCGTCCCGAGGCGTTGGCATGTCAGCGATTCTTCTCCGTGCAAGGTGAACCGAATCGCGTCATCAATGTGGAAGTTGAGAACCTGTTTATCTCTTAACCATGCCGCACCGAGCGCAATCTTGTCGATTAAGCCACGTTCGACACGGGCAACTTGATCGGACTGCTCGGCTTTAACGTAAACAGTTCCGTCTTTGGTAACGTCTCCAATACGCAACACCGCTGGTTTTTCTTGACCCCGTTGCGTGAAGGCAACCGCAATTGACGGTGACGCTAAGCCGTAGGACGCAAGGTTTTTCGCAGGAGTGTCGACGAAAGCAGCGGCTTCGAGAGAATCCACGCCAAACAGCAGATCGTCCACCGCTTGGGCATCTGCCTTCATTGTTCCTGTCGGCGTTTGTAATTCCCATACGTTATCACGGTTCTTGGCGCAGACAGTTGTCTCCTGACCCCGTCTGATTTCGATGCGAATCGTATCCGTGCGTTGAAAGTCTATAATCCTCTTATCGCGCAGATCGAAAACAGATGTGCTGAGAAGTTGATAAATGTCGTCGCTAACGGTGTAGATGGCGTGTTGGTGAACGGATTTGACGTAGACGTGTCTCGGAGTCCCGTTTTCTGGCGGAACTTCTGCACCGATGTCAAGCGCGTGGGTGTTATTTCCATCTGTCAATTCTATCTGGATGCGTGGCGTGTCTAACCCGGTCTTTTCTAATTGTGCTGCGGTATCAGCATCTGCTTGGTCGGCTTCAAATGTTGACACTTGCAATGAACGCAATTCCGAAAGAATATCCTCAATTTCTTGGGTGTCCGCTTTTGCTTTGATAGGATACGTGACGCGCCAGCTCCCGTCTCGCTTTTCGCAATTAAGGGTTTTAGATGACTGATGACTCTTAAAATACGTCAACTGAATGTTGGACACCGTTTCTGGGTTGAACTTAATAACCGACCGGTCCCGGAGGTCTGTCGGGGATTTCGTCAGATCGTCAAGCGCACTGGATTCGATCAGAAAGATATGTGCTTCGGATTTCTCTTTGACATAAACGGAGAAATTAATCGCTTTCTTACCGATAGAGAAGACTGCTGCGGGTGATGCCTGTTCTGTCCAAAGTGAAAGTGTGATGCTGGGGGTATCCAACCCGTACTGTGCCAACGCTGTTACCTCAAGCGTTTGCTTGACGCGTTTATTGAGTATGTCATCTAACATTTGGTTCACTTTTTCACTGTTTGCATCTGCCTGAAATGGGCTTTTTAGGTGCCAGTTCTCCGTTGCGTCTTTTACCAATTTCAGGTCTTGATATGCCGTATCCGTGAATGTGACTTCCATCTGTTGGACCTGTTCTCGCGTTATACCGTAAACTTGGTGGATCGGCGGCCTTTCGCGTGTTGATGCGTTCTCTGGCGATTGCTGAAAAAATAGAAAATACGCACCTGCAATGCCTACGAGGAGAACAATGATGATAAGGGTCGTCCTGAAATTCACGCGTCCTCTCCTTTACGGCGGTGCCACCAAACCATGAGTCCAGCGATAAAGACGATTGAAGGTATCAGGAAAACAGATGTTATTTGCACTAAACGTGTGTCGTGAATGCGCATTTGGCGCAGCGTTTGTCCCTGTAAGTCGATAGGACGGATCGCGATGAGATCCTCCTCTAATGTCAGCCAGTTGATTGTAGAGAGAAAGAGGTCACGGTTCGCTTCTCTGAAAGCGGCATTCGCTGCGAAATCTGAGTCCCCGAAAACGACGATTCGGGTTGGACCGCGTGAGGCATCTATATCGCTATTTTGATCGACTTTTTGCTCAGCGGCAACGGCAACCGATACCGGTGGCGGTGTGTCTGCCCCAGGCGTATAGGTAAACGAGCCGCTGAAGGTGCCGTCCGTGTCGCGTTGCTTTTCGCCCCAGCTGTCGTCTGTCCCACCAACGGTTTTGGCAAGCGATTTGACGCTTAGGTTCGAGGCTCTGTCTGCTATAGGCGTGACAGAACGGGTCACAGGGAATGCTACGGGATCCCGCATCGCGCGTGTAATCTCGTGCAGTTCAAATCCTGGGACCGGTGCCTTGGGTCCGAACAACGGGACGAACTGCGTCTCGTCGATGACAAGGTCGTTTCCAATCGCAATCCCCCATCTCCGCATAAGCCGAACGAGCCCTCTGTTCACGTCTTCTGCGGCGGTGTCCGATGGATCGAGCATCAAGAACAATTTTCCACTACGCCTTAAGTATTTCCCCACTATGCCAATTTCATTCGCCGTCAAAGCGGTTCTGGGACCCGCAATGACGAGCAATTCACAATCTCCCGGAATGTCCGGTTCTGTCAACAGCGAGAGGGGAAACGCGGCATAGTTCTGGTTCTCTAACTCTGTCCGCACTTCACTATATCCGTCGTTATTGAAGTCATTGATGCCATGTTCTTGGTGCCCCACAAGAAAGTAGACCTTTTTCGTTTCATCTCGGATGAGTTTGAGAATTGCACTCGTGAATTTCTGTTCCTCAACGGTGGTCACTTTTTCGTGTCGGTCTTCGCTGTCGAAAATAATGGTTCCATCGTATCTCAGTTGATACTTGTTGCTCAGTTGGAGATCTATGTAAGGATTTTTGAATGTAAAAGTTATAAAATCAGTTTCGCGCTGGTACAATTCTAATATATCTTTCGCACGAGCCGCTGATTGTGAGGTGTCGTCGCTGAAAAACGCGATGACCTGAATTTCCTTTTTAAGGTCTCTGAGAACGGTTTTCGTTTGTTCCGAAAGCGTGTAAAGCTGCAGCTTCGTTAAATCTATCTGTTTATCGAACTGCCGGATAACAATGGCATTGATAAAAACCAAAATGCCGATAACCCCAACGATACTCAAAGCCACGTTCGCTCCGTAACGCGCTTGGCGACTGATGAAGAAATTCATGAAGTCCGCAAATCGCAGGCGTGCGAAAATGGCGAGTGAAACAAGCGCGAGCAAGAGGCAGATCCAAAAAACGAGCCGCGCTTGAAAGACCCAGCTGGCGATCGCAATAAAACTGAAGATGAGCGTTAGAAAACCGAGGAGTGGGCCCGTAACCCTTTTATTGGCTTCCATGTTCTATCTCCACTTTGATGATTCAATCGACTTGAACGTCGCAAATAAGCAGACACATGTGAAACTGATGTAGAAAATAACATCTTTCAACAGGATGATACCGCGGGAGAAATCTCGGTAGTGTTCAGGTAGCGACAGATAACTCAGGAATTTCGCTATCGGTCCACCACGCGCTGAGAGCGAGCCGATCACCCATAATGTTATGAGGATACCGAAACTCGTCAACGCAGCGACGAGTTGGTTTTTACACATTGACGACATCAGCAAACCTAATGATAAAAAGGAGGAACTGATGAGGAGGATACCCAAATAACCGCTGATGAGGAGTCCACTGTCCAGATAACCGAAACGTTGGGTTAGGAGTGGAAACAGAAGCGTTAAACCAAGCATAATCAATACCAGTGTACAACTCGCAAAGAATTTGCCGAGAACCACTTGTCCGTCTGTGATTGGGGAGGTAAGGAGTAACTCGATCGTTCCCGATTTCCGTTCTTCTGCAAAGAGTTTCATGGTCAGCACTGGCGTAAAAAAGAGTAAAACAATCGCCATGTTACCGAAGAGGGTTTCCATCACGTATCCGCCGGTCCCGCCAACGTTGCTCGCACTGATAAGCAGGATAGAGAACAGGAAGCCCGAAATCGCTGTAAAGACGAAACAGACGAAATAGGCGATCGGTGAAACGAAATAAGTATAGAGTTCTTTTGTGCAAACTGCCAGAATATTTCTCATTTTTTTTAATTAATCGCCAAGCGAGAGGATGGGCAATTAGGGCGTTAGCGGTTTTCGCTTAAGAGCCGCACGCGCCGTTGTTGCGTGCTGCCGGCATTGGCCGATTTTTTACTGTTTTTTATCCGCCTCTCGCAAATTGCTTCTGGACCTTTCCAACAAAGAACGGACCGAGGGATTCGATGTATTTGGTGGTCTGTTCTGTTTGACGCATATCCTGTATCAAACGCGATAAAGGATGTAAATCGGGCCCGACCACTCCGATAACGAATTCATTGTCGTTTGTATCCAATCCGAAGCATGCGAGTCGGATGTCACTGGCGTATCCACCCGCGGCATAACCGCGCCCCAGTAAAGCGTGTTCACCTAAGATGCGACCCCGTTCACGGTGTTCAAGACGATAGAATTCAGGGCTTCGGCGCAATGGATACCAAATCGCCCATGGAAAATCGGGGTTGAGAACGTTTTGGAGCGGTTTGTTGAGAAGCCACTCTTCCAGATTCGGTTCTCTACCACTTGAATAGGTTCGACCTGTCATGGTCATCTCTGGGCGATAGGAGAGGTCTGAGCGGTTAGAAACGTCTAATAAGTTTCGTGATTCAATTATCAACGCTGCTGGATCCTCTGCGGCTAAAAGCACGCCCAAGCCTGTTGGATGATTTAGATCGTCATATAAGACCGCATTTAGACTGCCCTTCTCAAGTTTTTCAACGATACGGTTAGGATCTAAACAATCTTTAAAGACATGGAGTTGGAAAAACAAACGCCGATCGCTCACCTGCGGTTTCCCGTCAAGAAGTGCACCGACTTCTTGCATATTCGGTGGTTCAGGACGTTGTGGTCTCTTCTGTTCGGTGTTCATATTTTAATTTATTGGCTCTTAGGCTGCCCTCCACTGTGGGAGGGGTTTGTAACCCCGATTTCCTTTCAACGTTTTGTAGTGTACGATTCACGAATCCACGCTTCGAGGACTTGATCTGGATTTTCCAAAACAGCCTGTGGAAAGGTGAATGTGGATTGTCCCGTGTTCTGCTTAATTAAGTTTAGCCCGTGCTGATAACTTCCGAGGAGTTGATCACAGACCTGCTGGACTGTTTGCGCCTCTGCAAGCGCCCGTTCACAAATAAGCGCAGTCGCTTCAGCATCGAACTGAATTTGCAATTGATGTTCTGTGTAGAACTGTGCTTCATACCGGCGGACCTGCTCACACATCACTGTCCTGCGGTTGTAGTCCGGTTCCGCGGTGATTCGCTTTAATTCGACATCGGGTGCGTCGACAACTTCAGCAGTGACGACGAATTCCTCAACGCCGGTGGAGGGGAGTTCAAATTTATAGTCGCGCAAGACCTTTTCACAAACCGTCATTAAAGCACGCGCCCCTGTTTTTTGTGCAATCGCTTTTTCGGCGATGCGTTGTAAACCGCACTCTGAAAACAGGACCGTGATACCATACGCCCGAAAGGCGTTTTCGTATTGACGGATAATCGAACCTTCGGAGTGTTTCAGGATATAGAACAGGTCCTCTACGCCGAGTTCCGTGCAAACGACATGGACTGGCAGCCGTCCGATAAACTCAGGTTCAAAGCCGAAGTCTATGAAGTCTTTCGGTGTGATGTTCTCGAAATACTGGGTTTCCGTGTCATCGGTTTGGCTGATAATCTCAGCATTGAAGCCGATTTTGCTTTGATGCATGCGTTTCTTGATAATATCTGCCATACCCGTGAACGCACCGCTGATGATGAAAAGGATGTGCCGTGTGTTGATAACCTCTTTCTCGACCTTGCCGCTTTTCTGAAATTCCATAGCAGCACGCATCTGTGAGGCGACATCGTTCCCGCTACGCAGATCCACTTCGGTTTCTTCCATCAATTTAAGAAGTCCAATCTGCACACCGCGCCCGCTTACATCGCGTCCAATGATATTTGGCGGAGTCGCGATTTTGTCCGCTTCGTCGAGATAGATGATGCCGTATTGTGCCAGTTCGAGATTATCTTCAGCTTGGGTTACCAGTTCACGGATTAAGTCGTCAACGTTGGCACCGACGTAACCGGTTTCGCTGAATCGGGTCGCATCCGCTTTGACGAACGGCACGCCGATGAGTTTGGCGATGTGTCGGATGAGGTATGTCTTACCGACACCGGTCGGTCCGAGCATGACGATGTTCTGTTTGGAGTAATCCGCATCCGCGGCGGTTGGGTCTTCGTGGCATTCCCGGACGTGATTGTAGTGGTCACAGACCGCGATAGCGAGTGCCTTCTTTGCCTCGTCCTGTTTGATGACGTATCGGTCGAGGTATTGCTTGATCTCCTTCGGTTTGAGGTCGAATTTCAGATCGAAGGTTTGTTTCGGCTCAGGCGCTTCTGCTTCTCCTTCAGGCGAGGGTTCATTGGCAGATGCGTTAATTAAACGGACGCTCCCGCCATATTTCTGTTGGACGAATTCTTGGAATTCTTTTTCAATTTCTTCGGGTGTGGGTATCTTCCTGTTTATGCTCACGACGCTATGCTACCTCTCTTCTAAAATGGGAAACCGAACCTGAAGTTAAAGGGTCCCATTTGTAAGTTCACGGCGGACGATTTCAGTGCCAGCGACCATCGCTTTCAGTTTTGCGGCAGCTGCCCACCGTGCTGTTTGGCTGAATCCACAATCCGGTGTGATGGACAGTTTTTCGGGACGCACGTGCTTGAGTGCTTCTCGGAGCAGTGCTGCCACATCCTCTGGTGTTTCTACGTAGTAATTTTTGACATCGATGAGTCCTACGGCGAGTTCTTTGTCGTTCGGAAACTCGCTCCACAATCCGATTTCTGCCATCTCTCGGTTTGCGAATTCCAGGGCGAGTTGATCGAAAGCTGCGTCTAAAATATACGGAAAGAGCGGACGATACGAACGTTTTCCGACGGCTCTGCCGCGATAGTTGCCGAAACAGATGTGCAGTCCAATCTTTGCAGAGACACCCTCAACGGTGTGGTTGAAAAGTTTGACGAACGCTTCAGGACGATCCGGATAAACGGCGTAGGAAGGTTCGTCTAACTGGATGAATTCTGCGCCAGCAGCGACGAGGTGACGGAGTTCTGTGTTGATAATCTCCGCACAGGCGTAGGCGACTTCAAGGCGTTCTTTATAAATCCCACCCGTCTGAATCCGTCCGGAAAGGGTAAACGGACCGGGGCATGTCACCTTGAGCGTCTTCGTCGTCTCGTTCTTCGCAAATTCAAACTCCGCGAGGATACCGAGTCCGTCAGGAGCATCGAGCGGAACGGAGGGCAGCCATTTGCCGCGTTGGTCGTGTCCGTCGGGTCCCTGTGTTCTGGGTGCCGGGAGTTCTTCTAAGCCAGTGAGCCGTTCATAGAAACCGAGAACGAAGTCTTGTCGGCGCATCTCACCCTCTGTGACGATGTCAACGCCGGCGCGTTCTTGGTCGGCGATAGCGGCGCGGACCGCGTCGTCGAAGGTTTCGTTAATGTCGGTTTCCCCGAGTTCTCCGCGTCCGATTGCTTCTAACGTAACGCACAGCCAACTCGGGGGTGCGTAACTTCCGATAGTGCTGGTGGGTATCAAAATGTCTGTGTCTGTCATAAGTCTATTCTATTTTTCATCTCGTAGGTTTGCGAGTTCAATTAACTCTGGTTTCCTTGCGTGTCTGCTCGGGGTTCTCTACATTGATGGCGCGATTTTCGCTGTTGTTTGACCCTTGAACAGTTTGCTTTGTTTGACGTGAGGTTGCCTCACTTTGCAAATAGGCAATATAGCGGTCAATATCGTGATCGAATTTCTCAGAGATTTTGTTGCGAATGCGCCGGATATCTTCAACAATGGGAGAATTTTTAATCATTGGAATCTCCAACTAATTGGTTTGGCGTAGTAATTATTGGAACATACAACCCTAACGCTGTGTTCACGATCCGAATGTGCTGGAACTTATTTGGGTTCGCTAAATGTTTGCAGTTCCATGTTAGTAAATAATCGCATTTGTAATACGAGGCAAGTGCTAGGTGTAAGGCATCTCCTAAGGGGCCTTGTGGCATGAGTTTTCTTGTGATGTAAGTCGTAACAATATCCCGAATCTCATTACTAATTTCAACTTGTGGTACCTTATCCACTAAGGAAAGAGCAGATTGCGAGTATTTAAAATCCGGATCGGTTAATTCGTTGATAACTGCTTCACTGACTATCACATCATACTGGCTACTAATGTGATCCCACCAAAGTCGGGACCAATGACGTTGTGCTGTAGAAACAACATCTTCTCTTTCTTCAAAGTAGGCACCAATAACTGAAGTTTCAACGTAAACTTTTGGACGCATACACATTTCCTTTGTGCTAACTTCCAACGTTTGCGTAGAAGAACGGCGGCATCGTCAAGGCAACGACATCGTCTTCCCCGGAGATTTCACGCGCCATCGCAAGGGCATCATCTAAGTTGCGCGCCCAGTCAACACCAAGCCGTTGCGCCACCCTCGGTTCCTTGGGACCCACGAGGATCACCTTCGCCAGATATTTCAGTGGATACGTCGCCCAATACCAAACAGTGAACGGATGGAAACCGTGGTGCGCGAACTTGTTCCGATAGCAGTCGATTAAATACGCGTCCTTTGCGTATTTTTCCTGAAACTTCTGTTGCATCTCAAACGGTTCCGTCGTTTCGGCGAGCACCTCATCGTAAAACTGTTTATAGGCGACGTGATACTCTTCATGAAAGATCTCGTATGTGGGGTTCATGATGATCACAACGCCGTTCTTTTTAATGATCGGTTTATTATAGAACCAGTTGAAGACGTAGCCTAAAATGTCGCTCACCACTAAGACAGGGTTGATACGCGCATCAACGGCGTAGGGACTCATATCGGGAAGTCCGAACACCAATGTGCTGAACTGTCGAGGGATGTCTATTGCCAACTGATCCTTCATTGACGCTAACGTTTTCGCGTGAACGGCATCGATGTCGCCTGCGTTGACTTGTATCGGTTCGTAGTCCGTCTGCACGCTCTTGAGAATCGTGTAGCGAAGTGATTCGGGCAATAGCGATAGGGTCGCCGGTGTCAAGGTTTTCAGCACTTTCTCTGCGATGTTGCAGTCGCGGTTCGGTTTCCCAACGTAGCGCAGATGAAATGGGTAGATCGCACCGTTCATGGCCGCTTCAAGGACCAAGATGGGTGTCTCTTTCTGAATGAGACGGCTCATCCGCTCGATACAGGCGTGCATGTGTGAACCGTCGGGTTGCATGACGTGTGGACTCTCTGCTGTCATGTGCGGCGAGTGGTGGGGTGCTATAGAGTTATACGTGCCGAGACCCACCGCGACGGATTTATGTCCGCCGTTGAGCGGAATCTGTATCATGTCAACGTAAATCACCAGATCGGCTTCGAGAGCTGCCTTATCCGTTTCAACGATTTCATCTTTTTCTGTGTGTCCTACGTAGGCAATCTGGTCGGCATCCTCTGCATCAAAGTTTCGGAGTTGATGGGGATAGAACTCGTCCATGATGTCTTTTCCGAGCATATAGGCGAGTTCGTGTTCCTTCATCTTGCGGTGCAACGCGACGGCGCACATCAGTTGGATGTTCTTTTTCTCCACGCCGTAGTTATAGAGCATCTTCAGAAGCGTCTCAATCATAATCTGCCGCATATCCGGCTTTTTGGTGGCAGGAAAGGGTTGGCAATTATCGTCAAACAGGATAAGCACCTTTGAATTGCCGTTGACGAGTTCGCTTAGTGGCGGCATCGCAAGTGGGTTTTCAAAGGCACGCTGGGTGTGTTCGCTTAGGGCATTGCGCTTGATTCCCGGCAACGGAGGCTTGGCGTAATAGACCTCTGAGTTGTCCGGCAGTTTCGCGTTGATGAGATGATTTCCGAAATAGGTAAAATATTTCATATAATAATTTTAACGGATGTCTATAGATTTCCTGCTTTTAATTTATTAGAACTTACGCACTTCCCCGGTAGGTGCGGTTTCTAACCGCACCGAATCCTATGAAAATGGGTGAAATTGGGTCATTTTGCGTAAGTCCTATTTATATTAGCATAGTCATAGGGGTATTGCAAGTCTTTTTATCGATACACCCGAATTTCCCGAATCATAACATCCTCAAAGGACACTTTCGTTTTATGCGTCAATGGTTCCCGTGTGACGTGTGCTGCGTCACGATTCACATAGATAACAACGCTTAGCATCCGCACAGGTCTGTCGATATTGATGCGTATCACCGCACCGTTTTCGGATCTTGCAATCTTGTGACTTCTCACTGGCTCAAAGAGGGAGGCTTTTTCATCCGCTGTCTCTGCAGTCGATGTTTCTACCGAGAGACGATAAATGGTTGAGATTGGATGCACCTCAATGTAAGCGACAGGCGTAAGCGAGTCAAGTTGAATCAGTGCCTCCGCCTTATTTTTCCCTTCTATCCAGTCGCCGTGTCGGATACTGTATCTATAAGCAGTGTTCCCCTTTTCAATAAAGCCTTTTACCTTCAGACTGCTGGCTGTGGCAAGATCACCATCAACGAGTTTTGGATACGTCTTGCAGGATAGGTGTGTCGCCTCTATTCGTTTTGGGAGTGGCTGATACAACGATGCACAACCTACCGTGAGTAACCACACGCCGATTGCCACACAAACGCGCAAAGAATCGGTTCTACGTAACATTGGTTTTTACCTCCGTTAAAAGTAGTAGGCACACGCCGGGTGCCGTAACACATAGGAATTTTTTCAAGTCCAAAGCGACCTATTGCGTTTCTAAACGATCGCTTGTCATTTGTTAGCGCAGTTCACACTATAGATGTTATGAGCAAATCTCATGCCAGTCTGGATAGGTATTCAGCAGGTATTCTTGGTAAGAATTGCACCAAATAGGACAAATCTCATTTCAGATTGCACGAAATAGGGCAGGCTCGGGGTAAGGGTAAGGATTTACGAGTGAAATGGACTGAATATTGACTGGGAAGTGGGTGGTGTCTGATTACGAAGTGCTTCCTTTTTTATCTTCATAACTTGGGTTTGATAAGAGATGTGAATATGGTTTCCGTAGGTTGGGTTGAACGGAGATGAGACATTCGGGAGTGTATCTGAAAGAAAAGATAGGTCAAATCAAATATGCCAGTTGGTGTTCCAAAAACCCAGTGAAACCCAACGTTATAGGAGTAGTCATCCCACCTATCCACGCAGAAATTGCATCTGTTGATCGTCGACGTAGCGTTCGGATTTCTGGGTTGGACGGAGCCTCCACGCGTCCGGTAAGCGGACGAGGGTGTTGATAATATCTGGGTTGTTGAAGTATTCATCATCTATCTGCCAGAATTGGAGGCGGGGATAGGTTTGGTGGTTGTGCTCAAAACGGCCCATATCCTGTGCCTCTTGCCGCATGCTCGCGGTTACGGGTTCAAGAGTAATAAAAATACCAACTTCGGCGTTGTTTTTATCCATCACACGGCAGAAGGCACGAACTTGGGTGATCGTCGGTTTGCCAGTTTTGACTTCAGCGAGAATACGTGCCTCCGTTTCTTTCATGACCTGCGGATTCCATAAAGTAACTTGACCAACACCATCAAGACCGCCATCCCCAACGTCTTTCGTTGGTCTGAGTCCCAGCCTCGTCACTGCCCAATTGGAAAAGTCGTGATATTTCCGTCTATCGCCATCTTTTAGAAGTCTGCGGACTTCCTGCATGTTGGTGGGATAGCCTTCGATTTGGTAGTCAACGGAAGGCTCTAATCCATGTCGGTCTGTCAACCGTTGTCGCATCGGATCCAAAGCGAGGATTGTAATGTCTATACCCATCCACTGTCGATTAAGGGTATGTGCGGCATCAATAGTTGTCCCGCAACCACAGAACGGATCCAATACAATATCGCCTTCATTGCTGGAGGCTTTTATCATGCGTTCATAAAGGGCGAGCGGTTTCTGTGTGGGGTAACCGAGGCGTTCCTTGGCAGATGGGGCAATTACACTTATTTCCCACACATCCCTGAGGGGTACTCCTTCGGATTCTTCACTCATCATCTCAGAAGGTATGCGTTTCCCATCTTGCGCGAAGGCACTCTTGATTTTCTTACTCCCAAATCTTTTGAGGGTTGATGCCGGTCTTGGTTCGTATAGTTGATTCCAAGTTACATTTGTGCCTTTAGCATAACGCAAGATAACGTCGTGCATTCGCTGAAAATTCGGATGTTTTGCAGGCCAACGACGATATGACCACACGATTTCATTCCGAAAAGATTCATTCTTACTATGGTTTTCCTGATCCCAGATAGCATCCATCATGCCTTTGAGATAGTGTGAAGCAGTCGGGTCGCAGTGCAAGTATATACTGCCATTTGGTGTAAGTATACGGTGCATCTCAGCGAGGCGGGGCCCCATAAAAGCAAGGTATGCGCGCATCGCGCCTTTGTTGCCGGAGACCGCGTTTTGTAGGACTAAATCATAACCCTTCAGACAGGTATCCAATGCCTTGTAGGTATCGCTGGAAAATGCCCGTTGTTCGATGTCGGCACGGGCATCTTGTGCAGCGGTGTCCCACGTCCATGTATCGGTAAACGCTTTTTTCTGTGCAAGGGAGTCACCTAGGAATGTATTGTAGTCGCGTCCGCTGTTGAAGGGCGGATCGGTGCATATCAGATGAACGCATTCATCTGGCATTTCACGTAGAATTTCTAAGTTGTCACCGAAGTAAAGTTTGTTCATTGGGAATCCTGTCAACTTAAGGCAAAAGGGTAGATGGTGCTAGGGAAGATGCGAATCCATTATTGAACACCATTCTTTAAATCCATGGCAAGACAATCCGATTTTCGTATTATATTTATCCGCTAAATGGGGTATTGCCAGCATTGTAACATACATTCCCAAATTCTCAAGATAAAAACGGAATGTTTCATGTGTCATCATAGGTAATTTTTCCCAAAATTTCCCATCAAATATACTTTTGATAGGGTAAGGATATTTCTGTGAACATTCGGAATACATACCAATTAACGACACCGCCGTTTCAGTTTTATCATTCATCTTAACGTATGCTATTTCAAGTTCAGTATTGGTTTCTTGCCAGTCCGCTCGGAACGCGAATGCAGTACAACTTGGAATTGGACGGCTAAATTCACCGATGTTCTCAATTTGGGCATCCTCTCCAACAAAAGTAGGATAGACAATATCGTTCCCCTTAATAACTGGGGATGTAAATAGAGATAGCAAACGACTGGGTACCTTGTTATAGAGATCTTTCGGCATCGCTTCATCTGATACTAGCAGTATCGTATTTTTTATCATAATAAAACCTTTGTTCTGATATTTGCTACATCTAAATAATTACAAAATTCACTGACTATAGGTGCCTCTCTTCAAGAGTAACCCTATCTTGGAAATGAGGATAGAGCTGCGATACAATTTCCAAGATTTGGTCAACTAATTGGCACGCATCCGGAACTACATCTGGTAATGCGCGTGGTGATTGACGCGGGATACGGTGTAACCGGTGTAACGGATTCCCGCAGGTATCAAAAACTGCATCACGAATAGCGGGCCAATGCCCGTGAGAAAATGTAGCTGTCCAATCGTTAAAGCGATCATAAACATCTTTCACGCCTACTTCTTCACTCATTTTTCGTAAGTTCGTGTCAGCCCAGTGTCCGAGGTCAATAGTCTGGAATTCCTGCCACATATCCTCATTTGCTAACTGTTCTAAGGTGGTGAGATCAACAAAATGAGGGATTTCGGTTTGTGAATCGTCCAGCTTTAAAAACACCTTTTTTACCTGACCTGTGCCATACACACGATATTTTTGCCAAAGTTCAGCGTCGTCCTTTTTAGCGAGGTAGGCTAAAGTGATAAAACTCTCTGCGATTGTCCTCAGGGTTGTTCTGCTACTAATTGAGTTGCAACTTCCAACTTGCAGTAATTCTTGAAGTAGGCTGAGACTGTACAGCCCTAACCCGAAAACAGCATCGTGCCGCGCGTCAACACCACTGGTTGTTCGTGTGTGATGCGTATGTTCAATCAAAAGATTGTATACTTTACTCAAACGTTCCCGTGTTGTGCCTGTCAAAATTTCCCTGCTGGGGAAGTTCGTATTGATAGGAAAGCAGGGAGTTTTGGCTAAACACTCACTCCAAAACTTTGCTGCCCATCCAGTCTGATTTGATGACAAAGGGGCCGGTGTAATTTCAGTGGCTCGAATTGAAGCTCTGACGTGACTTGGATCGCCACAGTCGGGATAGTATAGGATTTCGTTAACTCGTTGTCTGCTATCTTCAGGATTTTCAAAAGCAATTTGCAATTTTCCAGCCATCATCCGGCAAAGCACTTTCAGCCATCGACAATCAGTTGATTCCTGAGTTTGATGCCAAAGAGTATGTCCTACCGACTCCATCAGGAGGTTCCAATCATCGTCGATCCTATCAACATTCAATGCTTTTGCCCAAGCTTCTTGTCCCGGAAGTTCATCAAGTAACAAAAGGGAAGCTAAGACTTCCTTTTGCTCCTGCTGATCGGTAATAATTGCCAGCACATCATCTAGACGTTCAGACGATAGTTTTGAAAGCCCTGTGTGTGTGACATCATAAAATTTGTCTTCGCTTGGTAGGTCTTCAATGTATTTAGCAACCTTTCGGAATACATTTAGTGCGTCTTCTCGGGGTAGGTGTGTCACAAGAAGAATCGCCCAGAGCATTTCAGGCAAGCGGTCATCTATCCACGAAGAATTGGTAAAATCGAAGTTATCAACTAAAGGTGGAATTAATTTTTTGCCTTGGCGTTTGTGCGCCGAAATCTTAGAGTAATTTTTCTGTTGTGATTTTTTCTGGCGCTTTTTCTTTTTTGCCATCTTTTCCCTCCAAATCTAAGGTCCGACAATTAGCGAAGGAGTTGAGTAAAAGTCTTTCTATTTATAATCCCAAAGGGCATTAAAAATTCTTTGGATAACGGTTGAAACTTATATTTATTTTAACATAGTTTTTAGTAAGAGGGCAAATCTTTGTATGGAAATTTACCATTTAGCCCGGCAACAAGCGATACCCAATGCCCGTAAAAAGCCCAACGACAATCCATATGCCGCCGATGAAACACTCGCCTAATACGATCCCTAATACAAAGGGACGGAGTTTACGATAGAGGGTAACGCCGCCAAACTTCAGGACGGTGTATTTGAACAGCCACCCGATGAAGAAGGAACCCCAAAAACAGAAGGACGCGTAACTGGTTATCAAGAGCGCACCGATTGGGTGAAGTTTCCACCACAGATAGTGATGTCGCATCCAGAGCATCCCGAACATCGTGGCACCCCCGAAGATGAACGAACCGAGCCGTTCCAATTCAATACCTGTCGGGTTTTGGAGGATGCTCGTGAGTCGGGTGAAGGGGACGGTTGTGGAGATCATATAGGTCCAGTGTTGCAGGTTCACCGCGCCGTGCGTATAAGCGAGGTCTAAGGACGTATAGTAGGAGACACCCATCGCTAAAACGATTGCGATCCCCATCGCAAGCAGGAACGGACGCTGCTTGAGACGTAGCGGTTCCGCGAGTTTGAAGTTGTTCATCACACCCGGCATCAGAATCTCCCGCATATCGAACATCAAGACCCGTTCATAAGCGATCAAGGTCCAACTCGGGGCGTTCACACGGGAACTGCCGAACAACGTAATCAGGAATTCACCCGGTAGGAAAGAATAGATGATAAACAGTAAGCCACCATTTGCAACCATCCACGTTCCGACTGTCGTTATAGCGAGGAAAATCCCGAGCATAACGAGTGCCACCCACACACTCATCCCCGCCAGGCGACATATCAGTGTAAGCAGTAGAACCCCTACGATTAAACCACCGACCGCCCAAACATAAGGTAGCGGTTCGTTGGTATCATCGCTTACCCGTTTCCCGAAAATAGTAGCGAATGCCCGTCCGAAGTGCCGTTTCCCGATAAAGAGGATAAATCCGATAAAGACGAGCAGCGCACCCATCTGTTGATTCTGGTGGAAGTTCCACTGATTCACTTTCGAACCTGTTGCGTAGATAAGCACCGTCTCCATCTTTCCGAGCAGGAAGAAGAACCAGAAACTAAACGAGATTTCAAGGGTCAGCAGATAGACGATGGCAACGATGGAAGGGTAGATAAACAGGTGCACCGTGGGCCACCATCCCAACGCGGATAGCGGTTTTTCGGTGAAGAATTGAGCAATCGGGAAATCGAGGGGCGGCCTCGGGAAGGCTGGGAAGTAAGAGTGCAGTCCCCGCAACCCGTGCAATATGAGTGGCAGCGTGAAACCGAACCACATCAGCCGCGATGTGAAGAACCGATTCAGAAGTGCACCCCCTGAAGGGGATTGCAACATCTCCTGCGGCAATTGAACAATCGGAAATGTGAAACGTTCGTGTTCTACCCACTGCTTGCGGAGAAGCACTGTCCAGCAGATGGTAACGAAATAAAAAATGAGGACAAACGCACTCCACCCGACAATAGGCTTTAACCATGCCCGCCACGGGATCGAATCGCCCTCGGGTAATTGTTCATAAAAATAGAAAACCGCTTTCGGATCTTTCACAACCATCCAATCTGGGAGGTGCTGATGAAAGAGGGTGATCCACTCGTTTTCCGCGGTTGCGAAGTAGACTGGACTGACAGCGAGGGGAACGAGGTATCGCATCAACCCCGAGGAAGGGATACCCGAGGCGACTATCATCATCCCCCAAATGATGAGGAGTTCACTGCCTTGTAGTTCAATACCGCGTTTCAATCTTTTCAGGAGCACATTGACGCTGAGGACGAAAACCAGCATTACGAAGACGACGGCGATCGGCAAGTGATTTCCTGCGAGATACGTGCCACCGACGTGGAAATCATTATAGGGGGTAGCGAAGCATTGGCATACCACGGCTCCCATACCGATGAGGACGCTTCGCAGTGTGAGTCCAGTGTGAGCAGGATAGGCGGTTTGCGGCAGGTTCTGGGAATGATACGCGGCAGGAGGTGTCATAGAAAGTATGTATCGGTCAGTTGTTTATAGTAATGTGAGTTTAACGTAAAAATTAGAGAAATCCGACGGGATGTATCACGCCTATTCGGATTTATAGCGGATAGGTTCCGACACTCCAGCGGAGTGATATGTCTATAGAAAGGGCATACAAACAAATACGCACTCCAGCGGAGTGCTATGTCTGTTGTGAGATGTTCACGTTTCGTAGTGAAATTAGTCCCGTAAGTCAAAAGCGGTTTTCACTGTGGCTGTCTTGCCTGTATTCAGAGCAGTCTGGATAGCACGTTTGTAATCCAGCAGTGGAAAAAGCGTGCTTACCAGTGGACGCAAATGTGCCTCCATCTTTTGAAGAAGACGCATACCGAGTGTGAAGGTATGAATCTGTTCGTCGTTATGCGTTTCAAGTCCGTAGGTATAGGCACCCGTTACGCGTAACTGTTTATACCAAATCGAAGTCCAGTCAACGTTTTTGGGGATTCCCGGCATACCGACCAAGATGACTTCACCCCCCGCACGGGTAAAACGGAGCGCGTCGTCTATGGTAACGCTCGAGCCGATACAATCGAAGGTAACGTCCACACCCCCCAGCAAGACCTGTTGTCCCAACTCCGGTTGATACGATGTCGCGCCTGTGAGTTCACAGAACGCGGCATATCGACTGCTATTCGGTGATAACACGTCGTCCGCGCCGAGTTCGCTCGCCAATCGCTGTTGATGCGGATATTTAGCGAAGATGATGATTCGGTTTCGGTGTCCAAGGATCCGAAGTGCCGCCACGGTGAGCAGTCCAATCGTGCCACCCCCAATGATACAGAGAGTTGCTGTCCGGTCGGACGGAATTTTCAGAACGCCGTGTAGCGCGCATGCAAAAGGTTCAAGCAGCACTGCGGTTTCGTCCGAAATAGCATCAGGGACGGAATGGAGTTGCGACTGATGCGCCAGAACATATTGGCTCCATCCACCCCCTGTATCGCGGCAATAACCCGTTTGAACCCCTCCAGAGATGTCGCCTTTTGTGATATTTTCGCAGTTGGCGAAGCGTTGGTTTCGGCATTGGTGACACGGCGGTGAAATCCCTCTCACTGGACACGACAGTGCCGGTTCAATGACTACCCGTGTACCGACAGAGAATCCTTCCACTGCATCACCTATCTCCGCGACTTCACCGACGATTTCATGCCCTAATACGAAAGGTGTTGACGTGAATGGCGAGAAGTAGGGACTCCCTTTCGCCGTGATTGTCGCCAGATCGGAGCCACAAATACCGCTGAGTCGAGTTCTAACCTTAACCCATTCAGGCGTTGGCAGTTGTGGCTCCGGGATATCAACGAGACGCGTGCAAGAGAACGGAGACGTATAAAGACTTCGCCACCGTTTCCCAAGATAGCGCATCGCCAGATAACGCGGGATGCTTTTGGTATATTGAATCGCTTCCACGGTGCTATATTAGTTTGCTTCTGACTGATAATACGCCGTCAGGATCTCCGCGACTTCGGGTCGTGAAATTTCTGGTGGGAGTGGTTCGCCAGCGGCGAGCATCTCACGCAATTTTGTCCCAGAGATCTCGAAATAATCGTCTGGATCGTGCGGGTAGTCGCTCATCATGATGATTGCCTTGCGCTTTTTGCTCCATACGGTGAAATCACCACGGAAGATACCGATTTCGAGTGCGTCTTCAGGGATTGTGTCGAAAATCTCCTGTGCATCGAAGGCACCGTAGTAGTCGCCTGCGCCGGCATGGTCGCGGCCGACGATGAAGTGCGACGCACCGCAATTCTGACGGAAAACGGCATGGAGGAGCGCCTCTCTCGGTCCAGCATAGAGCATATCGAACCCGTAACCCGTAATAGAGACGGTATTTTCGGGGAAATAGTGTTCCACCATCGTCCGGATGCAAGCATCACGAACAGTAGCGGGAATGTCCCCAGGCTTTAGCTTACCGAGAAGCATATGAATTAGAATACCATCAGCATTGACTGCCTCTTGTGCGATTTTGCAGAGTCCCTCATGGGCACGGTGCATCGGATTCCGTGTCTGGAAAGCGACGACGGTGTTCCATCCGCGCACAGCGATGTCCTCGCGAATCTCAACCGCAGTGCGGAATGTATCGGGGAAATCCTCGCGGAAATAGGAATAGTTCAGGACTTCAATTGGACCCGAGAGAACGTTGTCGCCGACGTTGGCATAAGCGGGGACACCTGGATGCTCAGGGTCAGTCGTTCCAAAGGTCTTTTCAATGAGGAGTTGTTTCTGTTTTGTTGAGAGTGTCTCGATTGCCGAAACCTTCATAACAGCAATCGGCGGATTGCCTTCGACGTTCGGATCGCGTAGCGCAATTCTATCGGCGTTCTTTACGGCATCCGTAAGCCGCTCCGATGGAACGATGTTCATCACGGGGACGGGCCAGAAAAGTCCGTTCGACAGTTTCATATCCGTTGCCACACTTGTCGCTTCAGCGATGTTCATATACCCCGTGAGCGGTGTAAAGTAACCTGACGCGAGCATAACGGCTGATGCGGCGGCACCTGACGAGATCAGGACAGACGGAAGTTGCTCTGCTTCTTTGGTGAGTTCAGCACGTTCTGTATCATCCGAAACGTAAAGCGGGTTTAAGGTTTCGGCTCCATGTGGTTTAATCATTCAATCAATTCTCCTTTTTTTATCGGCAAGGTGTTTATGATAGGGCTTTCCCAAGAAACCTCGCCAGCAAATACACGGATTTGCGTAAATTATGCGTTATTTTGATTGTATTTGTTCGACTGT
The DNA here is from genome assembly GCA_022821725.1 of Candidatus Poribacteria bacterium. Taxonomy (GTDB): domain Bacteria; phylum Poribacteria; class WGA-4E; order WGA-4E; family WGA-3G; genus WGA-3G. The sequence goes on along the minus strand of JAJEDB010000089.1, from coordinate 59,602 downwards.
GCAGCCGTTCCAAATCCAAAAATGGTTTTTGTTTTCCCAATCATCTTCATGACGCACCCGGTCTTTGGGTGAAAAAATGACTTGGGTGAGGTAGCCGTCTGTGGCTTCTACTGTATAGGTATGTTGAAGTACTCCATCATCGTCTGATATTGTAAAGTCCTTAAGGGCTTGGGTTCCATTTGCGAATAGGTTAATGGCATGTGTTGCGTCTTCTCTTGCTTGGAAAGTGTTGGTAACGCGATAGGTGCCATTGGGTAAGTCGATTTTGAATGCAGCATCTCTCTGACCCCAAACACCGTCCTGCGCGAGTGCTGTCGTCCTTCTGTAGACGCGATAGCCTTCGTGGGGCGAGCGTGTATTCCATCCGAATTTACCGCTCTCGTATTCCGTATCAGGTCCGATAGCGTGATGGTCTAAGGCGGCTGCGCTGCCGTTGGGTTGCATGTCGAAGTGAATTATCAAGTTCCCTGCTTCTGTCTTGTTCCACATTTCAAGTATCGGTCCATCTGCTCGCTTTTTCCGATAAAGTTGGAGATGTTTCGTCTCGTGGATGATGTCGTAATCGGCGGTATATGCCCAAAATTCAGGCGTATCGGGCGGATACCATGCCACTATATAGTCTGCGGATGCTTTGTGGTACCAGAGATCCAGATAATCGTCAGGCGCGTTCTCATCGTTCCGGTTTACCGGGAAGTAATTGAATTCGGCTTCGTAATTTGCCAAATGTGCCACATCCTCTGCGTATACGCCGTAGAGTGCCATGTGGTGGACAAAGGGTGTGACATATTTAACCCTCCCTAAAGCCTCAGATTTGTGCCAACCGTCCTCCATCGACCGCATCTGATACGTTGTATGCGGTTCTATAAGGTGTGTGCCCGACACCAATTCCGCAATCTCCGGTGCTATCCGGGCATGATCATACGCCGTCCTACCGAAATGGAGTAAGCTAAAAAAGACAAGACCCGCTACGACAGCGTAACGAAGGATTTTATTCATATTCGGGATTAGGGCTGCTGCGAACATCGGGAGAATATAGAGGTGAATCCTATCGTTGATCCATCCGCCCGGTCCGTAACTCCACGGTGCCCTAACGAACATATAAGTAAGCAGGAACGCAATGAGCAGAAACGCATCCGTCCGTTTTATCCACTCCTTTCGGTGAATTCGGTAACCGATGGAGATGATAACCGCTATGCCTAATACGGCGAGAAGAAAATAATTCGCCGTAACATGCCAGTCGGTGAAATAGACGATCGATTTAACACCCCAAAAATACTCCCAAACCCATTCCATACCGCGATGGTTCCCTTGTTGATGTTGTTTTGTGCTTTGTAGGTAATAGTCTAACAGCACAAAATACATCGGCACCATGTAAAGCAGAAAACGAAAGACAGGTTTAAGGCTGAGGACAAGTTTTTGCAACAGTGCCGTGAATCCTTCATCACGCGTTCGCCACGCTGCGGTTAGCGCCGGTGCCCCCGATAGGCAACAGCCCGCGACCGAGATACCCAACACAACGAGACCATAAGAGGCAATGTGCGACAGATAGGTAAGCAGTAACAAAACGTAGAGCCACACCAAATACCTTACCTGCATGTCGTCTTTGTGCTTCCACCAGAACCCGAAACTGAAAAAGAAAAACGAGATGCTCAATTGGAAGTTATAAAACCCCATGTAGAGAAGGTAGTTATAGGCGAAAGGGAAACCGAGCCAGGCGTATACAGGGGGGTTCCCTTTCTCATCTTTGTGGACGGCATTAAAGAAGTAGAAGAAAGCGATCGGAACCATGCCTATCGCGATTGTAAGCAGTACCTTCTCAGCGATGACAGGTGGGAACACGTAGAGGAATGCTAACAAACAGATGTGAGACAGCCAGTTCGGGAAGATCGTTAGATTCAGTTCCCATGCGTTCCGCATCTGGTAGTTTTCGTGTTTCCCATACTCCTTTAGCACCAGACCGTTGTAAACATGACTGGCACCGTCTTGCGAAGGAAAATATGCAAAGATCCAGAGCGGAAGGATGTGTAGTAACAGCAGCACTACAAATAGATGTTTCCACGACAAATTTCTCCAATTAAACATTATGTTCCCTCCGATACAGGGAAGTGCTGCCTACGTTTGTGCGTTCTCTCTAAAGTAGAGGCAGTGTTCTGTCAATGGGCACCGTTCGCATAACGGTTTTCGGGCATCACAGATTTTTCTACCGAAGTAAATAAGATTTATATGGAACGGATACGCCTTCTGCTTCGGCACAATCGGCGGTAAGAGTTGATGTGCCTTCTCTGCGCTGCAATTCGGTGGAATCAGGCCGAGGCGTTTAGAAATTCGCAGGATGTGTGTATCAACTGGGAAGACCTCGCGACCGCACGCGAAGGAGAGGGTAACGGATGCGGTTTTGATACCGATACCTTTGTGTTGACACAGGAACGCTAAGGCTTCCTCTGTTTCCATACTGTGCATGAATTCCAGTGAGAGTTCCCCATGTTCGGCTTTGAGCCAAGTCAGGAAGTTTTTAATCGTCCGGCTTTTCTGTTCTCCGAGTCCAACAATCCTTATTGCTGCCTCTATCGCTTTAGCATCGGCGTGTAGGACGTCCTCCCACGTTGGAAACCGATCTTTCAGCACGATGTATCCCTTGTCGCGACTCACATCTGTTGTATTTTGCGACAGGATTGTCAGGATAAGGCATTCTAACACGTCTCCTGCGCCTTCGCGGGTCGGTACGCCGAATAAATCTTCCAGTGCTTCTGATATAAGTTCTGCTTTCTGCTGCAATTCCACTCGTTTTCTTCCAAGATAGGACTTACGCAGAGATGCGATAAATCGCATCACTACAAACAGATATACCTCGCAAATATATGTTTTCCAAAGGAAGCGTAGGTTCGTAGTAGCGCAATTCATTGCGCCTTGCGTAAGTCCTGCAAGATATTGCGTTTTTAACATTATACCATAAACAGAAAAAATAACAACGCCTTTTTAATGTGTGACGGACCACCGACAGTTTCCGATAGCCACTAAAATAGGAAACGATACATCGGTTTATCAAGTGTAACAGCGAGAAGACTCCAGAAGGAGCCAATCACGAACTCACCGAGCACAATACCGAGGAAAAACGGGACGGCTTTCCGATGCAGGTGGAGGCCCCCATATTTAAGCACGAGCCATTTCAGCAGCCATCCCACAAAAATAGAACCGACCATCGGGTTAATTGCCCAACTCCCAGAGATGGCATAGCCGACCGGGTGTAAATTCCACCAGATGAATCGCATCCGCATTGCAGCGAGGAGTAGCGTCAAGACGAAGCCGAAAGATGCGAAACCAATCGCAGGGATATCCGGCGGCGCGGCGTAGGTGAGCCATGTTTCTAACCGATTAAAGGATTCTCGTCCGAATCCTGCGAAACCGCCCTCCGAGTAATACATTGACAGATATGCCCAGAATGAACCGAGCGCGCCCAGGGCGGAAGCCAGCATCATCAGAATCGCAAACCGTCGCAGCGGAATGTTGGCACCCTCCGCCAGTTTAAAGCCTTCAAGTTGATGTGGCATGGCATGTGAACGATGGGCGCGGTTCAAACAATAGAGGTAAGCGAACCCTGTTAAGTTCACTGCTCCCAATCGGCGAATCCCCATTAAGCGGGGCAACATTTCATCGGGCCCAATGAAGTGCAAGTCATGCACCGGTGAACCGAGTTCCGCGCGTAAACGCGTAATCGCCATCGCAATCGCGAACCAGATGGCGAAGTAGACCATAATGATCCAGAAGCTCATCCCCATCTTGAGGCAGAATCCGACGATAAACCCCGATGCACTGAGAAATCCGAGAACGATCAGACGGTATGAAATGGGTTCGTCTGATTTTGGGGACACAAGTTGATGTAAAACACCCTTCAAATAGCGTCGACTCATCCATATCGCCACCACACACAGTCCCAAGTATGCACCGTGAGACTGTTCGGCTTCGTAAGGGAAACGCGGCAGTCCTCGCCATCCAGCGATAACCCCTAACAACCGTTCCGCCCGCCAGATTAACCAAAATGCCCAACACGAAAAGGAGAGATCCAACGGTATAAAAAACGAAAGTCCTACGCCGAAGGGGAAGACACCCAGCGGACTCCAACCGATACCGTTCCACGGACGCTCTGTGAAAATCTTTCGCAAATCGTATAGTTTCCCACCGAGACTCGGGACCACAGGGAACAGGAAGTTTAACCCATTGATGATGTCGATGGAGACACCGATCGAAAGTCCGAGCCACATCCAGGGGGAACGGAAGAAATTCCGGGTGCGTGTCGTCATCTCAAAGGGCAATTGGATGATGGGGTAACTGAGTCGCTCTGATTCGACCCACTGCTTCCGAAAAAGCAGGCTGAGGCAGAGCATTACGAGGTGGATAGCGACCAGAAAGAGGGTCCACCATAAGATCGCGGGGAGCCATGCCGTCAAGTAACGCGATTCATAGATACTCGCGAACCCGTGGTAGTATCCCTCAAGCACACGTTTGTCGCTGACAGCCAACCAGTCTGGGACGTGTAGATGGAACAGGTTTGCCCAGTCGTTCTCCGGTGTTGCGAACCAGTGCGCGTGCCCGATAATCGGCATGAGGACAAGGAATCGGTCCACGCCTGCAAGCCCCGCCCCTACTGAAATGCAAGTGTAGATGACGAGCAATTCAGCGCGGTTCAGCGCGAGCGTGTGATGCAAACGGCGTAAAAGGACGCCGATGCCGAGTAGGATTAAAATGGTGATAACGGCGTTATAGAAAAGTGAAACCTGCGTTGGACTCCCACCGCCACGGATAATGGAGGCGGACACCCACCAACAGTTGGCAGGCACTAACACGCAGATAAGGAAAATAGTGAATGGCCGAATTCTGAGATCTTTGGTCGGAACGGTGTTCACCCTCTTTCATAAGATAACTTTAATATTTTACATCATTTTTCGGCTTCAGGCAAGTTTTTTACGGCTGCGGCTGGACAGACTACAATCGCGCTTCAGACGCACACTGAATCTCTCGTCAATTTGATTGTTTACCGAAACCGGGTGTGCTATAATCAAATGACAGTTTTTAAATTATGAGCACTTGGGGTACTCTCTCCCGTAGCCCGTAAGCGTAGCGGAGGCGTTTTTGCTTGGGCATTTTTTCAGATATATGTAAAGGCACATGAAAGTTCTAATTTCCCTGACCAACCCACAAGGAAAAATTAAAAGAATCGTTTTCGTCAGCCTAATCGTTCTTATTGGGGTTATCATTTTGCTATCCATTATCTATCACCGGACCGCGCTGTGGGAACCGGAACAGCATCTTATCACGCTACTCCCCAGGTCTCCGATCTGTTATTTGACACTCAAGGAATTGAAAGGCGTGGTGGAAACTTTCAATCGCAGTGAATTCGGAAAACAGACGGCTAAGATGCCGATTCTCGCTGAAATTCAGAAGCAGCGATGGTGGAAACAACTCGTCTATCAGAAGCAGCTCTGGGAATACGAGATGGGCGGCAGACTCGACCTGAAGACGATCACGGGTTATTTTGGGGAGGAAGCCATTCTTGCCCTGTATCGGCGTGAAGGAGAGCTCTCGTTTCTGCTTATTTCTGCAGTGGGTGCGCAGGAGAAATTGAGTATTGAAGCGATTACAGCAACGGATGCGATCAACCCAAAATACGAGCGAATTCAAACCGATTACAGCGGATTCACGATTAATACCATCATAGGGTATCCACGCAATTTTAGTTATACCTTCATCGGCAGAATTGGTATTTTAACCCTCGACCCGTTGTTATTGGCTGAGACGCTCGACCTCTATACCGAGCTTTCTGAAACTAAAACTGATCCGAAAAGTCAAGGATTTCTCGCTGCGCATCCCATGGCGGTGGATATACAGGACGATTATAATACGGACAAAAATACTGGGTATGTAGATGTGCAGCAGTTTACTCCCTTGTTCGATAGTATGCGTTCTGATGTGTTTGTCAAACAGATTTTGGGATGGTTTGGGGATTCAGGAGCTTGGACGTTCAGCAACCGATATGAAGACGGCGTGATTGTGTCACGACATCGGTTCCGAAACGGTGTTGCCATCAACCCTTCTCATCTGCCGACTGCGGACAACGCAAAACCGTTCCTTGATTTTCCCGAACGCACTGCCTTTGTCGCTTCGCTTCCTATTCTGAAACAGATGCAAGCGCTCTTTGGAGATATAGATCTCTCCGAGATTTTGGGTGCGGACTTAACCGTCTTGTTGGTTGCTCCTGATCCCGGTGAAGTGTCGGTTGTGCCTGCGCTGGTTTTGCTGGCGCATGTGAAGGTTCCCGATGTCCTAAACGAGATTTTGGGAATCGTGAAGCAAGGAAAGCCCGCAATTGCTGGCAAACCGCTCGAATACCTTGGACCGCAGGATTACAAGGGTATCACACTGCAACCCGTGCAGCTCCGTCTCAATTTCCTATTAGCCGTTACGGGTGGATACGCACTCATTGACGACTATTTCGTTTTGGGGACAACACTATCGGGCTTGAAGTCTGTGGTTGATACGACAACAGGTAACAGCCCTGTCTTGGAGGATATAGCATTCTCCGCGGATGCAAGTGGCACTCAAGCGTTCGTTCAACCGAAGTTGTTCGTGCCGGAATTGAAACGTTTCCTTCCGATCGTAACCGTCCTTCTATCGCTTTCAGGACAGAAATTGGACCCGATAGTGACACGACATATCACAGAAAACCTATTTCCGCTGGAGTCCCTCGGTCCGATTACCGCTGAAATGAGTGTTAGCGAGCGCGGTATGGATACGGAGGTTCGGATCGTTTTAGAGAAGTGATTCGGATCTTGACGTGACATCCACTGATTAATGTGGTATCCTACATAATACGAGTTCGATGTAAGGACAAAAGATAATTCTTTGTAGCATAAACGTATGAGTTTGTGCCATCTCGGGAAAGATACAGGAGGGCTTTACAATGGAAAAAGACACACTCGAAACCATTGCCCAACGTTTAGATCGGTTGGAGAAAATAATGACCGAGGTAAATCAGAAGCTTTCTGAGATTGTTGAGCAAATGGAGCTAGATGTTCCGAAAGACCGCGAAACTGCCTCCGCGCTGAAGGGAGCTGAAACCCTAAAAAACGACAAGCAGGATGCTCATCGTGCTCAGGAAGCTCTGGACAGAATATTTGAAAAGATGGGAATTCCGCCTGATTTTGATCCGGGTTCTATTGAGGATCTTCATGAAAGTATGAGACAACACGGTATTCGTGCTGAGGATAATGAGTTTAGTCGCGCAATTATCGCAGAGCGGGAGAAGTAATCTTGTACTATTTCTATCTTGATGCGAGCGCGCTTGTTAAAAGATATACCCGCGAATCTGGTAGTGATAAAATGCTCTTTCTTTTTCGCAATGTGCCTCTGGCGCGTTTATCGTGCTTGACAATTGGCGCAATGGAAGTCTTTTGGATCTGTGTCCGCAAACGAAACGACGGCCGTATCACTGATCATCAGTTTGAAAGGGCTGTCATGCACTTAAGGCGTGAGGTCATTAATAATCAGTCCAACTTCAGAAAGATTTCGGTTACCGATTCACTTGTTTGGGACTCAATGGATTTAATTGAAACGCATTCGCTCAACAGTGTTGATGCAATGGTTTTGCGTTCTGCATTGAACATTGCAGCAGAACTCCGCAGCACAGACGATACATTGGTCCTTGTTGCCTCAGATCAACGCCTTCTTAGAGCCGCACGCACAGAGGGATTGCAAATTTTTAATCCAGAAATAGATTCACAACAAGCACTTGTAGATTGGATAAATTAATATATGAACACGAAAATTGGTATCGGCATCATCAGTTTTGCACACGGACACGCCAACGCATACTGCAACCAGATGCAGGCGTTTGACGATGTTGAACTCGTTGCGTGTTGGGACGATAACGTTGAGCGCGGAGAAGCCGCGGCAACGCAATACGGCATGCGTTACTCACCGCACCTTGAAGATATTACCAACCACCCCGAGATTCACGCCGTTATCGTGACATCTGAAACGAATCGACATGCAGAAATGGTGGTGGCAGCCGCCTCGGAAGGAAAGGACATCCTCTGCCAAAAGCCGATGGCTCTCACCTTGGAAGATTGCGATCGGATTGCCGAGATCGTCGAGAAAACGGGTGTAAAATTTATGATGGGTCATCAGATGCGGCGCGATCCAGCAAACATCGCAATGAAAGAGATCATTGACAGCGGTGTTCTGGGTAAGATCGGTGTGCTGCGCCGCCGACACTGTATCAATGCGTTGTTTAGTGAAGCCTTCGTGACGGGACCCAGCCGTTGGCACATCGATCCGGAGAAGAACATGGGCATGTTCATGGACGATGCCTCTCACGCAACCGATTTTATCCACTGGATGCTCGGGAAACCGACGAGTGTCATCGCCGAAATTGATAATATCTTGACGGATGTCGCACCCGATGACACAGGCTTGGCTGTCTATCGGTTTGCAGGGGGTGAGATGGCGATTCTGCTGAATACATCTGTGACTCTCGCCGGAGAGAATACCACGGAAATCTATGGCGATGAAGGCGTGGTCATTCAGAATTACGGCGATGCCCCTTCATGCAATATCCCGCGCCCTGCAGATGCTGTCGCACTTAAGTTGTATACGCGAGAGGAACCCGCATGGAACGATTTGGGGATCCCAATTCCGGACGGGCACGGCGAACGGATTGGTGGGGTGCCGCGTCCCTTTATCGACTGCTTGAAGAACGGAACGGAATCCGATGTCACAGTGGAAGATGGGCGGGTTGCGGTGGAGATGATTTTAGGGGCATACCGCTCGGCGCAAGAGGGACGGCGCGTCACGTTTCCCTTGTAAAAAATGTGGTATTTAGTGCCTGTCGCTTACGGACTGTTGCGACGCATGATGCTCAGAATCTGACCTGTCATGCCACTATCAGGCGGCTGCGCTGCGAGAAACAGTGCCGATGCCACGACCTGCTCGGGTTCTTTCCACGGGTCGCTTTCTGCCCTGAAGGTATCCGAATCCTCCCACGCGGGTTTTGAGAGTTCCGTTCTCACGGGACCGGGGATGAGAACGTTCGCGATGATGCCGTCCTCCCAGACCTCTTCAGCAATGGATTGGGTCAGCCCATGCAATGCCGCTTTGGAAGCACAGTAGACGCTGAGGTTTGACCGGCCCACCTGTCCCATACCGGACCCGACGTTAATAATGTTTCCACTTCCCTGCTGTTTCATGATCGGCAACACGGCACGGCAGCAACGCACGACACCCATGACGTTAATCTGCCATCCCTGTTCCCACTCCGCGTCTGTGCTATCCAAGAACGGACCTCGCGGATTGATACCGGCATTGTTGACGAGAATGTCTATTCGACCGAACGTGTTGACGGTTTGTTGAACGAGGTTCTCCACGTCTGTCTGGTGGCGCAAGTCGGTTGGCACGGTGCGGACTTCTCCGCCCTGCTCGGTTATTTCTTTGGCGACTTCGTTAAGTTGTTCGGTACTTCGCGCCGCAATGACAATCCGTGCGCCTTCAGCGGCGTAAGCGATAGCGATGGCTCTGCCGATGCCGCGCCCACCACCCGTGATAATAACGACTTTATCTTTCAGTTGCATAATTCTTTCCTTCAATTCGCATCAAAACCGCAGCCTGCAACAGCGGCGCAGGCGGGTACTTAGGAAGGCACATTAAAATCTAAACTCGCGTCGTTCTTCCGCAAGGTAAAATTAAAAAAGGAAGGTACATCAAAATCTAAACTCGCGTCGTTCTCCCGCAAGGTAAAATTAAAAATCCTTCATTGCGCACGGTGCCACATATTCATGAGGCGTGCGAGTTGCCCCCGGCTTGCTTTGATTTTTCGCTCTAAATCTTTGGCAAGGGTCGTAAGGAGATCTGTCCCCGTTCTTTTGGCGGTTTCTACCTGTTGTTTCAGTTGATAGGTGCGGCCCGTCTTGAGTCGGTTTATCTCAAATCCCAATTGACTCGCGACTCGGTTCAGCTGTCGCAGTTCCGTTTGTAACGCTTTTCGCTTCTCAATCACTGTTTTTTCAGGGACGTGTAGTTCTGTTTCACCGAGGCTTAACCGCTCTAAAGTCTCAAGATCGTGTTCGTTATAGGCACGGTTAATGAGCGGCATGAGTTGTTCGCGTCGTTTCGATTCCTCGGTGTCTATGGTTTTGTCTGGATGATACCGTTTGGCGAGTTTGCGGTAGAGGTCTTGTAAATGCTTCGCTTTGGCATCAGGGAGTTTATCCGCTGGAGGCGTTGGTTCTGCTTCATTTACTGCTTCATAAGCGTCAACGCGTGCGCGGCTTGCCCTGAAACACGATTCGACCCGCGCTTCTATCTCTTCTTCGTTTACGTTTTCTCGACGCAGCTGTAGACGAAGGCGATACTCCTTCATTTCGAGTTCAACTGTATCGAGTTCGAGGTAGTAGCGGCTGATATGAGCGTTGTAGCGTCTCTCAAATACGTCAACTTCTGATCTCAGCGTCTCGATTGCTATTGTAAGTTCTTCTACCTGCCTCTGTTTCGCTTCAATAGCCTCCAAGAGTCGGGCTGTTTCCTTTTCAGCGGCGAGAGTGGCGTGAATTAATCCGGCAGGTTTCATTATGAATATCCCAAAGCGTGATAAAATCAGTTTTGTAAATAGAGCATGGTTTGGGGTGTTCAGACTTACGAAAATTGATGACCGATGCGCGGCGGAAAAACCGCGCCTACGAGTCTATTTGGAAACTACTTTTTCCGGTAGGTAATACGACCCCTTGTCAGATCGTAAGGCGAGAGTTCTACAGTCACCTTATCACCGGGCAAAATTTTGATGAAGAATTTCCGCATTCTGCCGGAAATATGTGCGAGAATCTGATGCTTATTTTCCAATTCCACGCGAAACATCGCGTTGGGTAAAGGTTCCACAACCGTGCCTTCCACCTCTATTTTATCCTTTTTAGAGGAGGAGGTTTGCTCTTCGCCTTCCGGTTGGACTTCAGTATCCAATTTGGCATCGGCATCTCGTCGTTTCTTAGGTTTTGGCTTCCGTTTCTGGTTAGACCGCCGCGTCTGCGGTCTCCTTGAATTTCCTGAAGGTCTGCGATTCACAGTATAAATCTCCTTTTTACGGACTGTCAGTGTCCGTTTATGATTCGTTTTCGAAACTAAAAAATTTGCCTGCTTCAACAACAAGTTCTTGGAAGTAAGACGTAGCGAGTTCCAATTGCGTTTCGGCATCCGCTTTGTCCGTGCTTGTTGAAACAAGATCGACTGGCATTTTGTCACCATCCGCTTCGCGGAGAGCGACATACGCCTTTAGATAGACATCTGGGTAGCGTTCCATCACTTTCTGCATCAGTGGCGAAACTTCGGCTTCAAACATATTGACGTGCACCCGCGTCGTTGTAATTTCTGCCCGGTAACGTTCTGCGATCAGGGGTTGAATATGGGTTTCAAAAATTGCCTTCATCTCGCGCGGTGGACCGGGCATCATCATGATGGTAGAAGACTTGTGTGCCACGCTGATACAGGGCGCCCATCCGGCAGGGTTCTGCAAGACGACAGCCGTTTCCGGTACAGTCGCCATTTTCATCAAGGCTTCATTGATGACATCGTTCTCTGATATCCCTCGGCGTCTCCGATATTCGGCGACGGTTTCTTCGTTCACTACAGAGGTCGTGCCGATGAGTGAAGACACCACATCAACGGTCATATCGTCGGGTGTAGGTCCAAGACCCCCTGTTGTAAGAATAAGCGATGTTTCCCGTTCTATTGCCGAATCCAATGCCTCGGACATCTCCTCGCGGTCGTCGCGTAGCATTGTGACTCGCCTCAGTTCGCCACCAATCTGGAGGATTTGCTGTGCAATCCAGTGAGCATTGGTGTCCTGAATCTGACCAAGTACTAACTCCGTGCCGATTGAAAACAGTTCAATTGCCACTCTATTCTCCTTGTTTATAGCACCTGTTTAAGAAATTCAAATGCGCCAACACCATGGAAACTATGTCCTGCCTCAAATACCTCAAGACCTAATTTGTCTTCAGCATCGAAGCATTTGTAAATTGCGTTTGCGGCGTTAACCGCAAAGCGGGTGGCTTCAATCGGAAAGATCGTGTCTTCCGTACCGGATTCAACGAACAGGGCGCGCGGTGCGATCAACCCTGCGATGTCGTACATTTCCGCATATTGTAGCACATTTGGTATATAATTGTCTATACAATGGCTGAGGCTCAGGATACTGTCCCGAAACGTGTTGAAGTAACCGCTCACAATGGCTGCCTTGACACGTTCATCAATTGCGGCAGTGAAGAAGGTCGTTGTGCCACCACCAGATATTCCCATCACGCCGATGCGGTTCGTATCGACCTCCGGGCGCGTTACCAGATAGTCAAGGGCGCGCATCGCATCGTAAACCCGCCATCCTACCATCGTATGGCCTAAGAGGAGCGCAGCACCGGCACTCGGTTGACATGAAGAACTCCCACCACCCTTCTCATGCGCAATCGGATCCCGTCGGTGGCCAAATCCGAATTGTTCAATGGCAAGCACGGTGTACCCGTTTGCTACGCATTGGAGCGCGAAGTCGTTCTGATAACCGCCATATTCTGATCGCAGGGTGCCATCTTCCTCGATGCCGACAATATCGTCTACACCGCGCCCGTGCCCTGCTAAGCAGAGGATCGTTGGGTTCGGGGTCGAACTGTCGAGAGGCTTCGGAGAAAGGAAATATCCGAAAATATTGGCGTGTGGACGACTCTGAAACTCCACCGTCTCGCGGAAATAGGTCGGAAATTCGCAAGAATCCAGAACTTGGGGCTGTAGGTCGCAGGCTTCCTGCGGAAAACCACCAACTAATTCGATAAGTTTTGCCCGGAGTTCGCGCTGCCAGGCTTCTGCCTCTGTAATGCTCGTCGCCTGGAATGCGAGTTGACGCGGGGTCTCCGCATATAATTGATGCGAAAATGCTAATGTATCTCGTTCCTGTTCATAATACATTTTTTAATTTTCCTTGCAGTTCGATGAACGGGGTTTGAAAATTTCAACGCCCTTATTGACAGCAGGCCCTACAAAGATTTATCGGATTATTCATTCAACAAATTTAAGACCAACCCTGTTGCCATCTTCGGATAGAAGTAGGTGGATTTCTGTGGCATTGTGGATCCTGCCATAGCCACATCTAAGACCTGTTCAACGGGGGTTGGGTTCATCAGAAGTGCGACCCTGTCTGTGCCTTCTTTCACGTGTGCAACGGCATCATCTGTGTATGCGGTGTAACTGATGTGTTCCGCCAGTGTTTCAATCTGAAATAGATTTTTGATGAGGGTTTCTTGAACAAGCGTTACATCCAGTGGGTTAGTGGACGTTGAATGCGGAATCAACAGACGGTAGGTGTCGTCTGCTGTGTACATGCCAACTGCGGGGGATTTCCCTCTCATCGTATCCAATTGTGCCATGAGAGCTGCCTGTGTATCAATTTCATGAACCTCAAACGCCTCTGGCAGTTTCGCGATAGCGTGTGTGATCCGATCTGCAGTGAGGTTAGACAGGAGTCTATGGATTGCTAAGACCGCCAACCCCGGTGATTCCATTCTGACGAGGTTCACCATCATGTAGCCGTAACCGTTTGATGTCTGCTGCGCCATTTCAGCTCGGAAAGCGAGAGCGGTTTCATAACGATGATGTCCATCGGCGATCAGGAGCGGTTTTGTTGAGAAAAGAGCCTGAATCTCACGATTGCGTTCTGTGTCGTCTAAACACCAGAGTCGGTGCGTGCTTCCAAAGGTTTCAGGACAGTCAATCTGAGGCTGATTTTTATCCGTGAAATCCTCCAGTATCTGTTCAATATCCGCTGCGGGGTCGGCATAGAGGAGGAAGATCGGGCTGAGATTGGCGTGACATTCCCGCATGAGATTGAGTCGGTCCGCCTTCGGTCCGGCGTGTGTTTTTTCGTGCGGTAGGACCACCCGATTTTCAAAGGGCTCGAGTTTCACGAGTGCTATTAATGCACGGCGTGTATAGTTTTTTCCGTCAGGGGCATTGAAGGATTGGTCATAGATGTAATAACGGGGTGTTGTGTCTCTGACGAGCGTGCCATCTGAAATCCACTGCTTCATGCGGACAGCGGCACGAGTGTACTGGTTTTCGTGGTCAGTATCATTGTCTTGCGGTTGGCTTAAGATTAAACGAATGATATTGGCGGGGTGGCGTGCCTCTAAAGCGCCCCGCTCATCGGATTTGATGACATCGTAGGGAGGGGCGATAACGTTCTCAATGCTTTCCACCTGAGTCGCGTTGTAGCGTAAACCTCGAAACGGAATAACGGTTGTTTCCATATCTATAATTTTCCTTGCGAACTATTAAAAATTAATCCCATAATCTTGTACTGAAATAGCGTTCTCCCAAATCATTAAACACCGTGACGATAACACCTTCCTGAATTTGTTGAGCGACTTTATACGCGCCGTAGAGATAGCCACCCGAGGATTGTCCGACGAACCATCCCCGTCGTGCGAGTCGACTGCACATCTCGTGCGCATTTTCAATGGTCGCAGGAATCCGGCAATCGATCACGGATTCATCCAAGATTTCTGGAACGATGTCGTCTGGATGTCCGAGCGGTTTGAGTCCTTCGATACCCGGGAACGCCTCTGGTGAAATAGAACAGACTTGGATATCGGGATTATAACTTTTAAGCCGCCTGCCGGCACCCGTGATGGTCCCACCAGTGCCTACACCTGCGACAAAGTGTGTGACTTTTCCGCCTGTCTGGTTCCAAATTTCGACACCCGTTGTTTCATAATGGGCGCGCCAGTTGTTGTCGTTTTCGTATTGCGATTTGAAGAAATACCGCTCAGGATCCGCTTCATAACGCCGATCGACTTCTCGGAGGGCTTCATCGTAACCGAGGATAGCATCCGTATAGATAATGTCTGCCCCGTGTGAATGGATCCGTTTTTTTCGTTCTTCGCTGGCGTTGTCCGGGATCACGAGTTCGACTTTGTAGCCGAGTGTGGCACCTATCATCGCGTAAGCAATCCCTGCATTGCCGGAGCTGGAATCGAGGATAACTTTTTCGCGTGTGAGTTCTCCCGAGGCAATCGCCTCAGTGAGCATCCTTAAGACCGGTCGATCTTTAATCGAGCCGCCGGGGTTATAGGTTTCCACCTTCGCGTAGATGTCAACGTTCGGTAACTCGTTTGCAAAAAGGTCTATTTTAGCGAGCGGTGTTTGTCCTATTATCTGAAGCAGTGGATATTCTGAAAGATTCACCTTTTCAGGCTTTCGCTTGCTCATGTAGTTGTGTTTATCCTACCTTTTGTGTTTTTTGTAGCGGTTGAAGCTATTTTAAGGCGTTCGCACAATAAACGTTCCATATAGGTCCTTGCGGCATCTCCTGTTAATTGTCCATTGAGAATAGATGATACTTCAAATTCGGCTAACCTCACGGTTGGATTGAGACCGTGCAGAGGGGGTAGCCAGTCCCGAAACGTATCGAAAAAAGCGCGTTGTGCGGCGCGACCGTTGACGTATGGAAAATCCGCTGTGTGTCGCCGAAACCGATCCGGTCCTTTTGCGAGTGCTGCCACGTGGTGTTGTCGGCAAAACTGACGGTATTTCTGCGGTTCATAGGCGAGCGGGATGTCCGCTGGGTAGAACCCGAGGGTCTGCTCTCGATAGTGTGTAAAATGTTGAAGTTCGTCAAATTCAAAGATAAAGTGGTACGGTTCCGGGAAATAGGCGTCGGGAATTAGGTAACCGTCGGCTTTCGCCGTTGTGCGTTGCCAGTCCCCGTCTAATCCGGCATAGAGTGCCATCACGGTATCGTAATGCTCACCAAAATCTTTGGATCGTGGTTTATTACGAAGCCAATCAAATTGGGTCCGGCGTTCTGCGGGTATTCCGAAGACCTCTTCTACCAGTGCGATGATGCCAACTTCTAACCGCATACGGATCCCCGTTTCTATTTTTTAAGACACATTTATATCAATTTTAGACGGGTTCGATGTTGAGATCCTTCAGCATTTCCCCATTTGTGGTGTTAATTAAACTCGCAAGGTAGTCGCGATCGCGTTGAAGGGCTTCCAATTTGTTATCGCCGTGGACGAATTCTACCTCTAAGTATCCATCGTATCCCGCAGTGTTCAGCGTTTCAACGATCCGGGTATAATCCACTACACCGTCTGCGATGGGACATCCTTTTCCAGTTTCGTCAAAATTTTGAGCGTGGACGTTTACGATATGTTCAGCGAGTTTTTCAGCGGCAGTATGTGGTTCGTCGGCATCTGAACGTGAAAGGGGTTGATAGTAAGTTCGCAGTGAAGGCACGCCCACCCCTCCAATCGCCTCCAAGATGCTGGCGACATTGTCGGTGAGATGGTTATTGTGCATTTCGAGTCCAAGTCGAATATTTCGGAAATTTGCCCACTGGGCAAGGCTTACCAATCGGAAGAGAATCAGGCGTTTATCAGAAGGCGCGATGGATTTGGAGGGACCACCGCCAGACCAAATTCTGACGAGATCTGTGCCTAATTCATGCGCGATCTGGAAGGCTTCCTCGAAATGTTGCTGGTGTAGGTCCATTAACGGTTCCACATAAGAACCGAACGCTGAAATCGACAATCCCTTCTGGTGCGCCATGTCCCTAACGTTTTTGACGTAATTTTCGTCATAGTCCGCTGGCAGATGGGGCGGCTTTCCCCAAATTTCGATGCCGTCAAAGCCGTAGTCTGCCGCTATATCGATGACCTCTTCCAGCGGTTTCTCCTGAAAGGCAATGGTGCATAAACCCAATTTCATAGTTTTGTTCCCCTATTACCTGTTTCTGTGTAAATAGGATAACACAGGCATAAACGGAATGCAAGAAAAGTTTGCTATCGCCAGAAAGGCATTCAGTTTTCAGGTTCCATCAGCAGTATCCCTGTAGGAGAGATCCCCGAATCCCAACTGTTGTTGACTGCTAATGGTTGCTAATTAACACCTGTGATCCGAAAGAAAACTTGCGAAACCTCAAAATTAATGTTAGTATTATCTAAGATTCTCATCGACTGAAAGGTGATAAATGTCTCTCAACACAAAATCGTTCCCCGCCTATTTCGCACTCTTTAAAGTGACGCTCCGTCAAATGTTTTGGAGTAAACGAACCGTCCTGATTCTGCTTGGATGTTTGCTATCACTTGCCATAGCACTCGCATTTAGGTTCATGGCACGAGGGGGTGGAAGTGTCAACCGATTCATCCCACAGATAACGTTGGCACTTTATGGACTCTTGGTGAACCTATCCGCAATTTTCTACGGCACCGCAATCATCTCAGATGAGATCGACGGAAAAGGTTTGATGTATCTTCAGATGCGCCCGCTCCACAGATCAATGATTCTCCTTAGCAAATTCGCCGCGTATCTTGTTGGAACTGTTACGCTTATTGCAACATCTCATCTGATTCTGACCGGCATTATGATAACACACCCAAAACTACAGAACGGTGTGCTTTTCCAGTTGGGGATGAGCCTACGTTACACCGCTTCAATGGCATTGGCATTGTTAATTTACGGGGCACTCGCTGCACTGCTGGCAGCTAAATTCAAAAATCCAGTCCTGTGGGGACTGCTCTATTTGATGGGGTGGGAAAGTATCACCACAGCGCCAATTATGGCAACGGGAATCAAGAGACTCTCTATATCACACTATCTTTTTACGCTATTTCCCCGTTATAAACTCCCTCGAAGCGATTTCAATGCAGTCTTAGGAACCTCACCGCTATCCGCGTGGGTGGCACTTCTGGTAATCTTTATACTGACAGTCGTGCTGCTGTGGCTCGCCATCCGAATTTTCCGGGAACGAGAATACTTGATGTGAACAATCTTCAAGTGCCCGCTTTGAGAACCCGCGCCGTCTCACGTGAAACGATCAATTCTTCATTCGTAGCAACAACCAGAATTTTGGCGCGACTGTTAGCCGCTGAGAGATCGACTTCGCCTGTCAATTGCGCATTCTTTACGGCATCTAAATAGATACCGCACCATTCAAGTCCCTCACAGATCTTTGCTCGCGTGATGGGACTTTTCTCTCCGATACCCCCAGCAAAAGCGATCACATCCACGCCACCAAGCGCAGCAATATACGCACCGATATATTTTTTTACACCGTAAACGTAGGTCTCCAATGCCAGTCGGGCATCATCGTTTCCTATCTCAATCGCAGCCTCTATATCACGCATATCACCGCTCGTGCCGGAGATCCCTTTCAAGCCGGAATCTTCAACCAATTGACGACGAATTTCATCCGTAGAGAATCCCTCTTTGTCGATCATATACAGCACTGCAAACGCGTCTAACTCGCCACAACGGGTAGACTGAATCATCCCGTATTGTGTAGATGTGCCCATGGACGTATCCATAGATTCTCCGTCTTTGATAGCGCAGAGAGATGAACTTCCACCGAGATGGCAAGAGATAATGCGTAACCCGTCCCCTGTTTCCCGTCCGAGCAGCTGCGGCACGCGTTCAGATATGTATCGGTGTGAAGCCCCATGGTAGCCGTAACGACGGATGTCGTGCTGTTCCACCCAGAAGCGAGGCACACCGAATTCAGCGGCGTAGTCCGGAATTGTTTGATGGAACCACGTCTCAAAGACTGCGACGAGCGGGGTTGTGGGAAGCAACGCCTGAAAGGCACGGATGGAGGCGATATAAGCGGGGTTATGCATCGGTGCGAGCGGTGTAGAGGTCTCCAGCGCGGTTATCACAGCTTCGGTAATCCGGGCGGAACGCCAGTAACCTCGGGCAAGAATCGTTTTGAACCCGACCCCGTCCAATTGCCCCAAGTCTTCCAAGCATCCAACTTCGGCATCGGTGATTAGATCCATGGCGTGCGCAATAGCGGCAGTATGTGTCGGCGCCTCAATTTCGCCTTCGCGGGACGGCTTCCCGGGCACCGCATGTGTGAAGGCAGATGGTGAATTACCGATACGGTCCACGCCTCCCTTAACGAGAGAGGTCGTGGTCTCCATATCAATAATTTGGTATTTGAACGAGGTACTCCCTACGTTCGCACAAAGTATACGCATGTTTTTATGGTCTTTCTTCTCAAACAAAGATACATTTCTGAGAGATTCCATCAAGAGATATCAAGGAAAAAAATTACTTGAACTATCGGCTTAAATCAAGACAGGTGCGGTTCAACTACTTGTTCTACGCCTTTCTCCACAGCCGTGTTTACGTTTGTTCCTTCTTCGCGATCGGGTTTAAAACCGTGATCTGTGTCTGCTATGGGTTCAATCAAAAACCGGCATCCTAACCCGTTGAGGATGGCACTGAACGTATCAATCCGTGGTGCTTCGTCGCTGGACAGAGTATCGGAGAGAGGTTCCGGGGCGATCCCGGTTTTCTTGGCGAGTACGGAAATCCCGCCCTGTGATTCTACGACGGTCCGCAATGCCAGCAGCAGTAAAGGTGTGTCACGATCAACTTGGTATTCTTCAAATGAGAATTTGAGATACCGAATTGCCTCTTCTGGATTAGCAGCAAACCGTTCAGTTAGATATGCGCGCCATGTTCTCAGTTTTCTCATTGTTGTGTCTCCTTGTATTCTAACCAATAGTTTTTTGCGCGTTCAATATCCCGTGTCTGCGATGATTTATCACCACCACACAGCAAAAGTACAATTGTGTTATCCACTTCTCCAAAATAAACACGATAGCCTGCTCCGAAATGAATACGGAGTTCAAAAACTCCACCACCAACAGTTCTACAATCGCCAAAATTGCCAAGGGACAGTCGGTCAAGCCGCTTTTGAATTCTGTCGTGCGTCTCCTGATTCTGAATTGATTCAAACCATTCGGTAAAAGGTTCTCGCCCGTTTGGGGTCTGGTAGAATTGTAGTTCTCTTGGATGTATCTGTCGCATTGTTGATTATCGTTTACACATATCATATCACGCTTTCGGGAGTGTAGGCAATGTCAAACGCGGACGTTCACCGAAATCGGGAACTTCGGGCGGATTCTCCTCCATCTGCCGGAGGAGTTCTTCTATTGCGCGGTCCAGCTGCGGGTCGCCCTCTGTCGCATAATCTTGTGGACGATAGTCCACCTCTATATCCGGATCCGTCCCGTAGTTCTCGACGCTCCAGCCAACATCAACGAACCAGAACGAATACTCCGGTTGCGTTGTGCCACCCCTATCCACGAACGCCTGATGCGGTGAGATGCCGATAACGCCACCCCATGTCCGTTTGCCGATGAGTAATCCCAACTCCATCAACTTGAAACAGTGCGAGAAAATATCGCCATCGGAACCCGCGTTCTCGTTCGTGACAGCCACCATCGGACCCAAAACAGAGGCATCTGGATATGGATGCGGTGTGCCCCACCGTGGAACGTCATACCCAATCCGACGGCGAGATAACTTCTCTAAAAGCAGTTGCGAAACATGTCCACCCCCATTGTAGCGGACATCAACCAACAGACCGGGATAACTCACCTCAGCGAGAAACCCGCGGTGAAACTCCGCATACCCACGGCGTCCCATATCAGGAATATGCACATACCCGACTTGACCCTCCGTTTTTTCATGGACATACCGCCGCTTTTTGGAGACCCATTCGCGATACCGAAGCTGGCTTTCACTTTGCAGCACTTTGAGTGTGACGACGCGTTCCTCACCGTCGTTTGCGTTTCGGAAGATCGCTTGAACCTCCTGATTCGCGAGACTCACGAGCAGTTCACCCGGCGAAACTGTTTCGCTGACACGCTGTCCGGCAATAGCAAGCAGAATATCGCCTTCTCGGACATTAATGCCAGGGGCATTCAGTGGGGAATCCTTTGTTGACTCCCAGCCGTCGCCGCGCGGGATGTGCGTGATGCGATACCCATTGCTTTCCGCATCGTAAGCAAAATCCGCACCGAGAAATCCTTGCGCATAATTCGGTGAACTCCGATAGTCCCCACCCATTTCATACGCATGTGAAGTGCCGAGTTCCCCCTGCATCTCCCACATCAAATCCGAAAATTCACCGCGCGTTGCGATCCGTTCAAGGAGCGGTAGATACCGTTGATACACATGCTCCCAATTCACATCCGACATATCCTCCGTCCAGAAGTAATCCCGCTGAAGTCGCCACGCCTCCCGATACATCTGATGCCACTCAGCCGTCGGAACGACGGAGGCTTTGACACGACTCAGGTCAATCCAACCCGTCTGTCGGCTCGGACCGCCCCGACTCCCAGACTTGGAATCGCCTTCAGCCTTTTTGCCTGCCTTGAGAACGCGCAACCGATTTCCAGTGGAATAGACAAGCGTTTTCGCATCACGCGAAAGTTGAAAATCATTAATGCCGGCGACCAGTCTCTCCTTTTTCTGCTCTTTGAAGTCGTAGGCATGAAGCACGCCTCTCGGTCTGCTGTCCTCATCATCGTCTGGGGGTGTATCTTGGACCGGAAACGCCGTGAAAAGTGCTTTGCCTTCAATACCAGCGATCTGCCCATAACGTCCGTGCGGATACGGGAAGGCGACGACGCGCTGCGTGATACCTTCCAGATCTATCGTGATGCGTTTCTCTGGCTTCTGCTCAGATTTCTCATCAGATGCCTGATCCTCGCCATCCTGTTCCTTCTCTTCTTCATCTTTATCTTCCTTCTCCTCCTCAAGCGGACGGGGTTCAGGGATGAACGGGTTGCCCAAGGTCTTTTGCAAAGTCACCAGCAACGGACGCATTGCCGTGGGAAACCCAAGATCGAAGTGGAGTGCATCGTAGACGGGATTGAACTCGCGATAGGAGAGAAAATAGAGATACTTCCCCTCCGGATCCCACGCCGGACCGAAATCGTTGAATTCTGGATCCGTAACGAACCACGTCTCACCCGTCTCAATCTCACAGAGTTTGATGGAGCGGGTGGTTTCCGTAGATGCAAAACTATACGCACACCATTTACCATCAGGGGACCAGGCGACATCTCGGATATTCTGATAATGCCCTTTATCCAGGACCCGCATCTCTTGTGTCTCTAAATCAATGTGTAAAAGTTCAAGACGATTATTGATAAGCAGCAGCTGATCCTTCTTATCGCCTTCGGTTTGCGGAGCGACCGCGAGTTGCCGAACATGTCCGATGTCAAGCGTGTCAAGCCGAAGAACCGCAGCACTCCCATCACGTGTATGGATTTCGAGTGCCTCTTCACCCTCAGCATCGGAGAGCGTCACAAGACGTTTCCCGTCATTGAGCCACTCCGTAAAGCGATAGCGTGTTCCGGTGCGCTCGCCGTGTTGGAGCACTGCGCCTTCCCAATTCGCCATCGTAAAGGGTTTCCCTCGAACCGTCACTGCCAATGCGTGACCGTCCGGGGTCGGGGCATAATCTTGTAGGTAATATGATGGACTGACGAACTTTCGCTGCCGCTGGATGCGCGGGCTTCGAAATTCGACATCAACACGGGTTTCAGTGTCGTTCCCAATTTCATAAACAAACAGATCGGCACCGGCGTGGTAGACGATACGCGTGCCGTCTGTCTGCGCGGAACGACAGTAATAGGTATCCTGATGTGTATGGCGTTGAATGTCTTCACCCGTAGGGAGGCAGGAATAGATATTGCCAACACCCTGATGGTCAGAAATAAAATAGATACGTCCACCGATCCACATCGGTGTCGTGAAATTGCTATCTACGGGCGCGAGCGGTTGAAATTGTCCATCCCCTTCGGGATCAATCCAGATTTGTCCTGCAGTGCCGCCGCGGTAGCGTTTCCAGCGCGCGGGTTCCCGGGTCAATCTACCGAGAACAACGCCGCCATCACTGCTGAAATCAATATGGTTCGCAGGACCATAGGATAAACGTTGCGGTTCGCCTCCGTCCGCACAGATTTTCCATATCCACGGATCAAATGCCAACCCCGCATTACTGGAATAGAGAATCGTCTTACTATCGGCATCCCAGTCGACGATAGCAGCGTTGCTTCCCTGATAAGTGAGTCGCTTCGCTTCGCCGCCGAGGGCAGGCATCACATATACCTCTGACGGACCTTCTTCACGTCCCGTGAACGCGAGCAATTCACCATCCGGGGACAAGCGTGGAGAACTCGTCGCACCGAGATTTGACGTGAGTCGCCGCGCAATTCCACCTTCGGTTGGAACACTCCACAAATCATCTTCACAGACAAAAACAATGGTATCTTGACCAACTGTTGGAAATCTATAATATCCTGACATATTTTAATTATTCCTTGCGGTTAAACAGCGTGCGCCCTACTTATCCCGTGCGTTCCTTAAACCCGCCCTCCATTACATTACGGGCTCCGGAATTTGAGGCTATGAAGTGAGTGAACCCAATTCAGTTTTAACCACTTCTTTTAAGTCTGCCGACGCGTTTGGCGTATTTTTCACCCAAATGGAAAACCCAAAATCCAAGTGGGATGAGTAGGACTCCAATGACAAGTAGTAAAGACAAATTGCCAATCTGGCTCTCAACGGACGCGTTCTCAAGCATCGCTGCACGAATTGATCTGAGTGTATACGTGGCAGGCGAAATTTGGGAAATCGGTTGAAGCCACGTCGGTAATACCTCAATTTCATAGTAGATACCGGAGACCAAAAGTAACATCGACTGAATAATACCCGTTGCGGCTTGTCCCTTCTCCGGTGAGAGCAGTGGAAAGATCGCCGCCATCAGACCGATCCCAATGAAAGAGAGACTGGAAATAAGAACCGTGACCACGAGTGTTAACCAATTCGCATTGCTTAAGTCAATGTGTTCTCCAAAAAAGAGGGGCATTATCGCCAAAACCAAAGCCGTCCGAAGCAACCCATACAGAATCGCAAATAGACATGAACCCACAAGATGTGTGATGCGATAAATCGGAGCCATAAAGGTATATTCAATCGTCCCTTCCCACCGCTCCCATGTAATCGCATCGCTTACCTCACGCATCATAACGGAGAGAAACCCCCAGATTAATGCACCAATGACCAGATAAAGCACATCTTCACTGCTGCCACGCCCTACCATAATCAAGCCGATTGTTAGCGCATTGACGATGGAATAACTGAAAAAGAGGATTTCCCAGCTCAGATACCGCTTTAACAGATTGAAGTTCCGTTCAATGAACGCGTAGGAGACAATTGTTTCCCGGACAAGATTCAGCATAACTTTAGTCTTCCTCCTCAATCCCTTTACCCGTTAGGGCGATAAACACGTCCTCCAACGTCGCTGGCACCCCGTTTTGTGATGGGGCATTCGCGATGAGTTCTTCTACCGTTCCTTCTGCGATAAATCGTCCCTTATCAATAATCGCTATCTTGTCGCACAACCGCTCTGCCTCCGCCATATCGTGCGTCGTTAGCACTATGACAGCGTTCCGTTCTTGACGGATCTCCTCAATAAAAGCTTGCACATCGCGCTTAGATTTCGGATCGAGTCCTGTCGTGGGTTCATCGAGCAGGAGAAGCATGGGAGCGGTGAGTAAGGCACGTGCGATGGCAACCTTCTGTTGCATGCCGCGCGAGAGATGCTCCATCTCCTCGTTCATCCGGTCTGCATCAAAACCGAGTCTTTCCAAAATCTGTTTTGATTTTCGTTCGGCTTCGGGAGCGGGGATACCGTAGAGGCGGGCAGCGTAAATCAGGTTCTCTTCTGAAGAGAGACGTTTAAAGAAAGAAGCCTCAACAGAGACGCGGTTCATCACCTGTCGAACCTTCAGACTATTTGTCACCACGTCGTCTCCGAAGACCTGAATGCTCCCAGCATCGGGCAGGAGCAGCGTCGAAATGAGACGAATTAGCGTCGACTTTCCTGAACCATTCGCGCCGAGAATACCGTAGATTTCCCCGATGTTTACCTCTAAAGAGATGTCATCAACTGCGCGGATGATTTCCTTCTCGCGCCTGAATATATGCTGAAGTTTTTGATGAAAACGCGGTTTATCGTTCGTTCGCTTGGTCCGATGGAAATGTTTCGTTACCCCGCGAACCGTCAATCCATAGATAGGTTGTTCCACTCTTTTTCCTTTCGCTAATTAGTTGTCAGTTGTCGGTTATATATCGGTAGGGACTGGGTAACCCAGCCCTTACAAGACGGGTATTAATGAAATCATAAATCTCTTGCAATCGATCACCGAGAACTGATGACTACAACTATTGACATATCATAGGAACTATTATATATTATACCCAAAGTTTGCGAACTTTTGGTAATTATTTTTCGCCGATTTGAAACTGAATGGCGTACTTAATAACAACACTCACACCTCTTATATTGTTAGGAATTACATACAAAGACAGGAGCAACAGGAAGAATGCCTAAAATCAAAGGTCCAGCTATCTTCCTCGCCCAATTCATGCGGGACGAGGCACCATACGACACGATGGAAAATATCGGGAAATGGGTTGCAGGCTTGGGGTACAAAGGCGTCCAAATCCCGAATTGGGATGATCGTGTCATTGACATCGGAAAAGCCGCTGAATCCAAAACCTATTGCGATGAATTCAAGGGGACACTCAACGAGATGGGACTTGAAGCGACAGAGGTCGCCGGTTATCTCGCTGGACAGGTCTTGGCTGTGCATCCCGCGTATGAAGTTATGTTTGAGGCGTTCCATCCGCCCGGCTTACGAGGTCCTGAAAGAACAGCATGGGCAACAGACGAATTAACGAAATGTATCCACGCCTCGGTGAATATGGGACTGGATGTCATTCCTGTGCTTTCAGGTGGCTTCGCGTGGCATACCATCTACCCGTGGCCCCAGCGTCCCGATGGAATTATTGAAGAGGCGTTCAAAGAACTCGCCGCACGTTGGCGACCCCTCCTGGATCTGGCACGCGATAACGGTCAGGTCTTCGCCTACGAACTCCATCCGGGTTCGGACATTTACGATGGCGCGACTTACGAGATGTTCTTGGATTACACCGACAACCATTCCGCCGCCTGCCTCAACTACGACCCAAGCCATTTTCTCCTTCAACAGCTCGACTATATCGACTTTATCCGACTTTACAGCGAACGCATCAAAGGATTCCACGTTAAAGATGCTGAATTCCGTCCAACAGGTCGGGTTGGGGTTTACGGCGGTTATCAATCATGGGCTGGACGTGCTGGCAGGTTCCGTTCACTTGGTGATGGGCAAGTGGATTTCACACAGGTGTTCACACTCCTGACCGAAGCGGGTTACGACAGCTGGGCGGTCCTGGAATGGGAATGTTGTGTTAAAAGTCCAGAGCAAGGCGCGGCAGAGGGCGCACCGTTTATCGCTAAACATATCATCGAAACGACCAATGTCGCCTTTGATGACTTTGCAGGCGGAGAAACCGACACTGCGCGGAATCGGGATATCCTTGGATTAAATTGATGACATCGTCAATTGCAACAACTGAATTGGAGTAAGACCCTATGGAATCTTGGAATCGGAAATTACGAATGGGTATGGTCGGTGGCGGGCAGGGTGCGTTTATTGGTGGGGTCCATCGAATCGCTGCCACACTCGATCAGCAGATTGAAGTCGTCGCCGGGTGTTTCTCACGCGACCCGGAGAACACAAGAACCACCGGTGCTGAGTTGTATCTCGATTCAGACCGTTGCTACAATAGTTATGCAGAGATGGCGGAAGCCGAAGCCGCGCGCCCCGAAAATGAACGCATTGACTTTGTGAGCATCGTCACACCGAACATCTCCCACTTTGAGATCGCAAAGACGTTTCTGGATGCGGGTTTCCACATTGTTTGCGATAAACCGATGACCTACAGTCTCGATGAAGCCGAGGCACTTGTGAAACTGGTTGAGGATTCGGGACTTGTTTTTGCATTGACACACAATTACACGGGGCATCCCCTCGTACGGCATGCGCGAGCGTTGTTCGCTGAAGGCTCCATGGGACAAATTCGCAAGGTCATCGTCGAATACCTCCAAGACTTCCTGATGGTCCCGCACGAGAAACTCGGTCAGAAACAAGCCGCGTGGCGTGTCGATCCGGCGCAATCCGGGATCGGCGGCACGATGGGGGATGTCGGCACACACTGCGTGAACCTGCTTGAATACGTTACTGGCGACCCGATCGTTGAACTGTGTGCTGATAAGAGCACTTTCCTTCCCGACAGAGTACTGGATGAGGATGTCAACGCCTTGCTCCGTTTCAAAGGTGGTGGTAAAGGTGTTTTAAGCATTAGTCAGGTCGCCACCGGTGAAGAAAATGGACTCACACTCCGCGTCTACGCCGAACAGGGCGCGGTGAAATGGGCTCAGGAGAATCCGAACTATCTTGAACTTTATCGTTATGGTGAACCGAGACAAACGCTGACCCGCGGTCAGGGCTATCTCTCCGAAGCCGCGGCAGCAGGTGCCCGTATCCCGACAGGGCATCCCGAAGGGTATCTGGAAGCGTTTGCAACAATTTACGTCGGTGTTGTCGAAGCCATTCGGCAATACATTGACGGCGATCCCATGCAAACCGAAGACTATGATTTTCCGACAGTCTATGATGGGTTGCGGGGTATGCAGTTCATCTACAAGGCGGTTGAGTCTTGTGAAAACGGCTCAACGTGGGTTTCAATGTAAATAGTTATCGGTTATCGGTTATCGGTTATCGGACAAGAGGCATTCGTTTAACAAAGGTCTCTTGTTACCGACAACCGAAAGGATTTTTGAGAAAATCCGAACCGACAACTGAAAACCAATAAAAAGGAGGTAGTCATGCAAGCACCTAACGCTGAACCTTTCCGTGTCGGATTTCTGAACGTAGACTCGTATTCACACATGCCGTTGTGGGCACCGCATATCAACCCGCGCCCCGGTGAGAAAGATACACCTTTTACGGGGATGCGGATCACTCACTGTTGGGATATCGAATACGAAAAGGCGAAAGCGGTTGCTGAACCTTACGGTTGCGAAGTCGTCAAGAATTTTGACGATATGTTGGGGAAGGTAGACGGTGTGATCTCCGGTGGCTACTATAATCACCCCTGGAACCACATCCTCCATGAACCGTATCTCGAAGCCGGTTTGCCGAACCTCATCAATCGTCCGTTTACGAACTCCCTTGCGAAGGCACAGCAAATGATTGCACTCGCGCAAAAACACGGCGCGACGCTCCTTGCACCATCGAGTCATGAGCACAACGATGCCATCTCACGCGCCAAGGCCTGGGCAAACGATAAGCAAATCATCTGCTACACGGCGACCAATTCGTTCGACGACTATCCCACCCACGGCATCCATGGACTTTACATGGTTTGCAAGGCGGTTGCGGAGGCGGGAAACCCGGTCGTATCCGTGGCGTATCAAGCCGATAGTTGGCACAGTCCGCCCGGTGTTCTGACCTTCGAACATGTTGATAGCGAGGGTCGTCAATTCTACGGGACGCTCCATCAAGTGAGCGGTTCATGGGGAACGGTGCAAATTCACACACAGGAAGCCTATGGCGGTGAGAATTTCAGAATCCATACCGGCACCGGCTATCCGTATGACAAAACAGAGATCTGGGTGCCGACGATTTGGGCGTTCCAGAACATGGCGCTCCACAACGAGATGCTACAGACGTTTGATCAGATTTTACACAAGACGAACGTCTTCCTGGCAGGTTGGAAATCGGTTCTGGAAAACGAGGGCAAACCTGTGAAATTAACGGATGTCCCCGAAGAATGGGAGGCACCCGCTGAACTCCCAAATCATCCCGACCACGATACAGTTTCTCTGTTCAAGAAAAAGTTTGGGGATGCTTAACTCGGATCGAACTGCTGATTCCAGTCGTGGTGAGACTTGGTGATACGCTCAGGATTTAACCGGCTCCGAGCGATAAATCCAGGAACATTTTCGCGACCCGTTGGCAACCCGATTTGGCTATAGCGTGTATCGACACTCCAACGGACTGTATCGGAACGGTTCGGAAGTCCACGGTGGACAACTCGCTCACTCGTCAGCAAAACATCTCCTGCCTCAAGTTCGGCAGTAACGACGTCACCCGGCGGCAACTCTGCATCGCTGATACCTCTACCCCCCGTATGTCCCGGGGTCTGATCTTGGTAGTTGTGGGCAATCAGATTATAGCGGTGCGAGCCTCGGATGACTTGCATACATCCATTCTCTTCCGTTGCCCGAATGAGTGAAAGCCAAACGTTCACAACCAACGTATCACCCGCCTCTTCAGGAATGAGATACGCTAAATCTTGATGCCAAGGGATGACAGTAATCGCTTGATCCGGCAATTTGGCACGGTAATTAAATTGCGGATGCGCGAAGATTTCCTCACCGATGAGAGAGCCAACGACATCAAGGAGTGTAGGTGCCGTCCTGAGTGTGAACATCCCAGCGGTCCGGATTTTCTGGTCTCTGAAATAGGTGCTCCAAATCCAATTCGGATCGGAACAAGCATTCGAGACCCGCGCCAATCTCGTTTCAAACGACGCGTCATCATACGTATCCGACGGGTCAAGGATTCCGTGTTTGATTGCCGCTTGCGTCCCGTCATCAACCAACTGTGCTAACTCATCAATCAACGGCTGAAGTGCCTCATCTGGCAGCACGTTTCGGACGAACAGAAAACCGTCGTCGTGAAATTGCTGTTTCTGTTGAGGTGTGAGCCCGTTCTGTTGGGGTGTTTCCGAATTGCGTTGCGTAGACATTTTTTTTATACTCCTGGGATACTGCGTCCGTTGGTTTCGCATTTGAAACATACAACCAAAACCTTAGCCTGCAACAATACGCAGAAATACCCTATCAAAAACACGCAGGCGGATTTGAGAAACGCACTGGAAGGATAAAACGACCGTCCTTTAACCGCAAGGAAAATTAAAAAATTGCAACGGCACTGCCGATTTCACTGGATTTCATTGCTCCATCAAGCATTTGCATCAGCATTACTGCCTGCGAACCCGAATTAAGGGGTTCATCACCTTCCCGAATCGCCCGAATGAATTCTCGCGCCTGAAGCGTTACCTCATTCGTCTTCTGTGGGGGTGCTTTTATGGGTTTGACCTTAACACCGTCCGGTGTCCCAACGAGCAGCTTCCCGCTTTCGAGTCCTGCCTTCGTCCCGTAAAGTTGAAACTCCTGCGTCTCGCTTTTGACCAGATCGCTTCCCTTTGCTGGTGCCTGTCGATTTGTGGTATTCATCGAAAACGCAACAGCAAAATGCAAGGTGCATCCATTCTCAAACCGCACAAACCCGCACGCTGCATCGTCTGCAGTGTAAATTTGTTCAGGCGGCGCGAGGTCGGAAAAAGTGCAATACATGCCAGCCATGACCTCTGTGGGACGCGGATTGCCCATCATAAACCAGACGTTATCAATGGCGTGAATACCGAGATCCAGCAGGACCCCACCACCTTTTGCTTTGTCGTGCCGCCATCCGCGTGCAGAACACCACCGCGTGCGTATCCATCGGGTTTCCGCGTAATACACGTCACCGAGTTCCCCAGCCTGCACAAGCCTACGTCCCTCCATCAACTGAGACGTGAACCGCGATTGACGGACAAACATATAAACAAGACCTTTGGTTGCGGCAAGCTGCGTGACCGGTATTAACTCCGCTGCATCGTTTGATGGTGGTTTTTCACAGAGTACATGCAATCCAAGTTCCAACGCTTCCTGCGAGACGGAGGCATGCATCCACGTCGGAAGTCCAATGCAGACTGCATCTAACTCGCATGCGTCGAACATCTGCCGATAATCATCGAAAACGCGGACCCCTTTAATCCCGTCCAAGACCCGTTTCCTACGGGTCGGATCCGGGTCTGCCAAAGCGACGAGTTCTACGTTCGGCTCTGCAGCGAGAATAGCGGTCGTGCTGCCGATTGTCCCACCGACACCAATGATCCCAACTCTAATTGCATTTTGCATCCACACCCTCCATTTTCTACAACAACGATGCCGACCCCGCATCCAGAAATACCGCACAATCTGGATGCGTCTGTAAAATCGAAGCAGGGTGCATTGGCGTTATCTCGCCGTGCAAGCAATTCCGCACTGCCTCCGCCTTTCGTTCATCCGGCACAGTGCAAACAATCGCTTTCGCCTTCACGATTTGGCGAATGGACATTGAAATCGCTTGGGTCGGCACGTCATCAATCCCAGCAAACCAGCCTTCGCCGACCTGTTGCAGCCGGCATGCCTCATCTAATTCCACCAAGATATACGGATCTTCTGTCTCAAAATCCGCCGGTGGATCGTTAAAAGCGAGATGTCCATTCTCACCGATACCGACGAACGCCACGTCAATCTGATGTTGCGAGATAATTCGATTGAGTCGATCACATTCGGCTTGCGGTTCGCCTGCTTCACCGTCTAGGAAATGGACGGTTCCGGGATGAGCGATGTCCACAAGACGTTCTCGCAGATACTTGCGAAAACTGGCGGGATGTGTCTCAGGAATGCCGATGTACTCGTCGAGATGGAACATCGTTGTGTTGTCCCAATCAATCGTTTTATCAGCAGTCAATGCGGCAAGGAAATCAAATTGAGACGCCCCCGTTGCAACGATGAAACGGGCATGTCCATTCGCATCCAATGCCTCTCGAAGTTTTCTACTGGCGAGGTGTGCTGCTGCTTCGCTCGCTTCGCGTTTGGTTGTTGCCTTAAAAATATTCATTTTGATAAAATTTTTGTAAAATCCCTTTTCCAACTCGGCGAGAGGGCAGGTAGTTTTCTGGCGCGTGCGATTTTCTCGCGGTTGTCCCTATCAAAATAGCGTAGGTTGAGTATTTCTGTAACGCTCATCGACGCCGATGCAACTTCAATGCGTGTAATTGCATCGCCAGCCGCGATTTCGCCTTCTTCAAGCACTCGAAAATAGAAGCCAACGCGTCGACTCTCTAAAAACTGCTTCGGGAACTCCGGCAGTCCCATCTTATACGCAAGCTTGAAGCACGGCACGCGCGGTTGCGTAATCTGTAATTTCACCGTTGACCCTATCTGAAAGACATCACCGATATAAACTGACGTTTCCAGCAGGCCTTCAACCGTGAGATTCTCGCCGAACTGCCCGTAGGTCAAGTCGCCTCTTTGCAACGCCTGCTGCCAGTGGGTGTAATGTTCAAACGGATAGCCGTAGATGGCTTTATAGGTGCCCCCATGGACCCGCAGATCGCCTTGTCCATCACCGTCGATGTTCTTCTCTCTGAGCATGACGGTGCCTGACACGGGTTCTTTGAAAATCCCTGTCTGGACCGTTTTACCGCCGTATTGAATAGGCTTCGGTTTTGAGACGTTTATAGATAAGAGTTTCATGATGTGCTTTAATATACTGATTTTTCTCAGTTATGTCAAGTGATTTTATGAATAAATCACCCCTCTTTTTCTGAAGCAACTTACCTCGGAATCCAACAAAAAAGACGATGCGATTTTCACCAGATAACTTGGCAGTCCTACTGTGTTCTGGAATGGATCAACCGTATTTTTTTCCCTAAAGCATAGGAGAGAAATCATGACCTTACCCTTTGCGTCGCGCTTAACCCTTATCTGTCCGTTAATATTTGGTATCCTATTGGCGGATATATCAATCGCCACACCTACCAAGGAAACAAATGATTCCTTCACTCGCGAAAAAAGCAACCCTCTCATTGGACTCCCAACGCTCGTTGTAATGGGCGTTACCTCCTTTGGACGCTGGCTAACGCCGTTGGATGAATGGCAAGCAGAAATCCACAAACTCAATGAAGATGAGTTGTTCGTTCAACGTTGGATGTTGGTTAACAACGATCTTGCCTCCCGTGAAAAAGGAAATAGAGCGATTGTGAGGATCCAAAAGAAAAGGAATGCCATTAAGAAAAAACGCAATCGGTTCCTATGGTGGTATTACCCGAGCATGACTCTCATCGGAGCAGGTGCTATGATGCTAACCCTCTGGCTGCAAAAAGATTAACCCTGTTTAAACACGGAAGTAAACTAAGAAAAAATTCCTTTCATAATTACAGCCAAGCCATTATGGGAATTGAAGAATTTCTTATAGGTTTGGCTGATTCGCGTTCTGTTGAAAAATTTGATCTCGCCAATTATAAATTTACGTTAAAACGTGAGTTCAATGTCAAAAACACAGGAATGCCCACCAAAAACAACCCGTAAATTCCATATCTCACCATATCAAGAAAAACATTTTAGTATAGTTATGATATAATTTCTCTAATTTTTTCTCGTCATGCACCCTTCTGCTCTTTAAATCTCGTCATTAATTAGTGACAGCAGTCCAATAGTCGCGCGTTAAAAACGCTCACTCTTAAGTTCCTGGAGACATTCGATGAAAAACGAAGACGCACAACTGGTCAATCAATTCCTGACAGGGGACGAAAACGCCTTTACCAGACTGGTAAAAAAATACCAAAAAAGCGTCCACGCCCTTGCATGGCGGAAGGTTGACGACTTCCATACCGCCGAGGAACTCACACAGGATACCTTCCTTAAAGCATACCAGAAACTCTCGACGTTAAAGAATCCGAATCAGTTCGCTGGATGGCTCTATGTCATCGCCGATCGACTCTGTATTGACTGGCATCGAAAGCAGAAACCATCAATGGAATCCTTGGAAACCACCAGTGGAGAGGAGATTGAAGAATCTTCCTACCGTCACTACGAAGACGAACAACGTGAGGAAGCCTCTGCCGAACACCGGCAAAGGCACATCAGAAGTCTCTTAGAGAAACTGCCGGAGAGCGAACGCACAGTTGTGACACTTCACTATCTTGGAGAAATGACATATAAAGCGATTAGTGAATTTTTAGGCGTGTCCCCAAATACAGTTAAAAGCCGTCTCCAACGCGCACGCAACCGTTTAAAGCAGGAGGATGACATCGTGGGGGAAACCCTTGGCAGTGTAGATTTACCTGTCACTTTTACCGAAAACATTGTAAAGCAAGTTGCCAACCTAAAGCCGGTAACGCCTACGAACAGCAAACCCTTAATACCTTGGGCAATCTCCGCCGCAACAGCCATCTTTATCTTTTTAATAATGGGTGCCGGGTCGCAATACCTCGCCCACTTTCAGAAACCGTATAACCTGAACGCCAGATCAGAAACCACCGTTGAAATCATCGATGCCCCCATTGTCCTTGATATACAGGCAAAACCCGATTTACGGAACCAAGCCGGACGCTTTGATACCACTGGCAAAAGTAGAGGGGCCGGTCCACAAGTTTCGGAGCCTGTTGTGCTCGCCGCTGCGCAGATAGAGAAGGAGACACGTCCATCAACAAAACAGCAGTGGATACAAGCAAACGGTCCAGAAGGTGGACATGTATCGGGGTTACTCCTCAGCTCCACAGGAGATATCTATACCGCTTCACCGGCGGGTATCTATAGATTAACACCAAATGCATCTGTATGGACATACGTTAGTCCATTGCCGCCAGAGGCTCCGGCAGACTCCAACTGGAAACCCATGGCAGAACGAAACGGCACCCTCTACCTTGTATCCACTGATAAAGTGTGGGCTTCAACCGATAGCGGCGAAACATGGGAGTCGCTGGGTCCGCGTCCAAAAGGAAATGCTATCGGACTCGCAATAACGGACGCAGGTCTATATCTCGCCCTTGAGAATCAGATTTTCCGATCCGAAGATGCCGGTAAACAGTGGATGCCAATGAACGATGGGATACTCAGCGAAAACACTCACATTCTCACATTTACTGCCATCGAAAACAGTGTGTTTGCAGGCATGAACCACGGACTCTACCGCTCGCGCGCAGGGATGTGGGAAAAATTGCCGGTCGATACCACTAAAGCCATCCACTCCTTGGCAGTTTATGAAAACAACCTCTATGTTGGAACAGGTCCCGATCTTTCTCAATTAAACACTCCTGAGGGAATGGGAGCATACATAGGACAAGTGATGAGCAGCGACACCCGAAGTTCATGGGAGATCTTCCACTCAACCGACTTGGGGGATACATGGACGGAACTAACACCGAAAAGCACTTCGTTCACAATGAAAATGTCACCGGGTGTTAAAGTCTTGGCGGCTGGAGAGACGTTATTGGCCTTAGGTGTCACCACGTTCCGCTCAACGGATGGCGGGAAAACATGGACAGACTCAGGGTTTGACACATCTGATATGAATGCGATGATGAATTCGGTGACACTCAGTATGTTCCCTACATTAACAGTGGATAAAAACACATTTCTCAAAGTTGGAGTTCGCGACGGGCTGATCCGTTCAACGGATGGCGGGCAGTCGTGGCACCCGTTCACGAAAGGGATGGTCGGCACTAAAGTGTTTGACTTGGTAACATTCAAAAACGCACTCTACGCAAATACCGGCTTAGGTATCGCCAAATCGGCTGATAACGGGAAGTCCTGGAAAACGCTTCTTGTGAATTCCGCAGAACTTGCGTTAGAGCCGTCAGACCTAACCCCACCTACGGATATCTTGATTTCCGCAAAATTGGCGATCTCTGAGGGTGTGCTTTACGGTATCTCAGCAGCATTCGACGCGCAAAATGAAGTTCGCCTTTTTCGGCTCTCTGCGAATGGCGACGTGTTCATACCTATTCAGGGACCTACTACCTTCGGTGGAAATCTCTCCATAATGGACATGATGGGTCTGGCAGATACAACCCGGCTACTCGACAAATTCTCTGCAGCGTTCGCAGTGAGCGGCGAGACATTTTACACAGAATATAAGAGACGGCTTTTCCGCTGGAAACGCGGTGAACCAGAATGGTTCAACACCGGCTTGATAGATAAAACCCAGCTCCCTGATAATGATGACGATGCTGTGAAAGAGAACCAGAAAAGTATCACACTTGCTGTTTCAGGGGAAACCGTCTATGTCGGAAAACGTGATGGACACCTCCTGCAATCGTTTGATAGTGGCAACACATGGAAAGACCTAACTGCAAACCTGCCGCTGCGCTTCAAGCACTTTAAAGCGATCGTCTTCGCGGGACCCACAGTGTATGTCGCGACAGACACAGGGGTCTTGACCTCAGAAACGGGTGAGCATTGGCGAGCGCTCACCGATAAAACCGGGAGCCATACCGTTATGGATCGAATTGCTGTATCCGGCACCAGGGTCTACGGTGCCGGCAATGAAGGTGCCTATCAATTGAATCGTCGCGGTGCCTGGAAAAAAATCTCGCCAGAAGTGCCAGGTCGGGTGATTTCTCTCGTTATTAACGGCGACACACTCTACGCTGTAACAGAAAAGCGCGGGATGTTTCAGGTCTCGCTTGAAGAAGAAAACTATTGATGTTATAGATTTAAGGCTGCAGGCACCCACAAGGGACACCCCTACACGATGTAAACTTGTTTTTGTAATTCATCGTTGTGACGGAAAAGCGCGGGATGTTTCAGGTCTCGCTTGAAGAAGAAAACTATTGATGTTACACAACATCAACACCCCAATCAGGTATCCGTGCCTGTCCATACGGCATCGAACGCCTATCACCGATAACACGAAAAGGACAAACAATGCAGCATTCTTTACGTTTCACAGTCTTTATGCTTTTTGTGATTGCTTTTCAATTGTTGGGATGCTCTGAAGACCCCGACACTGACACAACGTCTGTCGAAAAACTTATTGCCGAACCTATACCCCCCAAACCTACACCGGAAGACACGTTTGCGAAACTAAAGGTGTTGTTTCCGAAACCCATTTTTGATGGAGATTTCACCATCATGGGTAAGGTGACAGCTTCTAAAACGTATGTGGATTTTCTTACCCAAGAATATCGGACGGCAAAACCGTTTAAAACGTTAGCAGACTACCTCGACGTAGCAAAGCCTGACCCGGAAAGATACAAACCCTTTTTGAAGGAATCTATCGGGAAATCCAACGAAGAAGACATAGCGATCGTTCATCAGCTAACTTTGGAGTATCGCTGTGCAAACGTGATGCTGTATCAGATGATACATGATGGAAACGACGAAAACGTTCTCAAGGCGATATTGGCTGTGCTCGAAAAAAAACTATCAGTCCTTGATGAAGCACCTATAAAGGCTTGGATGGAAATACATATACCAAACAAAGAGCAAGTAACAGAATTCTTTCCTGCCCTTGAACATTTCGTAACTGAAACCGAAAAGAGGGACGCGCTTTTCATACAGGAACAGTTTGAGCAGCACGGAAAAGATGATGGACTTTTATGGCTCGCCGTGCACAACCCTGCGCTAACCGCAGAAATCCTCAATAATTTCACGAATACTGATGTGTTTCTGAGATGGACTGAAGGCGTTTTTTTTCAACAAAATCCACAGAATCCATAGGAGAAAGATATTCCATTTCACCATTACAGCCGAGCCGTTGTTGAAATTAAACAGGACTTACGCAGCTTCCTTGCTGGCGAGGTGTTTTTGCTGGGGGTCTTTGATAGGGTATTTCTGCGGATTTCCCTCCTAACCTCGCCAATAGCACAATATGTGGCGTTTTATGGGAAAATTGCGTAAATCCTATTAAAGATTCGTCATAGGCTTGGCTGTTTTGCGGACTGTTGATTAACGCGATCTCTGTGTCAACTGGAACGTCTAATTGAGCGTTACAGTCTGCAATTCAGGTTCCAAGTGGAGGTCCAAACCTTTTTATGAGATTTTGCTTATATGCTGTTCTGTGTGTTATGCTCATGATACCGTTTTCTGTTTCCGCTGAAACGGACAATGCTAAAGAAGATACATCCCCAAAAACGAAAAGAAGCATCTATCAGCGAATCTTTCCACGCACAGGTGATATAGAAGGCACCCTCTACCAACGCGATATTAATGTTCCCTTGGTTGAAACAGAGGTCCGCATCGTTGAAACCGATCAGTCTCAAAAAACAGATAAAGATGGCGCATTTCGGTTCATTGAAATTCCCGTCGGAGCATATACACTGTCCATCTTCCATCCAACTCACAATACATCCACAGAAATTCCAATTGAAATTCGCGCAGGGGAGACGCTCCGCAGGCGATTTTCCATCAATACAGAAGGAACGTTTGTCGAAATCCCCGATAGTCCGGAGGCAGCAACACGGCTTGAACCCATTTTTGTAGAGGGACAACGGCTACCCCCGACGGTGAGCCGCAAGGAAATTCGCGGCAGCGAACTGATACGGATCCCTGGGACTGGACGTGATGCGCTTAAGGGACTCACGACGCTGCCAGGCATCGGTATCCCCAACGATATCTTCGGGATCCTCTATATTCGGGGGAGTCCGCCCGGGGAGACGCTCCTCTATTTCGACAGGACCCCCCTCGGTTATCCGTTTCACTATGCCGGACTTTTTTCAACGATTAACTCACATAGTATTGAGGACATTCATATCTATGCCGGTGGATACGGTGCCGAATTCGGGTTAGATTCACAATCAGTTATTGACATCCGTTCGCGCGAACGGTTGGAAAAGCGGTGGGCAGGCGCACTCGACCTGAACATTATATCGCCCTCTGGGTTTCTCGAAACCAAAATCGGAGACAAAGGCTACGCCTCTATCGCCGGACGATTCACTATCCATAACCTCATTCTTGGGCTTTTCTTCGATTGGACCCTCCCTACATGGTCGGACTATCAACTCAAATTTACCTATCAACTTACGCCAAAGCACCATCTCACGCTCAACGGCTTAGGCGCGGCAGATCACTTTGACTTCTCCGGTGTTGGATCAGAAGAAACCCAAGAAGCAGATGATGTTTTCGCCTATTTCAAAAACGGGTTTGAAGCGGAAGGCATTCATCTACGCTCCGATTTCACAGATAAACTCACGTCCCATCTTTCCCTGACGCGTTCCCACAATTTTCTCAATATCCACTTCGGCGGCACCTCAAGTCAAGACAGCAAGACTGAGCGTGAAGGATCCATCTACAACTTAAAGATCAACACACCCACGTATACCCTTCGCGAAGACGTGTCCTACAAATTAACACCGAAACTTCAATTGGAACCCGGCTTCCTTCTCGCTTTCAGTCCATCTAAAAGCTATACACATACATCTTCTGTGGAGAACATAGATTTTGATGAAGAACCGTCATGGATACAGAAGCTTGACGAATTTAATTACCCATTTCGGCGCGCCGAGGGGTACCTTCAGGCTCGCTATGATCTGCTCTCCCCTTTATCTATTGCCTTGGGTGTGCGGTTCGACTATCTCAATCTGACAGATGAACTATCAATCCAACCTCGCGGCAGTCTGAGTTTCACACTGCCAACGACCTCTACGCTCCGGTTTGCCTACGGTAGATATGAACGGAGTCCCTTGGCATACCAAGTGCTAAAGGCGGATGGAAACCGAGACCTAAAACCGAGTCTAACCGAGCATTACATCATGGAATTGGAACATGAATTGTCCGCCCAAACGGAACTCAAATTCGCGCTCTATTACAAAGACATGCAGAAATTAGTCACGAGATCCATCAACATTGATGCACTTTTTGATGACTCGGATACAGCGGTTGCAAGCGCATATCTCAATCAAGGGACAGGATTTGTGAGTGGTGCGGAGATGTTTCTGCGGCACCGCGTGAGCGAAAAGTTTTTCGGATGGATGTCTTATGCTTATACCCATGCTGAACGACGTGAGACACCGGACGACGTTTACAAACCGTTCCTTTTTGATAACACCCATGTGGTGAGTATTGTTGCCAACTATAGTCCTACGACAAAAAGAGAAATTGGGGCGAAGTGGCAATACGCCAGTGGCACCACTGCAGTGCCGTTAAACAATCTTATTACGGTTCAGGATCCTGTAACGGCAGGGATGCACTCACTCATTTCTGATGTCGCAGGCGCGATTTTTCCGACAGAATTTCCGTCTTATCACCGCTTGGATCTCCGTTTTAGTGAGAAAAGGACTTTGTGGGGCCTCCCTGTGACGGCATATACCGAAATTTTGAATGTCTATAATCGGAAAAATAAAATAAGATTCCGTTTGGCTGATAGACTTCTTGGGGAACTTGAAACGTTGGAACTGGAGGAGGACTCGGACGAACTCGGTTTTGAAATCAATGAGTCTTTGGAGATCCCTCAGCTTGGCTTTACCTTTTCTGTCGGACTCATCTATGAATTTTGATATGCTTACTTAAACGCTCTTTTTTTCAAGATTTAGCAACCTTCCAAGAATGGATACACACACATCCAGAACCTGAATCCCAAGAATCAGCTGAATAAAATCGCCTACAACCTGACGTTCAAACAATAATCCTTCCCATCACTGGTAGGTTTTCTAACCCCGCCTCTCCAAAACCACTCCGTCATCAACCCCTACCGATAAAAATCCAGATTTTTTTGTTTTATGCACCCTTTTCGGCGCAAACCTGTATCATTAATTGTAAAAGCGGGCATATACCCCTCCACGGAAAAATGAAAGGAGAATCCAAATGTTAATGACATTGATTCAAAAAGAGATTCAGCATCATCTCTTAAGCGTCCGGTTCGTCGCGCTACTTCTGATGTGTCTTTTGCTCATACCACTTACACTCTCTATCAACTATCGAAAGTATAATCAGAACCTCGTTGACTATCAGGAAGCCGCTAAACTGACGAATATCGAGGAAACCACAATGAACCCGAAAACACCACTGGAACCGGAGATTGAGGTATCTAAACTATTTCTCAAACCGACACCTTTAAGTGTCTTTGCAAACGGATTAGGAGAGGCACTTCCAAGTTATCTTGGGATGACCCGCAATGGAATTACACAGGGGCCACCGGCATTGGTCTCGGCATCCCTCTCCTATCTGCTGGGACACCTCGACTTTCTCTTTATCGTCGGAACAGTTTTCAGTCTGTTGGCACTCCTGTTTACGTTTGATGCCGTTGCTGGAGAAAGAGAGGCAGGCACGCTTCGGATTACCTTGGCAAACTCCCTCCCGCGCGACCTCTTTTTATGGAGCAAATTAATTGGTGGGTACGTAGTGTTTGTCGTTCCGTTTTTAGTGTCGTTGCTGTTCGGCTTACTCCTGCTTGTTTGGCAAGGGTTTCCCTTAGGAGAACCCGATATCTTTCCACGAGTGCTCACGCTAACGCTTGTTTCACTCCTCTACATTGCGGTATTTTTTGCGATTGGGACCGTAATTTCCACCCACTTAGATAATTCTAAAACAGCACTTATCGTCGCCTTTACTGTCTGGGTGTTCGCTGTGCTGATTACGCCACGCGTTGGATTTCTCGCTGCGAAATTCATCGCCCCAACACGGACTTTGCAGAGCGTCTATATGGAAAAGACAGCCATGTGGGACGATTTTAATGCTGAAATCGACAAGAAAAAAAT
This sequence comes from Candidatus Poribacteria bacterium, assembly GCA_022821725.1. GTDB lineage: Bacteria > Poribacteria > WGA-4E > WGA-4E > WGA-3G > WGA-3G. The sequence continues at coordinate 18,472 of JAJEDB010000089.1, read as the reverse complement.
GAAAGTCATCATGGAGTTGCCCCTGGACGAGCACGGAAACCTAATTATAGCAGGGGAGAATGCGAAGCGTGTTGATGAATGTACGAAACCTCTGGAAGCGGAATATCGATCGAAGTTCCAAGACTATGCTAACAAACTCGATCAGGATTATAAACGTGAAACACAACGACAAGAACAGGTCGGTGAGACCCTTTCCCGAATCACACCGACAGCCTCACTCATCTATCTCGCTACAAATCTAACAGAGACTGGGAAACTAAAAAGAAATAGTTACTACCAAGCGGCGGATCGCTATTATGATGCCCTTGATGAGGATCTGTTCAGTAAAGTCGAAGATCATATCTCTATAAGAACATATACACCAGAGGATACTGTCACAGTCACGCAACCCCCTCGCGTGGAGACGACAACCTTAGGAGAAACCTTCCGTCAATCGGTGGCGGATGTACTACTCCTCTGTTTCTTTGCAGTGGCACTGACAACGGTAGCGTTTCTGAAATTTTTCCGCTCCGATGTTTAATACGAAGCACTTATAACAAGGCGTAATAACAGCCAAATTGCCCACAGCGTTTAAACGCGTCATTAGGATACAGACGCAGATTGTCAAAGGTTAAACTTCAAACATGAGGCAACATAACGCCTCTGAAGGAGAAAAAAAATGAAAAGTATTTTTCACGGGAGAAAAACTCTGGCAAGACTAACACTCTTTGCAACTTTAGGACTCGCCATTTTTTGGAGTGTCTCTCTCTATCTATCGGCACACGGTCATGAAATTGGAGCGTCGAATATGCAGTTACGTGAACACATTGAACTCGACGCAAAAGCACCGTCCGTGTATAAAAAGTATACCGGTCCCCAAAATGTGCAAGAATTGATGAAAGCGTTAGATGCGGATTACAATCAGAGCTTGGCAAAGACCAGCGTGAGTGTGTCCGGTAAGTTCACAGGTCCAAAAACCACGACTTATAGCAGTGCCTTCACAATAAGTGAGATAGATGCAAGGTATCCACGGGCGGAATGGCTTCAACTCCTGCTGGATAAAGGCATCACTATAGATGATTCTTTCGAGTATGCATCCATGTTGTCGAAGCGTTACACTTTGGCACTCTTGGAAGACAATCCAGATCTGCAGCAGTCAGGATTCCTCGGTATCCCACCAACGGATGATTGGGAAACTTATAAAGCCGCTTACATCGATAAGTTGGTAAAGGATCACACCAAGATCCAAGCCTCTGTGGAACAGATTGAACGCGGTAAGAAGACTGTTGAACGTGCTAAAGTGCGGATTGAGCAGCGTAAAGAGCACGCCAAACTTGCTATCGAACGCAGTAAAGAAGCGATCGAACGTGCTAACGCACAACTCGAACGCGGCACAGAGCAACTCAAACATGCGAAAGCGCAGATTGAACAGCGGAAAAAGAACGCTAAACTCGCCATCGAACGCAGTAAGGATGCGGTTGAACGTGCCAAGGCTCAGATTCAACACAGTAAAGCGCAAATTGAACGCGCCATGACTCAACTCGAACGTGCGAAAAAAGAGTTGAATTTACAACAACTTGTAGACCTTGGGAAGCAGATTGAGGACATACAAGAGACTTTAACCGCGCCCAAAAAACCGACGCCTTCACAGGAACCGGCTCCTCCGCAGGGGTCCAACTAAAATATTCTGTTCCATCGATATTGTGAGGCTTACGCAGGACACGCTTCTCTGGATGCTATCTAAGCAAACAACAGAAGCGCGGAATTAGCGTAAGCCTTGCTTATAGTAAGGTCCATAATTATTTGGACATTATCGGGCGAGGATACAATCTTTGCCAGCGGCGGTGTTGGACTTTGTTCATTGAAGACCGGTTCATATATTTTGGGATTTTACTATAAAACGCCCTGGATTTCTGGTATCATAAATTTAGAGGCGATCAATTTCCTGCTATTTTTCAAAGTTATGCACCCTTTCGGTTTCAAAATAGTATCTTTAATTATAAATGGATCTGATAACCAGGGAGTATTCTAATGGAAACAAAAGACGATGTTCAACTGATTCGTAGGATCTTGTCCGGCGATGACGCCGCATTCAATGCCTTAGTCCGAAAGCACCAAAAGGGTATTCATGCACTGGCGTGGCGAAAAGTTGGCGATTTTCACATCGCTGAAGAGATTGTCCAAGACACTTTCCTCCAAGTCTACAAGAACCTCACGCAACTCAAGAATCCGAATCAGTTTTCCGGATGGATGTATGTCATCGCCAGTCGGCTCTGTCTTAAATGGCTCGAAAAGAACAAAAACAAATTTGCGATGCACTCATTGGAGGACACTCCCGTGGAAGAAATCCAAGAATCCTCTTACACACATTATGTATCGGAAAAACGACAAACGGAGGTCACCGAGCATCGTCGTGAACTCGTCAAAAAACTCCTGGCGCAGCTACCGGAGAGTGAGCGTACAGTGGTAACACTCCACTTTCTCGGAGAGATGACAGCAAAGGAAATTGGGAAACTCTTAGGGGTGTCGGTGAACACAATTAAGAGTCGACTGCGCCGCGGACGGAAACGTTTACAGGAACAACGAGAGGAACTTCTGGTGAGTGAAACACTCGGGAGCATCCCATTCCCCGCCCACGTGACCGAGCGTATCATGGAACAGGTGGCTAACATGCAGCCGACACCGGCTCCGACTGGAAAGCCATTGATCCCGTGGATGGCTTTCGGGACCGCTGTGGCTTTCGTTATTTTTATGCTCGGTGTGAGTAATCAGTATCTTGCCAGATTTCAGAAGCCGTATAGTTTCGAGGCGGAATCCGAACCCACGATTGAAATTGTCGATGCCCCCATCGTGCTTGATATTGTATCAAAGCCATCTATACGAAATCAGTTCGGCCGAGCTGCCGCCCCCGGTAAAAGCAACAGTGCTGGTATTCAGGTCTCTGAAACAGTTACGAAATCCAGTGCGCTGGAGGATTCTCTTAAGTTCGGGACCTCCTCGCAGTGGACACAGGGAAATTCCCCGCCAGGGGGACGTATACAGGATATGTTCGCTACCTCTGGAGGAACGGTCTATACTGTCGCACCCACAGGAATATACAGATTAGCCGCGGACGCAACCGAATGGACGCGCCTCAACGCCAACGTTCCTATTGGCAACGCTCGAATGCCGATGGCAGAGCATAATGGTCGTCTCTATATCGCCTCTGTGGATGAAATATTCACTTCGGTTGATAGCGGTGAGTCATGGCATTCGCTGGGTCCCCGCCCAAAGGGACACACCGTTGGACTTATCATCACAGGCACACCCCAAGATGCTAATTCACAAGCACATATCACGATGTATCTGGCACTTAGAGATGAAGGGGTTTTCCGATCCATAGACGGCGGAACACAATGGCATCCACTTAACAATGGATTGACAGGTGAGCTAATTTCCGCAGTCGCTGCTGTTGGAGAAACAGTATTTATGGGTACAGGGAGGGGTCTCTATCGTCTCGATTCAGGTGTTTGGAAGAAGTTGCCGGTGGAGACAGCAAGAGCCGTCTACTCCTTGACAGTGTCTAAGAATAATCTCTATGTTGGAACCGGTCCCAATCTGTTGGGATTCACGCCGATAAAAACAGGACAAATGGTTCCAAAAGTCGAGTCGCAGGCACTCAAGATTTTCCATTCAGCTGACCTGGGGGTATCGTGGACTGAAATAACACCGAGTTATAAATCTGATGATCACGGGATACCATCTGGCATAACAGTTTTGGCTGCTGGTAAGACACTCTTCACGTCAAGTGTCAAGCACGAATATCGTTCAACAGATAACGGACAAACCTGGATAGAACTGCCAGGAGACACGAATATGGTCATGATCAACACGCTTCCAGCTGTGGTGGCGGACGAGATGACATTTTACAAAACGGGTCCATACGGCATTTTTCGGACAACGGACGGTGGCAACTCGTGGGGCCTATTTGTAGATGGGATGGCAGGCACACGCCTAAAGGATATGGTTGTCCTCAACAACAGAGTCTACGCGCATACAGGTTATGAGGTTTATCAATCAACCGACGAAGGTGTGTCTTGGAAAAAACTTATGATTGACGGGGGCTTTGGGGCAGAGTCTACTAAGTTTGAATGGTCAGAAAAAGATAAGAACAATGCCCGCGTCCATATCTTTTTTCATTCAAAACTGATGGTGGATGGCAACCGTCTTTATTTTGTGGCACGTCAAGGCAACAACCTGAAAATTTTCCGCTTATCTACAGATGGTAATACGCTCAGTCCGATTCAAGGCATACCTGCTTTTGATGATAGGACGTTATCTCCTGAATTGTGGGCAAGTGGCACAAAGGTAAAGACAAAACACTCATCTGATAGCTCAAAAGAAGGCGATGCGTCAATCACGACATCTCCTGTTCCTGGAAATGTGGAAGTCAAAACGGTTGCAGTCAGTCGTGATGTGTTCTACGTGGAATACAAAGGCAGTCTGTTCAAATGGAGACTTGGTGATCCAGAGTGGATAAATACGGGATTGATAGATACAAGTCACATGTCTGATGGTGTCTCCAGAAAGGGACTCAAGATAGCGGTTTCAGGAGAAACTGTCTATGTAGGCAAGCGAGATGGTAAGTTGTTTCAGTCACTTGATGGCGGGAACAGTTGGAGAGACGTCACACCAAACCTGCCTCTTGGCTTTACCTGCTTCAATGAGATAGCCTTTGCAGCAACGACCGTCTATGTGTCAACAGATGCTGGAGTCTTGAGTTCACAAACCGGTGAACACTGGAACGTGCTCACCAATAGCGTGAGAGCACACACTATTATAGATAGATTTGCAGTAGAGGGCACGAAAGTTTATGGTATCGGCGATGCCGGCATCTATCATTTGGACGCTCGTCGTCAATGGAAACGGGTTGCTTCAGATGTGCCAGATGAAATCAATGCACTCGCTATTGCTAACAATAAACTCTATAGTGCTACTGAAGATCGGGGAATATTGCACATCTCGCTTGAAGGAGAATAGAACCTGCTCCGTAACCGGCGTCGGATGCGTTTTGAAAACGCATTTGGTGCCAGTGCTTTCGTAGGACACAATTCGTTCCGATAATTTTAAGTGATTTTTTCTAAAACCTGCGGATTAAACCCCGTAGGTTTTATTTTTAATGGAGCAAAAAAATGGATAGCAACAATACACATCCCCCCAACACAGAATCAGAATCCCGTCCCTCTGCCCTAAAGACATTGCGCCGTTTTTTCTTTGTCGCGTGGCACGTGAGTCCATTCGGAGCCATCGCACAAGCACTCCTAACACTCATCCATGGACTTATCCCAATTGGTATCCTCTGGGCGAGCCGGGGGCTGGTGAACTTCATCACAGCCATTCTGGCTCAGGAAGCGGAACCCAGCTTAGAGACCGCAGCCCCTTGGGTGATCGCATTGGTCGGTTTGGCACTTTTTAGAAACATAACTGGCACTTATGACGGTTACTTGCGATGGAAGATGCAGAACCGTATTAAAGTTCATCAACAGCATGCCTTGATTGAAGCCGCAACATATATCGACTTTGCCCTCTTCGATCAGCCACAAACCTACGATCTGATACAACGGGCGCGACAGGCGCTGGATCATCGACTCACCAATTTTCTGCGGTTTCTCACAGAGATTGGACAACTCTGCGTAACCCTCGTCGGATACGGTGTTCTCCTCTGGATCGCGGACCCGCTGCTCGTGCTTGTGGTGGTGTTACCCGCAATCCCTTCGGCGTGGTTCAAAGTTAAAACAGCCGAAAAGCAATACATCTACGATTACCATACTACACCTGTCCGTCGTATGATGGATTACATGATCGGTCTACTCCTCGGTTCATCATCTGGACAGGAGGTCAGACTCTACGGACTCTTTGATCGCTTTTTTAGACGCTGGCGAACGAACCACCGTAAATGGCGGAAAGAATCCGTCTCAATGATTTGGACAGAAATACGGGCTTCCATCGGCACAACTGTCGCCGAAATTGTTGCCTACGCGATAGCGATCGGCATACTCGCGGCACGTATTGTAGACGGGAACCTCACGCTCGGGGATTACGTTGTGCTTACCGGTGCAGCGGCGACCTTTCAGGGAAATATGGAGGGATTGCTGGGAAGCATACAAAACATATTCAGGGATTTACCCCTGCTTCGGGACCTGCATTTCTTCCTACAACGCGCAGAAAAGGCGCGCACACAGGTAGGAACAGAGACGTTTCCGCAGCCCTTACAGCAAGGATTAGAGGTTCGTAATTTACGCTTCCGATACCCGGAGGCAACTGATGATGTGCTACAGGATATAAATTTTCACGTGCGTCCCGGAGAAGTCGTGAGTATCGTAGGCGTTAACGGCGCAGGAAAATCGACACTCATCAAATTGTTGCTCGGTCTCTATCAGCCCAATGACGGCACAATCCGCTATGACGGTATGAACGCGAAGTCAATTGCGCCAGAACAGATTGCCCTTAACTGTGCCGCGGTTTTCCAAGATTTTACGCGGTTCCGCCGACCGGTACGGGAAGAACTCGTGCCGGGCCCGCCAGGTCTCCATATTGACGATGATACCCTCTGGAATGTCATCAATGCCGTTGGCATCGCGGATCGTTTTCAAACGCTTCCACACGGATTGGATACCTATCTGGACCCTTCCCTCGGTAAAGATGGCGAAGGTGCCGAGTTATCCGGCGGAGAATGGCAAAAAGTCGCGCTTGCGCGGGCTTTGGCGCGCAATCCGCAAGTCCTCGTTCTTGATGAACCAACTGCCGCGTTGGATCCACAGGCTGAAGTCGAACTCTACCAACGGTTTGTTGAACTCGCGGCAGGTCGGATGACGTTCCTGATTTCACACCGAATTGGATCCGCCCGTCTCGCTGATCGTATTTTGGTCTTGGATGCCGGACGTATTGTTGAAGATGGCACACATGAAACGTTACTTGCCAGAAATGGACGCTACGCCCAATTCTTTAGAGCACAGGCACACTGGTATCAGTAATAGAACTTACGCAATTCCCCGGTAGGTGCGATTCCCTAACGACAGCATAGGTGTCAATTTTAGAAGGAGATTTATCGTAGGTTGGGTTGAACGGGTAGAACCAGAGACTACGGGTTCACAGAAAAATCGCAGTATGTTCATACAACTTCTGTTTCAGAAATATGGAGTGAAACCCAACGCCCTTATTGTGAGGGGCTCATAAACATGGCGGTCTGCCGTTGGGTTTCGCTATATCCGTGACTTATATGACCATGTAGGATCTTAAATGTGTTTGGAGAATCAACATCGGGTTTCTTGGTTCTGCTCAACCCAACCTACGGGAAACTGAAGACGCAGCCTGCAACAATACGGAAAAATACCGGATTTAGTCTGGGAATAGACTAAATCCATTCCTTGTATTACATTGCAAAAACACGCAAGGTTTTTGATAGGGTGTTTCTGCTAGATATACGGAAAGGCATTTCAAACTTCCAATCCGACTTGATCGAACCGCAAGGAATAATTAAAAAATGGGAAATGTAAAAGAAACATTGAAGACATGGGGATCCGTCGTTAAAGACAGCGTCGTCGCCTATATCCGAACTTTTGCGATCACTTGGCAGAACGGGGCATTGGCACTTTTGGGTGTCCTGCTGCTCACGCTGTTGCTCGGTGTGGTGCCTGCCGGTCAGTTTTTTGTGACGGAACACTTAGTCAATGCAATCACCGCCGCGATAGGAGATGCTGGCTGGTGGCAACAAGTCGTTCCGTGGTTGATAGGACTGATCGGTTTACAAATTCTGAGTATCCTTGTCGATCATTTACGGGAACCCCTGCGTCTTCACGTCGGCGCAAACATTGAGACATGGATGAATGAGAGTATCGTTCGGAAATCCAATACAATAGCGTTAACTGAATTCCAGACCCCAGAATTTCAAAATGCGCTGTCACGAGCCCGCGCAATGTCCGGTATAGAACTCGATGAGATTGTCTGGTGGATCTTTGACAGTCTCCAACAATTAATCAGTGCCGTTGCACTCGGTATTGTGCTTTGGCGTTATCATCCATTGCTGGCATTGCTCCCCATGGTCACAGGTTTAGCTTCTTGGTGGAGCGATTCACGCTTTGCCGCCAGTGCTTACAATCTTGATGTGGAACAGACACCACAGCGGCGAGAACGAGACGCATTAGAAGGAATTCTGACGGATCGCGGGGCAGGCAAAGAAGTGCGGTTATACCAAGCGCAGGACCTATGGATAACACGCTGGCGAAATTTATGGATGGCGTTAATAGATGAACAACAGGTAATTGAACGACGCAAATTCTTCGCACATCTTGCGATCGACATAGCCCGCGGTTTATTATACGCTTGCTCGCTCATTCTCTTATTGCTGGAAGTTTTTCGGGGTGGATTGACGGTAGGGACCTATATCGCTGCTGCCGCCGCCCTCGTGCAATTGGATGGTATCTGGAACGAAGTCGTTAGTCATTTTCAGTGGATAGGAAACGAGATGCGCCGTTTATCAGGAGATTTATACCCGTTTTTAGATCGCGGCTCGGACACAATCAAAGCAAAAACAGGTGGCGGACACCCTTCGGAATCTTATGGTAATTCATTCCGGACCCCTGAAGAACCTCCATATCTTCGGATAGAAAATGTTTCCTTCCGCTATCCAAATACGCAAGTCCCTGTGCTAAATCATATAAACGTGACATTGAAAAAAGGGGAGCGCGTCGCACTGGTAGGACCCAACGGGGCAGGAAAAACGACACTGGCGCGTGTCCTTTTGGGACTCTACCGTCCACAGACAGGCACAATTCACGTAGGGGATGTCTCCTTAAACGACGAGAACCGTCAAGCGTGGTTGACGCATTGCAGTGCGGTTTTTCAGGACTTCACCAGTTATCATCTCACTGCCCGTGAAAACATTATCTTTGGAGATTTAGAACATCCCGAGCGCATGGAAGAGGCATCAATTGCGGGGGGCGCAGCTTCGGTTGTTGAAGGACTCACCGCAGGTTACGAAACAACACTGGGTCCCACATTTGGCGGACGCGATCTCTCTGGTGGCGAATGGCAGCGTTTGGCAACAGCCAGGAGTTTCATGCGGGAAACCCCATGGCTCGTTGTCCTCGATGAACCGACTGCTGCACTCGATCCGCTCGCTGAACAGGCGATCTATGAACGATTTATTGAACGGAGTGCCGGACGGACATCGGTGTTAATTTCGCACCGTCTCTCCTCTGTCCGTACCTGTGATCGGATTCTTGTAATTGATAACGGAACAATTATTGAGGATGGCGACCATGAGACGCTACTGGCAAAAGAGGGTCTCTACGCCCAGTTTTTCAAAGCGCAAGCGCAATGGTACCTTTAATTTTACCTTGCGGATAGGGAATGTGAGTTAGGACTTTAACGTTCTTTGTGTTTGAGTCGAAGAAACACTACTCCGATTTGAGGTTCGCCGCCAAGATTTCAATCAGTTCTGCCAAGGTCGGAAACTCGTCCCGTGCCTCAGGCGGGAGATCCGCAAGATGCGTGTCACCCACGAAGCGATACATGTCCGCCGCGCCTGTCAAGATATTCGGTGTCAACCCGACATGCGCGAAGGTTGCTGAAATCTCTTCCATCTCACCGATCCAACGTCGCGCTTTCGGTGGCATGCTCGGGAGTCCTTTTTCCATCCTTTCAAAGAGTGCGGATTGGCTCAATTGAAACTCCGCAGTGAGTGCTTCTGAAACCCCTAACAGGGATGCCGCTGTGAGCAATTCGGTGCAGAGTGCTGTCAATCCTTTGGTTAAGGAGGCGTAACACATCTTAATCGCTGAGGCGAATCCTATCTCTGCGCCAATTGCACGTATATCTAACCCATGATTGTTGAGTTCTGAAAATAGGTTAAGGTCGGGTCCCGATGTGTAGAACCGCGTTGCTCCGGGTGTGTGAGGCGGTGGACCGATAATGGACGCATCCACGAACGTTCCACCCGCCGAGGTGATGAGGTTCCCCAATTGACGAACCGTCTGTGGTGCGATGGCATTGCAGTCGGCATAGACTAAGGGTGTGTCGATCCGCTGCAGCGTTTCTGCAACGATAGACGCTGCGGACATCGCCTGTGCAGGCACCATGATTGAGAGGATAAGATCGGCTTCAGTGACGAATTGTGGATATGTTGCGACATCCACAATGCCCGCTTTCTCAGCAAGCTGCCGGGTGCGCTGACTCCTTCCTTCCAGGCAGGTGATAACACGCAAACCGTTTTGACGAAGCACATTCCCGACAGTGTGCCCCATATCACCGGGACTTAATATTCCAACAGTGCTGAGCATAGATGATATCTCCTCTTTTTTTCGACACAACTTGCACAATATCTATCTTAAATGTGAACGCCGATTGTGTTAAATGCCTTGAACACTAATACTGCACCGAGCAGAATGACGACGGCAGCGCTCATAATCGGTAGGCGTTGTAGCCAAATGCCTTCGCCCGTAAACCGCTGAATCACCGGTTTTGCCATCACCATCAGGATACCGATAGCGACCAACACAGCGGCAAGCCCTAATGAGAAGGCACATAGGATAATTAGACCCCATACAAGTTTACCAAGACTAATCGCGAATAGGAGTCCGATGAGCGCATCGACGCAGGGCACAATACCCCCGGAGATACCGAGCGATAGTAAACTCCAAAAACCTGTCCGCTCTGGAGGTGCGTGACTATGCGTCCGCCCCCCATGAGTGTGTGTATGCGTGTGGTCATCTGAATGTCCAGGGTCATCATCATGCGAATGGTCATGTGAATGATCATGGCCGTGATCGGGGTCGTCTGTATGCGGATGGTCGTGGTCATGTGAATGATCGTGATCGTGTGAGTGCCCGTGATCATGGTCGTGCGGATCGGACGTATGATTAGGACCGCGGTTGTGCGCGCCACCGCTATAATACTGCTTCATGTTTCTGGCAAGCAGCCACGCCCCAATCCCAACAATCAAAGCGCCAGAGAACAGGCTCAACCACGGAACGATATCCTCCGGTGCAAACTCTTGTGCTACCAACATGACGACGCCGAGTGCTATAACACTGAAGGTATGCGTAAAGGTAACGACAAGCCCAAGGAACACCGCATCAATGACCCTACCTTTAGAACCGACGAGGTAGGCAGCCACTATGGCTTTGCCGTGTCCCGGTGTTAAAGCGTGCAGCCCCCCTAACACAAACGAAACAACAAGGGCAACAATTGCCAGTTGCAGCGTAAGCGGTTGGTTTATCAACTCTTTTATCCGATCGCCTGAATGCTCATGCCCTTCATCAGCAAAAACGAATGCGCACGCCGTAACACCGATAAAAATGATACTCGCTTGCAATACACGCTTGCAAGTTACACTGCGAAAATAGAGATAAAGTTTCTTGAACACTTATTAAATCCTTGCGAATTTCTGGAAACGTCTATCAGCGACGACTTCACTGACATAGATATTCCCGTTTGAATCAATCCAGATGCCGTGTGGGGAATCACTGAACTGTCCGGGGGCATCTCCCTTCTCGCCCCACCGTCCGATGACTTCACCCTCAAGCGTCATGATACTGATGCGCTGCCCACCTTCAGCGATGTGAATGATGTTATCACTATCAATGAAGAGATCGTTCGGGGAACGGAGGTCTGTCCACTCCGTCAAGTATTCGCCGTTGTTGTTAAAAATCTGGCACCGAAGGTTCCCACGATCAAGAATATAGACGCGATCATTATGGTCGACCGTAACATCGTGGGGGAGGTTAAATTCTCCAGGTCCCGTGCCGGGTGCCCCCCATGAGACGATAACCTCGCCATCGGCAGTCATTCGGTGCACTCGCGACTGTCCATAGCCATCGGAGACGTACATCTCCCCAGATGTTGAAAGCACAGCACGCGTCGGTTCGTTAAAAGGCCCTCCCGGTGCTCCGGGTTGGTTGACAGTGCCGAACGTCTCTAACAACTCCCCATCAAGGGAAAATTTCCGCACTGTATGATCGACGGTGTCTGTGGTATAGATTTCATCGTCCGGGCTTATCCAGATACCGTGGGGTTTCTGAAAAATATCCTGACCCCATTCCGTTACGAACGTGCCATCCGCCTCAAAAACGAGCATAGCCGGCTGTGGACTCCGATTATAGACATAGACGCTGTCATTGGAATCACACGCGACGCCGGAAACGAGCCCAAGTTGCGGAATCATCCCCCATCCTTCCACGACTTCGTATTGATAATCACCCGTTCCAAAAGTTGCCATGGTCCTTCCTCCTTTTAGGTATGAACGTTTACGTGCTTAGCGACAATAAACTTTAGTATCTCGACGATACGTTCTGCTTGTAAAACACCATTATACACAGGTGCGAATTCAATGTCAAAGGTTGGTCTTTCGCTGTCAATGTCGCTAACGACTCCACGCACGAAGGCCCAAGTGTCATTGACGGTGTAACAGCCAAAAATTTCCTGTTCAAGGGTGGGAGTATTGTGCCAATTGAGCCATGCGGCGGCAAGCATTTCGCCATAGAGTTGATACAGTGGATCGGGGGCATCCACCCCACGCTTCGCCTCATGTACGATGAGATAGGGCGGGCGAATTTTCCCGCCAACAGAAGGGGCAAGTGCCCCATCGGCTTCGCCTTCGAGTTCAAAGGTCGGGTAAGTCGCTTGGAGTGGCACGCCTGTCCATGCCTGAACATGTCTCTGTTCGGCGAGTATCAACAGCGGATATATAGCGCGCGCCCAAAGGGTCGCTTCGTTCATGTGTACAAGTTGGCGCTCGCGCAAAGTAGACTTTATCTTCTCAAGCCATGTCCCCTCTTCCGAAGTGAGAGGGACCTGCATATTGCTCCATCTGTTAGATATTTCTGCTTGCTCTTTCAATGTCACAAGTGCGTTGATCGTTTCTTCAGTAAGCTGTGAGAGTGTGTATTTCTGCATGGGTAAAACCTCCTTCCTACGTCAAAAGATCCCATTTATAAACAGAACTGCGCGGGTCAGGTCGCCTTCCTGAAAACCTGTGGCGTAGAGAATATTCGTTTCGTCAATATAGGTATACCGGTTCCTGCCGAAGAAATGTGTGATTTCAAAATTCAAGCGGAACGTGCGACTGAAGTCGTAATGTATTCCCGCCCCCCAGTCGGAGAGATTCGCATTGAAGTCAAAGAAGCGGTAATTGAAACTGTCAAGGGCATCGTTGATGAAATCGAGGCGGATGATGCTAAAGTAGGCAAAAGCCCGCACTTCCCGATAATTGTAGAGACTGTGATCCCGAACCCATGTAAAGTCAAGCTGAATGCGATCGTCCCAAGTGTTCTCAGTTGCCCGATCGTCTTGATTGAAGCGTCCGCGGAAGTCTTCAAAATCCCGTGCCCGGTAATAACTCGTATCGGTCATTCGGACGTAAGTGAGTCGATTTGATACTGCGATGCGGTATGATTCATTGAGATCATAAGAAAAAATTAAATTTGCATACGCCGTATCCTGAATAATCTGTTCATCAAAATCGGACTTGGTATAAAGATCTGCGTCCAGATCGTCTTGGTTGTCGATTTCAACGTCGTGTAGGTCGCGTGTATACCGGAGTTTGAGTTCCGTTTGAAACAGTGAAGATATCAATGACGTGGTCGGTGCGTATTTCCGAAATCGCAATTCTGCTGGATTCAGATAGTAAAGGTTCCCCTGTCCGTCAATACCTTTGAGGTGGAGTGCGACATCTGTCTCAACTTCTCGTCGAAACGGGACAAGCAGTTTCTGTATGTAGGTGCCATCTGTGGTAAACCGCTGGATGCGCCGCAGCCGATAGCGAAACTGTCTTGTATAACCATCGTAGCGTCGCGTCGGATCGTCAAGCCGTTTCGGAAGCGTGGAGGCGAAGTCCTTTAAGTACTTCGCTGTATCCGCGACAAGGAGCGTTCCGTCCGTCAATGCGGCTATCCGAAAAGGGGCGAGAAATTCCCCCGCTGCGTCGCCATACCTGCCAAAGTCACGCTCGAACCTTCCATCGGCACTGTATTTCAGTACCCGATGCCCCTTTTCATCGACAACATAGAGATTCCCAACTTTATCCACTGCCATATCCGCGGGCTGCACGACGTGTCCTGCGCCGGGTTGATCAAGGAAATAGCGGGCAACGGTTTTGCCGTTCGCATCGAGTTTGACAATAAGTTTATTCGGTACATCTCTGTCGCAAACATAGAGATTGTTGTGAAGGTCAATCGCTAATAAGAATTCTCGTTTCGTATTTCCCTGTGGAATAATCAGGGCATAATTACCGTCTGCGTCCAAACCAGGGGCAGCGGCTTCAAGAGGCTTTATCCGTTGGCTCAAATCTTGGATCGGATAACTTGCGACAAATACACCCTGTGCGTCAAACTTATGGATACATGGACCGTAGTTGAAGATCTTGGGACCCTGTGCTTCTCGTAGGTGTGCGTCTGAGATCTCCACGAACATCCAGTCCATTACATAGATACTACTATCCGTGCCGATAGCGATATCTGTAGGGTTAATGAACCGAAATTCGCTCTCCGCTTTCATCTGAATGTCAAATGCGAACGCCCCGGTCTCATTGAACTTCTGGATCCGGAAATTATCTGTATCCGTTACGTAGATAGCACCCTCAGGTCCAAACGCCATGAACAAGGTTTTAGCGAATTGCGCTGCGCCCGCCCCTTTTTCACCGAACGCGCTAACGAATGTGAATTCCTGCGCGGCGTTTACAGGCACTGGAAGCAGGAGTAGCAAACAAAACGTCAAGCTTTTAACTTTCCTTGCGGTTAAAGGACATCGGTTTGAACTTTTACATACCCTTCTCAAATCCGCCCTCCATTACATTACGGGCTCATGTTTTTGATTTTTTCCTAAGATTCAGGAATATGCTGATGCTGTTTTCGGATATTGTCCAAGATGCCGTTGATAAATTTAGGGGAGTCTGGCGTGCTGTAAGATTTAGCGATCTCAATCGCCTCGTTGATGGAGGTTGCTGGATCGATATCGTCGACATAGAGAATCTCATAAGTTGCACATCGCAGAATAGAGAGATCCACGACAGGCATCCGGTGGAGTTGCCAATTTTTGGATGTGTTTTGAAGGACTGTATCAATTGCTTCCAGGTGCGCAGTCGTACCTTTAACAAGTTCCAGAGCGAAAGGTCGGAGTTCTACCGATGTGTCTTGGCTTTCCCAAAACCGTTCGATAACGATGGGTGCTGGTGCAGTGGTGAGTTGAATCTGATACAGTATTTGCATCGCAACGATGCGAGATCGCCTACGAAGAGACATTTTTTAATTATACCTTGCGGAGAAATTACGGTCGTACTATCTTTGAAGTGCGTTTCTCGAATCTGAAGAAATACCCTATCAAAAACCCTGCGTGTTGTTGCAGGCTACCCATTTCATTAAGGACTACGGTCTCTCCAAACCCACACAATCTAACTCAGAACGCTAACGCGCAGACTTTTTTCGCATACGCTACTTTGTATTATACACGGTTTCGGGGGGCATGTCAAATAAAACTCCAGAGGCATTCAGTTCTTTTGCTGGTGCGATCTGCAAATCCGTAATTCCAGAGATGATCGGTTGTCAGCACCTAACCGAGAAGAGCGTTAAAAAACAGCTTAAATGTCCCACGGGTTTGTGCCCGGAACTGCGGTCGAAATCCGAAAAGGATGACACGTCCCGCACCATACTGCGCCGAGACCATAGCCGCCTGTTCTGAGAGGTGCTCCTCGCCGATAAGCCAGCCGCTTTTCAAGATATCCGTTTCTGGATATTGAACAACGAGCTCGTATCTTTCGCTGAAGCGTGAGGGTTGAATCTCGAATGCCGGGCTATCCCAGAACAGTATGAATGTTTCATCAGGCATACCGTATCCAAGCGGATGAGTTGTGTCAACAGCCGCTTTCAACGTCGAGCCGGGACAAAAGAACGACTTCGACGACTTCCCTTTAAGGGTATTGCTAACCTGCAAATCCAATTTCTCAATCGCAAACGCACACGCCTCGTTAAGGGCAAGTAGCGTGCCTCCTTCTTCGATGAACTGCTTAATCGCTTTGATACCTTCCTTACCGATGCCACTCCGATACGCTGGCGGAACGTCGAACTCCTTAGATGCATCTGCGTCGGCATCCTCCTTTTCCGCGTTGCCGACGATGCTGTGGGTCGCGTCGCTGGGGAGTATGAGAACGTCAAGTCGCTGACGCAGGTCGCCACTCGTGATGTCATCGTCTTTCAACGTGCAATAAGGGAATCCGAACTGTTCGAGGACCAACCGTGTCCACCCTTCATCCATATTACCGCCGTGGTATCGCTGGTACATGCCGACGCGCAATTGTTGGACTTCATGCCGAGAGACCGAAAGTGCCTGTTCTAAGGCATGGAACGTAATCCCAGAATCGAGCGTATATCCTTCAAGTGCCTCTTTCGATCCAGCGGGTACCACAAACGCTCCCGGTGGAAATTGCGTATCGCCGACTTCAATGGCTTCATCAATTCGTGTAACGGGGATGTCTCGCGCCAGCAACTCGTTGACGCGTCTGAAACTTTCATTGAGTCGCCCGTCGAAGATATAGCCAAATTCCGATTCACCAACCAACCGCCCCGGGGGCTGCTCGGGTGCTGTAAGCAGGGCGAAAATAGCCTCATTGCACGCCAAAGCATCGACAGGTTCGACATTCACCCCCATAAACTCTGCGATTGTATCTGTCGCCGTGTCATACGGTCGATTTGGTGTCCCGTCGGGTGTGCGTGTCCAAGCGTCATCGGGGAAAAAGGTCTGTCCGAGCAGGGTTTTGATGATCGCCATTTTCGGTTGATTGAGGAAAATGGCGTATGTACCCGCCGGATAGGTTACATCATTGGCGGTGAAGGCTTGCGTTGCTTTCCGGATGTCAATCCCTTGAGCGAGCAGTTTATTAATCAGATCCACGACAGTCAAGGTATCATGCTGTATCGGACGGATGAGATACGCCTTTGGTGTTCCCGCCGCCCCCCGCGCCGTCTGCCGCTTCGCTTTCAGATATGCGTTCGACAGGATGGTATCCTTGTGCCGGGCGGCTAAATCAAGCAAACCCCACGCTGCAATCTTCTGTTGCTCGACGATGTCGCGTAATCGCCACCAACCGCCCTGCCATGGATGTGGAAAATTGGTCTGCGGTTTATAATGCGGAAACGCTCTGAGTCGACCACCTTGGGATTTTAATTGTCCCTTGTGGATATACAGAGGTGTCGCCAACTGGGTGTGTGCAGATTCGGTCAACATGCTGGCGATGTTGTGGTAATTCCCGATCCAGTGGAAGCCGAGGTGACTCCACGCTGGGAATTGTGCGGCATTCAGGACGCCTGTCTTATCCGCTGCCTCCAGTCTGTATGCCATGTGCGCCCCGTACCAGCTTATTTCTCGCCAGACGAGCGGGTCGGCGTGCGGGTGAATCGGTTCACAATAAGGCGCCAGGTAGAGGCGTGCCCCGTAACTCCCCATCTCGTGGTGGTCTTGGAACACTTGTGGGTGCCACTCCTGAAACAGAGTCCGTGCGACGTATTGCGATTCGACCAGATTCAACATAAAGGCGTCGCGGTTATTGTCGTGCCCGGCATATTTATGGTAAAGCCATGGAAGATTACAGCCCTCGTATTCGGTATCAAGATATTTGTTGTACCAATCCGTTGTCATAATCAGTCCGTCCGGATTCAAGCAGGGAAACATCAGGAAAATCACGTTATCAAGAATGCGTTGGGTTTCCGCATCGGTTTTGGTTATCAAATCGTAGGTAAGTTCCGATGCCATCTGCGTGCTTCCGATCTCCGTGGCGTGAATGCCCATTGACTGACAGATCACGACCTTTCCCTCACCGATCAAAGCCCTCACTGCGTCCTTCGAGAGTCCTCGGGCGTCGCTTATTTGAGTGTTGACCGCTTGCAGACGCGTTAAATTCGCCAGATTTTGCGGCGATGAGATGAAGGCTAACAGAAACGGGTTCCCCTCTGTGGAGGGACCCATATCAATAACGCGCAGGCAGTCGCTCTCCTGCGCTAACAACCGCAAGTACGCGACGATCTTGTCCCACGCGGCGATCTTACGGTCAGAGCCAAGTTGGAATCCAAAGAATGCTTCGGGGGAGGTCACTTGATTGTTCATAATGTTTCCTCTTTCGATGATGGGTGTTTGACAATGCTTGCATCCAGATTGTATCACGGTTCCTTGAAAAATTGAACAGAAATTCCGAGTATTTTTAAACGAAAACGCTATATTCCTGTCTAAAACCTTGTAAGTAGCAATGTGGGTTATAATATGTCAAAAAAGCGTTTATGTTGCTTGAAATACTTGACAATTCTGTGAAAAACTTTTAGAATTCCGCGTATTATAGTGACCTTTAGAATTAAAGAGACATTTTTTCGGTTTTATGATAGGCTGCGTCTATTATGGCATATTCAACAGATTTACGCAAACGCGTCTTAGATTTTATTCAAACTGGGGGTAAAAAATCTCAAGCCGCCCGGCG
>JAJEDB010000024.1 GCA_022821725.1 Candidatus Poribacteria bacterium | reverse complement strand
AGAGCCTCCAGCACAACTTCGGCTTTAAACTCGGGCGTGAATCTTCTTCGTTTGGCCATCGGATACTCCTTTCTATAAGAGTATTATTCTATCATAATCTTGTTTTAGACGGTGGCCCTAATTTCCGATGGCAGTACAAGAATTTGGACAATAGTGAAAAAATAAACACTGCGATCAAACGAAACTTTATTTGTGAAATCCCCGATCCACTGCCTGAATACTGCCAGTATGCTAAACTTACCGATATATTGGATTTTAGCCGAACAGATTTCAATAAAACTATTAACTTAAATCCTCAGCAGCGAATAGAAGAAATAGTGCAATCTGTTACAAATGCTGGCTACGAAATGAAAAAATTAGGGGAGGTCGTAAATATAATCAGAGGAGTGAATTACGATAAAAATGAGGAGGTAACGACACCGACCTCAAATATTATTTTGACAGCTGACAACATAACACTGGATGGAACATTTGAAATAAAAAAACAGATATTCTTGAATAATAGTATGGAGTTAGATGGTGAAAAGAGACTGATGGCAGGTGATATATTTATTTGTTTTTCCAGTGGAAGTAAAAAACATGTTGGAAAAACAGCCTATATTAAACACAATACAGAATACCATGCGGGTGGATTCATGGGTATTCTGCGTAATAAAGATATTAATTCTTTAAGTAAATATGTGTTTGAATTATTAAACATTGATGTGTATAAAAAAATAATTAGAAATACAAGCACCGGTTCAAATATACAGAACCTATCAAGTACACTTGAAGAAATAAAAATTCCACTCCCACCCCCTGAAGTACAAAAGCAAATTGTCAGTGAATGCGATATAGTGGATAAGGAAACTGACCATGCCCACCAAACCATCACCAATTCTCAACAACGAATTGCAGAGGTAGTTAGTTCTGTTGAAAAAACGTCAATGTTAAACGAAGTGGTTGGCAGGGTATCCGACATCGTTAACCCAAACGAAAAAAATGGCTCTGTTTGCTATGTTGGCTTAGAAAATATTGAAAGCCAAACAGGTGTGTTGTTAGGGGACACTCAATCTGATTTTTCCATGATAAAAAGTAATAAAAATGCTTTTCGTAAAGGGGACATTTTATATGGCAAGCTCAGACCTAATTTGAACAAAGTACATCTGGCGCGGGTAAACGGGATATGTTCGACTGACATATTGGTGTTTAGGCCTTGCGAGCCAAACTTGGCTACTTTTTACAAACACTATTTTCTCTCTGAGGCGTTTAATTCTGAGGTGGTAAAAACAGTCAGTGGTCAACAATTACCGAGAACGTCTTGGGAGAAAATAGAAAGGATCCTTGTTCCCTCACTTGATATTCCACAACAGTTAGCGGGAGAAGTTGAGAAATTAGAAGCAAAAATCACCGAAGCACAAGCCGTGATTGATAACGCCACCGAGCGTAAAAATATGATTCTCAAGAAGTATCTATAAAAGGACCCCTCTATGATGGATCGTAACAAGCAAGAAGAGGCACAGACAGAAGACACCTACCAGAGACCAAAGGAAACTAACAAAAACCGAGGAGACGACACATTTCGCTGTAATTCGCAGCATTTCGCTATGATTCGCAGCATTTCGCAAGGAGAGAAAACTATAAATCCAAACACTTTAGTTTTCCATTTTTCGATCCTGTTTTCATCCCAAACCCGGTAGGTGCGGTTTCCTAACCGCACCGTCTTACCGAATAGGAAAAACCAAACATGACCGCTCCTTCCAAATACCGCAGCCGCAACAGATATAAAAGCAGAATTTCAATACAGGGAGCATATTACCATATCGTCATTTGCACACATCAACGGCAGAAGATTCTCACCGACAACAAAGTTGCATCAATTATTTTTAGTACATTTGATTGGTTAGAAACAGAGAACCGCCTTGAATGGATATGCATCATGGTAATGCCGGATCATGTACACACGGTCATCAAACTGGAAGAAGGACAAACACTCTCAAAAATCTTACATTCTTTGAAGCTCTTTACCGCTCGCAAGATTAACAAGTATCTATCCCGAAATGGAGCTCTTTGGCAGAAAGGTTACACCGATTGGGGGATTCGGACGGAGACCACGTTAAACAGAACTATCCGTTGTTGCTACGCGAACCCTATGAGAAAGGGGATAGTAACATCGGCACGAGATTATCCGTATTGGCGGTGTAAATTTGAGATGGAATAATTACCGGTATGGTAAAGATAAAAAAATTTTACGGATGATTCGGTTCGGTTAGGAAACCGAACCTACCAGGTTGGGGGCTACGAGTTGGTGGTGATTTCAGTTTTTTGTGCCGCGGTTGGCGATGTCTTGAAGATGAATCGGATTTCGTGAGTTGTCAGTGATCCAGTTCGGTTAGGGGATTTAGTCTGGGGAGAGACTAAATCCGTAGCGCAAGTCGCGTGTGGACTTGCGGGACAATGTATTACATTCCGAACCTACCGCGTTTGGTGGAGAGGTGTTAGGAAACCGAACCTACTGGTGTTGGATTATCCCTTGAATTCCCAAACGGTATCGTATATAATTAATTCTGTTTTTATTCTTTATAAAGACAAATAAGACAGAGGTAAAAAAAAGATATGAATACACAAACGATGTATGAAAAAATATGGGAGACGCATCTCGTGCGTGCCGCCGCAGACGAAGTGCCGATCCTCTATATCGACACGCATCTCGTCCATGAGGTTACATCCCCACAAGCGTTTGAGGGGTTAAGACTCAACAACCGAAAAGTGCGCCGCCCGGATCTAACGTTCGCCACGATGGATCACAACGTCCCCACAACGGACAGGTCGCTGCCCATCACTGACCTGATTGCGGCGAAGCAGATGGAAACACTGGCGGAAAACTGCAGTGAGTTCGATATTCCGCTTTACGACATCGATAGTCCTGAACAAGGCATTGTGCATGTCATCGGACCCGAACTCGGCATCACGTTGCCTGGTAAGACCATCGTCTGCGGGGACAGCCATACCTCAACACACGGTGCACTCGGCGCACTCGCTTTCGGCATCGGCACGAGCGAGATTGAGCATGTCCTCGCCACGCAGTGCCTCCTGCAACAGAAATCAGAAACCTTTGAGATTCGGATTGAGGGCACACTCCCCTACGGCGTGACGGCGAAAGACATCATCCTCTCTATCATCGGACATATCGGTATTGACGGTGGCAACGGTGCCGTCGTTGAATACACAGGCTCCGCTATCCGTGCCCTCAGTATTGAGGAACGGATGACCGTTTGCAATATGTCAATTGAGGCAGGGGCACGTGCGGGTATGATTGCCCCCGATGATACGACTTATGAATACATCGCTGGCAAACGTTTCGCACCGAAAGGTGAAGCATTTGACGCTGCGGTTGAAGAATGGAAACAACTCCCCACTGACGAAGGCGCGACCTATGATCGGACGTTACAACTCGACGCTGCAGACATCGCACCGCAGGTGACATGGGGCACCAACCCGGGTATGGTGACCGATGTGACAGGACATGTGCCCGACCCTGCAGACACGACGACAGCCGACGAAAAGACGGCTACCGAACACGCCTTAGCGTATATGGATCTCAAACCCGGCACACCCATCACAGATATTCCGGTGGATAGAGTGTTCATCGGTAGTTGCACCAACTCCCGTATCAGTGATCTACGCGCTGCCGCAGAGGTCGCGAAGGGTAGGAAAGTCGCGGACACTGTTAGCGCGATGGTCGTTCCGGGTTCACAGGCTGTCAAACGTCAGGCGGAGGCGGAAGGGCTTGACGAGATTTTCCGTGCCGCGGGTTTTGAGTGGCGTGAAGCCGGGTGTAGTATGTGTCTCGGCATGAATCCTGATACGCTGATGCCGGGTCAACGCTGCGCCAGCACATCGAACCGGAATTTTGAAGGCAGACAGGGCAAAGGCGGACGCACACACCTTGTCAGTCCGCAGATGGCGGCTGCGACTGCTGTAACGGGACGCTTCGTGGATATCCGAATGTTTGAATAGTCAAATACGGACTCGCCCAAGACGGTAAAGAGAATACTAACAATATCCTCCCTACTAAGGGAAATACGGAGGGAACAATGGAATCTACCATCGTTGAAAAAATCAGGGAGCTTCCTCCGGAACTCCAAGAGGAGGTTATTCATTTCATTGATTTCCTACGAACGAAAAAGAGTTCAAAACGGAAGAAACAACCAAATCTGGAATGGATTGGCGGATTAAAAGCGTATCGTGACCAGTACACAGCCCTCGAACTTCAGAAAAAGGCATCAGATTGGAGGGATTAGTGTGCCTCGCGGATACCAAAAACACCCATAAGGAGAAAACACAAAAATGGATGCATTCAAAGAACACGTAGGTCGTGTTGTCCCACTTGACCGGATTAACGTTGATACCGACCAAATTATCCCGAAACAATTCCTAAAACGGATTGAACGGACAGGTTTCGGTGAATTTCTCTTTAACGATTGGCGCTACCTTGAAAATGGTGATCCGAACCCAGCGTTCGTGTTGAACCTCCCACGCTACGCGGGGGCAAGTATCCTCATCGCAGGCGCGAACTTCGGTTGCGGAAGCTCCCGCGAACACGCCCCGTGGGCACTCCAGCAATACGGTTTCAAAGCGATTCTCGCGCCCTCATTTGCCGATATTTTCCGCAATAATTGCTACAAGAACGGTATTCTCCCGATAGCCTTGCCTGCCGATGTTATCGCATCACTCAGTCAAGCAGCACACGACACTGAAGGCTACCAACTGATGATAGACTTGGAGCAGCAATCAGTGATCTGCGCTGATGGCACCGCCCACACTTTTGAAATCGGCGATTTTGAAAAGTACTGTCTGCTAAATGGACTCGATGAAATCGGCTGGACCTTGCAGTATGAAGCCGATATTGCGGCGTATGAAAACCGATAGTTTTGTTTCTGTGTCCGAGACCTATTGATGCTTATATTAGGTCAGAAAGGAAATCCTGGGATTGAGAGTTTTATATTTTCGTTCACCAAAAATCTGAAGAAACTGGAAAGGCGTGGGTTAACTGTAATCATACTTGAGGATTTCGTTGGATGAGGAAACTTGATATGGACACAAGTCAATGGATGCAACAACGATTTGACCGGGTTTTTCTCCACACGGAAGATCCGGTTTTGTTTTTTCACAGGAGGAACAAACGATGGCTCACTATTTTTCTGAAGCAAGCCGGACTTTCAGTGAATACTTGCTTTTACCTAATTTAACGACCAAAGAGTGTATCCCTGAAAATGTTGTCCTGAGAACCCCTCTGGTGAAATTTAAGGTGGGGCAACAACCGTCTCTGGAGGTGAATATTCCGTTTGCTTCGGCAATCATGCAAGCCGTTTCGGACCACAATTTGGCGATTGCACTGGCGAGACAGGGTGGAATATCCTTCATTTATGGGTCCCAAGATATTGAAGAACAGGTAGCGATGGTCCGAGCCGTTAAAAACCACAAAGCAGGTTTCGTCGTCAGTGACTCAAATTTAAAGTGTGATAATACAATAGAAGATGTCGTGAAACTCACCCAAGAAACAGGACACTCGACGATTGCTGTAACCGAAGATGGTTCCCCGTCAGGTGAGCTGCTCGGACTCATAACGGATAAGGACTATCGATTGAGTCGGGTGGATTTAAACGCGAAAATCAGCGAATTCATGACACCGTTCTCTCAACTGATTGTTGGGAAAAAAGGAATTACGATTGAGGGTGCCAACGATCTTATATGGGAACGCAAAATAAATTGTCTACCGATTGTCGATGAAAATCGTAAACTGATCCATTTGGTCTTCAGAAAAGATTACGATGATCACAAGAAGAATCCCCTTGAATCTATAGATTCCCAAAAAAGACTCGTCGTTGGTGCCGGTATTAATACGCGGGATTATAAAGAGAGGGTCCCTGCACTGGTGTCAGCGGGTGTCGATATTATTTGTGTTGATTCTTCTGAAGGGTATACGGAGTGGCAGTCAGACACTATAAAATTCATTAAAGATAAATACAATGGGACTGTGAAAGTGGGCGGTGGGAATGTTGTTCATGGAGATGCATTCATGTATCTGGTGGAAGCCGGTGCTGATTTTATAAAGGTAGGTATCGGTGGTGGTGCTATCTGTATCACAAGGGAACAGAAGGGCATTGGTCGTGGGCAAGCGACTGCCGTCATTGAAGTCGCTCGACAAAGGGACCTGTATTTGCAGGAAACCGGTGTCTATGTGCCGATTTGCTCGGATGGTGGTATCTTCCAAGATTATCATATCGGTTTGGCACTTGCCATGGGTGCGGATTTCGTGATGATGGGCAGGTATTTTGCGAGATTCGATGAAAGTCCGAGTAAGTTGAGAAAAATCGGTATGAATACGGTGAAGGAATATTGGGGAGAAGGCACAAGACGCGCCGCCAATTGGCAACGCTACCACGAAGGGGGCAGTCCAGAATTGTTGTTCGAGGAGGGTGCTGATGCTTACGTGCCTTATGCAGGAAAGATGAACGATAATTTGAAAACGACGCTCGCAAAAATCCGATCGCTCATGTGTAATTGTGGGGCGATATCCCTCCCGGAATTCCGTCAAAAAGCGAGGTTCGTGTTAGTCTCTTCAGCAAGTATTCGCGAAGGCGGCGTTCACGATATTATCCCAAGAACGACGCAAGATGGATAAAAATGAAAACTTTTGACAACAAAATTGCACTTAATCTTGACGGTGATGTAGAGGTGTCCATCAAAGGTTTCATCGCGCCGATTGCGTCTATGGATCCCAACTTCCATGAAGAATGGGAGGCGTTGGCAAACTTACGCGTTGCTGAACCAGAGAAGGCATATCCTACTTCCGTTTTCCGAGCATTCCTTCCAGACAAGCCTGTCTCGGTTGGGGACTCTTGGCGGATTGATGACCAAGGCGCGCGTGCCTTGCTGAACCAGCTGCAACCTAATACGAATCTGGATATGCACATTAACGCGGGAGATTCCAGCGGTTTATGGGCATGTCTACGCGCTTACAACGCTGAATTCGCCGATATTCTCTTCCGCATCCATGCGACATTGGCATTAGAGGACGGTTGGTTCACACCCTCTCAGTTTGCCGGACGTTTGGTTATCGATCGCGTTAAAAAGAGTGTAGCCTTTTTCCAGATGCGTGTTCCTGAAGGGACGCTGTTCGATGTTAATTGGAGAAAACAGAAAGACGATCCTAACTATTTTTATACTACAGGTGGTGGCGTTTGTCCGCACATTGAGCTTCTTGCGGAAATGCCAGATGCCACTCAGGAAACCGAGTTCACAACATCAATCGCGCGAGAAGCGGCTGAACGCATACTGATACAACGCTTCTATAAGTGGCAGCAGATCAACTGGGTCCCGTTAGAAGAAGCATCAGAAATAGCACAAGCACAACAGAAACCGATCCATGCCATTTCGGTCGATGGACCGCTCGCCGACGAAGCCTGCTGAGGGAGCGGCAAAAACTTGAGGGCAGTTGTCCTCTCCGACGAACGAATCATTGGATTTCTGAACGAAAATTTTATCAATACGTGGGTGCGTAATGCCGAGCTGAGACGCATGCGTGATTCCCAAGGATTTGAGGGAATGCCGCCCTTGGCACGCACAATCATTACTAACAAATGGCGAAGAGGTCCAGTAGATACGTGGGTTATATCTCCCGAACTTGAAGCGATAGGACACGTAGCGCTCAATGAGTACCTTGACAACAACCGTCGTGAAGACGGCACTTTGGAGAGTGAGAATTACCGCCTATTCCTCACGGATTCCTTAGCAGCAAAACTCCCAGGATTCGGGAACACCGTTCTCACACCTCAGCATCCCTCACAAGAGATATTGGACGTGTTTCGCACTCCAGAATATGGACATCAAGACTACACGGTTATCGTGATTGACACCACTGCGTTTGAAAGCGGCGGGGCACTCATCATTGATATTGAAGTAGGGGGTGAAAAGGCGTATGGATCCTTTCATCTGCTGGATGCCGATCACACACTTACCTTTGATCCTTATTACAAACGTCCCGAAGGAATCCTTCTTGAGGCATCGCACGACACAGGTTGGTTGGGTCCCAATGAAACGGGACAAATGACACATCGTTTTGAGTGTGGACAGCTCTTTAAATTGGTCGCTCTGGGCTGGGCATCTAATGAGAAAGGAAGCATCAACGCTTTTCACGCAAAAATTTTTGTGGAGTCAACAGAAAATTCCCTGTCTCTATAGCATTTGCGAGGCTTCATTGATACATGATTTATTTTTGGTAAAGTTTGGGCGAATTAAAATTATGTTTTCTTGTGAAAGATGGTATAATGTTCCTGAACCTATGAGCAGTGTTTTGTAATCAAAACGAACTACATTTTGGCGATACGCTTAAGGCGATATAGAGGTAAGAATCATGCGTTCTATCACGTTGGATGTCCCCAGTGAACTTTCAACTCCACTTTCTATTTCTGGCTATAATCAAGAGAAACTGACTGAAGAGGCAAAACGGTTGCTTGCGATCTCTCTCTTTGAGCGCAACATTCTCTCTTTAGGGCAAGCTGCAAAATTGGCAGAACTACACTTATGGGATTTTATTCGACTTCTGAGTCAGCAGGATATCCCGATTGCTGAATATGATGATGAGGAAATTCAACAGGAATTGAAGACTGTCGAATGCTTAATACAACAAACAAAGTAACCGATGCAAACAAGTTGGTAGCTGTAGCTGATGCCTCATTTGTAATTGGTATCTCTCTGTGCCAACAATGGGATACTTTGAAAGCACTTGTCGAAACGTTGGTCATCGCAGACAAAAGTGCATCCGCAAGGGTATTAACGCTTTTGACGCAAAAGTCTCTATGGGACCGACAGATTCATAACCGATCACTGACATCCGACAACCGCACAAACCTGTATCCATCCCGTTTAAGTGCGGTGATGATTCGATCTGTCGCCTCAATCGTCCCCGAACGGTTTGCGTTCCTATTTTCCGCCTTTCCATCGTGTAGAACGATAATCGAACCGAGGTTTGTCTTCTTCAAGACCGTTTCAGTGATCTTATCGGGGTTTTGTGTCGTCCAATCCCAACTCCACACATTACAACTGATATGTGCGCGATTCCCTTTCGCAAGCACCCACGCCACCGGCAAAAACCGCGTCAACACCGGTGCCCGAAACACAACCTCACCCGTAATATTGAACTGTTGAAGCAGGTTGTCCGTGCGTTCAATTTCCCGTCGGACATAGAAGGGTGGCAGGAAACCCAGTAGGGGATGACTGTAGGAGTGATTGCCGATTTGGTGCCCCTCAGCAATAACCTGATTTACCGTTTCGGGATGTCTCTCAATCCGATTTCCGATCATGAAGAATGTGGCTTTGACGTTGTGCTTGGCGAGGACATCAAGTAACCGATCGGTGTAAGGTGGATTCGGTCCATCGTCGTAGGTGAGCGCGACGATCCGTTGGTCTGTGTTCAGGCGAACGATATTCTTTCCAAACGGCGGTCTAAAGAACAGCCACATCAGTATCACTACTGCAAGTGTTCCAACGACAGGGATAATAGGATTCATTGAAGGCGCGCCCTCGTTCTACGTATGACTGGCAAATGCCACCACGGAACGTAAGGGTACTCATGGTGTTCCCAATGATATCCGAAGTGATAACAGCTGATAAACGACCAGAACGTTGAATACGCGTTGCTCTGCGTGCAATGGGAATTATCATATCCACCTTTCGGTAGACGATGGGGTAGATAGGTCCCAAAATAGAACAGTTGCAACGTGCTAAGCAATGCTGGAGCAACCCAAAACAGTATCAGTTTGAAACTCGGGATCCCTAAAACGTATTCCATAATTTGAAATACAATCGCCATACCGATTATCTGCTGCCAACTCAGGTATTCTCTCATGAAATGGAAATACCACGCTAAGAAGCCTGTATGCTGTCCATCGTGAAAATCTGGATCCGTATCACTGGCGGGTGTTTGGTGGTGCTCCGAATGTTTTTTTAACAATTTGCGATATGAAAATAACGCGTATAAGCCAACAGCGATTGCCCCAATTATATTATTGGCTCGGGGATAGGTCGGACAGACTGATCCATGCATCGCGTCGTGTGCTGTGATAAACAGACCCGTGTAGAGAAACGTCTGATAGAGTATCCCTATAGGTATCAGCACGCTGTTGATGAGCACAACGTCAAGCGTGAATAGGAGTGCGAGACTCAACCCCCACAGCCCGATGATCGTTCCTGCAATGAATAAACCTTTGTTCGTTGTATCCATATTTTTAACCCTTCAAAACCACGAGTCCAAAATAAATCAGTTGGGCAAAATAGACGTGAACCGCGATCCGAGGCAACAGTCGGCGAAAGAGCCCAGTATATAAACCGATTGCCACAAAGATGAAACTCAATCCGAACCACATTAGATAGTTCCGCAGAGGGATATCGCCGTTTATCCATGTCCAATAATATAGTTTCACTGCCGCGGGTTCCATAAGTAGGTCGAAACAGACCATTAACAAAGCCCCCAAAAATGCTATTTTGAAACCGAAACCTTCTGCTAAAGATTTCGGTGCGATCTTCTGAGCAACAGCGGTCGAAGCGACGATCATCACAAACCAAGCAGACCCAATGCTGATAGGGACACCGCCAATTGTGGGTTGTAATGTCTGTCCATATAGGTATGAACCGAAAATCTGTCCCGTTTGAACACCGAGCCACTCAATCCCAAAACTCACGACAACAATTCCGATACTTGTGATGGAAAATTTTGGTCGTTCACGCCGTGGATATACCCGCCAGCATTCCCAAAACAGCCATACACCCAAACCGATCATGATGGGTGAAGCAAGAACTCGCATGACTCCTTGGAACACACCGAGGACATGCCACAATCCACCTGCCCCTAAAAGTAGGTAGAGTGCCCCTATTTTATATTTTAATTTTACCTTGCGGAGTCGTCCAGTGAATTTTTTATTTGAAGTTCTTTTCTCAAGAGTCGCCTGCGCCGTTGTTGCAGGCTTCGTTTTCGTCATTTAACTAAGTTTCCTGTTTGAAGTTCTTTTCGCACCCGCTGATTGCTGACTGCTGACCGCCATTTTCAGATCAATCTGCCGTCCCTTCCACTGCAGACGACCGCTTCTAACTTGGTAGAATGAATTGATAGCAATCAACAAGGTCAATAGAACACCAAATGGATGTAAAACTATGCTTGTGAAGAAGGGGTGTCTGTATTTGAGTGCCAGCACTGTCCGTATAACGATGTTCACGACGATAGCACCGATTGCAAGTTCTCTCAGTGGCGCAAACCAGACAACGATGTAGGGTAAAACACATATTGTAAACAGACTGAAGACTAAGCTAAAAAACGGTATCGTCTTGTAACTGACCAATCCAAAAAGATTTTTGGAAAATCCGTTCCACACCTCGCTGAACGAGCGATACATCCTGCAAGATACCCCGCGCGTTCCTGCGGATGTCAGGATTTTTATACCTCTCTTTTTCGCCAATCGGCTGAGTTCAACGTCCTCAACAATCTGATTTGCCACCGCTTGATGCCCACCAACCCGTTGATATGCCTCACGGGTGAATGCAATCCAGAGACCGCTCGCGGCGGCAAGCGACGGAGAACGACTGAAGTAGGTGAGCCATAACGGCAGTCCTGCGTAAACGAACATGTCAACCACCGGCACGACGAGTTTTTCTCCCAGGGTCACCGTCACTTTCTCTGGAAACGCCGAGAAAAACCCAAGTTCTAACTTCTGCATGTAAGCAACAGTGTTCGCAATCGCGTCCGGTGCCGGACGGTTATCTGCATCGGTGAAAATGAGTATCTCTCCATCCGCATGTTGACTCAATTGATAGCACGCCCAGTTTTTTCCATTCCACCCCGCTGGCAACGGTTTACCATGAATTGCCTGAACTTTAGGATGCTGTTCGCCGAATTTTTCAATAATCATACCCGTGCGATCCGTCGATTGATCATCGAGTACGTAAATCTTGAAGTTATCGTAGTTTTGAGACAGGAATCCTTTGATACAAGCACCGACGTTGATTTCTTCGTTGCGCGCCGGGATCAACACCGAAACGCGTGGAGAGCTCTGGAGACCGACCGATTTCTTCAGCATCGGCGCAGTCACAGCATTAAACAGTGTGACTGTTAGAAGAATCGTCAATAGAACTATCGAAATGAGCATTAGGATAAACAAGGCACTACCAACCTTTCAACCCAGTAGATTTTGCCCTTTTTCTTCACGAAGAATCCGCAAGGCGAGCTCATCTAACAACGCGGTTTCAGTCTGTTCAAGCCAATCCATTCCTTGAAACGTTCCTGCGTCAAACGAATGGACAGCACCCAACAGAAGGAATGCACTGGGACGTTTTTCTCCGAGGAACTCAGTGCGAATTGCCAAAGGCAACACAGCGAGGGGTTTCCCGTATTTCTGTAAAATCCATTCAACACCGCGTTTGTAACCGAGGGGTCGTGTATGCCATGGCACCAGTTGCCCTTGCGGAAAAACGGAAACAAGAGGTGTCTCTTGGTTCAGTAATTCCACGGTATATTCAAGGGATTCAATAATACTACGTCGACGCTCCGGTTCGATTGAATAAGCCCCTATTTTCGCGAAGAATTTGTGCTTTGATAGCTGCTTTTCTAACATCATCAGATAGGCAGTCCGACGAAAGATTTTTTTGTTCAGCAGATAAACGAAGAATCCATCCCACCATGTACTGTGGTTTGGCAGTAGTAGCACCGGTAGATCGTCAGGTATTTTCGGATGTGTTCCTAACAACTGAATCTCGTGGAAATGCCGTTTGAACAATCCTGTCAGATATGGTTGAAAGATGACGTCCGCCCAAAGACGGTGCTGTGCCCGAATCATTTGTTAATTATCCCTGAGTGGACTGGAAATAGTTTCGCCTGTGCGGATAGAAATTTTGCCCGAAGTCCCTCGTGTAACAGAATCCTGATTTTCTGGGTTGATGGCACAAAGACTCGACTTATAAATGGATCGTAGTTGTGATCTTCAATCTTTCTTAAGATCCCGCGGTAAATTTTAGCAGCCGAATAGATCGCATACTGGGATTCTGTTTCGAGTAAAGAGATACCGGGCATGGCTTCGGTGTAATAGCGATCTGCTCGTTCAACTTGAAATTTCATCAAGTCTTTCAAGTGAGGTGTTATTTTTTCTTCTAAGATGTCTTGCTCCAATACACCGAATCTCACCAAATCTTTTTCTGGTAGATAGATGCGTCCCATATCTTTATCCTCCTTGATGTCCCGCAGGATATTGGTGAGTTGCATGGCAATGCCAAGTTGCTTAGCATACCCAAAGGCGCGTTCATCCTTATAGCCGAGGACGTATGTCATCATCAGGCCAACGACAGCAGCGACCCGATAACAGAACAGAGAGAGTTCGTCGAACGTTTTATATCGCGTTTGCTGAACATCCATGGCAACCCCTTTGAGCAAATCGAGCGGATATTCAATAGGGATACTGTATGCCTTGGCAACGAGGATGAACGCACGAATAATTGGATGTTGAGACTCCCCTGTATTGTAAGCAACCTGTAACTCTTCGGTCAAGAGTTGTATCTCTCTAATGATTTCTGTTTCGGTGCGTTGACGTGGTGTATCAATCAGATTGTCGCAGTGTCGGCAGAAACCGTATAACGCGTAAGTCGCCCAACGCTGCTCTTTCGGCAGCATCTTTGCTGAGAAGTAGAAACTTTTTGAATAGTAGGCGGTTATCCTACGAGCATACTCAAAGGCAACCCGATTCTCTTCTGCTTTCCACAACTTTTTCATGATGAACCCTCCTCAATCAAATCTTTAATGACAAGTTTAATCGTCGTTTCTGCTGTCAGCAGGACACCCGGGACACCTGCACCGGGATGCGTGTTTGCGCCAACAAAGTAGAGTTTCTGTATATCTTCACTCCGGTTATGCGGTCGAAAATACGCCGTCTGTGTCAGTTTTGGTTCAATCCCCCATGCGCTACCGAGATGGTTGTTGCGTTGCCTTTTGAAATCTGAAGGTGTAAACGTTTCAAGCACTTCAATTGAACGCCTTAGATCTGTCAGTCCAAAATCATTTTCCAAGAACGTCAGTACTTTGTCCGTATATGCCTCCTGCGTCTTTGCCCAGTCGACACTGCTCTCCAAATTCGGCACTGGAATCAGAACATACATGCTCTCACAGTCTTCCGGGGCCATTGACGGATCGGTTTGCGATGGAATATGGAGGTACATTGAAAAATCATTCGGAAGCACTTTATTGTCAAAAATATCGGTTACCAACTCCTTGTATCTTTCGGATAGAATAAGGGTGTGGTGCTTCAATTGCGGATATTTCTTACGGACACCGAGATAGAGCAGGAAGGCGCTCATTGAATATTGGGTCTTTCTGAGTTTCTTGTCAGACCATTTCCTACGATGCTCGGGCTTGATGAGTTTTCCGTAAGTATGTACCAGATCGGCATTTGAAATAACGCCATCTGCTGCGTAAAATTTTTCGTTTGCAATAACGCCCTTTGCGCACTGATTTTCAACAACAATCTGTTCAACTTCTGCTTTAGTTTCGACGATGCCACCAAGTTTTTTAAATACATTTTCTAATGCCTGAACAAATTTGTACATACCTCCTTTGCAGAACCAGACGCCTCCAGTCTTTTCAAGATACGGGATCATCAGGTAAACAGCGGGGGCTCGGAACGGGTTGCCGCCTATGAACAACGGATGAAATGAGAAGGTGAAGCGGTGACGCGGATCCTCAAAATACTTTTTAACGAAGTCGTAAGCAGGCCTCAACGCTTGAAGTCGTAAAGCACGGGGTAGAAAACCGAGCATCGTTAACAAATCAAATGCGGTCGCGCCTAGCCCGTCCGTGATGACAGCATTATAGAGTTGACAAGTATGCGCCATAAACGCGTCGTAATTGTTGGCATCTTTTACGTTGAACCGCGTCATTTGTTGTTTCATCTGTATGCCGTCATCTGTGTAGTCGAGGAATACACCATCATGGAAGTAGATGCGATAAAATGGGTCGAGTTTCACCAAATCGAGGTAATCTTCCATCCGCGCATTCGCACACGCGAATACACGCTGAATCAGATCGGGTGCGGTGATGATCGAGGGACCCATATCGAAAGTGTAGCCTCCCTTAACGAGTTGATAGGCATGCCCTCCAACTTTCGCGTTCTTCTCCAGAAGTGTGACTTGCATGCCTTTAGCTTGTAGTCGAATCGCTGCTGCGAGACCACCGAATCCTGAACCGATGACGACAATTTTCCGCTTCATATTTTTAATTACTCCTTACGGAGGAACGACGATATTTGTAAAAAATTAAAAACCGTTTTCTGCAATCAGTGTCGCTGCCATTTTTCCAGATAATATTACCAACGGGATTCCGCCCCCTGGATGCACTGAACCTCCTGCAAAGTAAAGTCCATCAAGGAGACGGCTTCGATTCGGTAGACGCCTGAATGCGGTGGTTTTGCTATTTGACGATACACCATAGATACTGCCTTGATTGCTGGCGTAAAGTTCAGAGAAATCCTCTGGTGTGTAGATATGTTCCACCTCAATCTGATCTGCGATGTCGAAACCGAGCTGCTTTAATCTATCTAACACTACCCTCCGCATCCGAATTGTTTCCTTCTCCCACCTCTGTCCAGGGACCAAATACGGCATGTTCAACAACACAAACCAATTTTCGCCATCAGTTGGCGCGTGCGCCGCGTCCGCTTTGCTGGTGATGGCAATGTAGATAGTCGGTTCATCGGGCACTTGCCGATCTCTGAAAATCTGTTTGAACTCAGTGCTATAGTCGCCGGAAAAGATAATGTTGTGGTGTGCTAAAGCTGGGTGCTTTGCCTTAACACCCCACAGGAATACCATTCCAGACAATGACGGCTCCAATTGATTTAGTTTTTCGCGTTGATGCTGAAGTCCCTCAAGCAATTCGTGATACGCAACGACAGCATCCGCGCCGCATAACACGTAATCGGCATCAATCTTATCTCCATTGACCTGCACCCCATTCACCCGTTTACCATCGTGGCGGATTGTTTCGACTTTCGCTGATGTGTGAATCTGAACGCCTAACGCATACGCCACCGCTGTCAGTGCGTCAACCAAGCGGTATATTCCCCCTTTGATGTAATACCCGCCCAATCCGTATTCGATATACGGAATTATGTTAAGGGTCGCGGGAGCTTGGAATGGATCTGAGCCGTTGTAGGTCGCGTAACGATCAAAAAGTTGAACGAGACGCGGATCTGAGAAAAAACGTGAGACGCTCTGGTGAACCGTCCGAAATGGATCAATTTGATGCAGGCGGAACAGTGTCCGGAGATACCGATGTCGCATGAGTTTCCCAAATTCGTGGATCGGGGTGGACATAAAGATTTCGGCTGTTAGGTCGTGAATACGTTCTGCGTATTTCAAGAACGCTTCATACGCTTTTACATCGTTCGCGGATAGCTGCGCGATCGCGGTTTTCATTTTCTTCTTATCTGCACTTGTATCCATCACCGCCCCATCTGGGAAAAAGTATCGGCATATCGGGTCAATGCGGACAAAATCGAGGTAATTCGACCTTTTGAATCCTGCGAAATCGAAGAGTTCATCGATGACGGATGGCATGGTCAACAGTGAGGCACCGGTGTCAAACCGATAGTCCGTCAACACCACTTCGTTGACCTTACCACCGAGAGTCGGATTCTTCTCAAATAACTGGACAGCGAATCCGAGACGTGCAAGACGGATCGCACCACTCAGCGCGCCAAGTCCACCACCAACGACGGCTACTGTTTTATTTTCCATGCTTTTAATTGTTCCTTGCGGTTAAACGATGTCGGTTTGGACTTTGGTGCGCTTTCCTCAAATCCGCTCTCCATTTCATTACGAGCTACACACTTTGTTCTATAGAACACCCTACTGAGCTGTCCTCAGTTTCTCGTAGAGTATCACGTTAAAGAGCATCAGCGTGAATCCATACCCGAAATCTTCAACAGGAATTGTCAGAATTCGGTAACCCATCTGATACGCCTCACCATATAAAACCACAGGGCGCGCCGTGAGATAACCGTTGAATATCAAAATCAAACCAGCAACAATTCCAAGATAGATATAGGTCTTCAGGCGCAGAAGCAGCTCGGTTCTTAACAGCGTGTCTGTGAGTCCAATAAGCCCAATACAGCACAAGACTAATCCTGTGTACTGCTTACCTGTGCTGAAAACCCATATACCGATCGGAACTGCAACGTATAAAATTGTTCTGACATACCGAAGGGCTCTCAGTCGCGTTGATAGTTTCGCATCCAGCAATGTTTCCCATACTAACAAGCACCCAAACGGAACTGTGATAAAAAAGAGCCACTCTCCGATCGGCAACCCGAATAACCGGAAGTCAAGCGTATACGCCTCGTTGAAGTGCCAATGTGAACCTGTAACAAGAACGTCCCATATAATATACGGGATCATGACGATTCCATTTATGAGCAATTTCAATCGCCACTGTGATATCTGCTTAATGTGGCGATTAAATTGCGATACTACGGGTCCAACAGTGACAATGAGATTAAAGAGAAGATACTCGAACTTCATTTAAAAAGTGTTTGGAGATATGTTTTCTCATCATCCGTCAGTTTCACATTTTCAAGTAAGAACGCAACGACATTTGTGATTAACTTCGGGTCATAAGTATCCAGCTGCTGCGGCATCAATTTGACGATTTTCCTGAAATCTCGCTGAGCGTCAGCACCGCGCCTGAAAAAGAATGGAAGATAGTAGCAGGTGGTCCCGTGGATGAACAACGCTTCAATGTCGTCTGGACTTTTCTGCAAGCCGCTATCCATGAGTGCTAAACCGCGTCTCGCCCATTTGAGCTTCGTGTGCGGAAAAAATGCGTGCTTGCCTCTGAGCGCGATCAGTGAACCGATATAGACCTGCGTCCGTCCGGTGTACTTCGGTTCCGCTGCTCCAATTCGTTTAAACAACGCAATTGCCGGATCAATCTGTTGCTCCTCTTCGATTGCGGCATAGAATTGCTTTCGTGCAATTTCCAACATTTCTGCTACCGATTTCTCGGACGCAGCACCGTCAGCTCGCAGCACGAAGATCAAGGCTATTATCAAACATATATAAACGCGTCTGTTAAATTTCATCGCGAAAACTGATTTTTGGGAAGTGTTCAACAACGCGATCTAACGCCAGTTTGAACCAGTATGTGTAATTTTGGGGATTTTGCCGAACATCGTGCTGCAACGCGCGTATGTCCATCCACTTCCAGTCCTCCACTTCGTCGGGATTCGGAATCGGTTGACCACTATAGTGTCCAACAAAGACATGGTCGAGTTCGTGCTCAAATAAGCTATTATCGAGTTGGGTGTGGTAAGTGAACCTGAAAATCTCCCTGAGTTCACAATCGAAACCCATTTCTTCATGGAGCCGTCGCCGTGCTGCGTGATGATACTTTTCACCGGGGCGTGGATGGCTACAGCAGGTGTTCGTCCACAATCCACCGGAGTGATACTTCGTTTGTGCGCGCCTTTGCAGCAGCAACTCGCCTACGGCGTTAAAGACGAAAACCGAAAATGCCCTGTGTAATTTACCGTCACGATGTGCCTGTATTTTTTCTTGAATGCCGATTTCTCTGCCTGTGTGGTCGACGAGTATGACATGTTCTTGCATCGCTTATATTTTTTTCCTTTGCATAGTTGTGCTTTCATAACCGATCCGTTGCCGAATCGCGATCGGTATGATTTTCCAGTTTAAATCGGGGCGTGAATCGCTATGTATAATATTATTACATATTGTCTATATTATGTCAACAATAATTTAGACAAATCTATAATATTTTGAATTTTGTATAGAATGTGTGTGGCGCAATAAAATAGGGATGCTCTACCAGAATACACAATAAATAAGCAATTCTAAATGAAATTCAGTTTTTCTCTTTGTATGATTCTGGAATTTAGACAGATATAATTTCTTGACAAATAGTATACAGAATGTTATATTATATCGTAAGGTTTAGATGTAAAAACGGAAACATTTACGATAGTGTTTACAATTAATGAGGAAAACGTTGATGGCGGAGGAACACAAACACGGTATTAAAACCGTTGCCAGTCAGACGGGATTAACGCAATTTATCATTCGGGCATGGGAGAAACGATACGATGTGGTCACACCGTTGCGGACCGAAACGAATCGTCGTCTCTATTCCGATGCGGATATACTGCGTCTCACATTGCTGCGTTTGGCGACTGAGGCGGGGCATAACATTGGACAAATAGCAAATCTTCCGAGCGAGGAACTTTTGGAACTCATTGGAATCGGCGGGACAATCGCACAGCTCCCTGGGATCGCGAAAGAGGTGGTCCCACAAGAAACATCGCTTCGTTTTTACATCGCTTCGTGCATCGCGGCGGTTAAGCAGTTTGAGGTCCAAGCACTTGAGTCGACCCTCTTCGCTGCATCAGTCGCCTTTAGCCAGCCTATTTTCCTTGAAAAGTTGATCGCACCGCTGATGCAGGAAATTGGTGAACAGTGGAAGACAGGAACTTTGCGGATTGCGCACGAACATCTTGCCACGGCGGTTATCCGGACACTGTTGGGCAATATTTGTCAAAGTTCTGATGTATCCGCCTCAATGCCGAACTTAGTGATCGCAACACCGCGTGGGCAACTCCACGAAATCGGGGCATTAATCGCAGGAACGACCGCCGCCTCGCAAGGGTGGCAAGTTACCTATCTCGGTCCCAACCTGCCAGCTGAAGAAATTATAGGGTGTGCAGCGCAAAACGGGACAAAGGCGATTGGGTTGAGTATCGTTTACCCCACAGATGACCCGCATTTGGCAAATGAATTGCGGAAAATTCGACGCGGAATCCAAGAGCATGTTGCACTGTTTGTTGGGGGGAGCGGGACAAATGCTTATGATCCTGTCATTCGTGCTATCGGAGCAATGAGAATCAATGATATGCCGACTTTCCGCGCTGAACTCCACGCCTTGCGGGTACAACAGAAGGGATTGGAGGCATCGGCGGGATCTTAATCACATCCCAACCTCTGCCTTCTTTGTTATTTATCCGCAAGGTATAATTAAAATTTTCCAAAGACACGCACAAAAATTTCCATATAATTCTGGTCATTAACATCCCCGATTGCGCGCTGATCTATGTAACGTGCGCCGATATGCAGAAACATACGTTTCTCGTAAGCGACAAAACTCTTCTCCATCTCAGCCAACAGTGCCTGACGGACGAAGTCGTTGTCGTTCTTAAGCATATCGTTGAACAGAAGAATTTGACCACCACCGGTGAGCTTGATGGTTTTCGTAAACTGATAGACAACCTTGAGGATAAGTGCCGAAGCCATATCTCGCACATTCCCACGTTCGATTTCGCGTAATCGAAAGCGACGAGAGACATCCCTACCGTCGATTTCCCCAACTAAGGACAGATATTCAAGCCGGTCCTCCGCCATTCGGAAGCCGTTACGAACGGTGGTTTTGAACATCGGACTGATTTCCAGCGACTTGGAAGGACGTAAACGGTACAGGCTTTTGAAGATACCGACCTCGTAATGCTGGTTGTCCTTTTCAAAATCGTAGTCGTATTGAATCTTCGCGCGAGCCGTTGTGACCATCCGTTCGATTCCCAGGTATTCATACGTGATTTTCGCAGTGTTAATCAAGTCATTCTGCATCAGTAATGGATCTCTGCGCCGTTTTTCGACTTCGACACCCCCATCAATATAGAAGAACTCAACATTACCATCCCTCTCCATTTTACGGACTTCCGGTTGTGATCGATACAACTCTTCCTCCGTTCCGCTCAGAAACCCGGCATAATACCATGTTTCGTCAGGAATCCGGTCTTTTACCAGTTTCAGTTCATTTTCAAAAACGAGTGAAGAAGCCCGAGCAAGTTCTTTCCGATACACCAGATTGCCAAATGCTTTCGTTGAGGATGGCGTATTTCTGAGTCTCAGGTTTTCTTCGATTTGCAATCCAAGATCCAAGTCAACTACACTCTCCTGCCGACTTATTTTGCGGTTCATAAACAACCGGATCCCTTGCAGTCCAACATCGAACTCGTAATTCGGATCCTTATCGTTCTCCTCCTCGTCTCGGATACCGTTGTTATTCCGATCGCTTTCGTCAAGGAAATCCTCATCGACATCGAAAAGCAAAATGTCATCTTCATAGTCGAAGATGCCGTTATTATTTTTATCGAGGTCTCCGGGAATAATCAGGGAGGGTGGGTCGAGCGGTGTGTTATCGGAGTAACGGTCTTGATCGTCGTTATCGCCGACCGAGCGGGAGGCATCAAACCGGGGACCGACGCGATACGCTTCCGCCTGAAAGATCGTATCCCCAACGGTTTGAAAGGCTTTGAAAACTGTTGTCGTCGCATCGAAACGTGAACTTAAGTTTTTCTGCAACGCACTCTTCGGTGTAACAGCCAACTCTGCTTTTACACCGTAGTTGGTGAAGTTGGTTTCCAGGTCCACCGCCCAGACGGGGGTCTCGCGAAAGTACCAAGAGAGCCCCAATTGGGATCTACCGAATTTTGTGACTTCACGTAAGCCGATACCCGATTTTTGTCCTCTGCCTTCACGTCCGTTCAGGCGATTGAGTAAACCGGGTACCATGAGGATTGTCCAATCCGTGCGATTGGAGCGGACCTCCCACCGGACACCGCTGAGGTCGATCTGATCGAAGGTAAATTTTGTGAAGGTTGTCGGGACCTCTCCGAGACTCAAGATATTTTTCACACTACCTGCGGTTTCTTCAATCACCATGACACTATGAAAGCCGCGCCGAAAGAGTCGATCAAAATCGAAGTTGTCTTGCCTAACACGCTCCTCTTCTGTATCTGCGAGGAAGTTCCGCCTGTTTGTGAAATCGTATTCGACACGTCCGGATAGGAACAACTTACCGAATAGACTGTATGCGTCCTCTGCCTCAGCGCGGAATGCGAGAGAGCAGCAGAGCAGGACCTTTAACAGCAAGAACAGATTTTTATAAGGATGACGGGCACGGATCCGGGACTTTCGGTTACCTGTGTTTATTTCCATATCTTATGAGGCATCAGGCATCAGGCATCAGGCATCAGTAAGAAGGGTTGGATTAACCGAAAACCTCTTGTAACTGACGACTGATAACTGATAACTGATAACTATTCCTTATCTCAAAATATCCTCGGGTCCGTAAGACTCTGTGAAGGTTGTCCAGATTTCTGTGCGTTTATCGAAACGGCTCAATCCACGATAGGTCCCAAACCAGACGTAGGGACTATCTACAGTCATGGAAAGGATACCATTATGCGCCAAACCGTCCTCTCGGGTGTAAGTCGTCCAGCGATTCGTCAACTGATCAAACCGACTGACCCCGGCATTGTAGGTGCCAATCCAAACTTCACTGCCATCAACACCAATAGAGGTAACTTTGTTGCTGGCAAGTCCATCTTCTGTCGTATAGTCAGCCCAAACCTCTGTCTTTTCGTTATAGAGTGTCACACCACGGTCGCTGCCGAACCAGACATTGTCGCCATCAATCACGATACAACTCACTTCATCACTCGCGAGTCCATCTTCTACTGTAATCGTCTTCCAGATATCCCGACCGATGTCATATTGACTGACACCCCTGCGTGTCCCGACCCAGACGTGTTTCTTGCTCGCCGTGATACACCAAATTTGATCGGTTACCAACGATTCTGCGAACTCCTTGGATATAGCGGAAGGTTGGATCTCGGTTCCCGACGTGTAAGTAATCCAAGCATTGCGATCATCCGCTGTGCGAGGATACTTTCCGATCCCGGAGTTCGTCCCAACCCAGATGCTATCGGCATCGCTACTGACAGAAGTTACATTATTCGCGGGCAATCCATGCTCAGTTTTGTACTGATCCCACCGCAGGGCTATCTTATCAAAGCGATTCGCCCCATCGCGGGTGCCGACCCAGACGTATTGGTCATCGACCATAATAGAACTCACAACGTCATCGGAGAGGCAGTCTTTCTTTTTTCTGCTATGTCGGTGCCAATGGCCCCCGTGGGTTTCTATGTTTTCGGAGCCGCCCTCCTGTTGATAATTCTTCCAGATACCTAAAACCTTATCATAGCGGGACATGCCTGCGTCAGTGCCGACCCAGACAAAACGTTCATCTGCGTCTACCGTCCGAATGGTGCGTCCGACGAGCGTGGGAAGTGCTGTCAAAGGGGTCCAAGATTCCTTCCGTTTGTCATAACGGGAAAGTCCACGCAAGGTCCCCACCCATACATAGTCCTCATCGACTGCAAGCCCATACTCACCCACGTGGTTATGGAGCAGTCCTTTGATATCTCTGAAGGATGCCCAGGTGCCCGAAGCGAAATGAAAGCGTCGAAGTCCATCGTTGGGAACCGCTAACCACAGATAATCGTCATCGGCTGCCAGCTCAAGCGTTCCACGTCCTGATCTGATCGTCGTCCATTCTTTGGTGCGCCTGTCGTAGCGGGTAACACCGGCATCCTCCCAAGGTCTGTAGAGTATCCATACATCTTTTTCTGTGGCGATAATACGTCTAATGGTACTCGCAGCCAGCACGTCGTTCGTTGAAAACGTCGTCCATTTTTTGGTCTTTTTATCGTATCGTGATAAAGGACGGTTGCTGCCTCGGTCCCACTCCGAACGCGCAACCCAGATAAAATCATCATCCACAGTAATCCATTCCCCACCCCTACCTGCCAGACCATCTCTTGGTCCGAAATCCTTCCATTCCCTGGTAATCTCATTGTACCGAGTCAGTCCACGTCCAGAGGCAAACCAGACGTTCGGTCCGTCGACCCCCAGTGATTTTATACGCTCAATCTGACGCTCATCTTTGCGTTCAACCACATTCCACGTCCCAGTCGCCTTACTATAATGGTTTAACTCCAAACCTATCATCGGAATTACCCAGACGCTCTGTTCACTCACAGCAATCTTGTCTACATCGTTCGTAGAGAGGTCATCCGCTGTCGTAAAATGTTGCCACGTATCCGAGATTTTATCGTAACGGAGAACCCCGTAGTCTGTTGTGAACCAGACTGCATCGGTATCAACATACGTCCAACGGATGAGCGTCATGGCTCTTTTCTGCGTAGACTGCAGAATATCTACGCGCGTAAAACGCCGCCATGTCTCTGTTGGACGATGAAACCGCACAAGTGCCCCATTCGGCGAAGCCCCCCAGCTATTGAACCAGATGTAATCCCCATCAAACTTGATGTTTGAAACCAGCGTTTCAAGGAACGGCTCCCGTACCGGACGAGATTGGTATAGAACCTCTCTTCCATTTTGTGAGTTATATTCAACGAGTCCTGTATCTGTTGCCAACCAAAGTGTTCCATCTGCATCACACAGGATGTCGCGAATGTTATACGGCACATTTGAAAGAGAATTCCAAGAATCAGAAGCAATCGTGTAACTTCCCAGACCGCGTGGTGTGCCAATCCAAAGGATACCATCTTGAAAGGCAAGTGCGGTGACATTGGGCGACGGCAATTGGTCATTAAAGGATACAGGAACCCAACGCTGACGGGCCTTTTCATATCTTGCGAGACCCCGGCGTGTTCCCGCCCAAAGTAGCTGTTCTTCGTTTTCGTTTGTGGAAACCAGCACATTAACGTACGGATTCGGAAGACCATCGGCAACATGCCGCATCTGCTTATCAGCGGTCGAGTATCGCCAAACACCTTCTACACCGCCAAACCAGACTCGCTCATCACGAGCAAGCACGGATAATATGAGCGGGTTTTTAGGTGTGTCTGGCAGCGCGAGTTGTATCCAAGCCGAAGAAAGCGTATCATACGCCGCGGGACCGAAACTCGTACCGAGCCAGACACGGTGATCCTGAGAAGCAGTGCCTGTATCAACAGATGTCACAAAAGCTTCGCCTTGTGTCTGTATTTGAAGTGGAACATG
This sequence comes from Candidatus Poribacteria bacterium, assembly GCA_022821725.1. Classification (GTDB taxonomy): domain Bacteria; phylum Poribacteria; class WGA-4E; order WGA-4E; family WGA-3G; genus WGA-3G. The sequence continues at coordinate 4,335 of JAJEDB010000024.1, read as the reverse complement.
GAATGTCCACTCTTCACCTAAATAGGCGCGCGTACCAAGTCCTCGATCGCTCCCAATCCAAACCTGAGAATCGTTATGAGTTGTCGGTTGTCGGTTATCAGTTAAAGAGGACGCTGATTTAACAGGATCATCTTTTAACTGTTGACTGTTGATTGTTGGTTGAAAACTAATTGACGTGATATAGGGGGTCGGTAGTCCATCTTCCCTTGAAATGATTTCCCAAGTCCGCGTTTGCGGGGAATAAATCGAAATTCCCGCGACCGTCGCCATCCAAAGATTTCCGTCCAGATCACGCGCCACATGTCGGACATCGTTATCCGCAAGAAAATCGGCTTGTTTGTAAATTGTCCACTCACCGCTCACTTTATCAAATCGACTCACACCATCCTCTTTGCTCGCAAACCAGACATCATTGCCTTGTGTGGTAATCCAACTCACATGATCACTCGCCAATCCATCTGCCTTGGTATAATGCACCCATGTGTTGACGGGCTTAATGAACCGATGCACACCCGCGTTGGCGGTTCCAAACCAGACTTGGAATCCATCCGCTCGGACACAGGTAATCATATTGCTTTTCAGTAGATCCGTTTTCGTATATGTTTTGATAAAGGTCTGGTCGACCTGGTTGTATTGACTGACCCCCTCCTTCTGGGTGCCAAACCAAACGCTATCATCGTCCACCGCAATCGTAGCGATCTCGCTGTCTATCAAGCCGTCTGATTTCGTATAGTTATTCCAAGAATCGGTATCTCGATGGTAGCGACTCACACCGCCTCTGCTGAATCTCGGATCCTCGTCCCATCCGTGCGGATCAGGGTTTATTTCCCTGTCGGTGCCAACCCAGACATACTCCGGCTCGACAGCGATTGTTGTAATTACTTTACTGACTAAGCCATCTTTCCGGGTGCGCACTGCCCAACTGTCAATCGTTTTGTCATAACGGTTTAGCCCATCGGATGTGCCAAACCAGACGTAGTTTCCATCCACCGCAATTGAGGAGACTTGATCGCTCGCTAAACCGTCAATGGTTCGGAAGGTTGTAAAGGTGTTTGCTTGCATATCGTAGCGACTTACACCTTCGTCGGTAGCGAACCAGACCCATTGTCCATCCACCGCAACGGCGTTCACCCTATCATTCGACAACCCATCTTCCATTGTATAGTGAAGCCACCTATCCCGCTGGCGGTCCCAGCGAGTAACCCCCCGCGCCGTCGCAATCCAGACGTTGTCTACATCCGCCGCAATGCAATTGACCTCGTTGCTGACGAGCGTCCGTTCCACGGGCCATGTCTTGGCAGACACTGCATCTGTTGTGGCACCATCATAAGGGAGACCAGATTGTGGATCGGTGGTTACCAATGGACCGCACCCGACAATCGTAAACAAGGACAGCAGCAACAAGGTGCATGCTATCGAAGCGGTGTAAAAAGGTTGGCATTTGCGTCCGGTAATCCGAGGCTTATTTCCTTCTGCTCGTTTCATTGTTTCCACCGTCTCCCTTTCACCCAGGTGTGAGTTTCGCAATCTTAAGGCTGTTACCGCCAGTTTGCATTTATGTTAAAATCCATAAATAGGTGGACATATTCGTGTAGCATAAACTTTTAGTTTGTGCCCGTCCCAAGGACACCAACGGACATTAGGTCTTTCTGAATATCTATCATATTATGCCATTAAAACACTGCATAAGCAAGAAAAGCGTAGTTGCGGTCGCGCGCACTCATTTTCAATATTGTGATTCGGACATCGTTTTATGCATTATTGCAAATCTTTCATGAAACGCTACATAGGTGTCTATAACTATGTGACGTATATTATCAGATCATCCCTTAAAAAAGTTATACAAGTGTGATGTTACCTCCAAACAATTTCGGAGTGGGCGCCTGTAAAAAATGTTTGACAAAAATCTTCTGTTATCCTACAGTAGACGCCAAGAAACAAACCGATTGATTTGAATTAGCGATAGAGATGGAGATATTCATAATGCCTTATGGAGACAATGACTGGCTCGCTCTAACTGAGGAGCCGACACTGGAACCGGAGATGCCGATCTGTGACCCGCATCACCATTTTTGGGATTTCCGAACCGAGCGTATCCCTTATCAACGGTATCTACTTCACGAGTTGATCGCAGATATTGACAGCGGGCACAACGTGCGTTCTACCGTGTTTGTTGAGGCGAGAGCCATGTACCGAGCCGATGGACCGGAGGCGCTGCGTCCCGTCGGTGAAGTTGAATTTGTGCAAGGACTCGCAGCTGCGAGCGCGAGTGGTTTGTATGGTGAGAGTCGTGCTGCCGCAGCGATCGTCGGGCACGCGAATTTGAACTTGGGGGAACGCGTCGAGCCGGTTCTGGAAGCCTTGCAAGCCGCGAGTCCGAATCGATTTCGGGGAATCCGTCATTCCGTCACTTGGGATCCGCATCCTGAAATAGCAGGAGCTTCCGCTTACAGAACAGAAGGACAACTGATGCGTGAGGACTTTCGTGCAGGGGCACGCGTGCTGGCAAGCATGGGAATGTCTTTTGAGGGGTGGATGTACGCCCCGCAACTTCCTGAACTCGCTGATTTCGCCAGAGCAGTACCCGATCTGACAATTATCTCAAACCATATCGGCGGTTTGCTACGGGATGGTCCTTACGGCGGTCGAGATGATGAAGTGTTGGCAAATTGGCGAGACGGTATTGCCGCGATAGCGGCGTGTCCGAACGTTCACATGAAACTCGGCGGCATCGGAATGCCACGCACCGGTTTCGATTGGCATGAACGGGAACAACCGATCGGATCTGAGGAGTTAGCCGAGTCTATGGCACCCTTCATGAATTACTGTATCGAGCAGTTCGGTCCGGAACGGTGTATGTTTGAAAGCAACTTTCCCGTTGACAAGGTATCGTTCTCTTACAACGTGATGTATAATGCGTTCAAGCGATTGTCATCTGGTTATTCGGACGATGAACGCGCGTTGCTATTCCACGACACCGCCGCTCGTGTATATCGGATAGATGTCTGAGGAAGCAGGGAAGGGTCTAGTAGACATTACTGCGGTGTCCAACTTCATGCACAAAAACCTCTTGGGTATTTGCATTAAAGGAATACAGGACTCGATAATCTTTGGCAACTGTTAGACTGAATTTGCCTCTGTGCATACCTTTTAGTGCCTTTTTCGGATATTCATCCCAATTTGCACATAATTTTTCCAGCTTTTCGAGGACTTTTGCCCGGATTGTGGGATGTAAACGCCGCATATCCGATCTTGCCCGGGATTTTAGCACTAACGTGTACATTTCAATTTCACCCCGAACTCTTTAGCAACCTCCTCAAGCGTAACCGTTTCTGCTGTTCCAGCTTCAATTTCTGCTATGCTTTGATCAATTCTCTCAATAACTTCTGGTCGGAATTCTAATCCTTCGTCAGGATCGTAGTGGTAGTCCTCAAAGGCGACTTCCAAAAGTTCATAAGCAACGTAAAGTTCTCTAAATGCTATATCTAACTCCTGATCTGAAGGATTCTGCTTAAGCAATGCGACCAATCCCTCACGCACTGGGAAGAGCTCTTGGGTAACAAGGTCACGCAGCAGTGATCGGTATTCAGCCAGTGATAATGCAGTGATTTTCTTCTCTGGCATCGGATCGCTGTTGAGGTAAAGCCCCATTCGTCTGAAGTTACGCTCTACAAGCGTCGTCTTCCGATTCGCGAGAACATATTCGCGGTGTCGTTTCAGTTTTTTAGTGAGCGGCGTATCCGGTGTGAGTCCTTCAAGCGGGTCTTCCTCGTAATCTTCTAACCAATATGCGAAATCTATGTAATCGCCGTGAAAATGAAAGAATTCCGCATCCAGTGCCTCTCGCGGACTATCCTTCACGAGTAATGCAGCAAGCCGTTCCCGCGATTTAAACAACTCCTCGTTGACGAGCGTGTGAAGCAACTCGCGGAACTCAGTGGCGTTCATCTCGGTAATGTTTGGCATAATTCTCTCCGTATACTTTACAACCTTAGCGTTAAGTATAACATAAAGTCTAATTGATATCCAATACAAACGTGTTGAATTCGCGTGATATTAACTGTGTAAACGCGAAGGCGTATGGTCGCGCTGTGCACTGTGAAATTCGGTTGACCCTCTCCACAAAACGTGGTATCCTTAACATGATCGAAAAACAAACACTGACCCGGGCTCGGATAGACAGAGATTGAGAATTTTAAATAGGACTTACGCAATATTGATAGAAATAGCAGGTTTTTGAAGTTGTTGTCGGATGTAATCATCAAGTAAACTTTCTTTGAGTTGATAAATCGTTTGACCGGCTGCCCGGGCGGCTCGCGTCAAACTCACCCAGAC
>JAJEDB010000101.1 GCA_022821725.1 Candidatus Poribacteria bacterium | reverse complement strand
CTTCCAAGTGAATGTTGTTTCTGCCTTGATCGCTTATACGTATTTAGAGAAGAAACCCTCGCTGAACCCGCAAGACCTTCAGAACTTTCAGGCGTGTCAGAGACCTTGAAACCATAAATCTTTTTCCGAACTCACGTTATTCCTTAGCATGCTATTGGCACACAAGGATCAGTCCAATTATCTCATTGCTAAATACTCTTTAAGATCTTCTTTGGGGTTAGCGACACTTATATTTAAAGAATAGGTTGTTGGAATGGTATTATGAAGTGCCACATCTTCGTTAACAGAGAGTTTATAAAGCATTTCATCTGCTTCATTTTCACTCCATTTCCCTATCTCAGCAATTTGAGCAGCGGTAGCAGTATTATCGGGTATCATGTATTCAAGTATACATAGTATAGCCGTACAACTATCTATCATCTTAATTTTCTCCCATCGTTTGTAATATTATTTTCTTGCAACAATTTTCACCTTTTCCAACGTGCCTTTTCAAGAATTTCGGTATCAAAATCCACTATAATTTGTTTGCAGAGTTTAGACAAATCACCAGTTCTGGTATTATGATGCATTGTATAAGTGCCTTGCCATAGTGAGTGCCAAATTAGCCAGATCCCTTCTTCCTTCATTTCCTTTTCATATATTTTTTCCACAGTCTTTTCAGGTAAGTAAGCAGCAAGATACTCTCGTCTATCTATATATTCCAGAAAAGTTATTGTAATTATTATTTCTTCATTAGGGAATACTCTGTTTATCGTCTGTATATGAATTCCATGTGTAGGACCCTCATTGTCTTTAGCAATATCAACGTCATTAAAACTACGTAATTCCCTTTTCATATAACTTAGAACTTGTTTGTGAGTGGTTTCATCAAACATATTTATTGTCGTTGTTGTTTTTCCGAAGGTGTATCTGCAATCTACAGATAAACGAACATTGAATTTGTCATAAACAATTGGATTTCCATCGAATAATTGACTTTCAGATGGTTTTCCTGTAAAGAAAACAATAAATATTACGATGGATAGTAGAAAGATCAAAACGTTTCTCATAATATCTCCTTCAAAGATCAAAGGTGTGTTACCAGCACCCCTTTTTACTACCAATATTATAGCATTTTCACAGAATTAAAACAAGCGAAAAACCCTTTATTTATCAGGGTTATGGCACCTTTTTACAACTTTTTTCAATCTAAAACTACTTATTGCGAAAATAAATGGACCTCTTTGTAGCATAGGCTGTTAGCCTGTGCCAATTTGAATGTCCAAGTAATTCTAAAATCTACCATGAAGCAAGGCACGCCTGTGATATTCCACATCCAGGGCATATCCAATTCGTTAACGAATGAAATTATACATGGAATCAATGAGATATCTTTGATCGATATTCCAGCTATCTTGGTATAAAGGCCGACTATACCCAATCTAATAAGAAACAGACGGGAGCACACTGTATGATTAAGCATCTGAACGTTTAATGTAAAACTCGTTGATGTGACGCTGTTGAATAAACCTCGCGATGATTGGTCCAACAATAAAACAAACAAGGGGGAAGTTCGATTTCACCCTGAGCCCGTTTTTACGCTCAATTTCATTAATGACCTGCCCCATTTTATATTCTTGGTAAAAAAAATAAAAACCGAGGGTAACTATAGTCAGTAAAAAGCCCTTCCCGAAACGGAATTCATTGCGTCCAACCCAGGCATTCAATATCCGCTTTTGTTTCCTTTTCCAGAAAAAAATATAGATACCCCCTGTAATTACAATCAGTACAAGACTAATCTTGAGACTCTGTTGAGCCTCAAACGCTGGGTAAGGATATTGATTTAGCACAAAATCCTCCATTTTGAAATAATGTCGAAAAAAATTGTCGGACATTATTTTTCTCAAACATTACTATTTGATTGTTTGTTGCCATAGGGCTAAGTGAAACCGCCTGCTTTACAACGATGTTATTACACATACTACTCACGCGGCAGCGAAACTGTATCGGGAACAACGATCTCGCCGGCAATGATCTGTGCCTTCAGCGATTCAACGGTCATTATGAGGTCGTCCGAAAGCAGCGGTTGGTTGTGTTCATCAACGGCATAAGTGACATCACCATCGGCTACACCAAAGAGACGGATACCTGCCATAAAATTGCCTTCAACGGTTTCTCGGATGATACGCTGCACAGAAGCCGAAATCTCTTTTGTCATGCTGGTCAAGACAATTCCAGGGGCAAGATGGTTGCCGTTGTCATCAACCCAAATAATGAACTTCTGTTGTTCTTGAGCGGCTTCAAGCACACCTTGACCAGCACCACCCGCAGCCGCATAAATCACATCAATCCCGTTGGCATATTGTGCTAAAGCAAGTGCTTTTGCTTTTTCAGGTTGCGTGAAACCTATTGCATCCGTGCTAATATAATCTACAGTGACTTCCGCATCCGGATTGACTGCACGGATGCCCGCGATATAACCCGCTTCAAATTCTTGTAACAGCGGGACATCCGCACCCCCGATATAGCCGATTTTACCGCTTTCCGATTTTAACCCTGCAATTGCCCCGACAAGAAACGAACCTTCGTTGGATTTATAGTTCACGGAGGCCACATTTGGCATATTAAGCACGACATCGAAAATGGCAAATTGGACATCAGGAAATTCGGAGGCGACACGCGCCAGGGCGGTGCCCATCTGGTAACCTGCTGTCAAAACGAGTTCTGAATTTTGTGCTGCTTCTCTCAGAAACATCTCTGTCGCTATAGGGTCGTTTTCATCACCGTTGATTTCAGTGAGGACGATCCCGAGTTTTGCTTCTGCGGTTTTTAGACCGATGTGGAAGGCACCGCAATACGTCGCGGTGTCGACACAATCGCTCGGATATACCATGGTCACGCGAAGGGGTGCTGTATCTGTTTCACCCGGCGGTTCAGTGAGAATAACATCCTGAATTGCCTCGCAACCACAGATAAAAATTAACCCGAATGCTATAAAAAAGTATTTGTTAAAAATACTAAAATTTTTCATATTTCCTCCGTAGAAAAATGTATTGTCAGTATGAAGTTAAAAAAATCGTTTCGTTGGCGAAACGGACCCATCCCGATTTCATAGAAAACGTTCTTCACAAACCTGGTATGGGTCGTTGGTGTAAACGCGATAAGCGACACGTCCCGAAAAATCGAGCATATCTTTCATTCTGTCATAAATAGCTGGATGGGATATACGTTGCAGAGCGGAATGACGTGCAACCCATTCGGTTTCTAAGCTCTCAGTGCTCGTTGTTAATTCACCGGAGACATAATCCCCTAAGAAACCAAACGCCAATTTAGTGGGCGCTTTGATGTTTGAGTAGACACCAACCAGCGACCCAATTGAGGCAGTGACGCCAGACTCTTCTTGAATCTCACGTTGGAATGCCTCAATAAGGTTTTCACCTTCTTCGACCTGACCACCGGGAAACTCCCAGCCACGACGAGGACCCCGTATCAGCAAGATTCGACCGTCGGGATGACTTATCAAGCCAGAGACTGCCACAATGTGTTGCGGATGGTCCATTTACTCCTCACTTTCACTTACACACCGATTGCATACCCATCGCGCCGTGGGTCAGCCCCGCCCATAAAACTTCCCTCTTCGGTATCGAAGGTGATTCCCTGTCCGCCGCCGACAGTGGCAGTCCAATCGGGCAATACCTCTACCGCATGTCCACGTGCTTCCAATGCCGCACGGACAGCAGCAGGAATGCGTCCCTCCATACTGACATGTGTTCCCGGATCTATCAACCGAACGCGCGGTGCTTCAATCGCCGCCTGAACGTTCATCCCGTGTTCAATCAAATTCAACACCATCTGTAACGTCGTTTGAAGGATACCGTGGCTTCCAGGGGTGCCAATCGCCGCGAACGGATTCCCAGCCTTCCAAACCTGGCACGGCGACATACACATCTCTATCCGTTTATGCGGTCCAACGGCGTTCGGACTCTCTGGGATTCTGTCAAACCAGTTCATGAAATTGTTGAGAAACATGCCGGTTGATCCGAGGATCACCCCTGAGCCGAAAGGTTGTCCGAGACTCTGTGTCACTGCCACGATATTGCCCTCTGCATCGGCGGTGTCAAAATGGGTTGTGCACTCGGTGGTCCAATCGTCCGCTCGGATTTCACCCGGAAGTTTGTCCTTTGACCAACGTTCGCCACCGCTGACTGCAGCTTGCTCGCCGATGCGTTCACGTTGTGCACGTGCATAGTCTTTGGATAACAAGCGTTCAATCGGGGGGGTCAGACGCGGGGCATACTCGGCTCGATCCGCACTCGCTAACTTAATCGCTTCAATCAGGAGGTGTAGATATTCTGGGGTATTGTGTCCGAGTTCACCGAGGGCATCGTTTTCCAAAATATTCAGGGTCTCTAAATACTGAAAACCTGAACACGGTGGGGGTGGACAGTAGACCTCATAATCCTTGTAGGTAACCGAGATGGGGTCCTGCCACTCTACCTCAAAGTCAGCTAAATCCTTTTCGGTAATCAGTCCATCGGTTTCTTCGGAAAAACGGACGATCTCCTTGGCAATGTCACCGCGATAGAATGCCTCCGCACCGCCTTCAGCGACTTGACGGAACGTGTTTGCTAAATCCTGTTGTACCAAAACCTCGCCAGGAAGGGGTGTTCTCCCTCGTGAAGCGATCACCTCTTCGGCTCTCTCGGAGAAATACGGACGCGCACCAGCGATAAATTCCGCATTCTTGACGGTGACGGCGTATCCATTTTCTGCCAATTCAATCGCTGGAGCAAAGATGTCGGCGTGATCCATACTTCCGTAGCGTTCTAAAAGGGCGAGCCACCCACCACAGCCCCCAGGGACCATACCGGCACGAATGCCAATCTGTTGACTTTCGAGTGTCGGATAGACATCCAGCGTCGCCGCGTAGGGTGCGGTGCCGAGGTAATCTATCACGCGATGCGTTTTTTCCTTTGCACTATAGAGCAGCATATACCCGTTACCCGCGATACCCGACATATAAGGCTCAACGACGTTGAGCGTTGAAGCGACAGCGACCGCCGCATCAAAGGCATTACCGCCAGCGAGCAGCATACGGGCACCCGCAAGACTCGCAAGCGGATGCGCACTCGTCGCCATTCCGCGTGTGCCCGTTACAGTGGATCGATGCGTTGTACCGTGTGATGGAAAAGCCATGCTGACCTCCTCGTTTCTTTTTTATATCCGATTGTGGGAGGGGTTTGTAACCCCGACACTATATATAAGTCCTACTACAGCAAATTTAGTTTGTCAACTTTGCTAAATACTTCCAGACCCAGTGCCACCGAAGCTGCCAGATTAATTTCCAGCGGTTGATGTGATGCACAAAAAGTCTTTGCCCATCTAACTCAAGCACAGGAATCAGGTGTTTATATTTCGTAAAGAGTCCCAGATCCTTCGTAATGTCAATTTCTTCTATTGCAATAAACGATGTCTTCGCTCCGATACGCTGCAGCACGCGCTTTGCTTCGTCGCAGAGCGGACAATCCGGTTTCGTGTAAAATTGGAGTTGGATTGGGATTTCCATGCGCTAAAGTTTAGCACAAGCATCGAAAAATTACACTCATTTTTTTATGCCAGTCACTCTGGATTCTGTGATAAAATCATGTTAGATTTTATCTGATGTTTTTGGCAATCATAGGTTTCAGACAGGAGAAAAAACGTGAAATTGAGACTTGCACAATACGGTATTTCCCACGACCACGCTTCGGGAAAAGCCCGCGTGATGAAGGAAAGTGATGAAATCGAGTTCGCCGGTGTCTTTGAGCCATCACCGGAAGTCCGAGAGACCCTCGGTCAAACCCCAGTTTACGAAGGCGTTCACTGGTTTGCATCCAAAGAAGAGATACTCGAAGACGAAACAATCGTTGCGGTGGCAGCGCAGGGACGCGTGTCACAGAATCTCACCTTTGCACGGGAGATTCTCGAACACGGCAAGCATGTCTGGTTCGATAAACCTGCGGGGGATAACCTTGACGAATTTCGAGAGGTTTTGGACATCGCGCGAGACAAAAATCTGCTCGTCCAACTCGGTTATATGTTCCGATACAATGCCGGTTTTCAGTTCATCCTTGACTGGGTAAACGCCGGCAAACTCGGTGACATTTTTTCTGTGCGGGGACGCATCTCATCAGGACCTTCAAGCGATGCCCATTGGAAACGTTGGGATTCACTCGGTGAACATTCGGGGGGCATTATGTTCATCCTCGCCTGTCATCTCACCGATATTATCGTTGCATTGCTGGGACGACCCACACGGGTAACCCCCTTTTCGCGGCACGAGGGGTATGACGTGCCGTGGTATCGGAACAACACCGCGGCTGTGTTTGAATATCCCAGAGCATTGGCGATGCTTGAGTCAACGTCCTTGGAGGTGGATTCGGGCAAATCGAGACGATTGGAAGTCTACGGGACACGCGGCAGTGCGATTCTTGAACCGCTTGAACCCCCAGCGTTGTGCTTGTGTCTGGACGAGGCACGGGATGGTTACGCGAAAGGTTGGCAGACAGTGCCTGTGGAGCCGAGACCGCGTTACGTTGAGAGTCTTCAGGCGTTCATCGCTGATATTCGCGGAGAAAAATCCCCAGATCGTTCCCTCGATCACGAGTTCACAGTTCAGGAAACCGTGCTACGGGCGGCAGGACTGCGGGAGTAATATAGTAAAGCCCGAAAACCTCTGAACACTTTAGAAAACACAAAACCCCACCTCGCTGGCGAGGTTTCCGAACCTCGCCACATGAGAGCGTGTAAACTTAATGTGAGCTTTACTATAAAGGAACCTGTTTAATTTTTTCTTGATATTCTTCTTAAATCTGGTTATACTTTATGCTAAAATCAGATTACACAGCGTTTGGCAACGGTTAAGGGCGGATGTAAGCGATGTTGGTCATAATTAATATCTTTTTTGTCATTGTGTGTCTGTTCTTCTTGGCGGCACTGCCTTTTTATTTATCTCGGCAACAGAGAACGATGGGGCAAGTGCTGTTTCACCTCCCTACGTCCAAAAGCCACAAAGTGCTTTTGAAGCTTGTCATCCTTGTGTGGGCGGGTATCGTGCTTATGCAAATCGTGTTCCTAATCAAGGAGGGTTGGCAGTCTGCACCACAATTTTGGCCCGTGATAGTAGCACCCATATTTTCCCTATTTCGTATGCATTCCCCAAACCGATTTGAAATCAGAGAAGCTGGCATTATCTCTCAGGGAAATTTTGTAAAGTGGGAGAAACTTAACGGCTTCCAGTGGAAAAAAGAGGGAGATTACGCATTAGGCTTGGGCAAAGAGGCGTATGTACTGGGCGTGACGAAATCAGATGACAAATTTCCATGGTGGCTTGAGTGGGACAAATTTCGAGCAGACCAGCGCGAGAACGCTCATAAATTCCTGTCCGAATACCTCCCTGAAACAAACCATTTGCGGTATAATGACCGACAGAATTCTGAGTACCCAGTCACTGCGGGCGAGGTTTCCTAACCTCGCCAAAAGGGTGTCGTATTTAGGGATTTATCTCCCAGATGAGCACAGAACCGTCAGGACCACCACTTGCAAGGATTTTACCAATTTCTGTCTTCTATAGAAATGATGGGCTTGACCATATCGATAGCCCGCCGCTTCTACCTGCTCTATTTCCATCCGCTCTATCTCCGCCTCTGTTCCTTTGGGTTCGCGAGGTCATATCCTAAAGCAAAGGCAATCTCTGTTGGAATGATAGTAGTTGTGGCCCCTGTATCTAAAGCCACAATCACGTCTCGAAAGACATCTGCATTGGTATCGGAGACTGTAACAGGAAGAATAATGAGCGGAAGGGTCGAGTCAAAGGAGATACGCGCCATTAGAATAGGTACCCTACATCCTCCCGCATCCCGCCTGTATAACGTATTGCCGCGCTACCGTTATAGTGCATTGATGCTTCGTGAATATCAGCCTCAGATTTGCTATGGACTAAGACGTGTCCCGATAAAAGTTCTGTGTTTTCGCTGTGTTCGCAGTCAACAATAAACAACCATTCATCAGGGTATTTCTGGATCATTTCTTTAAGTGTCATACGTTCCTTAAACATTCATGTTTCCTCCTCAGCAAACGGATGTTCACTCATAAAGTCTGCTAAAATTGATAATATTATGCCATGTTTTACGAGGATTGTCAAGTTCTATTCAGATGTTATTCAGGGTCATTCAGTTCTCGGTTTTTTGTCCAAAGAAACCCCTAAAGAATCAACGGTATGAAGGTTCTCCGTATGGCATTCCCCGCCCCTTATCAGGGGGACTTTCGGCCTTCTTTGCGGAAAACTATAGTGACCTTTAGAATTAAAGAGACATTTTTTCGGTTTTATGATAGGCTGCGTCTATTATGGCATATTCAACAGATTTACGCAAACGCGTCTTAGATTTTATTCAAACTGGGGGTAAAAAATCTCAAGCCGCCCGGC
>JAJEDB010000061.1 GCA_022821725.1 Candidatus Poribacteria bacterium | reverse complement strand
AGAGCCTCCAGCACAACTTCGGCTTTAAACTCGGGCGTGAATCTTCTTCGTTTGGCCATCGGATACTCCTTTCTATAAGAGTATTATTCTATCATAATCTTGTTTTAGACGGTGGCCCTAATTTCCGATGGCAGTACATTTGTCCCCATATTCTGCCCACATAGAATGACTTTCGTAATCATTTAGAAACCAGCAGTTGCAAAACATTAGATGTTTTGAAAAGTGTGTTAGTAACGTATCGAATGAATGAACAAGAGATAACATTTCTTTTTTTTCAAGTCCTTCTGAATATTTTTCCACAATTTTTTTATTTGTTTGAAATCTTTCATCTTGTTTTATTGGTGTGTTTTTTTCATTTAATAAATTTGTTTCATAGACTGCTTTTAACGATTTATCTGATAGTGCTCCTTCATATATGTCCTTAAATACAGTAATTTTCGGAAAGTAAAGTAATTGTTTATTGACCATTGACATAAATTTATCTATATGCATATATCTCCATAAAGGTTCTGTTAGGCATGGAGTTTTAAAGTGAGGGCTTTCTTTATAAGGCATTTTTTATAATATTTTAACTTTACGTATAATTGTGAACATGTGATTTTATGACGCTTTGGACGTTAGAATACATCATCCAAAATTTCTTAACGACTCGGTATAAATTTGCTGTCTTTTTGGATACCCCAAATTCACTTTTGCCCTATCAATCTGGGTATCTTGCCCAAGTATCTTATCATAACATGAAAAACTTATAGCCTTACGACACATTTTTGGTGTTCGCTGGATATATTCCTTATTCAGTTTTGAACGCGTCATCACAATATGGGTGGCAATTGACCCTGTACGTTTAGGCAATTTCGCAATCCGAATCACAACAGGTAGTACATGTTCAAACAACATAGCAGGATATTTGTGATACCTATCAAACCGACTCATCCAATCGGTAATTGTGCTGCTATATTCAGCTGCCATCCAATGTGTCGAGTCTGGATGTTCCTTCCAAGCAAGATGTTTTTTACAAGCTGTAGCCTCGAATAGTCCCTTGGCATCCGCTGCTAATGCAATCGGACATCGTTTTGATAATTTTGGTCTAGGGTTGTATATTTGAAGCTTTGCACAGAATGTAATGAGTTGACGGCTAATGTTAAGTGTATACATTGATTTGTCCTTTCTTTATTATTTCGTTCGTATGATGAAAACTTATTCGTACCTCCCCAATAATGCACTCGTTATCGTCTGAATTGATCGTTGAGTGGTGGTCTAAAATGATCAATCAAACGTTGCTCAATATTGAATCGTGACTCGGTAGGATAAGGCACATAAACAGATACATAATTCATACCAAGATGGCGAGCTTTATCCCATTTTTCATGACCTGGATTCAATCGATCCCTAAGAGTTTCGGTCTGCCCAATGTACAAAAATTGGTGATTGTTTCCACCTTGGGCATTAGGTGTACCTTTTGAAAAGATATAAACCCCTGGTGCATTGTATTCCGGTCCATTCAAATCGTAAACAACAAATTGGTATTTTTCGTTTGCTACGTTGACATTCATTGGTCCTATCCTTGCCATTTTTAGTCTCCTTAATAATTTATCACAATGTGAAATTGTCAATTAAACGGATTTACCTACGAAAAAACAGACAAAATCATCATAACTAATACGCATTCTCATGTCTGTATAAGTGTTTTGCCTTGATGGTTATTAGGTTCAGAACAATTATGAGAAATTTCAGTCAATTAGGGCCGGAACCTCTTTGCCTCTTGTCTATGAGCATCTTTCCATTTTTCATGTTTTTCACTAACTAGTCGATCTTCATATGTTTCTGTTTACCCGATATAAAGAGCATCATAGTCAGGTAATCCGGACACATTACTATGAAATTGCTTAGCGAAAATGTATACGCCTTGGTTATAGGGAAAATTAGGGAGATCCCTGAAAGGGCTTCCTACTCAATAACATTTAAAGAGGTATGGTTTTTTGGTATTTCCAATAAATGCCTGATTCCCAGGTACTGCTGCCATAGGGTTTTATACATCTTATTTAGTCCGGAAGATTTAACGTCTCTCCGTAGTGTGAATATACACAGCACGATAAATTATACTACTACAAACTGGGCTATTGGAGAATAGTGTGAATCTGTGTGTTGCTCCGTGTTCTCCATGCTGATATTAGATTATTGTTTGTAGCAATGTCTATGATAAACAATTCAATATTAAGCCCTTCGGCAATCTGCAGAAGTATTTTTGCTTTATGATGATTACTAAATGCAGTTTGTATGTAGCGTCCTGGAGCAATTTCAAGTTCCTGATTAGGCCCAGGTTCATTTGAAATGAGAGGTTTGATTGGGGTCCTAAGACCAAGATCATACACGTTCTCTATGCCCAACATTTTAATTACTTGATTGAAAGTTTCTCTTGGACTTTGACAACGAACAGGTATTCCGCTTGGCATTATGACAATAAATTTGCCACTAGTGTTCCAAAGCCTTATATGTTGTTCCAGAACATTTTTGCTTCGTTCAAGGAGTTCACAAGCTTCAGTAAGTAAAGTATCTCGTGTTTCATTCATATTATTGTTTCCCTTATAGTAAAAGGTAAGTGCGGTTAGGAAACCGAACTATAGCCGTCAATTTAGCGTTGATTTGAAGGTAGCAGGCATACTCCGTATGCCGTCCGTCGTGCATACTTGGGTTACAGCACACAGCACACGGCATGTGCCTCCTACTTAGCATATGAATTTGTCGGCGTTGAAAACGTCCCCACAAGAGAAACACTTCAATCAATGGAACAAAAATACCTACAAAAAACAGGGGAAATGTGCTTAAATTGACACCTATGGTGCGGTTAGGAAATCGAACTGCCGCTATAAGTGTTAATTTCGATCTCCAGGCACGGTAGGCAAGGTTTTCAATCGTACTGGATTTTAGGAACAAACCTTGTATACTCCAAAATCTCTCTTGAGTCCTGTAGGAACAGCATGTTTATAGAAACGCGTTAGAAGAAAGAATCAGGTTTCCTGTAGGGGCGGAAACCTGTTTATAGAATCTATTATAAAATACTACAGAATATCGCTAAATTGACCGTTATGGGTGCGCTTGTAAACGCACCCATTCTCCAACAGACTTAATGGAAATGTCCAGCGTGTGGATCGGCTGCAGCTGCGGCTGCATCTGGTGGCTCTTCAATCTCTGTAATGAGCGTTTCCGTCGTCAACAGCAAGCCTGCGATACTGGAAGCGTTCTGCAGTGCGGACCGGACAACTTTTGTCGGGTCAACAACGCCTTCTTCAAGCATGTCCCCATACTCAGATGTTGCGGCATTGAAACCGTAATTCCCTTCACCTTCCTGTAGTTTAGCAACAACGACCGAACCTTCCATACCCGCATTTTCAGCGATAGCACGCGCAGGCGATAACAAACTGCGGCGGATAATATTGAGACCTGTCTCTTGGTCTCCGTCAAGTTCCATCCCACTCAGGGACGCTGCGGCTCGTAAAAGTGACGTGCCACCCCCAGGAACGATGCCTTCTTCAACTGCAGCACGCGTTGCGGCAAGGGCATCTTCAAACCGAGCCTTCTTCTCTTTCATCTCGACTTCCGTCGCAGCACCAACATTGACAACAGCAACGCCACCTGCGAGTTTCGCAAGCCGTTCTTCCAACTTCTCTTGGTCATACTCAGAAGTCGTTTCTTCGATTTGCGTCCGAATCTGTGCGACTCTTCCTTCAACGGCTTCTTTGGCACCACTACCCCCAACGATTGTGGTGTTATCCTTGTCAACGACGACGCGGCGAGCCGTACCTAACATGCCCACAACAATGTTTTCTAAACGGATACCTGTCTCTTCAGAGATAACTTGACCACCCGTCAGGATAGCGATGTCTTCTAACATCTCTTTACGTCGATCGCCGAAACCGGGGGCTTTAACGGCGGCAACTTGAAGGTTAGCCCGGAGTTTATTCACCACCAATGTAGAGAGGGCTTCGCCTTCAACATCCTCAGCGATAATGAACAAGGGTCTGCCGAGTTGCATCGTCTTTTCCATAATCGGCACAAGATCCGCCACTGTGGAAATTTTCTCGGTATTGATGAGAATAAAAGGATTCTCAAATTCGACCACCTGTGCCTCCAGGTCGGTCACAAAATTGGGTGAGAGGAAACCGCGATCAAACTGCATACCTTCAACAATATCAACAGTCGTCTCTGACGTTTTGCCTTCCTCAATCGTGATCGCACCGTCGTTTCCAACCCTCTCAAGCGCTTCAGCGACGGTCGCACCGATATTACTGTCGTTGGCAGGATCATTGGCTGCGATTGAGGCTACCTGTAAAACCTCCGCATGTGTATTAACAGCACGGCTTTGGGCAGTAATTGCATCGACAGCAGCGACGACGGCCTTGTCTATACCGATCTTCAACTGCATCGGGTCGGCACCTGCAGTGACGTTCTTGAGCCCTTCATGAAGGATTTCCTGACCCAGCAGGGTAGCAGTGGTCGTTCCGTCGCCTGCGACATCGTTTGTTTTCGTTGCAATGGATTGGAGTAACTGGGCACCCATATTTTCATACGGGTCCGGGAGTTCAATTTCTTTTGCGACGGTGACACCATCGCATGTTACCAGCGGTGCCCCGAAAGATTTTTGAATGACAACATTTCTGCCACGGGGCCCAAGGGTAACCTTCACAGCATCGGCGAGTGTATCCGCGCCGCGCTTGAGTGCCACCCTCGCTTCTTCATCAAAGATAATTTGCTTTGCTGGCATTGAATTCCTCCTATATCAATTTTAGTGTTGTAATATTACACGATCAAAAGTGTTGCGATTATGAATCGCTGATATAATTATAGCATACACGAGGCATAAAGTCAATTTTATTATAGGAGCACACGCAGATATAAAAATAGGCGAGGTATCAGAAACCTCGCCTACGCGTCAAGTGATTTTAACGTCCACGTGGATTTTTCAGGCTCCCCCACGTGATAGCCAATTTCTCCATTGGATCGACTGCAAGTGTCGCTTCGCCTAACGTAATCGCTGGAATCACAGGGACTGAGCCTAATTCCAAAGAGATAGCATCTATCGTCTCAATCCAATCATCGGGTCGCGGGTTTTCCCATTAAATCATTTCAAGTTCCTCCTTCTTCCCCGTCCGATAGTGCATCACGAACTTGTAGCTTGGCACGCCGTTCTGTTCCCATCCGGTCGCGTGGAAGAAATAGACAAATTTTGCCTTGCCGCCAACGACGATGTCGTTCACCGCCTTGGGCCATATCGCGGCATTGGTGCCGAAGAGCACAATCGCACCGTCTATGATTTGGAACTCTACCTTTCCGTCGGGTCCCTCAAACTCATCAACCTCACCGATAGGCAAGCGAGAAAGGGTGCTATCTCCAGGCTGTTTCGTCCACCACTGGTGTTTAACGAGTTTTGAGTTGACGAAGGGTTCCAAGTCAACATGGACCCATTCGTCTAATGCTGTAGCGATTCCTGTCGTAAAAAGACTGACAACACAAAGGAGTGCAATCAGTATGAACCACTTAACCAGTTTCATAAGAATTTCTCCTATGTTAATTTTGAGGGATAGTATAACACAATTGAAAGTAGGGTCTACAAATTTCAGTGGATTGGTATGGAAGGTATTTAACACGAACTCGATGTAAGTCGGTAGGTTGGGTTGAACGGACCTGACTCAAAGCGTCATCCAGGAAATAGACTTTCAAAGACGTCGAACAGCATAAAATCACCACAACACAAGTGAAACCCGACATCTTCTGACACCGATAACATTTATATTATTGGTTTCGCTATGCTTCGCTCTTTGGAATCAACTTCCGCTATGCTTTTTATAGGCAAACTCAAGCACAGGGAAGAGGTCCAACATGTTTTCAGGGATATCGTAATAGACGTAATCCACTGATTTATCCTTTTGGACACCACAAAATTTACATCCATCCAAATCAAGATTTTGATGTTCCAATTGTTCTGCATCTTCTTCGTCTATCCGGACAAAAAGCCTCGGTGGATTAGAATCGCTCGTATTTCCAATTAACTCACCATCTCTACCTATAATTTCCTCTACAGGAAATCTGCCCTCGGGTAGAATCCCAAATATTCTTTTTATATTTCCTATAGTTCCTTTATTTGTTAGCCAAAATCCACAAAGCATCTTTGAAACTTTTGCTGGATTTAGATTTTGCTTCCATTCCTTCTTTTTTTCTATCAAATTCAGTACTTCTGCAATCCCACGATAAAATAACTCAAGTCTCTCTTCAGAGAAGGCCTTTTCAAAGAAGGCCCTAAGTTTTTGGGATAATGAGTTTTTAACTCGTTCTATTGTCCACTCACCGCTGAGTTCCAAATAACTTATAATATTTTCCTTTGCCAACTGGGCATCAATTATATTGCTCCTGGTGTCAGGGCTAGTATTAACCGGAACAGGTTCTGAAGGATTTACCGTTTTCTCTTTTTCTTTCAATGTTCTTTTAGCTTTCCGTTCTGCTTCGCCAGATTCTACATTGGATTTTAAGAGATATTTCTCTAAATTGGAAACAGCATCCTCCCGATCTCCAATATTCGTTTCACAAAAAATTCTATCACTCAAACTTGAGGCTTCCCACCGAGAGAGATAAAATCGCCAGAGTTTTCCGTTTGTAATTATTGCAAGCGAAACGTTTCCGCTATAGGCGTAAAAGCAGATTTGCTCTTCGTTCCTGCCGATCGCTTGATTCCACCGTTTACACTCAATCAGCACTACAGGGTCTTGCTTCTGTTTGACGTGCAAGGCGTAATCAGCCCTTCTACTTTCAACCTTATATTCTGGTAGAATCTCCATAGATGCTAAATTGGTATCATTCCACCCCAAAGCCCGTAGAATCGGTAAAACGACATATTGCTGGATAGTCGCCTCATTGGCTTCAACCAAAAGTTGTTTGTGTTCAAGAATGTGTGCAATTGTATTTCTCAAATCAGGCATGCCAGATTTCCCCTTATTTATCCTTCGACTTAGGCACGGCAGGCTCAACAAATAGCGTCTTTTCACGCGTGTAATGCACATACCCAGCGACGTTCCCCTTACGCTTCACGACATATCGCGCCCATGTATAGTCGACAGGCACATTGCTGGCATGATGTGCCTTGCTGTAGTAAGCCGCAAGTTGCGCGGCTTGTAACAACGTCGGCATCGGAATGTCCTGACGATTCTCTGGATTGCGGATGATAACATGCGACCCGTGAATCTGCTTGGCATGCAGCCACATATCGCGCGGCTTGGCAATCTGACGCAAGAGCAGGTCATTCGACTGACTGTTCCGCCCAACATACATCTGGAAGCCATTGACAGAGGTATACCTTCGGAAAGGACCGGCACCTACCTCCTGCTTCTGCTTACCTCGCTGGGGTGCTTTGAGATATCCGTTCGCAACGAATTCCCTGCGTAGACGCTGCAGCGCATCTAAAGTATCAGCGACTTCTAATTTGGAGGCGTAGAGTCGAAGGGTCTCCTGATCCGCCTCTATGTCCGAAATGAGTTGCTGGATGCGTGAATGTCCCCGTTTCGCTTTTGTGTATTTCTTGAAATAGGTCTGTGCGTTATCGGACGGACTTTGCTCCGGATTCAGCGGAATCGATAGTATTTCGAGATCCGGACTGTAATAGTTCTGCAATTCTACCTGTTTCTGTCCGCGGGTGATAGCATGTAGGTTCGCCAGCAGTAATTCCCCCTGAATTCGGTAATCTTCCGCTTTCTCTGCGCGTCCCAGATCGCCGTGCAGTCCGTCCGCTTTTCGTAGAAGGAGTTTTTCCTGTTTCGTCAACGCTTGCGTGAGGGTCCGGCGTTCCGAAGCGATAGCCTCTTTCAGAGTGACTGCTGCGTAGTATGCTGCGAACGCATCGCTCATTGTGTCAAACGCCTGAGAGGCAGCACTCGGAAACTGATGAAGCCTCATAGCTGACGCTGCTATCGGACCCTCTCCATCCACGAGCAGTTGCGGTGAGGCATGCGCAGCATCAAAACAGTCGATAACCTGCTGATAGGCCTCCCAAAGCCCAGTTTCTGCTGCACGAGCGACCACCTCTTTTGCGAGTGTGGGACTAAAACCGTCAATTTTGTTAAAGAGCTGCCGCCAACTTACTTCTTTCCGCCCACCAAAAAGTTCAGTGAACGCTGCTTCATCCAGCGTCAGTGGGTCCACCTTCTCCTGCTGCGGGGGCAACGTATAGGTTTCACCGGGCAATATCTCTCGATGCCGACTCATTGTCTCGTCAATACGTTTGAGACTTTCCAAAATCCTGTCGTCGGTTGCGTCAATCAGGATAATATTGCTGTGTTTACCCATAAATTCGGCGATAATGGCTTTAGGGGACGGCTGTATCGGTTCATCGGAAACGGGTTGAACGGTTATCTTGAGTATCCGATCCCAACCGAGTTGCTCAACCGCCGTAACAGTGCCGCGTCTGAGATGCGTTGTGAGAAAATCCGCCAGATAGGATTGTTTTTGTCCGGATGGCGGTTTCTGGATGAGGTGGGCGCGAGCATGCAACGAATGTGCGGATAACGTCAGCCAATGCGTCTGAGCACCGCGACCGATTTTAAATGAAAAGGTGTGAGGATTCGCCTGTTCAATGTGTCGAATTGTGCCGTCCAAAAGGGTTGCACGCAACTCCTGCACGACCAAGCGAAGTGCTAAACTATCGTAAGACATGTTCAGGGTTTCTCGTTACAGTTGAGAGAACTATGGGTTCGGTTGATCCCCGTTTTGTGTCGGTGGGGGTTCATCGAAAGGGATACCTTTTGCTGCCGCTTCAAGGCGTCGAGCGTTCCATTCAGCTATCTGTTGGTAGGCCTCGGTCTTTCCTTGTTCTATGCCCTCGGTTCTTCCTTGTTCTATAAGCTTAGCGTCATATTTATTTAACTCGCGTTTCATCAGATTCCAGAATAACATGAGTGACGATCCTCCTACATCAATCGCAAATGTTACAAAAAATGCTGCCGGGATCACGGCACCTATATCAGCGACTATCAACCGAAGTCGCTCGGAGAAACTGCTGACCGAAACAGGTGGCGCAGTGAAGAGATAACTCACAACCACCCCGATAAAGATGATTGCATTTGTCAATCCAATGTTCTGTGCGAAACTGAAGAGTGATGTATTTTTCGCTTGAGAAGACTTTGTATCCAAACGTCTATGACCTTTTCGGTAGCAGTTTAAGTTATTTTAGCGTAAAACCGTAGCTTTTGTCAAAGCATTTTAATGATAACGCTTCAACGTGTGCATCACCGTGCGAAGGTGTTCCTGAATTTCGGACGGAACACGCGGATTAAATGGACCGCCTGCCCCCGCGGCAATATCGTTAAAACCGCTTAGGATCATTGCTTCAACGACAGCAGAATAGTTGTAAACCCGCTCGTTCATGAAACGAATCTCCTCAAGCGGTGCGATGTCGGCTTCAATGCGGGCAGAGGTCTCATAATCCCCCCGACGTTGGGCATTGTTAATCTCGTCAGAGGCACGCGCAAAGGCTACTGCAATACCAGAGGTATGCCCCTTCGTCCCCAGTTGGGCGGGACGGGTACATCTATCCCCAATGCCCCACATCACAATCCCGCTGTCACCAACACCTTCAACGAGTGGCACAACGTCCTCTTCACCTGTTCCGATCTTCACACCCACGAAATGGGGTGAATCGTTCAAGAGACGGATGACGGCTGCTAAGTCGCGTTTCTGACGGAAATAATAGAGAAACCGCGCGCCATAAGCAGTGCCATACTTCTCACCGAATTCCATGTACTGTTGGTAGATACCCTCTGGACTGGAGATTCCCGTCAGCGGCATGAGCAAATACACATCCGGGGATCTCTGAAGTTCAGATTGCGCTGCAATGAGTTGACCGGCTTGACCGATGGGATTCGGTACAATACCAGACATGAGAATACCATCATTCCCCATTTGTCGTCCGGTTTGGTCAATGAGACGGAGCTGCTCGGTTTCGCTGATATGATGGATCAGACTCGTTCCAGCGATGGCAATGACCCGCTTTCGTCCTTCGTCAAGATAGTTGTTGCGCATCAAATAGTCAATGTTTTTGGCGTGTCCGGTGTAATCAATTGTGTCCCCGTCGAAAGGAACGATAGGAATCGCAGTAACCGAATTGAGAGCCGCCAAAAGATCTGATATTTGTAGTGGCATAACAGTCTCCTTTATTCTGTTAAATTTTTAAAAACACTAAAAATAAGTTGACCCGACCTCTCGGCACTTAACGAAACCCAAGTCCAAAACAACGTTTTGGACGACTCGAACACAGAAAAGTTCAAGTTTCAGAGACCGCAACTTATCCGCAAGGTAAATTAAAACCTTTTCCGTAGGACGAGTACACCTATCGGTGTCCCTGCCGCTATGTCTGTTTGTAAATCTATTTCAAGTCCGTTGCGTCGTGTCTGTGTGAGTGTCCTTTGCAAGCGGGTATTGAAACGCTTCGTTGAAATCCGTGCTTCCACTGCGCTGACAACATGGTTTAAGATTGCCATACCTAAGATTGTCCGAGCGCGTTGAAAGGTGTCGTTTGCTCTCTGCCGCAAGTCAAACGCTTCCAAGCGGTATCGCGAGTCGAAATCAATGTTTAAATCGGGTTCGTTTTTCAAGTTTGGATCGAGATCTTTCCAATACCATTTACCCGTGCGCGCCCGTGTCGCGTCCGAATCGTAGACATGGTTCCATGTTTCATATTGTGTAGCGTGTTCAAAATCCTCTATAGGATCCCAATCCTCGAAAGAGCCTGGACCGATAAACGTAACGTGTTGCCTGACGACATCACGGTAGTCTTCTCGTGTGTTTGAGGCACTATTTCGGAGAACAAAATAGGTTGTCAACAAAACAACGTCCGCAGCGGCGTAGAGATAACCGCGCTTTGCCCCAGTGTAGAGTTGTCCCATACCGGGAACAACGAGCGAATACAGGAACGCCTCGTTTGGAGATTTTTGAGCTTGGAACTCTTGGGTTGCCTCCATAACGACAGTGGATTGATTCTCAAGCGTCCGGTTTCCAAGTGCGGAATCGAGATAGAAAGCCGTAAACGGTCGCGCCTGCAGGCTATCAGCGGCGAGCCCCATATTGGACAACAGAGAGAATATTAACATAAGTATGACAATTTCGGGGTTAAATTTCATTTTTTAATTTTACCTTCTTGGGCTGACTTAAAACACAATGATTCCCGTTGCCTCAATCAGTCGTTGATTGTTCGGACCGAAACTGGGCCCGTAACTCAAATCAAGGTTGAATAAGTAGACCTTCACACCGATACCGCCGGTAAAATAATCCGTTAGATTCGGTAGATTGATGCCAGGTTCAATTTTATATCCGACCCGAATAGCAAGCAAGTTACCGAGCCAATACTCTAAGCCGAGATTCTTTTGAAGGTGTCGCCATTCAAATGCTCGGATACCGACCCCTCGATCGGAAAGCAATTGTGCTTGTGTGAGTTTTTCCTCTCTTTCGGCGTTAAGTCGATCCAAATCAACGGTTAATTCGTGTTCATCTTCCGCCAATTTATCGATATAGGCTGTGACACCACTCACGAGTCGAATATGGTGATACTTCGCGCGATAAAGACTCATAGAAGTGCCAATCCTTAAAAACCGAGGTAATGGATCTGCTTGGTTTTCATCAATAAAAGAGATGCCCGGTCCAACATTCTGAATCGCGACACCGAGTGTCGTAGGGATAGGTTCAAAAGGCAAAAGATATTGCATCCCCACATCAACGGCGTAAGAACTGCCACTCTCGCGTCCGAGGACCATCCGAATCATCTTACCGTTGATACCTGCTGATAAAGACTCTGTAATGCGGTCGGCATAAGAGAAGGTCAACGCAAAGTTAGTGCCGAGACTTTCTTCACGGAGAATATCAGGTGAATCCGTTGTTACCGCGATTGTGCCTTGTCCCTGGAGCTGGAGTGTCGCGCCGATAGTTCCGACATCCCCGAGGGGCATCGCGCCAGAGATGAAGGTATAGTATAATCCTTCTCCGGCTTCTCCGAAAGGTGCGCTGTAATCCGTATAAAACATTGAGGCTTGCGCTGCTTTCCTACCGGAACGGAATTTGCTTTCAGGCATATCTGCCAATCCACTTGGGTTCCAAAGCGATGTGGTTACATCACCTGACATCGCAGAAAACGCGTCGCCGAGTGCCCTCGCCCGCGCGCCACCGCCAAGGTTTAAAATTTGCGCGCCTGTCCGGCCCGGTCCCGCAAGAGCCACAACTGGGAGAAAGATGATAAGACATAAAAGCGGTATGAAGATTTTGCGTCTAAAAAAGTACACGAAGTCCCTCCATTTTTTGATTCAATAACACTGCTACTTAATATTATATAACAACACGAGCAATAACGCAAATCGCTTTAATTTGGTTTACATTCACTGCGGTGAAAAATATTGTCTTCCTTTTTGATGTTGACAGAAAAATAGATACATGCTAAAATCGTAAAATAGATTGATACCCAAAGGAGGCTCTGAACACATAAACCAATGCGAATAATTGGGGCGCAACTTAGCCCATATCTGATACTATCAGTCTCTCTCATCCTCTGTTTGTGGAACCCTACAGTATTGCCTGCAGACACAGATGAGGCACCACCCGAAATTCTTACGAACCGCGAGATTAAAGCAGTCCGCATTGAAATCCCTCCAAAAATCGATGGAAAATTGGACGACGTATGTTGGCAAAAGAGCGCGAAAACCGGTGAATTGCTTCAATTTGAACCGCAGCGCGGTGAACCCGCAACGCAGTCAACGACTATCTATCTCGCTTACGATGCCAATAATCTCTATGTTGCCTTTGAATGTTTTAAGACCGACATGGGCAATCTCGCAGCGAATCTGACGCGGCGCGATTCCTTCTTTTTCTCCGATGATCACGTCGAAGTTCTCATCGATACCTTCCTTGACGGCAGAAACTGTTATGCGTTCGCCTTAAACCCACTCGGCACACAAACCGATAGACGTCTGATTAACGAAGGCGCGAACAGACGCACAGGTCAGTCCAGGATCGGCACTGCCATCTCATGGGATTGTGACTGGCAAGGTCAAGCCGCAATAGGAACGGACAGCTGGACTGCAGAATTCGCTATTCCGTTTGCTGAACTCCGATTCTCAAAAGGGACAGACATAGCAACGTGGGGCATCAACTTCTGGCGAAACGACGAATCCCCCGCTGAAGAACAGACCTGGGCAGATTTAGGGGACCGTCAATACGCCGTCTCGGAATTCGGACAACTGACAGACCTCCCGATCGCTGGATTGGTTACCAAACGACCGACGAAGTTCAAACCCTACGGCACGCTCAGACCTCAACGCTTGCAACCCGCAGATGGTGAAACATCAACCGCTTTGAAACCAGACGCTGGTTTAGATATCCGATATCCGATTGGGGATTTTACGCTTGATCTGACCCTCAATCCAGATTTTGCGCAAATCGAGGCGGATCCTGACCTGGTGAATCTCACCGACATCCCACTCCGTTTTCCTGAAAAACGCCCGTTTTTCCTTGAAGGAAACGAACTTTTTCAAATGCCCCTTGACCTGTTCTACAGCCGAAAAGTCGAAGCGCTGCTCGGTGGCGGAAAAGTCATCGGAAAATTTAGTAAATACAACCTCGCTTTCGTGGGAGCCGTCGCGGGACCGGAAAACCCTGATCAAGAAATAGAAACGGGTGAACTGCCGCTCGCGAACTATAATTACTCCGTTTTTCGGTTGCAACGCGAGGTCGGTAAAACGTCATCTATAGGGTTTTTAGGTGTTAACAAACAACGCGGTGCCACATACGATCGAGCAGGAGGACTTGATGCCCGCATTCAACTGCCCGCCGCGACGAGTCTTAACTTGGAATACGCAAGAGAATGGAAAGCCGGTGGGTTGGACAGAGCAGAGAGTACTGAGGACGACCTTATCTTCGTTCAACTCTCCCGACGGACGAATGTATTTTCACTCGATGCGATCTACGCAGATATTGGGGAATACTTTAACCCTGAAACAGGGTTCGTCCCCCGCGTGGATAGACGTGGCATGGTTATCAGAAGTCGCTATAATAAACAGTACAAAGGGACCCTTGAAAGGCTTCGCGGTGAAGTCGAATATGAACGGCTCACGAATCACGCTGGCGAACTGACAAATCACAGGGCGGGTTTTAGTGGACTCCTCGGCGTTAAAGACTTTTTTTTCCTCCTTGGACCTGAATGGTACAATCACATTGACGATGACGACAATCAATTATATGAGGATAGGACTGCTCGTTTCTTCGTGGGGTGGTTTCCACCGAAATATGTACAAATCCGAAACACCGGGAACTTCGGTCTACGTAATGACAAAAACATTTTCTTTATCCGCCCCGAAATCACAATTCGTCCGACTGCCAAACTCAGTTTTGAGTTCATTTTGCAGCGACTCCATGAGAAACACCCCGATGGAACAGCGTGGGAGCTTTCCGAATGGACGCGTCGCTTTGTCGTGAACTATCAGTTTGCGCAGCGTATGTACGCCAGAACCAGTGCAGAATTCACCTTAGAAAAAGAACGCCGCGTCTTCGCGCTATTCGCCTATGAGTATCGTCCCGAAAGTAATCTGTTTATCGTCTACAACGACAATCGTAATGTCGAAGGGGACACTGAGCGAATTGTGTTCATCAAAGTCTCACATCTCTTGAAAACAGACCTTTTTTAATATTTTTAATTATTCGCAAGGCGTTAAACGAAGTCATTTGTTCACTGAAGGTTTCTTCTTAAACCCGCCTGCGTGTTTTTACTTGGGTATTTCTGCGTATTGTTGCAGGCTATCGTCTTTGGGTTGCAGCACAAAAAATAAAACCAAACCGTAAGCCCGTAACGTAGTGGAGGGCGACTCTACGCAAAAGCACTTTATGGATCAAACCCACCTCACCGAACCGCAAGGTAAAATTAGAATCCGAACCGTAAGGTAAAATTAAAAATTTGAAACGTTACCAACATTGGATATTGGCAGTGCTTTCAGCACTGTTACTGTTCCTCAGTTTTCCAAATTTAAACCTTTTTCCGTTGGCTTGGGTCGCGATGGTGCCATTTTTCATTGCCCTGACGCGCGCAACAGGCTGGAAATCCGCTTTTTGGATCGGCTACCTAACCGGTTTCCTGTTTTTCGCAGGACTGCTCCCTGCCATTCTTCTGCTCTACCCGTATGCGAATATCTTTGCGACACTGGTAGGGTACCTGCTATTAGTGGGATACACGGCACTCTATTTCGCTGTTTTCGCAGTGCTGATGCGTCTTGTGCCGCGGCGTTCCAGCATCCTATTTGCTCTGTCCGCAGCATGTATCTGGACAGCATTAGAATGGGTGCGAAGTTGGGTGATAACAGGGTTTCCATGGGGAAGCATCGGGTATTCACAATGGAACAATCTACCCGGGATACAGATAGCCTCGCTCGTTGGTGTACACGGTATCAGTTTCGTCATTGTGCTCTTCAATGCGAGTCTCGCTACTCTGCTTTGTAATCGTCATCAATGGCAACAAGAACTTCGTGCTGTCGTCCTGCCATTGCTCCTGACACTTCTGTGTTTCGGTTACGGGATCCTCCAACTCCAAAAGGCTGACCCCTTAGCGCAGCGTCCAAACGTGACACCTCAAACAAACGTCGAGACCTTAAAAGTTGCGCTCATTCCTGGCAACATCTCACAACTTCAGAAATGGGATCTCCGTCAGTTCCCAAAGATTCTGCAACGTTATATCGAGTTGACGCATAAAGCCAGCAGAGAGGGTCCCGAGTTAATTGTGTGGCCCGAAACCGCCACACGCAGCAGGGCATTGACAGGCGAGTGGCCCACCTATTACAGAAGATTCTCACAGATGCTTCGGGATACAGGGATTCCAATACTCCTTGGGACAGCGAATACAGGAGAAACAGACCAAGTAATAGGTCAATTTTCCAAAAATCGTGAAAAAAGAGACACGCAAATATATAACCGCGTCCTGTCAATAGCCCCAGATGGAAAGATACACGGGGATTATGCGAAAATGCACCTTGTTCCGTTTGGTGAATACGTGCCTCTGACACACCTCCTGCCGGACTTTATCCCCAATTTTATCCAGTTCGAACCCTTCGCTCATGGAAAAACAGTAAACCTTTTACCGGTGTTTGACGTTAAAAATAAGACAAACACCCGGAAGATAGAACTCGGAGCTTCGATTTGCTTTGAATCGGTGTTCCCAGATGAATTTCGCAGACCTGTAAAAATGGGTGCCAGCGTGATGGGGATCTTCACGAACGATGCTTGGTTCAAAGGAACCGCTTTCCCCGAACTGCATCTATCAATGGCCCCTTTCCGCGCCGTTGAGAACCGTATTGCCGTGTTCCGCTGCGCAAATGGTGGATTTACGTGCGTCGTAGACAAGTTCGGTAGGATAACGACACCTTTGATTACACCGAACACCGCTCAGGAAGTTCTCATCGCAACCGTTCCACTTCTGTCTTCTACGGAACATAAACAAACACTCTATACCCGCTACGGCGATTGGTTTCCCATTCTTTGCGCGCTGATTTGCGTTGGGGGGTTCGGCAGTCGAACCGTAATATGGGTGCGTCGTAGACATTCTTAGTGATTGATGAGGAACAATATGCTTGTAGATTTAAAAAACCAGGTTGAAGAGATGCAGACTCGCCTCGAAGAACTCAGAGGTTATCTTTGACCTGGCTGAAAAACGAAAAGAATTAACAGAACTTGAAGAGGCGACAATTGCCCCTGATTTTTGGAGCAATACGCAACGCGTTCAAAAAGTCAACCAACGCATCGCCACCCTTCGAGATGAGGTTGGGGCATACGAAGACCTCGCTCTCAAAATTGAAGATATCCAAACCCTGCTCGAACTCGCGACCGAAGAGAACGATGAGAGTTTACAAAAAGAGATTGCTGACGGAGTGGACACCGTCACACAACATCTCGAACAGATAGAACTCCGCCTCATGCTAACGGGTGAGTTCGATGCAAACAATGCGATCCTCAGCATTCACTCCGGTGCCGGTGGAATTGACGCACAGGATTGGGCGGGGATGTTGATGCGGATGTACCTGCGTTGGTGCGACCAACGCGGCTATCAGACCGAAATCGTAGACCTCACCTCAGGAGATGAAGCCGGCATCAAAGGCGCGACAATCCTCGTTACCGGTGCTTCGGCTTACGGTTATCTTCAAGCCGAGGCAGGCGTGCATAGGCTCGTTCGATTGTCCCCCTACGATTTCAACAAGCGGCGACATACCTCCTTCGCCGCTATTGATGTAACCCCTGAAATCGACGACACCGTAGAAGTAGATATTCAGTCCGAAGACTTGCGGATAGATTTCTATCGCGCAAGCGGGGCAGGTGGCCAACACGTCAACGTCACGGACTCAGCAGTTCGGATTACCCACAAACCCACCGGAATTATCGTGCAGTGCCAGAATGAACGTTCGCAGCATAAGAACCGAGAAATCGCTATGAAATTACTCCGTTCCCGCCTTCATGAGAAATATCGCGCCGAACGGGAAGCAGAACTCTCAAAACAGCGGAGCGAACGTTTAGACATTGACTTTGGAAGCCAAATCCGGTCTTACGTCCTGCATCCATACCAACGCGTCAAAGATTTGCGCACAAACATCGAAACGGGTAATGTTAACGCCGTGTTGGACGGCGCTTTAGACCCCTTCATCGAAAGTTACCTAAAAATGAAGGCACAGCGGAAATAATACTGCTTTTTGGGTTGCTTTATGGACGAAACTAAGGTATAATTGTTAAAATATTCCTGAAGTATAGTGCCAGTCTATCACAGAAAATAAAATAACAGAGGGGAAGAGTAGTGGAAGAAACCAAGGACCTCATTCAGCAACGTCGCGAGAAGTTAGACGAAATTCGCAACTTTGGCGTAGAGCCATACCCGCATAAATATGAACCTACACACACGACTTCCGCCATTCATAGAGACTTTGCTGACATTCAAGAAACACCCGATGAAACCCAGAAAATCCGAATCGCCGGTCGGATCATGACGAAGCGCGACCACGGAAAAAGTAGTTTCGCACATCTGCAAGACAGTGAAGGCAGAATTCAAATCTACGTCCGACGGGACAGTGTAGGCGCAGAACCGTATAAAATCTATCGACGCTTTGATACCGGCGATATCGTTGGTGCCGAAGGATCGGTCTTCCGGACACGCACTGGTGAACTCACCGTCCTTGTTGATGCCGTCCATCTCCTTTCCAAATCCGTTCGGCCGCTCCCTGAAAAATGGCACGGGTTACAAGATAAACAGACGCGCTACAGACAACGCTACGCAGACCTCATCATGAACCCGGAGGTAAAGGACGTTTTCCTGAAAAGGACCCGCATCGTTCAAGCGATTCGCGACATGCTCAATGCACAAAACTTTATTGAAGTTGAAACGCCCGTCCTTCAACCTATTTACGGTGGGGCAAACGCTCGCCCCTTCACAACATATCACAATACATTGGAACAATCGCTCTATCTGCGGATCGCAAATGAACTTTACCTCAAGCGTCTCATCGTCGGCGGGTTCGATCGTGTTTATGAATTCTCGCGCGACTTCCGAAACGAGGGAATGGACAGGGACCATAACCCCGAATTCACGATGCTGGAACTCTACCAAGCTTATGCCGATTATATCCAAATAATGGAGTTGACTGAGAACCTGATCGCGGATACCGCCAAAATCATTCACGGGACAACGAAGATTCCGTATCAAAAGTATGAACTCGACCTCACACCCCCTTGGCGTAGGTTGCGCATGGTCGATGCCGTTCGAGAGTATAGTAGCATTGATCCAACAGCATTATCAGCTGATGAATTATACAAAGCAGCAGTTGACGCAGGCGTTGACTTAGCGGGTGATGAGACGAAAGGCAAAATTATAGCCGAACTCTTTGACACATTTGCAGAATCGAAACTGATCCAGCCGACATTTATCACGGATTATCCCATCGAGGTCTCACCGTTTGCCAAAAAGAAGCCCGATACTCCAGAGTTCGTCGAACGTTTTGAGTTTTTTATCTGCGGCATGGAATTCGGAAACGCCTTTAGTGAACTCAACGATCCGATCGACCAACGCCAACGTTTTCTTGAGCAGGCGAACAATTTGGAGGCTGGTGATGACGAAGCCTTCATGGTAGATGAAGATTATTTACGCGCCTTGGAATACGGGATGCCGCCGACAGGTGGACTCGGTATCGGTATCGACCGATTGACGATGTTGCTAACAAACCAATACTCCATTCGAGACGTAATCTTATTTCCGCAAATGCGTCCGGAACGCTAACCAGAAAGATATTTTTTTGAAGATACAATCCAATGCCGTATACTAAAAAGTGAGTTCGTAGAGAAATGAGGACCGCACCACCCCTTCTTACGGAAAGGCTGCTACTTCGTTCACTGACCCTTGGAGATGCCACCGGTGTGCAACGCCTGGCTGGCGATCGCGACATAGCAGCAACGTTAGCAACCCTGCCGCATCCCTACGAAGATGGTATGGCGGAGAAATGGATTCGTTCCTGTTCCGAAAAGTTTAAAAAAGACGAAGCACTCAATTTCGCAATTACGCTGAGAATAGACAAAAACTTAATCGGTGGGATAGCATTGAGACTCGATCAAGGAAACGAGAGGGGTGAACTCGGTTATTGGATTGGGAAACCGTACTGGAACTGTGGGTATGCCACAGAAGCAGCAAAGGCTGTTGTGGCGTATGGTTTTGAAGTGTTGAAGTTGAACCGAATTTATGCTTACCACTTCACACGAAATCCCGCCTCTGGGCGAGTGCTGAAAAAAGTCGGAATGCGTTATGAAGGCTATCGCCGACAACATACAAAAAAATGGGGAAATTTTGAGGATTCAATGGGATACGGGATGCTAAAGGCGGACTTCGATGCTAAAGCTGTTAAAGAACCGTTGTGAGGTCATCAAAGGTTTCTTACCAATTGGAAAACTGCAAGGGCAACGGACGCAGCAGCTCAGGAGAAATAGCTTAAAAAATGAGATTTGAATGGTTCATCGCCTCCCGCTATCTACGCTCACGGCGCAAACAGTCCTTTATTTCAATTATCAGTATTATTTCCATTGGAGGGGTGGCACTCGGTGTCGCAACAGTAATACTCGTAAGTGCCATATTAGATGGGGTTGAACAGGGACTCAAGGATAGATTCCTCGCAAATGAGGCGCACGTTGTCTTGCGGTTGCACGATACCAGTTTCTTTGGGGATTACCAAAAACGCATTTCCCAAATTGAGACAATCGATGAAGTCGTCGCGGTATCACCAGTTGTTTTGTCACAAAGTGCTGTTTTTCAGGAACGCAGCAATGCCATTCAAGACGTAATTTACATCAAAGGCATTGATCCTGTTCAGGAAGACCGGGTCACCGACTTCTCAAAATTTGTGGACGGCTCTACCGAGTTACAAAACTCGCGGTATATTGAGAGTGCCCGACTCATTAGAGATGAAACAATTACGGGTGGGATTGTGCTCGGAGGACGTTTAGCTGCTCGTCTCGGTGTTATTAAAGGGGACGTGCTGCGACTTATCGTGAACCTTGCAAAACATCCTGTAAACGAGTCGATGCTCATACCGGACTTGGCGAACTTCGTTGTGGTTGGGTTTTATGAGTCTGAGTTGGCGGTTTATGACAACAACTTCGGGTTTATTGATCTGGCAGCCGCTCAAAAGATGTATAACAAAAAGAACAGAGTAAACACGATCTTCGTTCGGTTAACCGATGCGGAATTAGCACCTCGGATCGCCAGGCAAATTGAGGATAAGGTTCAGTTTTCCGTATTAGAGGGAATGCCGGACGCCAGAACGTGGATGGAGATGCAGGCACCTCTCTTCTCAGCACTTCGGTTGGAGAAGATAGCAACTGTCATTATTGAAGCACTTATCATCTTGGTCGCATCCTTCAATATCGCAAGCACACTCATCATGACCGTGATGGAAAAGACGAAAGATGTTGGGACCCTGCGAACACTCGGTGCGTCACGCGGAAACGTTATGAGACTTTTTATGATACAAGGGAGTGTCATTGGGATGCTTGGAACGTTATTAGGCACGGTTTTGGGACTTGTTCTTTGCTGGCTTCTGAGTTACAACGCAGACCGCCCATCTTACTGGTATGCCGTTGTACTCGTTGTCCCAATTTTCCTACAAGTGCTAATTGCACTGAGGCGCCTAATACCACGCCGTAAGGGATGGATGTTCGCGATGAGTCTTTTATGGCTTGTGGCGATCGGGTTCGCGCTCTACTGTGCTGTCACACCCATTTCGCTGGCGGATCTCGGACTGAGTCAAGTCTATCAGATGAATCAACTACCGATACAGGTGAATTGGTTTTTCGTTGTTTTCATCAATATACTTTCATTTTTAATCTGTTGGATCGCAACACTCTATCCGGCATGGCAAGCGGCAAACTTAAAACCGGTTGAAGCCTTACAACATGAATAGCAATGTAGAGACCCTTATCCGCATCGTAAATTTACACAAGTCCTACTATGATGGAGAATCAGAACTTCCAGTTCTTCAAGGCATCAACCTTGAAATATATATGTCAGAATTACTCGGAATCGTCGGAGCATCAGGTGTCGGGAAAAGCACGCTGCTTCACATTCTTGGGACACTTGACAGACCAACTACAGGAAACGTTTTATACGACGAACAAGACGTATTCACACTCTCGGATACAGAACTTGCTCGGTTTCGGAACAAAGAAATTGGGTTCGTGTTTCAATTTCATCACTTATTACCGGAATTTACGGCACTTGAAAATGTCGCGTTGGGGGCATTAATTACATCATCAAACAATAAAAGCGTTTATAAAGAGGCTGAAGCATTACTCGATTATGTTGGGCTATCCGAAAGACTTTCACACTATCCGAGCCAATTGTCTGGTGGTGAAAGGCAACGCGTCGCAATCGCACGCGCATTGATCAATCAACCAAAGATTGTCCTCGCTGATGAACCAACTGGCAACCTTGATCGGCGGAGTAGCGAAGCGGTCTTAGAACTGCTCTGGGATTTGAACGCTAAGTCTGGACAGACCTTTGTTATCGTAACACACAATCAAGAACTCGCTCAAAAAGTAGATCGAGTTATCCAACTCGTTGACGGAAAGGTTTTTTAGAAAATGTTGATTTATATCGACGGAGAATTTTTACCAAAAGCAGAAGCCAAGGTTTCAGTGTTCGATCACGGTTTGCTCTACGGTGACGGTGTTTTTGAAGGTATCCGTTCCTATAACGGCAGAGTCTTTAAACTCGATGAACACCTTGAGCGGCTTTACGATTCTGCAAAATCAATCATGTTACAGATCCCCATCCCCATTGAAACGATGAAGGAAACGGTTCTGGAAACACTCCGTCGAAACCACCTCAGTGAAGCCTATATTCGATTGGTTATAACTCGTGGCGTAGGAGATCTCGGCCTCGACCCGGATAAATGTCCAAAGCCGAGCATCATTATTATTGCAGATAAAATCGCCCTCTACCCACAAAAATTCTATGAAGACGGGTTAGAAATTGTAACCGCCTCTGTCCGAAAGAATTATCCAGAAGCCATCAACCCGCGTATTAAGTCGTTGAACTATCTAAACAATATCTTAGCCAAAATCGAGGGTAAACAGTCGGGGGCAGTAGAGGTCTTGATGCTTAACGCAGACGGCTACGTTGCTGAATGTAGTGGCGACAATATTTTCTGGCTAAAGAATGAGGTGCTTGTCACGCCACCTGTTCACATGGGAATTCTGGAAGGTGTAACCCGGAATAGCGTTATCGATCTGGCGCGCGAGGCTGGCATGCGCGTCGAAGAGCGGGTTTTTACACGGCATGATCTTTACATTGCAGATGAATGTTTTCTCACCGGTACAGCTGCCGAGGTCATACCTGTTGTGAAAATAGACCGACGCGTCATCGGGAATGGGCAACCCGGAAAAGTGACAGAAAAACTCATTGCAGCATTTCGGCAGTTCGCACATAGCTGCGGCATCCCAATCTATACCACTGACGTATGACAGTCGTATAAATCGTGCCGACACGTGCATGGAAACGCCTACAGCACATAGGAGGAGATTGATCATGAATGCACCAAAAAACGTTTTTATTCTGATAAGTCTATTCATCGGACTCGCAGCAATCGCCGCGTTCGCAGAAGAAACGGAAAAACCCGTATTTGGTCCCCAAGCAGCCCCTATCACCGAACAGCAGGTGGAAACTGAATCTGATACAGAAACAACGGATACAATCGAAGTAACTGGCGATTCGATGCTTCTCGTCAAGAAAGTCTCTTTTGAAGGTGTGAAAACCACCTCCGAAGATATGCTGCGCACCCTTATTCAGACACAGATTGGGCAGGAAATCTCTGAAGAACTCCTCACGCAGGACCTGAAAAGCCTCTTTAAAGACACAGGCTTTTTCTCTGAACTCACAGTAGATGTAACACCCGTTGAAGAGGGTGGATTAGAAGTCACCTACAAGGTCGTCGAAAGTCCTAAAATTTCTGGAATTAACATTATTGGAAACGAAAATTTGAGTACCGGCAAACTTAAGAATGAAATTATACTCCGCCCCTCAGAAATTTATAGTGATCGGCGACGGTGGGAAAGCGAACGCGCTTTACAGAAACTTTACCACGAAAAAGGATACTATCTTGTCGGCATTCAAACCCACCTTGGCGATCGAGATGAAGAGGCGAATACTGTCCAAGTCACGTTTGAGATAAACGAAGGACCGAGAGTGCGAATTGAGGAAATCAACTTCATTGGAAGTACACAAATCTCGGAGAATACACTCCGGAAAAAACTTAAAACCCGCACTGGTAAACACTTCGATCAGATGCTGTTTGAGGAAGAAGATTTATCACTGAACCTCCGAAATTACTATCAGGACCGAGGCTTCGCACAAGTGAAGGTCATCGGCTACGAAAAACGGTTCACAGAAGACAAAACCGGCTTAATGCTTGACATTACTGTTGATGAAGGTCCCGAATTCATTATTGGAACATATACCCTTGAGGTGGAAGCCGGTGCTAAGGAACTCTTTTCTGAAAAGAAGATACGTGGGATGCTCGATCCTGCGGAAGGCGAGGTTTTTAACCGCGCGGCCTTTGACGAATCCATCGCAAATTTACAGCAGGCTTATCTCGACAAAGGCTACCTACTTTCAGAAGTTATGCCGACGCCTACGTTCAATGAAACGGAAGGCGTGGTTGACATTATCTTGAAAATCAACGAAGGAGATGTCATCGTTATTGACAAGGTCATCATTACTGGATTAGAAAAAACGCAGGAACACGTCGTTAAACGTGAGTTGGATTTCTTGGACATCAAGGCTGATGAGTTATTAGATGTCAAAGCCCTGCGCAAAGCACGGCAACGTCTATTCCAGATGGGTTCCTTTATTCGTGCCGTTGACTTTGTCCCAAGTGATACCTCTGAAGAGGGCCGAAAGGAGTTAAGAGTCAATATCGCGGAAACGCCACGAACAGGGATGTTAAGTCTCGGTGGTGGATACGGCAGCGAAGGCGGTATCTTCGGTGTTGCGGAGGTTGGACAAAACAACTTTCGCGGACGAGCGTATCGGGTGCATCTAAAAGGCGAGTTAGGCACAAGAGATCACCATACCGCTGAACTCAGTTTTGGAACCCCGTGGATTTTGGGCACCCCCACTCGGCTGAACGCCCGAATCTACAACAATCGACGCTTCCGTCGCTACTATGGAACGGTCGGTGCCCTCCTTAATCGTCGTATAGGAAGTAACTACCTATACGACCGTTATATTTGGGCGAGGCGTGGCGCGTCCCTAACGCTCGGAAGACCCATCGCATACGACATCGACCTATCGGTCCGTTTTCGGAATGAACACGTAGAATCGCACAACCCCGACCGACAGTTATACAACCGCTCAACGCGGAGTATTCTGTTCTCAGTTGGCAGAGATACCCGCGATTATCGAACTTCTCTGTTTGACCCAACAGCAGGTTCATTTCATACACTCTCTTATGAATACTCGGGCGGTATTCTTGGAGCGGATAACAAATTCCAGAAATATTATGCGGATTCAAGTTTGTTCTACAGTGGATGGTGGAACCACGTTATCGCCGTGCACGCCCGCGCCGGTCTCATGCGAAGTGAAAGCAGCGATGCTTATTTCCTCTTCTATGAAAGGTTCTTCCTCGGCGGTGTAGATAGCATCCGTGGCTACGAAGATTGGGAAATCTATCCTGATCCAGATGAAACGGGATTTATCAATCCCTACGGTGGTGATAAGGTATTCTTCGCAAACCTTGAGTATCGTGTCCCAATTTCTCAGCAGCTCACGGCAGCACTGTTTTTTGATATAGGACAGGTGTGGGATGAAAGCACTACAAACGTCTTCAGCGAAATCAACATGAAACGAGGTCTCGGTCTTGAGGCTCGGTTCACCATGCTCGGCATGTTAGTTCGGTTAGGTTGGGGATATGGCTTGGATCGCGTTAGCGGCGAACCTGCTGGCAAATTCCACTTCACGGTGGGTCCAGGATTTTAATTTTACCTTGCGTCTGATTTAAACATTGGAAGGAATAATTTTATGAAACCATTTCGGTTGGGTGCTTACCCAACACACTTAACACTCTTAATTATCGGTCTTACGGTTTTCTGCCTCAGTTCGGGCAGTATCGGACAGGAATCTTTCAAAATCGGTGTCGTAAACACACAAGAAGTTTTAGAAGGATCCCAAAAAGCGACGGATGCCACCGAACTGCTCCAAGCGGCAAGCGAACGCCTGAAAACGAAATTACAGCAGTTAGAAGACGAGATCAGAACGCTACAAGAAAAGAAGGCAAAAACTGAACTCTTCGTCGAAAGAGCACAGACCGCGGATTTGGATAACGAAATTCGCCTCAAACAGCAGGAATACCAACGTGAGGTCCAAATCGGTCAGCAGGCATTGCTTGAAAAAGAGCAAGAGTTGATGGAGCCGATTTACAACAGCCTTCAAGAACTGATTATCAAAGTCGGTGAGTCCGAAGATTTCGACATCATCCTCGAAAAACGACTCATCACCCTTTACGTGAAAAAGGATTACGATTTGACACAACAGTTAATCGGCTTGATGAACGAAGGCTCCGAATAACGCGACACTGCCTAAACTCCAGTTGTGGAAGGGGTGTGTAACCCTGAATAACCATTCACATCAATGGGGAAAGGAACACGGTTAAATGCGTATGAAACTCAAGGAAATTTGTGAACGCTTGGATGGCGATCTTTCTGGGGACGGTGATATTGAAATTACAGGCGTTTCTGGAATCAAAGAGGCACTCCCAAGTCAGATTACCTTCGTTGCTAACCCAAAATACCTCGCTGCCATAGCGACAACACAAGCAGGCGCAATTATTATTGGTCGCGGTGTCAACGGTAACGGTAAGCCTACCATCTGTGTTGAGAATCCCTACTGGGCTTTCGTCAAAGTTATAGAAATGTTCGCGTGGGACAAGAACCATCGCGCACTTCCCGGGGTCCATGAAACCGCAATTTTAGGAAAAAACGTTAAACTCGGGGAGCGCGTCTCCGTCCAAGCGTTTGCCTATATCGCGGACGACGTTGAAATTGGAGATGATACCGTTATTCAGCCGTTTGTTCACATCGGTGAAGGCACCAAAATCGGCTCCGACGGCCTAATTTATCCACATGTCAGTATTCGAGAAGAAATAATTATCGGCGACCGAGTGATTATCCACTGCGGCGCGGTGATTGGCAGCGACGGTTTCGGATTCGCGCCCGTTAGTAACCGACACCACAAAATCCCTCAGATCGGAACTGTAGTCATTGAAGACGATGTTGAAATTGGGGCGAATACTACCATTGATAGAGCAACACTCTCCGAAACACTTATCAAACGCGGCACCAAATTGGATAATCTCGTCCAAATCGCACACAATGTTGTTATCGGAGAAGATTGTTGCCTCGCTGCGCAAGTCGGTATCGCTGGCAGCACGACGCTGGGGGACCGAGTAAATATCGCTGGGCATGGCGGC
The DNA here is from genome assembly GCA_022821725.1 of Candidatus Poribacteria bacterium. GTDB lineage: Bacteria > Poribacteria > WGA-4E > WGA-4E > WGA-3G > WGA-3G. The sequence continues at coordinate 99,350 of JAJEDB010000061.1, read as the reverse complement.
GCAGCCGGACATCTGACACTCGGCGAAGATAGTGTCGTTTACGCCAAATCCGCAGTTACAAAGGACATGCCTGCTGGCAGTCATCTGTCTGGATTCCCCGCACGTCCTCACAAACAAGAACTCCGGATTCACGCGGCAACTCGGAAATTGCCAGAACTGCTCCCCGAATTCACTAAACTCCAAAAACGGGTTGCGGAACTGGAAGCGAAGCTTCAAGAACTGGAGGATAAACCGTAGACAGATTACCGAAAACAGAGACTTCAATTTTTTTTCGGTTTCTGTGCGAACCTTCTTTTTCCACTGTATCTCCTCTCTTTCAAGCAACACTATAATCCGTGTGTTGGCAGTATGGAACGCATCTCGGTATCCGTTATCCCTAACAGATTATCCTTCAATGCTCACGATCAGAAAAAATGAAGACATTGATCGCGTATGTTGAGTTGGCGCGTCCACTTAATGGAATCATCGCCTTCATCTCTGCATGGCTCGGTGGAATGTTTGCCAGCCAAGGTAACATAGAACACCTCACCGATATCCGACTGTTGTTGGTTTCTGTTGCCGCGCTTGTTGTGATCTCTGCCGGAAACGCCATCAACGATTACTGTGATTACGACATCGACCGAATCAATCGCCCACGGCGGCCGCTCCCTTCCGGACGCATTCGGCGTTCCAATGCACTAATTTTTGCAATAATCCTTACGGCAATCGGCATCTATCTGGGAACCCGTATCAACAGAAATTCAACAGCCATTGCTATCCTCGTGTCGGTTGCCCTGGCAAGTTATGCTTTTTGGTTGAAACGCACCCCTCTTGTCGGCAATTTAGTCGTCAGTGGCTTAACGGGTTTAACCTTCATTGCTGGCGGCGTGGCGATAGATTCGGTGCAAGGTACGCTCGTTCCAGCAATCTTTGCCTTTTTGTTCACAACGGCGCGGGAAATCATCAAAGACCTTGAGGATACGGAAGGAGACCAGAAAAATAACGCGAAAACGCTTGCTACACTCAACCCACGGATTGCAGTCTGGGCAGCTATCGGTTTCATGACATCTGTTATTTTGTTTAGTCCCATCCCTTATGTATTCGGTTGGTATTCATGGCACTACTTGATTGTCGTTTTCATCGGTGTTGACGTGGTACTCATCGGTTTGGCAATCCGTCTGTGTCAAGATACTTCCAAAGAGAGTTGTGCCTCCATTCAACGTTGGATGAAATGGGATATATTCGTCGGGCTCGGCGCGATCTATCTCGGAACGTTTTTATGATAAACTACGACAAGGTTATTGCTTTCTTAGAGAAAGAGAGCTCAGAGGCAGATACCGTTTCCCGTTTTAAGCAAGCGTATCATACCTTCTGTGAAACGGGTACATGGTCTCCCGCATATCAGGTATTTGTCACAGGCTGGCAGCGGCTTGACGGGGTTATGTTGTTAGAACCGGAGGACACATTTGACAATGGCTACCGAGTTCATCTCACAACGACAACGGAACGAAGTTTGAGAGAACTCCTCCTCGCCTTTCCGAGACGCTACACAGGGCTGTTTCATGTCAACGAAAAATGGATAGAAAACAGAATCCACGATGTTTTAGAAGGCGATGTAATTCAAACCGACACGGGTTCCTATTATCGGGGTATCAAACGCGGGAGCAGCACCAGCGCGGAACAACGAACCATCTCGAAACGGAAGGATACAGTCGTATCGCACATTCACAAATTAGCCTCTTTGCGCGGGAAACTTGAACACTCCGAATTTATCGTCGAAGGCCCTCTGATAGTAGAAAGAGCCGTTACAGATGGACTCCCGATCAAAACGATTCTCTATACGACCGGATTCGTGGCAACCCCCAAAGGGAAAGCTTTGCTCACACAAGCAGCGTCAGAAAACCTATCTGTTTATCAGGTAAATGATGGCATGATGGGTTCAATTACGACAACACGCCCCGTGCCATCCATAATCGCTTCGGTTCATCTCAGCTATCCGAACTTCCTTTCGGCCTCTGGAAGTCTCAATTTTCACTGTAGTCCAAGATGTGTATTGCTCATCGCAGAGAATATCGGAAATCCTGATAACCTTGGAATGACGTTACGGACAGCAGACGCAGCGGGTGTATCTGCTGTGCTCTTGAGTGATAGCGGCGCGAGCCCTTTTCATAAAAACTGCATCCGTGCCTCTCGAGGGGCAGTCGGTCGCTTGCCTTTATTCTTCACACGAGACATCTGCGATGCGATTGATGCACTCCGTGTCTCAGGTTGGCAGGTGTTGGGAGCCACAGCGAGTGCTACAAATCAACTCCATGAAATGGAATTTACACTCCCCACGGCTATCGTCGCAGGTAACGAGAACACCGGTCTATCCCTTGATGCCCGGGATTGCTGCACGGAATTAGTTCGCATTCCCATGGCATCAGGGCAATCATCACTGAATGTAGGGGTCGCGGCAGGTATTCTGCTCTATGAACTCACGCGACACTACAGAATTTGACAAATCGACATAAATATGATAGAATTTTTAAGGTAACTGATGCGCTATAAGTCCCCACTATCAGAAAGGGTATAGCATTCAAACCGATATTTAGCATAGTCAAAGAAGGAAAATCGCATTTGAGATCGAATTGGGTTCTTAACTACTTTCACGAGGTATTGAAAAAGCACCATGCTGGTTATTTCGTTCTAATTGATCCGGAGCAGTGTGAAATTGGAAAATGCGTTAAACTTGCCAGCGAAATAGAGGCGGCGGGGGCAGACGCGATTTTGCTCGGGGGCAGTTTTTTAACGAACGATTTGCACCACGTCGCGAAAGCCCTTAAGCAGGAAACAGAACTCCCACTGGTGTTATTTCCGGGCGATTCGATGCACCTCACTCCGCATGCCGATGCGATCCTGTATATCAGTCTCATAAGTGGACGCAACCCGAACTATCTCATTGGCGAACAGGTCAAAGCGGCACCGCGGATACAGCGTTACGCGCTTACGCCCATTCCAACGGGCTATATGCTGATTGAAGGCGGCAACAAAACCGCAGTTGAATTTATGAGTGGCACAATGCCCATCCCACGCGATAAACCCGACATTGCGGGACCGCACGCATTGGCTGCCCAGTATCTCGGTATGCAAATGGTATATCTGGAGGCAGGGAGTGGTGCTGAACACTCTGTTCCAGAAGCGATGATCACAACAGTGAAAAATCAGATTAGCATCCCGCTAATCGTCGGTGGAGGCATCCGCACACCAGAAATTGCTGCACAGAAAGTAGAAGCAGGGGCGGATTTCATCGTTACAGGGAACATTCTCGAAGAAAATGGATCTCTCGAACTGATGCGGGAATTTGCTAACGCCGTTCACGACTAAAATGGACGACTCCAACAAACGTGCTTTCCAAGCACACCTCAAGAAGGACAGAAGGACTTCATTATGGCTGAAGTTAAAGAAATACACATAGACACAGAAAAAGAGACAGAAACGGAAGCGTCTGCTGATAACGCTTCCAGCACAGGGAAAGAAAAAACAATTGCCGAGCGAATGCGGGAAATCGCGGAGACGGCACTCGATACAGTCAAATCGGAAGTAAAAAAGGAGATAGAAGAACGCATCGCGCCTGTTGAAGAAACGGCTGCCAACCTCACCTCCGATGTCAAAGGAGAAGTCGAGGCGATCGTGCAAAGGGTGCGTGAGCAATACGAAGCAGAACGCGAAGACTTATTGCACACGGAAATCGAAAAAGAGGTAGAAACCGCTGTCCAACAGGTCCATGAGGAATATAAAGCGGAACGCGATCGTCTTCTACGCACAGCAGCAGAAGCTGAGAATACCAAAAAACGCTTGCAAGTGGATTATCAACGGCAACTCAAATTCGCCAATGAGGGAATTTTAGAAGGAATGATTCCGGTCCTGGACAGTCTGGAAGCCGCGATCAAAAGCGCAGCAGAACAAGGCGAAACGAGCGATGCATCACACGCCTTCACGACCTTCACCGAAGGCGTGCAACTCGTTCACAAACAATTCTTAGATGCCCTTAGAATCCACGGACTGACATCCATTGAAGCAGTTGGTGAAATTTTCGATCCAAATCAACACGAGGCACTCTTGGTCACAGCATCGGACGATGTACCAGAAGGAAAAATTATTGAAGAATTTCGGCGTGGCTACATGTTGCATACCCGTGTTCTACGCGCCTCTCAAGTTGTCGTCTCCCAGGGACCCGCCGAAGAAGACGCATCAGACGACGTGTCGGATGATACAGATGCTACTGATACTACTGAATAGTGACAGGAAGGACAGTATATGACGCAAAAACGCGACTATTATGAGATTCTGAACGTCAATCGTGATGCCGATGCGGACGCAATAAAAAAGGCGTATCGCAAACTCGCCATACAATTCCATCCGGACAAAAATCCGGGCGATAAAGTTGCCGAAGATAAATTCAAGGAAGCCACAGAGGCGTATGAAGTCTTGCAAGACGCTGAGAAACGGGACCGTTATGATAGGTTCGGGCACGCAGGACTGGAGGGCATGGGAACTGATTTCGGAGACCTTGGGATAAACCTTGACGACGTTTTCGGTGATGTTTTTGGCGACCTCTTTAGTGGATTCGGTAGTACGCGGCGTTCCCCCAAACGCGGACGCAGTTTACAATATAACCTTGAGGTAACACTGGAAGACGTTATCCATGGCAAGGAAGTCACAATCCAAGTGCCACGAATTGAATCGTGCCCTACCTGTGAAGGCAGTGGTGCCAAAAAAGGCACACGGCCTACACCGTGTCCGCAATGTCACGGCAGGGGTCAAATCAGCCAATCACAAGGGTTTTTCACAATGTCCCGAACGTGTCCGAGATGCCGGGGAGAAGGTGCCATTATTACAGAGCCCTGTCAATCCTGCAGCGGGAGAGGTGTTGTCCGAAACACGCGCGACATTAAGTTAAATATCGATAAAGGCGTTGATACAGGTTTCAAGTATCAACTACGAGGCGAAGGCGAAGTCGGTATAAACGGGGCACCGTCGGGTGATCTGTTTGTCGTCATTAATGTCGAACCGCACACACGTTTTCAACGGGATCGCAACGACCTTATTACATCCGCCAAAATCTCGTTTGTCCAAGCCACCCTCGGTGGGAACATTGAAGTTGATAGTATTGATGGGAAGGAGGAATTGCACATCCCGCCGGGTACACAGTGGGGTGCCCACCTCCGTATCCCTAACAAAGGGGTGCCACATTATAGACGCTCCTATTCAGGTGATCTGGTCGTGAGAGTAGAGATCGAAACACCAAAGCATCTCAGCACGGAACAACGAAGCAAGTTAGAAGAATTTGCGAAACTGCGTGGAGAATCCCACCAGAGCGAACACGGTGGATTCTGGGATAAACTGCTCGGTAGACACGATGACGAAGACCCGGAATAGAATCTACCGGTCCGTAGGGGCTGTGTGACCCAGCCCCTACACAAAGCACGAACGCAGAAACGTGGTAAATATGGACTGGGTAAGAATCACGGTAACGACCTCTCAAGAAGCATCAGAAGCCGTTGCGAACCTTCTCTTCGAATTAAAGGCAATCGGCGTTGAGCTCAAAGAGAAGAAGGCATCCCTGGTAGACCTCATCGCCCATTACCCTTTAGATGACCGAGTTGATGCCCGGACGCAAAAATTGCGCGACTTCCTTACGGAGCTGCCAACATGGGGTATCCAACCACACCCCGCGACGATTGATCTAAAACATGTCAAACCCGAGAAATGGGAAGAGGCATGGAAAGCCGCCTTCCCACCACAGCGTGTTGGCAAAAGGATCGTCATTGCACCGACATGGAGTGAGATCTCCCACAACAAAGCGGAAATCCTAATTCAACTCGATCCGGGCATGGCATTCGGGACAGGTTACCATCCGACCACACGACTTTCCCTCGAATTATTGGAACGCACCGTCGAGCCATATCATCAAGTTGCTGACATCGGGACAGGTTCGGGGATCTTAACAATTGCTGCTATCAAGTTAGGGGCGGCACACGTTGACGCGATTGAAATTGATTCGACAGCACTCCCCGTTGCAGCAGCCAATTTTCAGTCAAATCGTGTGGCATCGCAGGTGTATTTATCTCAAGGCGATGGACTCAAAGGAAGCGCAAACAGATACCATCTCATCGTTGGGAACATCTTAACGAAGGCAATTCTCCCAATGATTCCGTTCTGCGCACAACGACTTTATCCCGATGGAATCGTCATTTTTTCTGGGATTTTAGAGGCTGAACTCGCGCAAATTAAGTCGGTTTTAGAAGCACATCAGTTTCAATGTCTTGAAGTCATCAGTGAAGCAGAAGATAAAGTTACGTGGATAGGAATCAAAGCCATCCTGAGTCCCGCCGATAGCTCGTAGCCGTGTGTCACTTACTATCTTGCGCTTGCGGGTCTTCGTTAGACAACCCGTGGCAGAGGTTGCACCGACCGAGATTGAGATGCGGCATCGTTGGTGATTTTTCATCGCCTCTTAAGTGACACTTCAGACACTCAACCGCTTCCTCTGAACCGCGATGCACCTCGATATTAGAACGTGCGGGTGCAGCATTAAAAAAAAGTATAACCATCACAATCGCAAAGATAAGACCAATAACACTGACAATAACAAAAAGCGTTCTGGGACTGGCTTGTTCCGTTGGCATAGCGTTAAAATGAAACTCCTTACTTGAAAAACGGAAAGAGGGTGGGGATATTTTCTGGGGTGAGTGCGGAACCGTATTCGCATCCCTCAAATGCCTCAGCATACTTGATGTGCGCTCCCACCTCTTCACCATAGCGTGCTATTAGCAAATCTCGATGCTTTTCAGCGACATCTCGAAAACGATTTCGCAAGCGTTCAGCGAGCCAAGCACGCCGTTCCGAGGCACCCGCAGGGACGGTATCTAACGAGCCACTGTTGTAAGGCAGCCACTCGTAAAACTGCGATACGTGACAGTGAAGCATATCAATCTTCTGTTCAACGACAGCATCAATACCAACAACAACATCGGGTGTGAAGGGATAGGGTTTCATGAAACCATCGCTCAAATAAGCGATAACAGGGTTTTTCTCTAAATGCGGTGTGAGGGCACAGATGTTCGGCACAGTCACCATGTATGCCGCGTCTTGAACCAGCGTTGACGTATACCGATGGTCAGGATGATAATCGTTGGGCCGGTGGGTCATAATTAAATCTGGCTGGAATTCACGAATCGTGCGAATAATTTTATATCGGTTTTCTAACGTCGGCATGAGTTCGCCATCGTGATTGTCCAATAACGCATATTCAATGCCGACGACTTCAGCGGCGGCTTGTGCTTCCCTATATCGCCGCTGCGCCAAAGAACCGCCACCCATTTCGTGATGTCCTGCATCGCCGTTCGTAACAGAGACAAATTGAACGCGATGTCCCTGTTGGACATATAAGGCAGCGATACCTCCCGCTTTAATATCACAATCATCGGGATGTGCACCGAAAACCAGAATATTGAGTGACGTTGTTTGCGAATTTATATTAGAAATCTGTTCAGTTGGCATTTTTAGGTGTCCTTTGCAAAATCGCAATCGGGCATCGAAATCTTCATTTTCATTTTAGCATTACACAGAAATAGCGACGAAAAAATCATGAAAAACTGGAAAGTTGAAGTTTACTATAAACCTGAAGTCCCCGATACCGTTGGACAAGGTATTCTTGAGGATATAACCGATCTTGGTATCAATGGCATCGATGCTGTACGCACAGCTACAGTCTACTGGATCGAAGGATCCTTCGAGGCAGAAACGATGGACCGAATCGGCACTGAACTCCTCGCCGATCCCATTACACAAGCTTACGCCTTTGGAACTGACAATGATACCGACACAGATTGGACCCTTGAAGTTCAATTCAAGCCCGGTGTTACGGACGCAGTCGGTGATAGCACCGTCAAAGGCATCACAGACTTAGGCATTGCGGGCGTTACCGCCGTTCGAACGGGAAACAAATATTGGTTCACTGGGACGCTAAATACAGAAGTGCTTGAGACGATCGCACAACGGCTCCTCATGAACGAGGTTATCCAAACATTCTCTTATCAAGCACCCAAACCGTGAAACGCACGTCCTAACTCGCATACACTCGGATCACTGTGCCTAAATGGAACCGAACCAAGGCAGCAGTTGCGGCTTGACGAAGTGCGAAACCCATCCCTACTGTCGGGCTAACGCGGCGCGGTTTCCCCAATGTAACGTCCTGAAAACCGTGCTTCCGAAGTAATTTCGGTAAAGAACGCGCGGAAAAATAGTAGAGATGATCGCGTGGGTGGACATAGGGCCAATCCGCTTTCTGAAGGCGGCTCTGCAAACCCTCACCGTTCGGGACTTCAATGACAAGGGTCCCTGTCTGAGGCTTCAGAACCCGACGTAACTCGCTGAGGAGTGGATTTAACGCCGGGATATGCTCCAATACATGGTAGAGTGTAATTGCGTCGAAATAGGCAGTCGGAAAATTCGCATCAAAGACCTCCCCACACTGCACGTCTAATTTATGTATCTCTTGCGCGAAAGTGATACCGCTCTTGGAGGGATCAACACCGTACGGTTCCCAACCTCCTTCGCGTGCGAGATCCAGAAACGTCCCGATACCGCATCCTACATCCAAAAGTCTCCCTTTATCCTGACGGTGTTTCTCTAACTCAGATAAACGCTCCGTCATCTGTAACCATTCCATGCTATCCGTATGGATGCGTTCTACTTTATCCGGCGGATAGTAAGTCTCAATATACCCGTCTTCAAGGGTCTCACGATTGATTCTCGGATTGACATAACGCAAGGAACACCGCTTGCAGACGACCACCGATAAGGCGTCCTTACTGAAAAGTTCTTCCGTTTCATTCCGTTCACAAATTGGGCAGTTGATATGTTCTAAGGCATCCATCGTTTTACGAGTGATTAAAAGTACGGAACTCCCTGCGCTTCCACATAAACTGCGTAGAGAGACTGGCTACCCATCATAAATAATCTGTTTCTCTTGACCCCACCGAAGCAGAGGTTTGCACAAATTTCTGGGAGGTGAATTTGCCCGATACGTGTTCCGTCTGGTGCGAAAACATGCACGCCATCGTATCCGTCGCCAACCCAACCTGCGCTTGCCCATAGATTTCCGTCAACATCACACCGAATACCGTCAGCAATACCGGGCGATGTATCACAGAACACCTCTTGTTTGCCTAACCGCTCACCATCTATCACATCATAGATGAAAAGGTGGCGTGGCGTTCCCTCTTTATGCGTAACACCGGTATCCACGAGATAGAGTTTTTCATAGTCGGGTGAAAAGCAGATACCGTTCGGTTTTTCGAGTTCATCCGTCGCGACGGTTGCTTCTCCCGTATCAGGATTGAGACGATACACGCAGGTCGGCAACTCAAATTCGGCGACATGTCCTTCATAGTTGAGCATAATCCCGTATCCGGGATCGGTAAACCAGACATGCCCATCGGGATGGACGGCGACATCGTTCGGTGCGTTGAGCGGTTTCCCATCAAAGCTATCCATCAGCACGGTAATCGTCCCGTCGTATTCAGTGCGTGTGACACGCCGTGCACCGTGTTCGCAACTGACGAGCCTGCCCTGCCGATCGCGGGTGTGTCCGTTGGTATAGTTCGACGGTTTCCGGTAGACGCTCACGTCGCCGGTGGATTCTTCCCATTTCAGAATCCGATTGTTCGGAATATCGCTCCAGAGCAGATACCCACCATCGCCGAACCAGGCAGGTCCCTCTGCCCAGCGCGAGCCTGTCCATAACCGTTCAACGACAGAATTCCCGATTGTATATTTTCCAAAACGTGGATCCAGCGCCTCAATCGCGGGGTCTGGATAGCGGACAATTGAATCGTCCCATTTTCTTTCTGTAGTCATGCAAATCTCCTTCAAATAGCAAAACACTTCCGATTTCTACAGACAAGTATATCACAAATCAAGAAGATGTGTGTAGTAAAATCTCAGCTGCCCGCCTTGACATCTTCTCGAAGTTACGCTATAATGCAAATTATCAACTGCAGGAAATCTACGAACGCGTTCCGTTTCCTGATTAAGGTTGAGACATCCATGCCAAACAAAAACCCATCCCTAAAATCCGGTATCCGAGATCCTGAATTCCTCCTATCCTCCAAACCCTCCTTCTGACAACCGACCGCCAAAATCTTTATACACCCTTCCTGAACAAAAATCTTGAAAAAAACGCTCAAATATGAGATAATGTATTTTGGAATCAAAATACCATATAGGGCGAAACTTACAGGTTTCCCAGATTACAAAGCAAAGGAGACAATACGCAAAATGCCACTGAACAGGAAAATACGTTACGGCATGGTCGGGGGTGGACCGGATGCCTTCATCGGTGCTGTCCATCGTAAAGCCGCGGCACTTGACGGAGAAATCGATCTCGTTGCGGGTGCATTCTCATCATCACCCGAAAAATCGCAACAACAAGGTGCCGAACTCTTCCTCGATGCAAACCGGGTCTACGGGTCTTATCAAGAGATGGCAGAGAAGGAGAGTCAACTTCCCGAAGGCGAACGTATCGACTTCGTCTCAATCGTGACACCGAACCACATCCATTTCGATGTCGCCAAAACCTTTATTGAAGCAGGATTCCACGTCGTCTGCGATAAACCGATGACAACAACGGTTGCCGATGCTGAAGCACTATGCAACCTCGTCAAAGAACACGATGTCGTTTTCGCACTCACGCACAACTACACCGGCTATCCGATGGTGAAGCAGGCACGTGAACTCGTGAAAGCAGGAAAACTCGGAACGCTCCGCAAAATCGTCGTTGAATATCCGCAAGGCTGGCTCGCAACATTCTTAGAGGACGAAGGCGCGAAACAAGCCGTCTGGCGCACAGATCCGAAGCAAGCGGGTGCGTCCTCATGTATCGGAGACATCGGTTCCCATGCGGAGAACCTGGCACACTATATCACAGGACTCGACATCGAAGAAATCTGTGCGGATATGACCACTTTTGTAGAGGGACGCTTATTAGAAGACGATGGAAATTTACTCGTGCATTATGAAAACGGCGTCCGCGGTGTGCTTTATGCATCACAAATCTCGGTAGGCGAAGAGAACAATTTGCGTATCCGTGTCTACGGCACTGACGCGTCGCTGGAATGGCAGCAGGAGAATCCGAACTATCTCTACGTTCGTTTTCCCGATGGTCCCGAACAGGTTTACAAACGCGGCAATGACTATCTATCGGAGGTCGTCCAACACAACTCGCGGATACCTTTCGGACACCCTGAAGCGTTCATTGAGGCATTCGCAAATATCTATGTAAACGCCGCACGGACAATAGCAGCGAAAATCGCAGACGAAGCCCCAACCGAATTCGACACAGATTTTCCAACCGTTCAAGATGGGGCGCGCGGCGTGCATTTCATCAATGCAGCCGTAGACAGTGGTAAACAACGCGCCTGGATCGATGCGAGGTATACGCCGCCCGCGTAATTTTGTGCTGAAGCGCAACCAACGGGCGCGCTGGATACACGGAGCAGAGCATTTTTGACATAACTTGCCGAATCGAACCGCAAGGAACATTAGAAAAAGGAGATATAATACCATGGCAAGACCTGTAACACTCTTTACAGGCCAATGGGCAGATTTAACATTAGAGGAATTAGCAGAAAAAGCGAGCGGGTGGGGCTATGATGGCTTAGAACTCGCCTGTTGGGGCGACCACTTTGAGGTTGACAAAGCACTCGCAGACGATAGCTACTGCCAAGGCAGACACGATCTACTCGCAAAATACGGACTCAAAGTTTGGTCAATCAGTAACCACCTTGTCGGACAGGCAGTCTGCGATAATATTGATAGCCGACATCAAGGCATCTTATCAGAGGCTATCTGGGGCGACGGAGATCCCGCAGGCGTTCAAGAACGCGCCGCCGAAGAGATGAAAAACACAGCGCGTGCCGCCGCGAAACTCGGCGTTAGCGTCGTCAATGGGTTCACCGGTAGCTCGATATGGCATCTTCTGTACTCTTTCCCGCCGAACGATCCATCACAAATTGATGCCGGTTTTGAAGATTTCGCCAACCGCTGGAACCCGATCTTTGATGTCTTCGATGAAGTCGGTGTCAAATTCGGACTCGAAGTTCACCCCACTGAAATCGCCTTTGATATCGTCACCGCAGAACGTGCAATCGAGTCAGTCAACGGCAGAGAAGCGTTCGGATTCAACTACGACCCCAGCCATCTCGGCTATCAAGGTGTTGACTATGTAGCATTCCTTGAAAGATTGAGCCATCGGATTTATCACGTCCACATGAAAGATGTCTGGTGGGCTGACACGCCTCGTTTATCGGGTGTATTCGGTGGACATCTGAACTTCGGAGATCTCCGGAGAAATTGGGACTTCCGTTCCATCGGTCGTGGTAACGTTAACTTCGAAGAGATTATCCGCGCCCTCAACGTCATGGAATACGACGGTCCGCTCTCCATCGAGTGGGAAGACAGTGGAATGGACAGAGAACACGGTGCCCGCGAATCGTGTGCGGCTGTCAAGGGTTATGATTTTGAACCCTCTGCTGTTGCCTTTGATGCGGCGTTCGAGGAATAATTATGAGCACATCAAAGACACCCAGTGTTATCAAGTGAGCAAATTAGATAGGACTTACGCGCCCCTGGTAGGTGCGGTTTCCTAACCGCACCGGCTGTGTGGTAACAGATAAATCCCATTTTTTTTCCGTAAGTCCTGTTAAATTAGCACCAAAAACTTAGCCTGAAACGAAGTGGAAGGCGGATCTACGATAAGGAACGCGATACCCTCAATCACGCTAACCGAACCGCAAGGAATAATTAAAGAATGGCGAAAGGAACAGTTCACCCCCCTGAATCGCGAACCTTTGTCGATCAACACACCGGAACACAGATTCGGCAAGTGACGACTGCGTCTGCGATGCACCATCATCCATTCTTCATCATACCTGCGTATGACGAGGCAATGCAGCGGCTGATATTTGTCTCATACCGAACAGGGACACCCCAGATATTCGCAGAAGAACGGAGCACGGGTGAACTGCGCCAATTAACAGACAGACCTGACCTCTCGGAATGGTCGGTGCATCCCTCGCGCGATGGAAAAGCAGTCTACTTCACGGCAGGGACAAGCGGCTGGAAAATAGATTTAGGGAGCCTTGAGGAACGCGAACTCGTCAATTTCGCCGCGACGGCGATGAAAGATGCGGGTATGGTCGCCGCTGCCATGGGCACAACCGCCTTGAGCCACGATAATCGCTGGTGGGCTGTCAGATTCCAGATCGGTAAAGAATCCGCACTTGCTATTATCGATACAGACACCGGCGCGCACGAAATCATCTTACGGAGAGATAACATTGGGCACCTGCAATTCTGTCCGGATGACGCCGACCTCCTCTACTATGCGGGTCCCTTGACGGATCGGGTATGGGTCATCCATCGCGACGGCAGCGGTAATCGGCGCCTCTATGCCCAGAATGTTGAAAAAAATGAATGGATCACACATGAAACATGGATTCCAGGGAGGCGTGAACTCGCCTTCGTCGACTGGCCCTACGGCGTGAGATGCGTCAATGCTGATACCGGAATCGTGCGACAAGTGACAACGTTCAATGCGTGGCATGCCATCAGCAATTCTGCCGGAACACTTATGGTAGCAGATACGAATTTCCCCGATATCGGTATCCAAATTTTTGATCCACGCGATGGTATCGGTGAACCGCAGACGCTCTGCTACCCTAACGCCTCATCTATTGGTGAACATTGGAGCCGCCCCTTTCCGTATGCCAAGGGTCCGATTTATGTTTACGCACCACAGCATACACATCCACACCCGTCTTTCAGCCCAGACGGCAAGCACGTTGTATTCACATCCGATCGGAGTGGATATGCCCAAATCTACGAGGCAACCCTCAAAATAGTTAACAGTTAACAATCGTCAGCCCCAAAAAACAACTTTTAAACGAAATCCCTTAACTGAAAACTGAAAACCGATAACCGATACCCCTAAAAAAAGGAGAAACAAATGCCAGTCGTCATACCGCGCCTCGTTGTTGAAGTGTTCCAACATACAAACTTCCGGGGTAGAATGGGATATGTCGTAGAGCCTGTTCCTTTTACACGAGACATCGGATTTCAAGACAATATTTCTTCTGTTCGTGTCTACAAGGGTCCGAATTTCTCATCGAATCCGAACTACAAAGTTATCCTTTACCAGCATCGCAACTTCCGCGGTAAAAAGTTGGCACTCGGACCTGGGTTTTATCCGAATTTGCACGATACTGCTTACAACTTCGCAGACAGAATCTCATCAATCAACTTCGGTTCTACACTGGAAGTGGTTGGACCGGAGTGGGGAACTATCCCGCTGATCGTGGACTGCTACGAGCACGTCGAATTCCGGGGTAGAAAAATAACCGTCCTGCGGGATATAGCCAACCTACGAGATGCCCAAGGCAGGACTTGGTTTGAAGACAGAATTTCATCAATTCGCATCTTCAAAGGACCCGATTTCCCCTCACACGGGGCGGAGGTCGTCTTTTACGAACACCCTGACTTTGAGGGCATGTCCTTACCCATCCGTATGGAACCCTCGGAATACAAAAAGGAACTACCGAACCTCCATTTATTACCCCAAAACTTCGGGGATTCTATCTCGGCTGTGAAGATTGAAGGATGGGCATCTTCTGGTGAATTCACAGAGATGGTATTTGAAGATGAATTCATCGGAAACCGTATGCGCCCAGAATGGCGATGGGAGGACCCAAAAGGCGGGGGTTCCTGGGCAGAACGCCAAGGCTACTTAGAAATGCGGACGGAGCCTGGACAAGACCTTTGGCACGGTCCAGATGGTAGAAGCGGCGATATGAGCGCACCCCGACTCCTCATGGAAGTCCCGGGAGACTTCGCCATTGAAACCCGCATGCGAATCTCGTCCCAACTCAAGGAACACGGTGGTTTATTAGTCTGGAAAAATCCGAACCGATTCCTTCGACTTGAGAAAACTTCCGGACCTCATGCCTTTAGAGGCGATGTCCGATTTGAACGTCACGTCGGACGCTCATTTCATTTACGCGGACGCAGCAGTGGACTCAGAAAGACACGTGAACTCTTCTTACGTATGGAACGCAGAGGGAACCAGTTCTCAGCTTTCGCCAGTGGCGATGGCATCCAATGGAAGAGTTGCGGACAAACGAATGTTGGCATGGGAAATTCGGTGCATGTTGGACTACATTCACTATGTCCGGGGAACATTCCGCCAACCTTGACCCGTTTCGACTTCTTCCGAGTGTTCAAGCGCAAAAGCGAGGTTGCCGAATACCGTCCTATTGTCGCTGAACAATACGGTCAACAGTCCGATGAGGAACGTGAACGTCAAATCGCCGATCGGCGCGAACGTGCCATGCGCGATGTGTTTTAGAATAGTTGTCAGTTAATAATCAATAACCGATAAAAGGAGGAATGAATCATGCGTCTGAAAAACAGTGTTTACCCTCAGAACAGACAATTTGTGAACCCCTCACAACTCTACAGAGTCTTTGCGAATGCCAAACGCGCATTCGTCCTGCTCCTCCTCGCGTGCCTCCTATGGAACGCCCAGCCTGCCGACGCAATTACGGGTGCGGTTGAAGATGGCTTGATCGCCTATTGGTCCTTTGACAAAGACACGGTAAAGATTAAAACTGAGGCGGTCGATATCTTGTCAGGACTCGCTGCTGCTGTCCACGGGGATCCTGAACTCGCACCTGCCGGCGATTGTAAAGTTGGCGAGTGCGTCCTTTTTGATGGCAGTGTTGACCGCCTCCTCGTCGAAGATTCAACCCCACCGAAAATCGATCGTGACTGGGAGGAAATCACGCTGGAATGCTGGGTCTATATCAATGCCCTGGATGACAGTTGGAACAGGATTATCTCACTTGACGATATGCCATCGAACACCGCAGTCGCGAGTCTCTATTACGACGATGACGATAACCAACACGGTTTCTTCGTCAGAGCGGGTGGCAAATCAACGGTGGCAGCACAGGACAATGTCTTGGAGGACATTCCACTTGAGGAGTGGTTGCACCTCGTAGGTACCTATGATGGCGCAATGGTTCACTATTATGTGAATGGAAAACAGGAAAAAAAGTATGCCATGAAGGGGGGCAAACTCCCAAAAGGCGGACTCCTTCTCGGCATAGGAGACCGGTCAGATGGCTGTGATTGCGATACAATCCAGGGGTATATTGACGAATTTCGCATCTATGATCGCGTCCTGAGTGCGGCAGAAGTTCAGAACAACATGAAAGCCACAGGACTTGATGTCAGTCCTTCTTCAAGTAAACTAAGCGTTACATGGGGACATATCAAAGCAAGACGAAGATAGATAACCAAAGCTTGTAAGCCCAAGCAACGCGCCGGGCTGGATATACGTTTAGGCATGTTGTTACTAAGCCTTCCTAAACGAACCGCAAGGAAAATTAAAAATATGGAAACGATAGGAGTTGGTGTTATCGGATGCGGTGGCATGGGTAGAAGTCTCGCTACCAGTGCAGATGCTGTTGAGGGAATAGAGGTCATCTCTGTCAGTGATGTGCAAGAAACACTGGCTGAAAAACTCGCGACAGACCTTAGTGTGTCCTATACGTTAGATTACCACGAATTACTCGCCGATGATCGGATTTGTGCGGTACTGATTGCGTCGCCACCATTTATGCATTCGCAGATGGCAGTCGATGCCGCAAACGCAGGCAAACACGTCTTTTCCGAAAAACCGATGGCACCTACCTTAGAGGCGTGCGACGCCATGATTGCCGCCGCAGAGAATAACGGGGTCAAACTGACGATCGGTTTGGTATGTCGCTATCACGGGACACATTCCGTTGTTCGCGAAATCGTGCAGAGTGGTGAACTCGGTGCCCCCGCCTGTATGATGGTGCATCGCATCGGCGGACCGTGGAGCAGCGGATATAGTCACACCCCGTGGCGACTGGAACGTGCGAAGTCTGGTGGGACTCTTATGGAAATCAACGCCCATGAAATAGACTTTATGCGCTGGACGTGTGGAGATGTCACTGCTGTCTATGCCGCCGGTGGACAATACGGACCCGATAAGAGCGATTATCCTGATGTCGTGCTTGCTTCCTTGCAGTTTGCAAACGGAGCAGTCGGCTTGCTCCATTCCAGTCATGTCTCCGCTGTCGGTGGGTATGGTGGACGCGTGGATTGCGAAGGCGGTTCCATTTACTTTCCACAGACCTGGGGCGGCGATGCGACTATCCAGATTAAACCTTTTGAGGGTGAAGGACGAGAGATTAAAGTGGCGGATATTAACGTGCCACCCCCCGTTCAAGAAGAGATTCGCGTTTTCGTAGACGCGATCCGTAACGATACACAACCCCCTATCACAGGGTTAGATGGTCGTGCTGCCGCTGAAATCGCGTTAGCTGCATACCAATCTGTTGAGAGCGGGCAATCCGTGCCTTTACCCTTATAATTGCAGGAGCGATCTCCTGAAAGCAGAGAAGCTCCATAGCAGCACTAATTGTTTTCTCTTTTCTTTTTCTAAACACCAAACGCGCAGCTCGTAATGAAATTATGCCTTAAATGGCATAATTTGTCTTTGCTTTACATTTGGAGAGCGGATCTACGGAAAGGCACGTCCAATCCTTTACCCGCTTGAACGAACCGCAAGGAATAATTAAAAAATGAGAATTTCAGTCTGGGATGGCGGACTTTCAGATAGCTACCTCAAACAGGTTACACAACTCGGAGCAGATTGCATCGACTTTGGCGGCGGTAACGCCTTTCCCGGCGTTGAAGAGCAGGGTTACCCCGACTTGGACGAAGTCCTGAAAATCAAGAAACGGATCCGTTCGTGGGGACTCGACATCAACCGCGTGACGCTCCCGAACATCACAGAAAAGTTTATGCAAGGTCAACCCGATGGCGAAAAGGAATTAGAGAACACGTGTAACGCCCTCCGGGTTTTCGCGGAAGCCGGGGTACCTATTGCACGCCAGCGGTTTTGGGGGGATACGTTCGATTATCTTATGACGCGTTATGCATCCGTCCATCGGGGTGGCTATACCTCCCGCGGTGAAAGCCGTGCCGCAACCCAAGATCCACCCCCTATCCCAACGATGGAATCCCTCGACGAATGGTGGAAACGCTTTACTGAAATCTACGGCGCGCTCGTCCCTATCGCCGATGAATACGATATAAAACTTGCGATTCATCCGTCAGACGTACCAAACCCGGACACACCGCTCGGCAGTCTCGGTTTCCATCGTGTCACCGATACCTTCCCCAGCAGGAACGTTGGCTATCTCTATTGTTGTGGCACGCGTGCGGAAGCCGGCGGGAGTGCAATTGTCCTTGACGAAATCAACAACTACGGACGTAAAGGACGCATCTTCATGGTTCACCTACGGAACGTCCGCGGGAGCCTCGCAACAGCCGGGGCGTTTGAGGAAGTCCTGCTCGACGATGGGGATATGAACGCTTTCAAAATCGTCCGTGAACTCCAAAAAGTCGGATTTGACGGATGCATCAACGCCGATCACATCCCGAAATTAGAGGGCGATGTTGGATTAGCTTATTCCGTCGGCTACATCAAGGCACTTTTCGCAGCATTAGCGGCATAACGCTAAAGTGCTTATGTATACTTTAGAGCCTTTAACCCCTCAAAATCAGGAGAACTGGGATACTATTCTTCAGCAATGTCCAGAGACGACCGCCTTCCAAAGTCTGGCGTGGCGGGATGCATTAGCGACCACATTCAGCCAATTCACCCCAACTTACCTACGCATCAATCAAGATGACGCAGTGATAGGGGGGCTGCCTGCCTTCGTTTTTCAACCGATACCCGGTATCCGTCTATGGCACTCAATGCCGTGGAATCTGTTTGGGGGTATCCACCTTATCGAATCAGCACAAATTAACCCTGAAACCCTGATAAAGTCCATTGAAGCCACAGCAGCGACAGAGGACTGGTGTGAAATCCGTTGGACACTGCCCCCTAAATGCACCGCGAGGGACGGTAATCTTTTCACTGAAATGGGCTACGAACGGACAGACCATTTCACACATCTTTTGAAAACAGACGGAGCTGTTGAATCCCTCTGGCATGCTTACAATAAACGGGTCCGAGGCGCGGTCCGAAAGGCAGAGAAATCGGGCGTGACAGTCACGGACACAGACAGTGAAGGGGCTTTATCCACATTTTACGACATGTATCTTATGACAGTGAAACGGTTAGGTGGTACTCCGAAACCGCGTGCGTTTATGCAAGCCCTCCTGGATCGGAAAATCGCCAAGCTTGCCATTGCCACATATCACGGCACAATTATCGCAGGACTGCTCTATCTACACTTCAATAAGACTGTAACGTTGTGGTGTGAAGCATCCGTGCCAGCGTTCTTGAAATACCGCCCTAACAACGCGATTTTCCACCACATTATCACACGGGCGTGTTGTGAGCAATACGAATGGGTGGATTTCGGGGCATCGCCGCCAGAGAATACAGGGTTAATTGCGCATAAGGAACAGTATCGCGCCGTCCGAACAGACTTCGCCAGTTACACAAAGGTCGTTTCGCCCCTGAAAAAGGCGTTGTGGACAAAGAGTGAAGGCGCACTTCGCCAAATTTACACGTGGATGCAATCTTTTTAACGATTGCTTCTGAGATGCTGCATCGCACTACATGTCGTATAAACTGTGAGTTTGGACTTGTGGGAGAGGTTTCTAACCTCGACGCGAACCAACCCTCAGATTCAAAGTGAACAGATTTAAGAGTAACAAATATGGAAACTACTCGTAAACCCAATTTAATCTTTGTTTTCGGCGATCAGCATCGCCAATGTGATGTCGGATGCGCAGGCAACCCGCAAGTCCAAACGCCTGCGATGGATCAACTCGCACAGGAAGGGATGTTTTTTCCGAATACCTTCACCAATGTCCCGATATGTGTGCCAGCGCGCGGATGCCTGATGACAGGAAAATACCCTTTGAACCACAAAGCCGTCTCTAACGATCTGCCGCTTCCTTTGACGGAGACCGGCATTGCGGAAGTCTTCAAAGCAGCGGATTATGCCACGGGTTACATCGGTAAATGGCACCTCGGCGGCATGCCGAGAGACAAGTTTATCACACCTGAGATGCGCTTCGGCTTCGATCATTGGATCGGATGGAATTGCCACCACGACTATTTCAATGCCCCGTATCACGACTCCGACGGCAATCGATTTCAGATTGACGGTTACGAACCGGAGTTCCAGACTGACAAAGCGATTGATTACTGCCGAGAACATGCCGATGACCCCTTCTGCCTCTATATGAGCTGGGGACCGCCACATAACCCATACCCACACGTGCCCGAACGCTACAAGGAGATGTATCCACCAGACCAGATTCAGTTGCGTCCGAACGCCGTGGATACACCGGAGACCCGGGAGGATATTTCCGGCTACTACGCGCATATCACGGCACTGGATGAAAATCTCGGACGTTTGATGGCTGCGCTTGACGACATCGGTATCGCTGACGATACCATCCTTGTCTACACCTCTGACCACGGGGATATGCTCGGTAGCCACGGACACGTCAGAAAAGAACGTCCATGGGAAGAATCCGCCCGGATTCCTTTTATGATTCGCTGGCCCCGCAGAATCCCAGCAGGTGTTACCCGCGATACCCTACTAAGTCTCGTGGATTTCATGCCGTCAATGCTGTCTCTGTGCGATTTGCCAATTCCAGAAGGTGTGGAGGGTATCGACATCTCAGAAGCGATGCTCGGTAACACAATTGATGAACCGCAGTCTGTGCTGCTTGAAGTCCCTTTGCACGGCAGTGAAGGCTTTAATTTCGGCATTCGCGAGTGGCGTGGTGTTCGCACACATCGCTACACTTATGCACGCCACTACGACGGAACGGGGTGGCTGCTTTACGATAACGACACCGATCCCTACCAGATGAACAATCTCATTGACGACGAAGATTCGCAAGACCTCCGTGCAGAACTCGAAGCGGACCTCCAACGCTGGTTAACTCGCGTAAACGATCCGTGTTTGTCCGGACTGGATCACATCCGGCAACTCGGGTTGTCGGAGTTATGGAACATCAGCGAACAACGATTCGGCGGTAGAAATCCACGCTGGGCATAATTTTACCTATCCTAAATTTTTCAATTTTTCTAATTTCTTGACTATTTTTTCTAAATTTGTTATCATTTTTGTAATTGATGCGGGTTTTCGAGTGGTTAAGAGGGTTCCTGCCAATTTCCACATCACTATTTGGTCAAAACTCTCAAAAATGGTAGATTTTCCATCCCGTTAGGGGTGATACAAATAAGGAGAAATTATTACTTATGATTCGACTTAATCGTAAGCACGCAAAACGAATCATTGGAGCAGTTTGTCTATTTGCCCTATTTGCTGTCATGAGTCTATACGTTACATACCAGAATGACCAAGACTTAAATGAAGCTTATGCTTCTGGTAGTAATTCTTCAGAGTGCGCTGCGGCAATTTTAGCATGTTCCGTTGCGCGTGGTCGCGCTTCTTTAATTTGTGGGGAGCATGGTGATGACTCAGCCGCGTGTGAAGACGCAAACGACCACGCTGACGATGTTTGTGATGATGTACCAAGTGATTGCTAATCCAATTTTATAAGGGTTGTGATTTATTTCACAACCCTACACATTTAAAAATAGGAAAAAACATAGCAATGGTTCTCCGCTTAACACTTTGTATATTCGCTATTCTCCTCTGTCTATTCAGATATACGGTCCTTTCTTATGGGGAACAGGAGATAACCCGTATAGAGGAACACGTCGAAGAATTATCGTATAAGTTGCAGTGTGCAGAAGTATTTGTGAAACTACGAGGTATGTTTTCAGATCCAATTTTAGATGAGAACTTCAAAACCCTTAAGGAAGTAATAAGTTCTGAAGTCTATTTAGATTTTATCAGGCAGGTGTATCCGACAGATAGGCTGTTTGGGACACTTGAGGAGTTTATTAATGTTATGCCCCCGTCTGCTGATAAATATAGAGATTTTTTGAATGAACACTTTGGTAAACCGACTGAGAAGGCTTTTTTAGGTATCCATCAGTTGACTCTAATTCGTCGACGTGCGAATATGATGCTCATGTGTGCTTGGCAGACAGATAATCCGAAATACCGGACTGCTGCCATAGAGTTAAGATCATCCAGTTTTTTGACAAATCACATAAAGCGGAGACTCGAAACTATTGACCCTGATAGTATTTGGTCGTTTAGTCTTAATCAACAACACATAAAACCGTGGTTTAGGACCCGGTTTGCGCGGGGAGCTTCCGCAGAAAAGCGTAAGTTCTTACAGCATTATGGTAAATTTGTGATAGAAACCGAAAAGGCAGACACAGATTGGATACAGGCGCGATTTGAATCAGAGGGGCAATCAAATGGTCTCTTATGGCTCGCCATTGAAAGGCCTATCCTCGTCGGAGAGGTCGTTACGAATTTCCCAGATACAGATTTATTTTTAAAATGGGTTGAACAAGCGTTTATTTTGAAACGTTTATCAAATTATGCAAAATAAAATGATAGGAGGCATCTGATGTGGAAACATTTCGTTATTCTCGGGATACTTTTCACAATAATAGCGGGGTATATTTCTTGGAGAACCCACCGCGAAGAAAATACTGTCCCGATTCCTGTTGCTGTTGAGGATCAATCGCGATCCGAAGTCTCCAGTAAAGCAGAACGTCTCAGACAGATGGCCCGCGAGCATCATATAGAAGGACAACCTATTTCCGATTATCGGCGGAAAAAGTTAGCTATCATGGATACTCCGGAGTATGAAGCGTTTTTAGAAACTCGACCGACAAGCCTGTATGCTACACTTGATTTCTTTGCGTCACAAGGGTTAGAGGTTGACAAAAGTGCCTTCTCTAAGGTATTTGAGAAAAAATTTCGGGAACACTTTCCGGATGAAACTCCTGAATCAGCCGAGCCACGGGTTCGCCAAGCATTAATTAAACGCCTTAAGGAAAACGAGGCAGAGGACCATTTGCAAGTAGCAATGGAATTTGTCGCCGAAGAACAATACAATGCATGGGGAAGTTTATATTTTGAAACAGACGATGCGGCTTTCGGTAAATGGGCATTTGGCATTCTGAAAAATTATCACCAACCCACTGCAACACTCCCTGTTTCACAGACAGCAGATACTGCACCCGGCACGCAATCTCCAAGTACTGAGGAGGAGTTATTAGTCGATTTTCCAACCGTAGAATCATCCGTGGCCCCGCGAGAACCGAGCACTGAGCCGAATGTTCTTGAGGCGGGTGCCATTCTTACCGAAAGTGATATATACAATGATACAGAAATCCAAAAGCTGCTTGATTCGCTACTCTCGGATACCTCGGAGCTGCCCGCTGCAGTTGATCTGGAAAAGAACTTAGTTGAATTTGAAGAGAGTTTTCCTGAAGGTTTTTCACCCAAACGCTTTCAGGCTGGGATGCGAACGTTGAGTCGCTATGGACCCGAGGAGGGCCTTCGCCGGCTGAAAGAATCGGATCCAGAGTACGCGACGTACATTGAACGTTCTATTCAAGGAGGAGAAAAGGAGAAATGAAAAAGATCTACCTTCTATACGGTGTCGCTGTCTTTGCGGTTGCTGTGCTCCTCGTTGATTTTATCAGTTATGCGATCCATACACCCACTGTGCAGAAAGAGGTGCGGAATATACAGGTGGAAACAGAAACATCCATACAGACGAAGGACACACCGCCTGTTAAAAAGAAGCTCTGCAACTGTTGTACGGAGCGCAGGGAACGTTTGCGGGAATTTGTTCAGAGAACACGCGAGCGCAGGCAGCGTGAGAATAACACTAGGTAGTGTTTACATTTTGGCTACAGATCCAGTCATAGCAAGGCTTCCATAGCTTTGCGAGATCCAGGCGATCTATAGATGAAAATTCTGATAGGTACTGACTTCCTGGCGATTTTGATGATGAAATCGTAGGTGAAAGCGTCATCCAGCATAGGAAATGAAAAATAGGCTTTTCCGTCACGTTTGTGCCGGTGTATTATTCATTGGTATTATACTATTGGCTTTCTGGATCCGTATTCAGGGCACAGAACACCTTCCACCAAGGCAATTTACCGAACATGATGCTTATCTCTACTATTGGCAGGCGGACATTATTACCGAACATGGACATCTTCCTGAACGTGATATGCACCGATGGTTACCTCTTGGTAGAGATAATAGTCAGTTGCTCTCTCTTTATGCCTACGCGATAGCATATCTCTATAAGGCGTTTCCATGGTGGTCTTTATATCAGATACAACTCTATCTCCCACCTCTTTGTTTTTCTGTGGGTCTTAGTGTCATTTTCTTATTTTTCACTCGTTCTTACGGCCTTCTCTTTGCCACCGTTGTTAGTCTTCTTTTGGCAACCCTACCTGGCAGCATTGAGCGAAGTGCTGCCGGTTTTGGCGACCGAGACGCATGGTGTTGGATGGTGGGGACGATTGCCGTCACCAGTTACTTATGGAAAGAACAGGTTATAACGGGATGGCACCGATATCTCGCAACCGTGATGTCTGGCGTGACTGTGTTCCTAGGAGGACTTTCTTGGGAAGGGTTCGGTTCTTTCCTTTTAATCATACACGCCGTTGAACTTTGGAAATTCTGTACTACAGAGACAGAGGAGAATTTACTGGAGTATCTCCTTTGGATGTCCATGTTCATACCGTGGTTGTTCCTGATTAGTCCCGCTTACCGTAGTGGCTCGGGCTTTTCTACGCATGTTGCTGTCCTGATGCTTGTACCGCCGGTTGTCATATTTTCCCTACGCGGGATGAGGTTCCTATTGCTTCTTTTTTACCAACCGCTACGTCCATATATCCAACAACTTGCTTGGGGATTAACGCTCATTGTCATGATCTGGGGCATCAGTTTCTTTTTGCTTCAATTTGACACCTTTGAGACAACTGCTTTCGCGTTTCGTGAGAGCAAACTCATGAAAAGCATTGGGGAACTCAGAAATCCGCGAAGTGGATATTGGATAAACCGTTACGGCACGATTTTTCTATTTGGTAGTCTTGGCGCGATTCTCGCCAGTTTTCATTTCTGGAAATGGAAAAGTTTCCCGCTTGCTAGTTCGATTTTTCTCTTTGTTGGAACAACTTTCTTTAGAGATATGATCAGCGGATGGACAAGTGCTAGCACGTGCAATATCCTCTTTTTAATTTCATTAGGATTGGTGTTTTTAAGTCTCGGAAGCCTTGCCTATTTACGTAGGGAGATGGAAAGAAACGAATTAGTGACGCTTGCAATGCTGACATGGTTTCTCTTGTGGGTTGGACTCTCGAGAGGTGGAAAACGCTATGACTTCTTTATCGGTGTTCCTCTTGCTTTCTTTACGGCAACGTTTATAGAACTTATAACGAACTATCTATTCCCGCCTGTAGCGGAAGGGAAACATAACACTATTACCTGCCTAATAAAACCAATAACATGTTGTGTGATTATCTTGAGTTTCATGTTTTTTCCCCCTTTAGGTGCCTATGCAAAACGTACAATTTCTGCCGCAAGCCAGATGCGTCGACCGACTCCCGGTAACAACCAGATAATGACAGCATTCCATTGGATAGACACAGAACTCCCACAGACCGCCGTTATCGCAGCGAAATGGAATTACGGTACACAGTTGAATGTTTTCGGCGGTGTGAAAACAATTACAGATCCTGATCATTATATTCCTAATTGGATATACCTTTATGAGCAATATGTGGAGCGTGTAAAATCGGAACGTCTATGTTTAGAGTTCTTAAAAACGCATGGTGCAACACATTTGATGTTAACTGGTGATCAGTTTGAAAGTAACTCGTTATTAAGTCAGCAACAGAGTAAGGCATTCGTTCCTATTTACCCCAATCAAGAGTTCTCTAACGCGCGCGTCAAGATATGGGAGATTCGCTATCCACTTGACATAAAACCAGATTCAAAATATCTCGCAACACAAACGGAGGAAGAAAAACACAGATAATTGGTAAAGGTATTAAAATGAGAAAACGCGTCCTTATTATCGGTTGGGATTGTGCCGCGCCTGAGCTTGTCTTTGACGCTTTTAAAGCTGACATGCCCAATACGCGTCGTTTGATGGAAGAAGGCATCTACGGCGAATTGGAAAGCACGATCCCGCCTATCACTGTGCCAGCGTGGATGTGCATGATGACCAGTCGGGATCCGGGGGAACTCGGCATCTACGGCTTCCGCAACCGTAAGGACTATTCCTACGATGCAATGACCATCGCCAACGCACACGCCATCAAAGTGCCAACGCTCTGGGATCTGTTAGGGCAAGCGGGAAAGAAATCTGTGGTCCTGGGAGTGCCGCTCACCTATCCTGCGAAACCCTTTCCGGGATGGATGGTCACGAGCTTCCTCACCCCCAATCTCAACTCGCAATGGACCTTCCCACGGCGACTGTCGCGGGAAATCACACAAGTGGCCAGCGATTACATGATTGATATACCGAATTTCCGGACAGATCGGCGCGCCGAACTGGCACAACAACTCCTCAAAATGACCGCCGAACGTTTCAAACTCGCACGCTATCTGCTTGAAACAAAGGATTGGGACCTCTTTACGATGGTTGAAATGGGGTCGGATCGGCTCCATCACGCTTTCTGGCGGTTTTGGGATAAAACGCATCCGAAGTATGAACCGAACTCGCCTTTCTCGGAGACAATGCGGAACTATTATCGCGCCCTCGATGCCGAACTCGGGAGGACGTTAGCGTGCGTAGACGAAGATACCACGGTCATGATTGTCTCTGATCACGGTGCCAAACGGATGGACGGGGGTATCTGCGTCAATGAATGGCTCCGACAACACGGTTATTTGACGCTTAAAAGGGAACCGCAAGGAATTACGCGATGGACATCGGATTTAGTGGATTGGGAAAAAACAGAGGTGTGGGGTGAAGGTGGATATTACGGGCGGATTTTCATAAACGTTGAAGGTAGGGAACCGCACGGAACTGTTAGCGCAGGAGACTATGAAAACGTCCGCGATGAATTGAAGGCGCGCCTCGAAGCCATTGTAGACGAGGCGGGAGTTAGCATCGGCACACGCGTTTTCAAACCTGAAGCGGTTTACCGGGAATGCCGAAACATTCCGCCGGATCTCATCGTCTACTTCGGTAATCTTTTCTGGCGTTCGGTCGGCAGTGTGGGATACAACAGCATCTATACCTACGAGAACGACACGGGTCCTGACGATTGCAACCACGCCGAGATGGGCATGTTCATTATAAAAAATGGAGAACAAGCACAGGGGACTGTCTCCTCCAAGAGTTTATACGACATTGCGCCAACGGTTCTCAACGAGTTTGATATCGACATCCCAGTAGCAATGCAAGGGCACCCGATTTTTTAATTATTCCTTGCGGATAAGTATCGGTTCCTTGTCTCTTACCGTCTTTTGTGTTCGAGTCGCCTGCGTGTTTTTGCTTGGGGTTTTTGATAGGGTATTTCTGCGTATTTCTGCGTATTGTTGCAGGCTTGGTTTTTTAAAGTCACCTTATATTCAAGTGGTCACGGCGTTAACAATCGCCTCTGCAACAACTTCCGCTGCGAGGATACCGACAGTATTTACAGCGCTCCCGGTATGCGATCCCGTGGCAAGCGCAAAAAGCGTATCTCCATCGAACATCGTATGCGCCGGACGAATCGCACGTGCCATCCCATCGTGAGCCATCTCTGCGACCCGGTGCACCTCTGCGGGGGAAAGTGTCGCATTTGTAGCCACAACCCCGATTGTCGTATTGGTTCCGTGAACCAAATCTGCGTCCAGAAGTCGTTCCGTGATGTCTACGAAATTGTCGTTCTCTTTTCCACCCGCGAGAATCTCACCTGTCCTCGGATGTACAACGTTCCCAAGCGCATTTACAACCACAATTGCCGCAACGATCAAGCCGGAGTCGAGACGCACACACGCCGAACCGACACCCCCTGGAGAAGACGTAACGCCGGGTGCTTTACCGACTGTAGCACCCGTGCCGGCACCGATCACACCCATCACCACAGGTTCATCCGTAGCGTTGAGGCACGCCTGATATCCCATCTCTTTGTCAGGACGAACATTCGCCTCACCAACCCCCAGATCAAAGATAACCGCCGCCGGAACGATCGGTACCCGCACAGAACCCGCCGGAAAACCGATGTTTCGTTCCTCAAGATATTGAACGACACCGCTCGCAGCATCTAACCCGAAGGCACTTCCACCTGTTAGCAAGACAGCGTGTGCTTTTTGGACCAAACGTCCTGGACGGAGTGCCTCTGTCTCCCGTGTGCCGGGTGCAGCACCACGTACATCAACGCCGGCGGTCGCGCCTGCTGGACAGAGGATAACCGTGCACCCTGTTCGAGCCGTTAAATTGGTCGCATGCCCTACTGTGATTCCGTCTATTGCTGTAAGTGTTCGATTTATTGCTTCCATAGTCTACACACTGTTCCGGGTTTCCGAAGGTTACTATAGCGGATTCTGATGAAATCTGCAAGCAGAATGCTGCAAACACACGACCTCACTGCAGTCAAAGAAGTTGACGAAAAAAGGGAGCACTGCTAAAATCACATCCATCAAGCACTCCGCTGGAGTGCGGTACCTTGAACCAACGATTTTCTATAGACATATCACCCCTACGGGGTGAGGACAAGGATTGAAAACCTATCTGAAATGTGCAAAATCTGTTAGTAGCAACTTGGGTTAAAACACATAACAAGGGGGATGGAGAGATGGCAAAATTGGCACTTAATGGCGGCGATCCTATTGTTAAAGGCAGTTTAGGGAAGAGTTGGCCCATCTATGATGAAACCGAAGAAAACGCACTTTTAGAGACGCTGCGGAGCGGTGCGTGGAACCGACGCGAGAAAGTCGATGAAGTCGGTGAAAAGTTCGCGGCGTTTCAGGATGCAAAGTACGGTATTCCACTCGCTAACGGCACTGTAGCCCTGCAATGTGCCCTAAAGGCGGCTGGTATCACCGCGGGGGATGAAGTCATCGTTCCTGCTTTGACCTTCGTGGCAACAGGAACATCGGTTGTCTGTGTCAATGCGGTGCCGGTCATCGTTGACATCGACCCACTCACCTACAACATCGCACCCGATGCAATTGAGAAAGCCATTACACCCCGAACACGCGCGATTATCCCAGTGCATAACGGCGGCTACCCTGCAGACCTGGACGCGATTATGGAGATCGCTGACAGACACGATCTCAAAGTGGTTGAGGATTGCGCACACGCCCACGGTTCACAGTGGCGCGGGAAAGGGCTTGGTTCCATCGGGCATCTCGGGGCATTCAGCTTCCAGATGGGAAAAACACTCACCTGTGGCGAAGGCGGAATGGTGCTGACAAACGATGAAACACTCGCAGAAAAGGCAGGTCAATTCGCACAACTGAATATGCGGATGACCAACTTCCAAGCGACCCTCTTACTGAACCAACTGGAACGGTTTGAAGAACAAGTAGAGACGCGCGAGCGCAATATCGCATACCTCTCCAAGGGCATGGAGGCGATAGATGGACTCCATCCGATCCCGCGCGATGAACGTGTCACACGCTGGTGTTTCTACTATTGGGATTTCCGGTTCGTATCTGCGGAGTTCGGCGGTGTTTCACGCGATCGGTTCTTAGAGGCACTCCGCGCAGAAGGTGTTTCGTGTGGTGTCGGTGCCCATGGTGAACCCATTTACAACGAAGGTCCTTTCGGCAATCCTGAACTCTTTGATCAACTCGGCTTACCCCGCAAATACCTTGGGGATCAAGCGATTGACTACAGCACACTCAATTGCCCAAACGCCGAAAGGGTCTACAGAGAAGAGGTTTGCAGCTTCACCCATTCTATGTTTCTGGGGGACACAGATGATATGCAACAGATTTTAGACGCGTTCCAGAAGATTCGGGCGCATACCGATGCGCTATAGAGGTAGCAGAGAACGGCAATGAATAAGAATTATCCATTCTCCGCTTCGATCTGAAAGGCATAGAGTTTTGCGTTACGCAACTGGAATCTCAACCGAATTTCCTTGCCTCGCAAATCTGCTAACCCCTGACTCGGTTCCCATTGCACACTGCGATCTGTAACAGTCGAACGAACCAGTTGACTCCTGACAAGTTGGTTCCCTGCCTTATCGAGAATTGCTACACGCACAGAACCATCATCCGATACATCTGCTGTTATACCGACTGATGTGCCATCAAAGGTTAAGGGTTGGGTCGTTATGACGGCTGGCATGTCAGTTACGATCGGTTCATAGCCTGCCCAACCGTCGGATCGAAGCGTTGCAAGCGCGAGGTAACCGTTGCGCCAGTTGAAAAAGTAGCCGTCACCGGCACCGTAATAGATGCATATCTCATCGTCAAAAAAAATCGGAGCAGAGGGGAAGATCGTTCCCCAATCGTAAGGAGTCGCTCCGTAACGTTCTGTGTCCGATGCGGTATGCCCAATAAATGGGATTCCCTCTTGTATGCGGTGCCACTCGACGGTGTCCGGACTCCAAGCCAATTCAACATGTTGTCTGACATTAACATTGGAGTCCTCTGGATAAACCATCATTCCGAGCATCCCGATGTAAATCCCACACGTTGGAAACACTACCATATCATGTGCCTGTAGACGTGGATTGGGACCTTCAAGGATAGATTCATCTGGGGTCCAATGTACAAAATCAGGAGACTCCGTCCGTGTTACGAGTCGGATATTCCGAGCATGCTGACGGGTAATACCGACGTATTTACCCAATGTCTCTGCCCAAAAAGCGTTGGGATGCGTGCCGTGTGCCTCAACCTGCGGTATTGGAAGGGGTTCGCTCCAGTGCAATCCGTCTGCAGAGAACGCCACTGTCATTTGTGGCTCTCCACAGAAGAACATCTTATAACGTTTTGTCGGATCGGTTTCACGTTCGTCTTTGAAAACGCCCGCCCCATTTACGCGGCGCATCAGAATGTTATTCTGCTTGTTGCCATCCAACGCAACGAGCCCAAGGTCAGGTTTCTCCCAGTGAATGCCGTCCATCGAGTAAGCATAGCAGAGACCCATCTCCCGTGTATTTGGCTTTACATCCATGTAATTACAGCAATCAGGATGCCGTTTTTCGGGAGGCGTGTGCGTTACTCGTTCATCTATGATAAACGGATTGTACCAACATTTATAGAGTTTGTCCCCCACATCATAGATGACATTGGCGTAAACGTTGTCGAATCGGGGTTCCCACGGTTTGTCTTCACCAAAAAGGGGATTCTGTGGATGCTTGGTAATCTCACCAAGGGTAAGTTTTGCCGCGATGGTCTCGTCAATGAGGCGATGATCCAGGACAAGGTGTCGGGTTTTTTGGGACTTCGAAACAGGTGTGGGAGATTGAGACATTTTTATGGTAGATTTTAGAATTACTTATACCTTGTGAGTAGTGAGTTTGTAGGATCCCCACAAGGGAGATCCCTACAAATGGTTACATATTTCGATAACTCACCATCGTATCTCAACAGACTGGGATAGTCATCAACATCAAAGCATGTTCTCCATACCGCTACTATTCATAGCCGCGTTTTACTTTAGCCCAAACCGTTGGAAGTTTGTCCGCCGGATCGACAGCGAATGCGCCAGAGATGTTTTGGTTGATTTCTGCCTCACTCAGTGCTTTATCATAAGCCCGGACAATCGCGAAGGAACCATTGAAGGTTCGCCGACGCTCATCGAAAGAATTCGCACCGATTGAAATGTCGTTTATCGGTAATTTCTTATCGAATTCAAAACCGGCTTGTTTGCTGACCTCTTTACCGTCTTGATACGCCACAATCGACTTGCCACTCGTGCCGACGACCGCTATCCAGGTCCAGACCCCTTCTTCAAGTGTGATGTTAAGCGGTTGAACCGCTTGCTTACTCCCTTTAGCATGGATAGAAGTATCCAAATTCTGCCCCCCGGTTATCCAAAGCCGAATCCCCTGCTGACCTTCCCGTGGACTGTTCTGGAAACCGGCGAAATGGTGTTCTTCAACAAAAAAATCACCATTGCGTCTACAAAGGAATTCCAAGGTCCAGTCCTCGAAAAACAGTGGTGTGTTTTTTGCGGGTGGACCGCCAAAGGTTGAAAGGGACTCCGTGGTTGTGTAATACTTCGAATTCGGTTCATTGACACCGAGTGCAGGAATTTTAATTTCGCCTTCTTCGAGTTTCATTGGCTTATCTGTGGCAAGCAATTCTCCGCCTTCAGTGCCGAGATTCTCCCATGCATCCGGGTGGGCGGGGTTGTCAGCGGCATTGAGATAGAGCACAGGATCCTCAACAACACTGGCAAAGACGAGAGTGCTCGCCATTAACAAAAAAGATAGAGTGGTGTAGATTGAAATCATAGTTTTCATTCAAAGTTTCTCCTCAGATAAATGAAGATTGTGGTAACGCTAATAGATCATTAGATACGTTTCATATATTCGTCGTGTTTTCCGATCCAAACCCAGAGGAAGACTCCTGCATCTTCAAGGGCTAAAGCCCTATATTGCTGGGTGATCCGAGCAGACCAATATCTACCGACCTTTTTAAAATTCAGAGATGGGTGTGCCGGATCCTGTTTCAATAGTTCAAATTTCTCATCAGCGAGCTGTTGAACTTCAGGAGGCAGATTTTGATAGTATGTCCAAAAATCTCGGCGTGTTTTATAAATCGGTGCACCTACCAGCGCGCAAATCCTCAAGGGCTTCTTTAGCAAGCCGATCCAGTTTTCCGGCTTTCACGTCTTCTTCTAACTGTCTATCCCATGCTTCCCAGTCGGCTTCTAAAGTTTCATAAAGCCTATTCTCAAGGGTTTTCAGCAATGCCGCTTTTGTAGACTCTGCACACTTCACCTTCGGATACTCTTGTATCCACCCGATCCATCCGTTGCCGTTTTTTTCGATTTGGGCAGTATAGATGTCACCATAGTCAGGATTCTGGAA
This sequence comes from Candidatus Poribacteria bacterium, assembly GCA_022821725.1. GTDB lineage: Bacteria > Poribacteria > WGA-4E > WGA-4E > WGA-3G > WGA-3G. Next base: position 66,373 of record JAJEDB010000061.1, on the reverse strand, counting down.
TTTGAAACTCTGGACTTTTTCCATGTGTACCTCCTTGCATCAGATTGACTCACATCTATTATACCCTATAAACATACCTGCAGTCAACTACCGCGGTAACTTTAGTGAAATGTTCAACGTCTGTGGCAACAGACATTCAGTCTCGTTACAGAGTTGGTAGGTGAGTTGTAGCGTCATTGGAACGGTTTTGTCGTCCTTCACATCCGATTTCTGCTTTAACCGCAACGGAATTGTAAGGCTTTCTTCATACACGTTCAAGGACTCACTACTAAATTCAAAGCGGGTCGATCTCCCTTTCGGATATGCTATATCGACAATTTCTAACGGGATATCTGTATCCACTGTAATTGTGGTCGGGATCAAATTGTCTTGACCCGCGGGATTTGCGTTAATATGCCAACCCTCAGCAATGTTGAGTCGGAGCGTCACATCAAATACGCTGTTACTATGGGATTTAATTTCAGCAGTTGCACTTACGAGTGGGGACGTTTCAGAACCGAGCGCCGTTCCAAATGGGGGTGTTGCAGAGTCGAGTTCTTCTCCTGCGATCAAATAGCGGTTAAGGGAAAAATGCATATACATGAAAGACGCGGGACTTTGCGCCATAGATTTCGCGAAGCTCCGCAACGTTTCTTCAGCGTAACCCCGATAATCCGCCCCAAATGCTAATAGATTTGAGACGGCAACAGCATTACCAGATGGAATCGCCGAATCATAAGGTTTCTTCGTTCGCACAATAAGGTGTTTCGCATCCGCTTTCGTGTAATAGAACCCTCCATTTTTGTCGTCCCAAAAAAGTTGAATCATCGCATCAGTGAGTCCTTTCGCTGAATTCAACCACTCTTCATCACCGGTAGCCTGATACAATGCAAGCAAACCCCGGACAAAAAAGGCGTAGTCATCAAGATATACATCCTGTTTCACCACACCCGCAGTATAAGTATGGCACAATTCACCGTTCGGTTTTTTCAGGGTGTCAAGAATGAACGCCGCAGCTTTTGATGCCGCCCCAAGATACCGTTCCTCACCAAGCACTTGATAACCGTAGGCAAGTGCGTCTATCATCAGACCGTTCCAATTGACAATAATCTTTGTGTCCAACAAGGGGTATTCTCGCTTCGCACGTGTTGTTAAGAGTTTCTCCCTTGCCGATTCCACTTCCTTGAGAGCCTTCTCCGCTGCTGCGCCTTCAGGAACATAAAGCACATTTTTTCCTTCAAAATTAGGTCCCTTATCGACCCCGTAAACAGCAGCGAAACGGGCCGCTGTCTTCTTACCGAGGATCTTCTGAATCTCATCGGCAGTCCAGACGTAATATTTTCCTTCTTCGGCATCCGTCTCAGCGTCCAATGCTGAATAGAATCCGCCCTCTGGTGCTGTCATCTCTCGGAAAACGAAACGGAAGATCTCTTCAGCAATGCGCCGATAGCGAGGTTCCTGGGTCAGTTGATGTGCCTGGAGGTACACTTTCGCCAATTGTGCGTTGTCGTAAAGCATCTTCTCAAAATGGGGAACGCGCCATTTTTCGTCAACAGCGTATCGGTGAAATCCACCGCCTATCTGGTCATACATCCCCCCGTAAGCCATCATATCCAGCGTATGTGTCACCATCTTCAAAAGAGATTCATTTTCTGTAGGAGGGGTTTGTAACCCCGATTCTGTGGGAAGGGTTTGTAACCCCGATGCTGTGGGAGGGGTTTGTAACCCCGATGCTGTGGGAGGGGTTTGTAACCCCGATGCTGTGGGAGGGGTTTGTAACCCCGATTTCCGCTCATATTCACTTAGCAAAAATTCGAGATTCGCGGTACTTGGAAATTTTGGCGCGCCTCCAAAACCACCGTAGGTATCACTATAGGTGGTCCGGAGATGGTCCAACGCAGCAGCAGTAAGAGATCTATCCAAGGGTGTAGCAGTGAGTGTCGTAAATCCTCTACTGGTCGCCAATGCAATAGTATCTGAAATCTGGTTTGCAGCTTCAATGACTTCCCCTTCTCGCGTTACCCATGCTTCATGCACCGCATCAAGGATCGTTGGAAACCCCGGTCTGCCCGGCACATCTGTCGGTGGAAAATAGGTGCCAGCATAAAACGGTTTTAAATCAGGCGTGAGAAAGACGGAGTTGGGCCACCCACCCCGCTGAATCAGGAGTTGCGTTGCTGTCATATAGATTTCATCGAGATCCGGACGCTCTTCCCTATCAATTTTGATATTGATGAAGTCTTTATTCATCATGGCAGCGATTTCTGGGTTGGAGAAAACCTCCCGCTCCATGACGTGGCACCAGTAGCACGTGGAATATCCGACAGAGAGAAAAATCAACTTATTTTCTTGCTTCGCCCGTTCCACTGCTTCATCGCCCCACGGATACCACTCCACGGGGTTATGGGCGTGGAGCAACAGGTAAGGACTGGTCTCATGGACGAGCCGATTCGTCCACTTCCAAGAGCCGTCTGGATTCTTGAGTGCAGCCTCATCGGCTCCTATTACCCCTACTACATTGAGCAGAAGTATGCAACCTAAAAACTTTATCTTTTTGATTCGCTTCACGGCTTTTTGGTTGATTTTGATGCCTCTTGTGAAATGCTTTAATTTCTTATTTTACAAATTAACTTGACAGATTGATCTAACGAAGGTTAAAATTAGAACGTGTAAGTTTAATGAACGTTCCGGAGGTAAAAACAATGACTATTGAAGAAATTTACGAGTTGATGTCAAAGGGATTTGATAAAATAGACCAAAGATTTGATAAAGTAGATGAAAGATTCGATAAAGTAGATGAAAGATTACGAAATGTTGAAACTGATATAGCCGAACTAAAAGGCAGAAAATCCGCATTTATGACGGTTAAGGATTGGGTGATAGCTATCTCGGCAGTTTCAGCAGTAATTATTTCCCTCCTCGCTTACTTCAAAGGCGGTTAATCATTCACTATTGCACAAGTGCCTGTTGTGCTACGGTGCGCCCGCGTTCCGTTAGGGTTAACTGCGTTTCCTCTTGAGAGACACAACGGTTGTTCAAGGCATATTTTACGACCTGTGCTGCAAATGCGGGATCCCAACGAAGATGCTCATGAAGGTGCGCTACCTCTGACTCTGCCTCAGCCTCCGGGAGTCCCTCGTGATTAAAGAGGTGAATGACTAACATCGTTTGGGCAAACTCCCATTTTTGGCGCGTCCGCCTCCGCGCGATGGCAATCAGTCCACGGTTCGGAACGAATAAAAAAACCAGTCCGAACACAAGGAGCGTCATTGTCGCAATCGCCCCCGCAATAGAAACATCAAAGAGATACGCCAGCCAATAGCCCGCTACAGCGTTCACACTCCCAATAATTGCACTCAGGGTGAGCATCAACGAAAGTCTGTTTGTGATGAGATATGCCGTAGCAGGCGGTCCAGCGATGAGCGCAACAACCAATATCGAACCAACAGCGTCAAACGCTCCCACGGTTGTAACGGACACCAATGTCATCAGCCCATAGTGAATCAAGGTAGGTGCGAACCCCAACGTAGCGGCTAAACTTGCGTCAAAGGTCGCTAACTTCAATTCTTTGTAAAATAGTAGAATAAAGGTAAGGTTCAGCAGCAGAATCGTTCCCATTACATATACAGATACGGGACCCACGTCGTATCCGAAAATGTCTAACCGGTTAAGCGGGGCATAAGCGAGTTCACCAAGGAGGACGGCATCCATATCCAAGTGAACGTTGCCCGCAAATCGAGAAATTAGGATCACCCCAATGCTGAAAAGGGCAGGGAAGGTCAATCCAATGGCGGCATCCTCTTTCACGAGTTTCGTCCGTTGCAGCAACTCAACGAAAACAACGGTGAGCACCCCTGTTCCCGCAGCGGCAAGAATTAGGAGCGGTGAGGACAAACTTTCTGTGAGAAAAAAGGCGAGGACGATGCCGGGGAGAATCGCGTGGCTAATGGCATCACTCATCAAAGTCATCCGCCTCAGCACTAAGAACACACCCGGCAAAGCACATGCCACCGCTGTGACAATCGCAATGAGTTGGATATCAAGATGCTCTTGTATCATTTTTCTAACGTTCCTCGCGGTGCGGGTGTCTTCTACTGCTCCTCGCTCTGGAAAAGTTGTCCCCCAAGCATCTTGAGGTTACGTTTGTTGCGTTGATACCGAAGCCTGTTCCATAACAGTCCACGATTCGGGGCAAGAACGATCGAGAATCCCACCACAACCGTTGCGCACAACACAATCGTTGGACCCGTCGGGATACGTGAAGCACTACTACTGATAATCGTTCCGCCCACACCTGCGAGTGCTCCAAAGCCGGCAGCGAGCAGCATCATTACGCTCAGTTTATCCGTCCACTGCCGAGCAGCGACTGCTGGTGCAACCAACATCGCACTCATCAGGACAGCACCGACGGCTTGCAAACCGAGCACGATTGCTATAACAAGGAGACTCGTCAACAGAATATCAAGCGCGCGAATGGGCAACCCAAGCGATGCAGCAAAGCCTTCATCGAAAACCAGCAACTTCAACTCTTTCCAAAAGACAAGCATGATAACGATTGCAATGCCCCCGAGTATCCCTATTGTTAAAACATCGCTCTCCAGAATTGTAGCGGCTTGTCCGAAAAGAAACGTATCTAACCCCGCTTGATTCGCATTACCGGTCCGCTGAATCAATGTATGCAGCACTAAACCGAACCCGAAAAAAGTGGAGAGTATGATCCCAAGCGCACTATCGTATTTGATACGCGTTAACCTCACAATACTCAAAATGAACAGCGTGCCGAGCCACCCCGCAACTGCGGCACCGAGAACCAGAATCAGAGGCGTTTTGCTGCCCGTCAGCAGAAATGCGATTGCAATACCCGGTAACGCGGCATGCGAGATCGCATCGCCGAGGAGGCTCTGCCGGCGCAAAACAGCATAAGTGCCAAGTGTCCCGCTCACAGCACCAAGTAAGGCAGCGCCGATGGCGACAATCATGAGTGTATAATCAAGATGGGTTAGGATACTCAAATTTTTAATTTTACCTTGCGGTTCGGTCAGGTGAGTTTGATAAACAAAGTGCCTCTCCGTAGATCCGCCTGCGCCGATGTTGCAGGCTACGGCTGAGTATCACCAGAAACCTCTTAACCAATAACTCTTTTCAATTTTACCTTGCGATTCGGTCGCATACATTACGTGCGACACGCTTTGGCTTTTTTGATCCTCTATTTTGTTATAAAAGCGACGCGACCGCCATAAGTTGTCCGCAAATTTTCAGGTGTAAATGTTTCCGCAACGGGACCACTCGCGATCCGACGAATGTTCAAGAGCATTACCCAATCGAAATAGTCGGTTACCGTTTGTAAATCGTGATGCACCACGACGACCGTTTTCCCCTTTTCTCGGAGTTCCTGAAGTAGGGTTACAATTGCGCGTTCTGTGGTAGCATCAACGCCTTGAAAAGGTTCATCCATCAAGTATACCGTAGCGTCTTGAACGAGGGCACGTGCCAGGAAAACACGCTGCTGTTGCCCGCCGGAGAGTTGACTGATTTGTCGAGTGGTATACGCCTCCATACCGACCTTCTCCAATGCCTGCATGGCAAGCTCCCGCTCCTGCTTCCCGGGTCTTCGCATCCATCCGAGCGCGCCGTAACGCCCCATCATGACGACATCCAGCACGTTTGTTGGGAAATCCCAGTCAACCGTTCCTCGTTGAGGGACGTAACCGACCATCCGGCGTTGGGCTTCATAAGGTTTGTCGTAAATCAAGACGTTGCCTGCCGCGGGGCGTACTAACCCCAAAATAGCTTTGATCAACGTCGTTTTGCCTGCTCCGTTCGGACCGACAATCGACAGCAGTACCCCAGGCGGCACATCAAGGTCAACATCCCACAAGACGGGTTGTTCTTGATAGGCAACGGTTAGATCTGTTACTTCAATGGCCTTCGCTTCAGACGCTTGCATGTTTTTAATTTTACCTTGCGGTTCGATACGTTAGGTTTGGATATTGAAGTTCCTTTCCGTATATCCGCCCGTCTATCGCAGGTCGCCTATAAAGGAGACTTACGGGACAATATTACGGGCTACGGATCTTGTTCTACCTACTTAATGTTCCACCATCGAACGGGTGGATGCCTCTCCAATGAGGGCAGTCACAATCGTATCAATGTTATGCCGGACCATGCCTATATAGGTGCCTTCAGGTGTTCCGTCGTCGCCCATAGCATCCGAGAAAAGCTCCCCACCAATTTTTACATCAAATCCTTTTGCGTTCACAGCTGCTCGGACAGCCTCAAGACTCCTCGACGAAACAGAGGATTCCACAAAAATTGCAGGAATACGCCGCTCCGCGATAAAGGCCGCCAATTCTTGAACATCAGCGATACCTGCTTCTGTTGCAGTGCTAATGCCTTGTAGTCCGTGCACCTCAAACCCGTAAGCCTTCCCGAAGTAGTTGAAGGCGTCGTGCGCTGTTACGAGCACCCGTTGTTCAGACGGCACGCGTTCTGCCTGTGCCTTCACATATTCATGCAGTTCCGCGAGTTTCGCGAGGTAGCGTTCGGCATTGGTCCAATACATGCGTGTATTGTCTGGATCGAACTCACTGAGCGTATCGCGAATCTTCTCCACCGCCTTTATCCAAAGTGTCACGTCAAACCATAAGTGCGGATCGTATTGCCCTTCAAATTCCGGAGGGGTCAGCAGCAGGCTCCGGTCAACGGCATCTGTTACAGCAACAGTTTTCGTATTTCCTGACATTTTAGCAAGAATATCACCCATTTTCGATTCAAGGTGCAGTCCGTTATAGAAAATGAGTTGCGCCGAAGTTAACCGCTGCACATCCCCGGCACTCGCTTTATAGAGGTGTGGGTCGACCCCGGGTCCCATTAATCCTGTGACCGCAACGCGTTCACCCCCAACATTTTTCACAACATCGGTAATCATGCCGACCGTCGTGACGACCCGAAGTTTATCTCCAGCAGAAGCATCAGGCTGCTGTTTTGGATCGCATCCGGTGTACACAAATATGCCTATTAGAAAGAGTGATATGTATAGTCTTTGCATGATTTTAATTCCCAAAAAAGAAGTGTTCTAAGAGTTTACCAACGAGGTAGCCAACGCCTGCGACCCCAAGCCCTACAATGAACATGTCGATCCCACTGCGAAACAAACCGCGTCCAGTGAAGAGACTTCGGGCAGCACCGACAGCAAAGTGGGAGCACATCGCAAGTGTGAACGATATCCAGATGGCAAGCATGCCCTCTGTAAACAGGAAGGGTGCGACAGGAATGAAAGCACCAATAGCAGTTGCGAGTCCTGTAATCCAACCTTCTTTGATCGGGGTTGCATAGACTTCCCCGATTTTAAGTTCGGTTTGAATTTTCTCTTCGAGTGCTCTTTCCGGGTCGCTCATCACTTCTTTGGCAAGCGCGCGCGCCTGTTCTTCGGGGATACCTCGTGCTGCATAAATAAGGGCGAGTTCCTCCTCCTCAAGGTCAGGCATGAGGCGAATTTCCTCTCTTTCGACCTCGATTTCGTGTTCATACACCTCTTGCTCACTTTTCGCGGCAAGATACCCCGAAGCCCCCATAGAAAGCGCATCCGCGACCGTCCCAACGATGCCCGTCACAAGAATCGTGGAGATATCCGATGTCGCAGCGATGACTCCCGCAACTAAACCGAAGTTTGCCGTTAAGCCGTCGTTAAATCCATAAACAATGTTGCCGACCATCCCTCCAGATTCGGTTTTATGCCACGGTTCCTCACTCGTTCCAGTGAGTTCCTGCAAACTTTCTGTATGCATCGCAGATTCCCTGGCTAAAATGAGTGCTGTTTCCTTCGCGTCCGCCAACGTGCTGTTCCTGTGAAGTGTTAGATAGTCCTTAACCTCACCAGCCTCTTCACCGAGCATCTGTGAGAGTGGAAACGCACTACCAAACCGTCGAGCATACCACGCCATCAACCTTGCTTTCAATGTTGGACGGTGCTTTTTTACCTTTATATCGTAGTTCGTCAGCATTTCCCGCCAACGTCCGACATGTCGATTTTCTACGCCGGCGAGTCCACTTAATATGTCCTTCCGCTTCGGATCGGATTCAAGACCGGCGAAAACACTATAAAGGAAACCGGCGTCAATTTCATCTTGTAAATGGTCTTTCCATATCTTAATTGTTTTACCATCGGGTCGATCTTGTTTTTGTTGTTCCATTTTTTTATGGTTATCAGTCGTCAGTCGTCAGTTGTCGGTTAAGAGGTTTCCTGTAACAATTCATCGCTTCCCAGCATATTCCAAGTTGGGGAAGATTATTATAAATAACTCTTAACCGATCGCCGATAACTACTCCTTTACATCATCTACAAAAATATGTTTCGCGACCTCACGCCCAATAACCACCTGATGTCCCGCAATATCGATAGTAAAGGGACCTTCAAAAGGAGCGACCTCAATCACTCGGAATGCTGTGCCTGGGTAGAGATTGAAACTTCCTAAATGCCGGAGTAACGCCGAATCGGTATCACTCACCTCAGCAACAACACAGGATTGCCCACTACACAAATCTGTCATTGGAATGGATGTCCTTTTTATGACAACGCCGTTTTTATCAGGTATGGGTGCGCCGTGTGGATCGGCAGTTGGGTAACCGAGAAACTCGTCCATTCGCGCCTCCACGTCTTCCGAAATAACATGCTCCAATTTCTCGGCTTCCTCGTGAACACCGTCCCACGGAACACCGAGTGCTTTGAATAGGTAAAGCTCCAACAAGCGGTGGTGCCGGATAATTTCAAGTGCGATTGCTTTCCCAGTATCCGTCAGCGTGACACCTTGATACCGCTCGTGTTTCACCAGTTTCATCGTCTTTAGTTTTTTAATCATCCCAGTGGCAGACGCAGGCTTTACATTGAGGTATTCCGCCAAAATGCCAGTCGAAACCTTACCGACTTTCTCTTGCAATTTATAGATTGACTTGAGGTAATCCTCAGCTGCATGTGTAAGCATTGTTCTTCCCTAAAAAATAGGTTTAGGCACTGTGTGCCAAAATTGTTAGAAGCGTTGAGAAATTAATTTAGGCATACCTAAATTATATATTATACAAAACAAAATGTCAAATTTTATTTTAATTTTACCTTGCGGTTCGATAAGGGGGGTTTAGATATTGACGTGCCTCTCCGTATAGCCGCACTCCATTTCATTACGTGCTACGGTCTGGGGCATCAGAAAGGAAAACAGAAGAGAATCTGCACAAGTGCGTTAGGTTTAATATTCACCATCGCGGAACGAAGTGGAGCGATGTACAGGCGGCCATAGTTTAAAAATCGTTGAATACCTGCACGGGTTGCCCCGTCTCAATAGACTCCCATGCGGCTACACCGACAGCAATAGACTTCGCACCGTCAATCACATTCGGCGCGGGTTCTAAATCTTCCTCAAGGCACTGCTGAAAATGGCGCATATACCGGATAACCGTCTGTCCATGTCCATAAACGCTTGTGTCTATTTCAGGCGGACAGGTCACTTCAAAGGGGTCTCTGGTAGCCATTTTATCGAGCATCAACTTGACGTGTCCCTCTTTGTTGTCCGTAAAGTCCCCAATGACCGTCCCTTTACTTCCAAAAATGGAGATCTGCTGCATCGGCATCGGGGGATGAACGACATCGTAAAGTCCCATCGCTCTGGCGATCTGTCCGCTCTTAAACTTCAGGTTGAGAAAAAAATTGTTCTTTATGGGGTATTCGGGTGTGAGTAAGCCTTTCGTCCCGTAAGCGTGCACCTCATCTACATCACCGAGGAGACAGCGCAATAGGTCAACAGGATGCACAATACCACCAAACATCAAATCTTGCGGTTCATGGAGTCGCCACGGCGTGAAATCGTAGACTTCGCGCATGTCGTGGACATAATAGGCATCCGCCAGCATAATATCGCCTAAATCACCGTCGTCGAGGAACCCTTTCATCGTCAAAAACTGGAGGTCAAACCGCATCGACTGCCCCACCAGGAATTTGACTTTATGCTCGCGCACGAGATCCACCAACTGTTGCGCGTCGTCTAATTTGGTCACCATCGGCTTCGTGCAGATGACGTGTTTTCCAGCTTCTATTGCCGCGACGCAATGTTCAGCGTGCAGGTGGTCGGGGGAATAGATAGCGATGACAGAAATATCTTCGCGCTGCACCAATTCCCGATAATCTGTCGTCCAGAAGTCCACGCCAATTTGGTTGGCGTAGTTTTCAAGCACATCTGCCCGTTTCGCGCAGATACCGCGGAGTTCATATTTCAGGTCCGGCACATCTTTTAACAGTGTCGCAGTTGATCCCATATTCGTGGGGTTCATCCCAATAACGCCCAATCCTATTGCCATTTCGTATCTCCTCCCTGAGTAGGGGCGAGGTATTCTCGCCCGAGACGTATCGCTATTCTATCACAATTCACTTTTACTGGCAAATAGGATATTATTTTCCAATATCCGAGTCAAGTTCCTTCGCCTTTTTGAAATCTGCCTTTGCTTCTCTTTTTTGCCCAAGCAGCACTTTCACAAGTGCGCGATTGTAGTAGGCTCTGGCAAAATCAGGCTTAAGATCAACGGTTTTATTGAAATCCTCAATCCCTCCATTATAATCAGCAAGAGCTGCCCTCGCAACACCGCGCGTGTGGTAGCAGTAAGGATTCTCTGCTTCAAGTCCGATAGCCGAATCACAATCAATTATCGCTGCTTTGTATAGGCTTCGGGCATCTTCCATATTTCCTCTATCAGATTCAAAATCCGCCACGCAAATTTTTGTATACCCACGAATAATGTAGGCGTATGCATCATGCCGGTCATAACTGGTAGCCTCATTAAAATCTTCAATCGCGGCGTAATAGTACTGCTGTGCTTCCGTGGTATGCCCTTGGTGAGTTTCAGAGATGCCCAAGGAGACCTTCACCGCCCCACGCTCGGCGTATGAGGGAAACTGTGGGTAGATACCGATGGCTTTATCAAAGTCTTCAATCGCTGCATGATAGTGCTGTTGTGCTACCGTTGTGTGCCCCTTGATAAATTCAGCGTGACCAAGGAGCGTTTTCGCATATCCGCGCTTGAAATACGCGGTAGTATTCTTGGGGGTAATGCTGATGGCTTTATCAAGATCCTGAATCGCTGAAAGATAATATTGCTGTGCTACCTCTGGCGCATTTTTGTCAAATTGAGAGCGACCAAGGTGGGCTTTGGCATATCCACGATTTTCATATCTCATGTCTATTCCTATGAACGTAGGATTTATCGTAAAAAAATTATCAATTGCCTCTATCGCACCAGCGTAGTCATCAGTGTAGAATTTGCTGGATGCCTGATAGAGATAGAGATAGGCGCGTATTGAGTCTCTCTTCTGCCATTTTGCCAAAGGTTCAACTGTTCCCGACCGGTCAAGTAGTCCTTTGAGTACATTTGCTCCAACGGCATAACCGATAGCACCGCTACCAGCAACAGTAATACCGACGACTTCGCCCTTGGCATTCAGCACAGGACCGCCGCTGTTACCCCCCGGACTGTTCGGTGTTACACGAAGCCACACACCGTTAAGCCGTTCCGGAAGGACGGTGTTCTCCATAATATTAAACATATCAGCAGGATAGCCTACATAGCCTACACCGAAAACAGTCTCACCACTGCTAACTGCGTCACTATTGCCGAGGACAAGTGGAACGCCGGTGCCAGATATTTGTAGAATGACGAGATCATTTTGAGTATCAAATGCCGTAACACCTCGAATTGTCCAGTTCGCGTTATCGGTCCTCACGTGTAATGACGCAAGATCAGCATCTGCCAGACCATGAATGTTAGTGACAATCTTGTCATTTGCTACGAAAAAGCCGCTAACGATCATCGTTGAATCCCCTTCTCCGTAAACCACACGGACCGTAGATGCTTTTACTTTTTCCGTATCTAAACCTTCAGCCACACCAAGGGGTAGGCCGGGACCCTCTGGAGTGCCGCGCGGCACGGCATATACTGGATGCAATTCAATACGCTGGGGTGTTTGAGCACATGAAAGAATTACTCCCAAAATGAGAATACCGACTGAAAATTTACCGATGTGTTTCACAAGTGTGTTCCTTTCCTCATTTATAGTGAAGTCCAAAAATATCTGGGCACTTCTTGGCAGAGCATGCGATGAATCGCACGACTACGAACCGGTGTTTGCTAAGGCATAAGTGTCCATTTAATTGTTTTCAATGTCATGTTAGTTGCAAATCGCCTCAGTTTTCTTGACAAAATGCGAAAAATGCCATTTAGAAGGTTTACTTCTCTGAAAATCGTTTGCTTTCTGTGCCAATTTGATGTAATATTGTTAACGCAACCCCTATAGCGGAGGAACAATGACACAAACTGAATCAAAAGAGACCTCCGGTCTTGACACCCAACGAACCGAGTTAGAAAAAATATATAAATGGATTTTTGAGCTCGGTGCGGTTGCCCTCGTCCTCTTTTATATCTATAGCGCCGGGTTCGGGAGTGCCAACGAGCAATTCCACCTCGGTTTCTATCTCCTGTTGACCTTCGCGTTGATCGGCATCTTTTACCGATGTCGGAAGAATTCCCCAGTCTCCCGTCCCTCCGTCATAGACCTCGGTATGATTGCCCTCAGCATCTTCACGATCGGCTACTGGATTGTAGAATACCCGAACCTCGTCAACCGAGCAGGCAATTACAATCAACTCGATATTTTTGTCGGCGGGGTCGCGATTCTGATTAGTTTTGAAGTGAGTCGTCGGACGGTCGGTTGGGCACTGCCTATCATCGCTGTGATCGGTATCCTCTATGCCCTTTTCGGTCGCTCTTTGCCAGATATTATCGCCCACAGAGGTCTCCCCTTACGACGGATTATCGAATACTGCTTTTTCAGTCAAGCCGGTGTCTTCGGTATCATGGCAAACGTGATGGCGACGTATGTAATTCTGTTTATCTTTTTTGGGGCGTTTCTGGAAAAATCGGGGGTCGGGCAATTCTTTATCAACCTACCGATGTCGATAGCAGGACGTTCAATAGGCGGCGCGGCGAAAGTCTCGGTCATGACTTCCGGTTTTTTTGGGTCCGTCGCGGGAAGTGCAATTGCGAATACAGTCGCGACTGGAACATTCACGATCCCGTTGATGAAACGGACGGGTTTCCGTCCGCATGTCGCTGGTGCAGTCGAGGCTTCCGCCTCCGTCGGCGGGCAATTTCTACCCCCCGTGATGGGGGCAGGCGCGTTCCTCATGGCAGAACGCACAGGACTTCCCTATAGCAAAATTGCCCTCCTCTCCATCATGCCAGCGATTCTCTACTTCCTCTCTGTCTGGGTAATGGTGCATTTTGAAGCGAAAAAGCACGGCATAGAACGGATACCAGACGCAGAGATCCCGAAACTTTTGACCCTCCTTAAAAGCGGCTGGTATTATCTACTGCCATTGCTGACGCTTGTCGGGATCCTCATCGCTGGTTATACGGCTTACAAAGCGGCGTTCTTCGCAATTCTCGCCACAATTGCGGTGAGTTATTTCCGATCGGAGACACGACTCACACCGAAACGGATCTGGGAAGCGATGGTGACAGGGGCAAAGAATTCGCTCGCTATCGGGGGTGCCGTTGGGACTATCGGCATCATCGTTGCTGTCATAGATTTGACGGGTTTGGGACGGATATTCCCGGATTTGGTGCTGTCGGTTGCTGGGACTAACAAGACCATCGCTATTCTGTTTCTCGCGGCGGCGTCTTTAGTTCTGGGGATGGGGATCCCTGTGACCGCTGCCTACCTCATCACTTCTGAACTCGCTGTGCCGATCCTGACGACCCCGGAGATGGGCATACCGATTATTGCTGCACATCTGATTATCTTCTGGCTGAGTCAAGATTCCAACATCACACCCCCGGTCGCCTTGGGCGCCTATGCGGGTGCCGCTATTGCCCGTGCTGATCCGTGGAAAACCGGATGGGCATGCTTTAAGTTTTCTAAACTTCTCTATATTATGCCGCTGCTGTTTGCGTATACGCACATCCTGTTCACGGGAGGCACTGCGATTGAATACGCACTCTCTGTGGTATCCGCTGTCGTCGGCACAGTTATCTTCTCTATCGTTACGATGGGGTTTTTCGTTCGTAAGACGCATTGGTATGAATGGGTGTTGCTTGCGCTTGCGGCGTTCTTGGCATACGTCTATAACGTCTGGACCTTCGCCATCGCGATAGTACTCGTTGCAGTCGTGTACGCACTTCAAAAACGTACTTCTAACTTTCCTTGCGGTTCGGTCAGGTAAGTTGGGAATTTGAAGTTAATCCCCGGAGAACCGCCCTCCGCTACGCTTACGGGCTACACGCTCTCAAATAACTTCTAATACCCTAACACACTTCTAACTTTCCTTGCGGTTCGGTCAGGTAAGTTGGGAATTTGAAGTCAAGGGGTGCCGACAATTTCTTGGAGTCGCTGCAAGATTGCCTCGGCGGTTTTTCGAGATTCCTGCTGGTTGAACCGCTCAGCGGCTTGTCCCGCACGAAAGGTGTTACCCCGGTAGTAACGCCAGAAGATGAATACTCCCCATAACCCGGCATCTACGTAATATCCATCTAATACTGCATCAACACCAAGAAAACCGATCGCACCGTTCAACAGCAGGGCGTTTAACCCACCTCTCCAATCGCCTGCATACGTTTGCCCCGCCCCTGGGAAAATTGTGGACAACACCCGCGCGAGTCTGACAGATTTCAGCGGCATATCCGTCGCTGCCTCAAGCAGCATATCCAGTTTTTCATCGGTCGTATAGTTGCGTAGTGATTCGCGGGCATCCTCCCATCGAAACTGATAGATGGACGCAACGGCTTGCAAGAACAGGGCGCGTCGATACAGCTGCGCGGAAGAGGTTCGCATCGTCACCTTAATCAATTCCAACCGAGCGAGATCATAGTCCTGCGCCGCAATCAGTGTCACGGCGAGTTCCAGCTGGTATTCCGATTTCGCTTTGTCATCCGTAGTGAGATGTGTAGCTGCCCGCAAGGCAGTGACTGCCTCTGTCCACAGTCCTTGTGATCTATAGGCGACTCCGATATTGTAATACACCTCACCCACACCGGGATCATCTGGATGAAAAAAGAGATAGCGTTTATATTCGGTGATAGCAGCATCGTAGTTGCCTTGCGCGAAGAGATAGCCACCGAGAGATACGGGAGATTCCTCTGCAATTGCCGTGAAACCGCTGAAGAGTAAAGAGCCACCGATTAAGAAAAGAGATATAGATTTGTTTAAAATTTTGGACACTTGGAATGGAACTCCATAAAAGTGCGGTTAGACACCTTATTCGCAGAAACAGTTAAAATCTCGTCAATAGACCCCTAACTGGGCTTCGGACGTAAACATCATCAGGGGGCATAACGTTCACTTTGTTGAGATGTAGTTTTGCCCATAGTATATGGGATTACAATTGGTTTGTCAAATGTATATTCACGAACTTTTTTTCAGTCTTACGTGTCTAAAAAATTGAACAACAACCCCAAATATCGCATGTTACGTTCGCGTGAACGTGCTTCTTCCAAAAATAAAGAGAACTTTGACCATGGAAACAGACACAATTACACAACAGGGGACCTTCGTTAATACCCGCATGAAGGCACTCTTTGTCGCGCAAGACCATAAACCTGAAACGTTAAAAAGAATCAACCTCGCCCAACTGACTGCGTTCCAACGGGGGCTGCTCGTCGCCGATGGGACGGTCACGCGATTTATCGAAGCCTACACCCTCATGCCGGTAGAGGTAACCTTACTCCAACAAACCAAACAGACCCTATCCACCGAACATACATGGCTTCAACTACCTGCGGGAGCAGAGATCATTTCACGGCAAGCAGTCCTCCAAACCCATTTACAGGAAAAATCATCCCCCAGAATACATACTTATGCCGACTCACTTATTGTGCCGAAACGTCTGCCGGAATCCATTTTGAATGGGTTAGCATCCGACAAACAGGGACTCGGTGGTCTTCTGCAGCACAGTGATTTAGAGACTCGACGGGAGCTGCTCTGGTGTGGTATTGAGGTCTTAACCGATCTGCCATCCGCTGTGGCACATCTTGAAGGTGAAAAGTTTATCAGTCGCGCCTACCGGGTATTGGTAAATCAGGAACCCCTTATGATGATCAACGAAAAATTCCCACTCTAACGAGCGAAAACTTTACTCGTAAAACTCCTGCGAAACGGAGAACAAATTGAGGTAGAACTCTCGCTTGAATAACTGAAAATGAAAAGAGGAAGTTCGTGCGTACTCCAACTCACGAACTTCTACAACAGGTTAAATCAAGAGGATTCCATGTTACGCAAAATTTTAATTATATTCACCGTAATGCTCACATCAAGTATAATTGCGCTCACACTCAAAACTTTCGATACCCCAACTGTTGAAGCAGAAAACACAGAAGGGATCGCTGAAATCTCTACAAAACCGTCAATCGCAGCCTTAGCGACTGCCATGAAAAGCTTCCGAGCATCGCTAAGTAGTGACCTTCTTGCTGCAGCCTCCTTCCCCCTTGGACACAAAGAATCTTACCGTTGGTCGAACTTCCCACCAAATGATGACGACCGAGGCGGTATTCGTTTTGGTGAGTTATCCACTGAACAACTGACGCTCTTCCATGAAGTTTTGCGCGCGTTTTTGAGTGACGATGGCTATACCAAAGTTTCTCTCATCACGAAAGACGTTGAAACATATCTCAACAAAATCAGACCCAACTTTTGGGATCCAAATCATTATCACATCGCCTTATTTGGAAACCCAGAGACAGAGGGTTCGTGGGGTTTCCAGTTAGACGGACATCATTTGGCACTTAACTTTTTAGTACACGGCGATGAAGTCTCTATCGTCCCAGCTTTCATCGGATCCGAGCCTGCCACCATCAACGGCACCGAAGTCCTCAAAGACGAAAGAGGCAATGCCTTCGCCTTAATAAACAGCCTTGACGAGAATCAGAGAGAGAAAGCAATTCAAACGGGCCGGCGTGAACTTCAAGTCGGTCCGGGCAGATCAGAAGATCCGTTCCTGAATTACGACTACTCCGACTTTGTAGGTGTAGGTCTGAAAGCATCAGAGATGAACAAGGCCCAGAAAGAAAACCTTCGGAATCTGATTAAGACGTATGTCTATAATCTCGAAACCGAGTTTGCCGACATCTGGATGGCAGATGTTGATGCGGGACTTGATAACACCTATTTCGTCTGGATCGGTGGCACGACCACGGACGATCCAATTTACTACCGCGTTTTCAATCCCGCTGTTTGGATCGAATTCAACAACGAAGGGGATGTCGGTGGCGGGCGCGGCGGCAGAGGTGGACGCGATCGAGGGGGTCGTCGCGGTCGAAATGAGGATGGACCCCGCGAGGACTCGAATCACATTCATTCTATTACCCGATCGCCGAACGGAAAAGACTACGGCATTTTTGCCTTGAACCGCGGTCCCAAGACGCTCTTGGAACATTACGTTCTCGAAGATCACCACAAAACGAGTGACAAGCTATTTGATTACAGTATCGTCAATCAGCAGCATACAGAAAATATGGAGGCACCTTAATGTTAGATCAGGTTTTAGCAGAAGTCGAGGAACAGTGCCGGGAAGAACGAGTCCCTATGTTGGGACCTGACAAAGCGACATTGCTCGCCAGTTGCGTCGAAAAGGCAAAACCCTCTCTGATTGTAGAATGCGGAACTGCCATCGGTTATTCCGGGTTATGGATGCTACGTGTGCTAAAAACCTTAGGCACAGGACGTTTGATAACAGTGGAAATAGAGGATGTCAACGCACAACGCGCACGCACACATTTTGAAAGGGCAGGTGTGGCAGCTCTTGTCGATTCACGGATTGGTGATGCCGCAGAAGTCCTCAAAACCATCCAAGAACCGGTGGATTTTCTGTTCCTTGATAACAATAAAGATGGTTATTTCGCCTGTTTCCAAGCCATCGAATCTCGGTTAACCAATCCAGCGACTATTGTTGCTGACAACGTCGGCAGAGCGGACCAAATGGCTGATTATTTAGAGCATGTCCGCTCACACTATGACTCCGAAACACACTGGTTTGAGAGTCGCAGGCGACCCGGTAGACGCGACGGTATGGAGGTCAGCATCTATCGTCGTTGATATTAGCAGAAGGACTTGACAGTAGGATTTATATGTAGTAAGATAACAATCCTGATAATCCCGCCTTTTATATAGCAGCGAAAAAGGAGGCACCAACCTGTAATGAGACATTTTACTACTATTTTTCAGTTGCGTCGATATATGCGAAACATCAAACTTTCCCTCCTGCTGTGGATATGCGTTTTATGCGTTTCACACGGTGTCAATGCACAAGATGCGCAGACCGAACGGGAGTTGCCGCGCATGTCAGCACACCGGACTTCTGAGGAAATCAAAGTCGACGGGGTGTTTGACGAACCCGTTTGGCAAAGCGTAGAACCCATCCGTCAACTCTATCAAATCCAACCCGATCAAGGCGAACCGGCGACAGAAGCATCCGAAGTCCGCATCCTTTACGATGACAAAAAGCTGTACTTCGGTTTCATCTTTTACGATGAGATGGACAAGATTGTCGCTAACGACATGCGTCGGGACTCTCCAGGCTTGCGTTCCAACGATTACGGTTTTCTGTTGTTAGACACCTACAACGACCGACGAAACGCTGTTTTCTTCCGATTCACCCCAGTAGGTGGGATGGAAGACACAGCAGTCTCCAACAGTGGTGGGAGTCTCAATACAAGTTGGGATATTGTTTGGGAGTGCCGGTGTAGAATCAATGAAGACCATTGGACAGCGGAAATCGCAATCCCGTTCAGCCAACTCCGCTTTGAACAGAGCGACGTGATGAATTGGGGATTAAACTTCGGGCGCGAAATCGCGCGAAAGCAGGAACTTGATGCCTGGAATGAAGCACCCAAAACGTATGGAGGATTGGCGAAGTACCGAACAGCGTATTTCGGCACACTCGAAGGGATAGAAGGTATTACGCCCTCAAGGCATCTGGAATTGCTGCCGTATGTCCTACCCGGCGCGAGTTATGGATCGTCAGTAGAAGAAACTGAAGGTGTATTTGAAGCTGGTGTGGATTTCAAATACGGCGTAACCCCGAACCTGACCGCTGATTTGACCGTTAATACCGATTTTGCCCAAGTAGAGGCAGACCAAGAACAGGTGAATCTGACGCGTTTCAGCCTCTTTTTCCCCGAACAGCGTCCGTTTTTCTTAGAAGGTGCCAGTATTTTCGATGTCGGGATCCCACGTCCGAGTTTCCGTAGACCGCCCCCTTTACTGCTTTTCTATAGCCGTCGTATCGGGCTTGCGCGAGGATTTGCAATTCCGATTCTTGGTGGTGGCAAAATGACCGGAAAGATCGGACCTTACGGCATAGGAATTCTGAACGTCCTGACGAACAAATATGAAGAGTCGGTCCCGGGGGTCTCCCCGAAGAATGTATTCAGGGAACCGCGCACAAATTATTCAGTCGTGCGGGTGAATCGAGACATTTTAAAGGGGTCAACTGTCGGAGGAATTCTTATCAATAAGCAAGATGATGATGCCTACAATCGCACAGCAGGACTCGACTTCTCCTACCGTCCGACACGAGAAATCAATATCCAAGGGTTGTTTTCACGCACCTTTGAATATTTTGCAGTAGATGTTGCCCGAAATAGCAATGCTTTCTTTATTGGCGGCGATTGGCGCACGAATCTGTTTCGACTCGACGCTTCATATACAGACATCGGCGAGGACTTTAATCCCGAAGTCGGTTACATTCAACGTCGGGATGTCCGTCGCTTTCGCGGTGATGCCAGTTACACCCCATGGCCAGATAAATTTGGGATCCGCGAGATTCAGATTGGACCGGAAGTCGATATTGTTCTGACCCAAGCCAACGAATTGGAAACCCGAGAGATAACCTTTGACACGCAATTTGAGTTTGACACAGGGGACGACATCGGATTCGAAGTCAAGAATACAATTGAAAATTTAGATGTAGGGTTTAACCTTCAAGGACAGAAAATTCCAGAAGACGATTACAATTTTACATCATTTCAGGTATCCGGTCGGACCAGCAGCAGTCGTATGGTTGCCGCACAAGTGCAGGTGGAATTCGGTGAGTTTTACAGTGGAACACGGCGCGGTTTCTTAATAGATGCCACCGCCAGACCGACAGCGCGGTTGAGTATAGAACCCTTTATCGAATTTAACCGCATTACACTGCTGGGTGAAGAATTCGATGCCAACGCTTTCGGCGGACGTGTCGGCTATTCCTTTTCGACAATACTCTTCGCGAAGTTGTTCTCACAATGGAGTACCAATAGGGATATCCTCTCGGCTAACGTTTTGGTAAACTACATCTACCGTCCCGGCAGCGATATCTACTTCGTCTTCGACCAGAGTTACGACACCCGTGATGGCGGTGTTAAACTCCTCGGTTGGACAGTTTTGGGGAAAATGACGTACTGGTGGAATAGATAACCGATAGGAACAACTCACTTTATTGCGCCCACGGTCTCGCCTGCTTGACTGCGAGTTTGCCTTCGCTCGTAATTTTGAACTCAATTTCTATAGCGAAATCGTTCGTTCGTGAAGTAGACGTGTAGAGACGGCTGAATTTATTATGTATCGTTCCAAGATAGAAACTGAGTTGACGTAAGTACGCATCCTTTAGAATTCGTGCCCCCTCTGCCGTCCGATTGGATGCCGTTATGATCCTATAATTATTACTATCCCACCAATCCAACAAAATCTCTTCTGGAATGGACTGCGCCTCGGGATTCGTCACGAGATCCTCACCGACTTGGGTATTGAGGTAATAATTCCCCTGCGTCTGATAAACGACATCATCACTTACAGCGACCCCGTTCGCCAGTTCGCCTTCAAAATTCGGATGGACGAGCACTCCCATAGCAGTAACGAAAGGGTCAATACGATAGAAATCACGCGCCTCAAACGCCCGGAAATTCCAGAGACTCGCAAACACCTGTTTGATCGACTGAGAGAGATGTCCCTCGTGCGGATGGTGTGTATAGGAATCATACAAACCGGCACCGCTGAAACCGGGGAGATCCTCGTTGTTAGTGCTGGAGCGGCACCGGAGAGATGTCCCCTCTGGAAATGCGTTATGCAATTCTGAAAGTGCGTCCATCATCCATACCGGCATCTCACCCTTTCTAATTTCCGCCCGAAATTTTTTGAGTTCAGCTGCCTTTGTATCGTGATCACTGAGAAACGCCGTATCTGTGAGTAGCCCTTCAAGGTCATCATAGAAGCCGTTGTATTTCATGAATTCGTCGTAGAAATAGAACGGTATCCCGAACCCATTCGGAACAGTCCCTTCAGGAAATCCAAACGTCCGCAGTGTTGCGAGGTTCGCGGTTTTCACGCCGAAGCGCGCCGCGTCCGTAAACCCGAGGTCGTCCAGCGGAAGAATCTGTTTCACAGAAAGGTCGCGTTCAGGTCTTTGCACCTTTGACGGACGTAAATCAGAGAAGTGGGTTTCCACCTCTTTAAGCGTCGCCTCCCTAATTTCAAAGCCGTCTGCGTTCACCTTATAGTAGACATACTTACCGATGAGCGGTGCAATCGCACTGTTCTCCCACGCCTTGGTGATGAAGGCATTGGGGACTTTATCTTGAATAGCTCGGAGGTTGACGTGCGAAAGCGGCGTTTGTCGAACACCCGTAATTACCCCAGCAACCCGTGGCATCTCGTTTGGTAATGTCTTACAGATAACAATGTCCCGAACCGCAGGACGTTCACCTATCTCCAATAGACGCAGCCGCCCAAATGAGGATGCCTGATTCAATGGAAGGTAACCGATGTTGGCGTAAAGATCATCCTCAAAGTAAACAGGGAATTCCGCGGCGTCATAGCGTGCTTTCTCCCGTTCATAAATCCCGACTGCTCCCCACAATGGGCAATAACCGAGTCTGTTTTTCAGTATCGGCATCTTCGCCACGAGCAGATCATGGGCAAGTTTGATCTCTTCAAACGGAAATGCGTCGTTTGGATTAAACTCAAAAGTATAGACCCCGGGTTCACCGTTCGGTGACGTGAAAAGTGGGCGATAACTCAACACCCCGCGCATCTGCCCTTGCCCGCGTCTCAAACCCGCAACGCGCATGAAGGCACCATGTGAACGATGCGTCTCTGTATTCATAAAATAAAGTTGAGGGTTTTGTGTATGTGTATTTTCAATCTGAAACTTTACAAATTCAATTCCGATAAGTTGGGTATCAATGCGGACTTCTGTGCCTTGATACGACAATTTTTCAAAGGTCTCTCTGTCAGGAATAGTAGCTGTGCCGTCCCTGAATGCGATCTGCTCTGGATTCAGGCGCGGTCCTGTAGGCTCTCTTGAACCGCGTCCCCAACCGCCTCCGCCTCTACGGCGGGATCTATCTCGCTGCCCGGTGCGCATCTCGCGAATCTGGCTCTCACTGAATTGGGTGCCTCTGGCATCTTCCAACCGCATCACCCTCACCATAAATTCCTTTTCGGATTCACTGAGCTCACCATCTCGGTCAAAATCAAATCGTTTCTCTTCCTGTGAGAGTTTATCTTGCGTCCAAGTGTTTAGGACGATTGCCAATGAAAATACCACTGCACAAAAGAAAAAGGTTATGATAACATGTTTCGGTTTCATCAAATTAAACGGATTGGAGCCCCAAAGATTTATCTTTGGGAGGAAAATCCGCCCTCGTGTGTAAGGTCAAGGCGTTTTTTTCAAAAAACACTTGACATTCTCAGCTGTTTCCTCTCTAAGCATTGGGAATCTCTATGGGAAGCACAGGTTCTTTACTTAGATTAGGCAAATAAGGATTGAATTTGTTCAGAAAAACATCTATCTTTTATATTTACCGTCCTTACCAAATGTGTTATGATTCAAATAAAGTTTCATTTGCCATTAGAAGGTAAATTATGCCATTTAATATGTTGATGTTTACGTGTGCAATCACCGCGCCGGCAGAACCAACAGTGAATCCGTCGGTCGCCGATCCAATCTTGCTCGCTCACCGCGGTTTGGTGGAGCACGCGCCTGAGAACACGCTACCCGCTTTTGCTGCAGCCATCGAGTTAGGCTTATCAATAGAGTTGGACGTCTACCAGACACGCGACGAGCACCTGGTGGTCATTCACGATAAGACTGTGGACCGCACCACCAACGGCACGGGTGAGGTAACCGAAATGACCTTGGCGGCAATCCGCAAACTGGATGCCGGAAGTTGGTTCGATCAGCGTTTCAATGGCGAGAAGGTACCGACATTAGAAGAGGCGTTCAAACTCATTTGCGAGCGTCAGCGAACTCCGGTGACCATCGCACTGAATATGAAAGTTATCTCGTCGGGGATTGAGAAGAACATCGTGCAGCTCGTCGAAGAATACGGACTGTTTAATCAACTCTGCGCCTTCGGTCAGCCCAGTGATTCGAGTCGTCGCTTCAAAGAAGCCAATCCAAAGTTACAGACCACGGTATATCTAAATAACAGTGAAGCCGATCAGTTTGCCGCAGCACTGCACAATCCACTCGCAGACTGCTTGTGGGTGCATTTCATGCCAAATGCAGAAGCAGTTGAACAGGCACATAAACTCGGTAAGCAAGTCTGGCTCGCTTTGCACATCGGTGAGAAGCAACCCGACATCTGGGACAAAGCCCGCGCCATCAAAATCGACGCTATCTGTACCGATTGGCCACTGGCGTGCAGTCAACATTGGCGTCTCTCTGCGAAAGCCTCCGATTCTTGACGTGCGTTCAACCCCGATGCCCCTACCAAACACGCACAGATAATAACGAAGTTGATACTCTTAAGAAACTAATGTTCAGTTTTCAATTTCGCCCAAACCGTCGTCAGTTTTGCTTGAGGAGAAACCGCGGCAAAACCGAGTGCAACAGATAACCCACTGTTCGCAATCGCTTTCACGTCAGCATCCGAGAGTGCGACATTGAAAAATGCGATCTCATCAATGAGACCAGTGAAAGCCTCCTGCTTGTCGTCTCTGGAACCGATATACTTTGGACCCGCTTTAAATGGACCCGCGGCGGCATTAGAGGCTTCTTCTTCACCATCAACATAGACCTTCACTTCTTTCCCGTCATACGTCCCTGCAATCTGATGCCACTTATCATCGTTCAACAAGGATTTAGACCACGTGTTATGCGGGATCGGTTGTGCACACTGTCCAGCAAAATTTAATTTGTGATCCCTTAATGTCAAGATAACGTCGCCGCAGGGACCTACGATGATGTCAGACCACGCGGGAGCGGCAGGCGTTTTAATCAAAGCAACGATCGACACTTCATCTTCATAGTCAGAAAAATCGCCGACAGCAACATGAGCACCTCCTTCAAACTTTAAGGCTCCTTCAAACTGACCCTCAACCCATTGAGCATCAACAATCTTTCCATCATTGCCATTCTCGGAAGAATCTTTTGCCTCACCGCCTTTACCTTCATCAAAAAACCATATTCCTGAAAGTGTGTCCGGATCGAGTTTGGCAGAACTGAGATTCGGCACCATGAAACTGATACAGATCAGCGTTCCGTATACCAATATTGCTTTTGCTAATTGGATCCCTTTCATTTTCACCTCCATTTGTGAATGCGGGGGTTAATTACCGTAATATCATCACGAATTACACTATTTTTCGCAACAATCCCTTGAGTTTAAGCAGATTCGATAAGGTGCGAAAACTTTTGAAAGTCTCCTCCGGTTGCAGAGGAGACTGCTACCGCTAATTTGATTGGTATAATCGACCGTTGCGAAATTAGGTGAAGTGACGAACGTCCGCTCAATGAGACCGTTCCCGAGAATAAGCCGATTGTCTGTTTCTTTTACCGAAGCAGGCTGAGAAAACGGGTGAATCAACCAATCATTTTGCTGTGATGTGTACTCCATGTAAAGTCCCTATTTCGTTATTTTTTGTTGTTTATGGTTTTAGTATATCGCTGAAAAAAAATAACGCAAGAACAATTCTGTTAATGCGACAGCCTATTTTTAATTTAAATTGTAGGTTGGGTCGATCTATGCTAAAATGCTAAATCACACTTAAGGAGGAAAATTTTGTCATGCCCAACACCACACATACTGTGTCCTGGCTAATGTTAATCCTCCTGTTAACATCTGCAGAGAATCTGAAAGCGGAAAGAGATATGAGAAACCATCCCTCAATCTTTCAGGCATGGAACGGCATTGAAAATAGACCCAATGAAAATGAACTCCACCGCCTTGCACGACACGATCTCATTTTCCACGATCCTTACTCACTGTTAAGAATTCCTTGGAATATATCAGAACAACAACCCTATCAAGGCATAGCGACAAATTTGAATCCAGATCAACTCGATACCGCGCGTCAAAGAAAGCAGCAGCTTCTGTCCTTAAATCCCGACCTTTTACTGCTTGTCGAAATCCGATGTAGAGACGCGAAATATCTCTCGCGGGAAAATGAAACACAAGTAGAAAACTGGTGGGAAGTCGGTTATTTCCCACCGGATTCCCCGTATTGGCTCAGAGACGGCAACGGCAAACCCGTTCTGGGTTGGGGTGAAGATACCAACGGCGATGGAAAGATTGACACAAACGATACAGTCCTGAGTTATCTCATAGATTTTACGAATCCAGATATGCAAAATCTCATGGTCAACCAAGCCGTTGCCTTATATGCATCCGGCCTTTTTGACGGGATTATGGTCGATTGGTGGAACGAAGATTATGCCACAAGCGCAATCGGCGTTGATGATTGGTCAGCGACAATTCTCACACCAACGGCTGAAGTGGAAGCGAGATTATCGATTTTACGCAAGATTCGGGAACACGTCGGGGACGACTTCTTAATCCTCGTCAACGCGAATATGCGTCAGACTCCAAAATCGGCACCCTACGTTAACGGTCTCTTCATGGAATGTTATAAGTCAGAATATGATAAAGGATATAGTCTCGATCAGATTCGGCAGATGGAAGAAACGCTACTCTGGGCAGAACAGCATCTGCGAGAACCCAGAATCAATTGCTTAGAGGGTTGGCGTGTGGTGACAGATTATATGGGAGACCTCAAAACACGGGTTATGGAGAGAAACAGTGAAGAAAACCGACAGTGGATGCGTATGATTACTACATTGAGTCTAACACATTCAGACGGTTACGTACTATTTGGTGATGATAATGCCATACCTGCCCCTGACCATCTACACAACTGGTATGATTTCTGGGACGTGGATCTTGGACAGCCCATCCAAGAGAAAGCAGTTCAGTATCAAGGTGTGGAAGGTCTTTTTGTCCGAGCGTTTGAAAACGGTTGGGTCGTGTATAATCGTAGCGGTTCTCAGCAAATTGTTGCCTTTGATGACAGCACTGTTGGAGTCAACAGCGGCAATCGTCAGCTGCGTCATGCAGTTCCAGACTTTGATGGAGAGATTCTCTTAAAGGAAAAAAGAAAGGACTGATAATGTTAAAAGCGATCTTACATACGCGTCCAGTGCGACAACTCGACACAATTTTCACATCAGCAGACTTGCAACGCCTCGGGAATACCGTTGAAGTTATCTGGGGTAAAGACGAACAGATGCCCGAAGAGGCGTGGACTGAAGTGAAAAAAGAGGCATCCATACTCATCGGTATCCCCAGTTATGGGGTCGGCGACGTTGACGAGAATGCCGCACCGCATCTGAAGGCTATTATGGAGGTAGGCGGTGCCCATCCCCGAAAAGGACAGATTGATTACCAAACCTGCTTCAGACGGAGTATTCGTGTGCTGAGTTGCGCGCCTGCCTTCGCTAAGATGGTGGCTGAGATGGCGTTGGGACACGCACTGGCAGCGTTACGGAATATTGTTGATGCGGATCGGCGGATGCGGCGTGGTGAAGAGGAATGGGGATGGCGTGGACAAGCCGATATTTGCACGCTCTACAACGCAACGGTCGGTATCATCGGCTATGGAAATCTCGCGCGGGAACTGCGACAGTTGTTGGCACCCTTTCATTGTAAACTACACGCTTACGATCCGTGGCTTCCCGATACACATCTACAACAGCAGGGGATACAGCCGATGGGACTGGAGGAACTGCTGCAAACGTGTGATGTCACCTTCGTCTTAGCGATTCCAACACAGGAAAATAGAGAACTACTTACTTACGAGAAACTGGAACACATTAAGCCGGGGGCAGTGCTTGTTCTCGCGAGTCGTTCGCATCTTGTTGATTTCGATGCACTCCTTGCGTTAACAAACGCTGGCAGATTTCGAGCGACGATTGATGTCTATCCTGAAGAACCAACGCCACCGGATCATCCGGTCCGAGAGACTGAAAATACAATCCTGACGTGCCACATGGCGGGTGCCATTGATCACGCCCTTTTCGATATCGGCAGAATGGTTACGGATGACGTTGAAGCCATCTCGGTAGGATTACCACCAATCCGTATGCAAGTCGCACACCCTGAACTTGTCGCAAGACGTTGAACGCAATGTCGCAAATCCCTCAATTAATACGGCAATTCAATAGATAACGTCGACAAAAACTCGTCTGCTACGCGACGATTGTATACGCGGGCTGCAATGACTGAGCCGTAGATGTTGCCGACATAGAAGATACTGCTGATCGTGCCGAGCGTCCACCCCTTCACCGACGAAAGTCCCTCTCTCTGGAAACCGTCGTAAGCCTGCCAACCCGTTAAACTAACCATAAACAAAGAGGCGAACGCATCGCTGAGTCTTTCTGTATAGAGCCGTCCAGCCCCAGGAACGATCGTGGAGAGAATCCCAGCCAAAAGCGGACTACGCGTCGGCAGACGAGTGCCCCTCTCTGCATAATCGTGATACATTATCGCTTTTTGGCTGACCGAAGTCACTTTCGATCCTCGCAACGTCTTGAAAACTTCACCCGCCTCGGACCACTGTTTCTGCATCAGATAAGACAGCCCGATTAACTGCTCGGCTTCGGCGTGTTGTCGTGTATCCGTTATATACGGCAGCGTTTCATGTAGAAACAGCGCAGTCTGTTCAAACTGATCTGTCAGAAAATAGGTCGCACCCATCTGATAGTAAACACGGCTCATAAACCGACCATCAGGGTGCATCCGTAAAAGCATCTGAAAATTCTGGAGCGCTTGTTCGGTTTGACCCGCAAAACGATAACACAGGGCAATTCTATAGCGAATCTGCTCGCTTTCTTGTGGCTGATAAAAGAGATAACGTTCGTATTCACCGGCTGCGCGGAGGTAATCGCCTTGCTCATACAGAAAATCAGCGAATTTATGGACGTTTTCGGGGGTATAGTATTCAATAGATTCTTCGGCGGCTACGAAGGATAGGCGCGTAAGCGTGAAGAAAATTACGAACAGGAATTTGGGGAATTGGGTGGTGTTCATATATTTCTTAGATCCGGTGCGGTTAGAAACCGCACCTACCAAATGCTATAGGGGACAGAATCATTTAAAGGTTGCATAGTTTGAAACGGGGTCAATGTATTTTCCTGTTATCTCATCTTTATGGTAATGCTGTGCCTGAGACCCGTTGCACCGAAGAAGTCTATCCGCGGTCAGCAGTATCCCTCGTCCGAGACCATATTCGTGTATACACGCCATGCCGAAGTGGGAACACGTCGGTTGAAAGTTGCATGACGGACCGTCTTGGCTGGAGATAAACTTCTGATAGAGTCGAATCAATCCCATCGCAACGAGTTTTAGTTCGGAAGGTGCCTGTGGGTTAAAACGGACAGTTTCCTGTGCTCTCGGCATTGTAATTGGGTTGACTTTACGAATGAATGTTAGGTCCGCGGCTTCACCCGCAAACGTAGGTAAACCCGAAAAAACAAAGAACACACAGGACACACTGAAAAGGACGAGACGGTTTACCATTTGATTTCTTTGACCTCCATCGATTCAGGAATTGTGAAATCGAGTATCGAATTGCGTGGCTCTACGTTTACCTGTGGGTTGCTATAGACAACCTGTTCGCGTTGGAGTACTTCAGATTTCTCACCGTAGGTGCTGGAAGTAACCCTCATCGGAACATAGTTCATGCCGACTTTGCCGTGGTTCTGATAGTGCGATCTGGCGATGATATACCCTTTCGGGTTCTTGACTTCGGCAGAGATAAGCCTGTCGTCTTGCATGCCGAGGATAACAGTACCGAGCGTATCTTTCGCTTTCTTAGGCGGACGCCAGTAGCTATAGAGCACTCCGTTTACGATATCGTGCTTTTCCAAAGAATACCCGATCGCTGTCAATCCATGCTCGGCTTGTGTGGACTGGATAATGGACTGAACAAACGGAAGTGGAATCCGCCCTTCAGAGATAAAACGAAACGCCTGCTTCTCTATGGGATAATAAATTTCTAACGCCTTGTCCTGCACGACCATTATCTGCTTGAGCGGTTCGGTGACCTCAACCACAACCCGCGTAGCTTTTGGGTCGTAATGGAGTGTGCCTGCAATGCGCTCGGTTTTGTCGTTTTCGGTTAATTCGCGCGTAAAGTCCAAAGAGAGGGTCTTTAATGGTGCTGCGTGGAGGACACCGACGCACAAGAGTATGAACAAAGCCATTATGGAAATATGAAGGATTTTAAGCATTTTACTTTTTACAATGCCTCAACCGGATTCTTTGGGAGCTTTAGCCGCGTGCGAACGGCTTGGCGGACCTCATCACAGATATGCATGGCGTGCTGGGTATCATCGGCGGTTCTTGAATCTCCCGGATACCGAGGATCCACTGCATATCCTGCTATTCTCTTAAGGTCAGGCTGCCAATGAGACCAATCCGGAAGCGTCTGGACAATCACATCCAGTAATTCTACAAGGTTATGGGTCCTTGGCGCGCGGATGTTCACTTCCTGCAGCCACGCCTTGAGATATTTTTCGATACACTGCTGGACATGGAAACAGATAGAATTATGGAGCTGATTTGATGATTGATGTATCAACTGTGCTACACTGTAGTCTTCTTCAGCCTTTTCTATCCATTCCAGGGTCAATGGATTCATGCAGTCCTTCCCCTTTTCAGCGAGGTGTATTCCATCATAAGTGAATCGTAGGTTTTTGACGTTGCAGGCTGCATCGGATTCATGAAGCACTTCTCCCTTTTCGGTGATATCGCGGAGAAACCAGTCGTTATATGAGACGCGATACGCAATTTCTTCTGGCGAGCGTACCCAGAGGTCCATACTGAAACGACGCGGAATCTGTTGATGAATTTCAAGTGCCTTACGAGTAAACTCTGACTTCGGAATGTCCATCACAACAAGCAGATCTACATCCGAGTCCTCTGTCGGCGTGCCGTAGGCATAGGAGCCAAAAAGGATTACTTGGAGCGGTGCGAATCCCCGAACAATGTCATCACATGTCGCTTGAATGTCTTCCCGGGTAACCATGTGAAACCTCCTTTTAACCAGAGTATAACATACTTGATAAGGGCTTGTCAAGACTCCCGGTAGAGAGAAATTATGATAGCGATGCCTGCTGTAGAAGTTCAGGATTTGCAAAAGCAGCATCTGGCGCGCCGTCAAAAATTACTGTCCCCTCCCGCAATAAGAGGACACGATCGGCGTATCTCAAGGTGAGTTCTGTGTCGTGTGTTGCAAAAATGAGGGTTTTATTTTCGCGGCGGATTTCGTCGCAGAGTTCGTCCATCAACTGGTGGAGATGTTGCGCATCTTGACCCGTGGTGGGTTCATCAAGGAGGAAAAGATCAGGGTGTAGCGAAAAGGTTGCTGCGACAGCAACCCGTTGGCGTTGTCCTCGAGAGAGCGAATAGGGTGCCTCCGAGTCCAGATTTTGTAAATCAAACCGAGCGAGCGTTCCATCAATCCTATTTTCGAGGATCTGTGCGGGGAATTTGAGGTTTTTGGGTCCGAAGGCGACTTCATCTCGAACCGTCTCCGCTTGTAGCAATAGGTCTGGATCCTGAAAAACGATACCGACTTTACCCGCCAACTGATGAAGTTTCGGACGATCGGACACCTTTCCAGCAAGGACCATCTCTCCTGCCGCCGGACGTAACAACCCCGCGATGAGATGGATCAAGGTCGTCTTCCCAGAACCGTTTGCGCCCATGATAGCGAGTACTTCCCCACGCGGCACCGCGCAGGAAATTGAACGCACCGCCTCCGTATCGGTGTTCGGATAACTGAATTGGAGTTCTCGGATGCTGAGGAGAGGATTTTGAGATGTTGTTTCATAAGCACCCTGTCGGGATACAGTTGAGGGGACTCGGCGCGAGGCTTCCTCGGTTTTCGGAACCTGCACACCCAAACGCTGATATGGCGCGAGATCTTGAAATGCCTCCGCTTCGGGCAGGTCCAGATAGAGTTGCCCTGCGTCCATCAACCATACACGATCACACAACGGAGCAACTTCCTGGGTTCGGTGGGTTGCCAAAACGACTGTTATGCCTAACTCTTTATTCAACTTTGTGACGATAGCGAGGATATCGCGTGTCCCATGCGGATCAAGATGGCTTGTTGGTTCATCTAACAGCAGGACGTGCGGTTGCATGGCACAGACAGCCGCAAGCGCAACGCGCTGTTTTTGACCGCCAGAAAGCGATGCGATCTCCCGCGATGCAAAGTCGGGAAGTCCTACCTGTTTCAAGGCAATAGCAATCCGTTCCTTAATTTTTTCGGGCGGAAAACCGAGATTTTCGAGTCCAAAGGCGATTTCGTCTTCGACTCGCGTGCAAAAGAGTTGATCGTTGGGGTTTTGGAAGAGAAGCGCGGCCTGTTGACACGTTGTCGCCAACGGCTGCGTAGCGAGGTCTTGACCGTTAAGACGCACCGTTCCGGTAAGTGTTCCCGCTGAAGCATGCGGAATCAAACCGTTCAGTGCCCGCAGTAAAGTAGATTTGCCGCATCCGGTTGGGCCCGTCAGTAGCACAAACGCTCCCGAAGGAAGGTGCGTCGTAATACCGCGCAGCGTCGGGGTCTCACGACTCGGATAGGTAAAACCGAGATTTTCTATCTCAATAGACGCCATGGTCTAACTAACTGAGTCCTTCAATCTGGACCGGAACAGAACCGAAGAGTTGCTCTAAATGCCGTTGGACAGAGTCTCGGAAAGCGTCAAAAGATTCTTGGACGTTCTGCTTGAAATCGTCATGGAGTTGCTCATGTTGCGCACGAACACGGGTAAAGAGATTGTGGACATACGTCTGGAGCTCACCGAGTCTTTCAGTCTGTGCCTTAGCGAAAGTGCCGACAGCTGCTTTAAAAGCATTGAACTCCGCGTCCAAGTACTCCTTAAACACCGACTTCTGAAACCCGGCAAGTGCACCGTGCGCTGCGTATCGGAAATCCTCGTGAATCGAATCGTACTCCTTTTTAACACGATCAAAGAGGTGCCGCGAATAGTTCTGAATCTCACCCATCCGGTTGTCTGGTGCGTGTGAAAACTGTGAGATCTCCTCCTTAAACGTATCCATTTCGTGATCCAAGAACTTTCTGAAATCTTCAACAGCGATCGTATGACGCGTTGTTTTCTCCAAGTGGTAACCCATGACTGCCAATCGCACGGCTTCCGGGAACATTTTACGATGGTTTTTGAGGGTCTTGAACAAATAGCGTGTGTACTCCCACCCTTGTCTGGAGAAAAGTTGTTGCTGGAGGGATCTCATAAAGGCACGCAATTCTTCCATTCGAATCGATCTCACGTTATGTGATGTCCGAGGCATGTGCTCAAGCAGTGTCAAACACCGCGCAAAATAGTTCTTTAGGGTCGGATCATAGAGCGTCGAGACGACCCTCCGATATTCCGACATAAGTTCCTCGCGCGGCATTTCTGGCACAAAATTAAGGGTCATGTCGGTCTGGTTGCCGCTGGACTCCCCAATCAACCGATCTTCGAGTTTCAATCGGTGCCAAAGATCCGTCTCCTTCAAAGCCGTCAGCAGTCCTGCCATCGCCATCGGTATACCGGCTTCCTGAATAAAATCGATGTGAGAATCAAACTCGGTGTCCCCATCAAGTCCGATAATAAATCCGCCTGTGACCTCCATCCCCTTGCTCTGTATCTTCCGAATCGCACGCAAGAGGTAACTCCCGGCTTCCTCCTCCTTGCTCGTGTTCTGTCCTTTAGAGGTACCAAGGAGTGCTTCATCATTGGGGCTTTCAATACCGAGAAATACCATGTTAAAACCTGCCCCGCTCATTGCGTCGAGCATCTCAGGGATTTCCACGAGGTTTACACTGGCTTCGGTATAGAGCGAAAACGGGAATTGGCGTTCCTCCTGCCATTGTTGCACAGCCGGCAATAAACGCATTGCATCGCGCTTGTTACCGATAAAATTGTCATCCACAACGAACATCGCACCGTCCCACCCGAGTTTATAGAGCATCTCAAACTCAGCGAGCATCTGTTCATTGCTTTTCGTGCGTGGCACGCGTCCAAACAACTTCGTAATATCGCAAAACTCGCAATTAAAAGGACATCCCCGCGAAAACTGGAGTGCCATGGATCCGTAAGAATTGATATCAATAAGGTCGTAGCGGGGGGGTGGCGTCTTCGTGATATCCGGTTTCCGCTTCTCGCGATAAATCTCTTGCGCACTCCCACTCTCAAAATCGGTTAAGAAGTCTTCAAATACCTCCTCAACTTCACCAAAGAGAAAATGGTCAATCTCAGCATCGGTTTCCTCTTTGATATTATCATAGTAGGAGGTCGGGTGTGGTCCCCCAGCGATGATAGGGACTGAGGCGCGATTACAGCGTTCGGCAACTTCATAAAGCGAGTCTTTTTGAACGATCATCGTCGATGTCAGTGCGACATCCGCCCATTCGAGATGCGCATCCGTCAGCGGTTCGATGTTCATATCAACGACTTTTAGGTTATAATTCTTGGGGAACATTCCGGCAATCGTCAACAATCCAAGCGGGGGCATCGATGATTTTTTACCAAGAAATTCTAAGGCGTACTTAAAGCCCCAGTAGGATGGCGGGAATTTTGGATAAACAAATAAGGCATTTGGCATAATATATCTATCTCCTTGCGGGCGCAACTTCCATGCCCATATTGCCAAAATTTTTTGAATAATTTATAAATTTAATGACTCCTACTAATTATGATACCACAATTTCAAATTTTTATCAAGTTTTTTTCTTCACCAAGGTATTGCATTAACTAACGCTTGATTTCTCACAAGGTCGCAATCAGGGAACCGTCTCTATTGAAGCATTGGTTTGCCTATAGCGTCGTGTGCATGGTAAAATTACTGTCGATGCATAGGCACTGATCCAATGGAGAGAATAGATGTATAGATCCCAACTTCCACAATTCATACTGTTTTTCAGTGGCGTTCTCTTTTGTCTGGCAAGTCATCCGCAAACACTGTTGTATGGCGCAGAGGATCTTGAACAGCGCACTCCCGCGGAAGAATCAATCATATCACCAAACGAGGATACAGAAGGAACGGCACAAGCATACTACCGTATTCGCCACCTCCGTTTTAATGGGAATACCCATTTAAATGAGAAAAAACTGATAACACTGTTTGGATGGCAGGAAGAAAAATCCTATTCTCGTGAAGAAATTATAGCGGGGTTTGAACGCATCGCCACAGGGTATCGGGACGCAGGCTATATATTCGCAGAAACATCTCCCACCCTCACAAAGATTTCTGAAGATGAACACGGCAACGGCGAAACGTCTGTATCTATCAGCGTAGAAATCGTTGAAGGCAAACCGCTCCGCACTGGGACGCTAACATTTTCGGGAAATCAACGCTTTTCGGAATCGGAAATTCGAGATCAATTCGGGATAAAAGAGGGAAGATCCTTTACACAGGTGGCATTGGAACAGGGAATCGAACGCATCCAAGCGTTGTACAGTGAACATGGATACCCGAAAATTGAGATCGCGCCTAAGAACATCCAGCTTTTGCCAGAAACAGGCACCATCAATTTCGAGTTGAATATCCGAGAAGGGGCACGGATTCGGATCGGTGAAGTCAAGGTAAGCGGACTCAAGAAAACCAAAACGAAGGTGGTCCTTCGAGAAATTCACGTGAAACCGAATGACAACTTCAAACAGCATGATATCGACACAAGTTATCGTCGCTTACGAAATTTGGGATATTTCTATCAAGTTGATCCGAACGTGTTGGAAGCGGGTGTCACAGAAGATAGTATCAATTTCCACGCCCGAGTGACCGAAGCACGCACAGGACAATTGAGCGGGGTTGTCGGATATGCGCCACCGGAGGCAGACACTGACGCTGCCCCACAACTCACGGGTGTGCTTGAAGCCCGCGAAACCAACCTCTTAGGAACGGGCAGACAGGTTAACTTGTATTGGAAATCCGGGCTGCTGAAGATTTTACGGGTCGGCTACGCGGAACCGTGGATATTTGGCAAACCCCTAACCATCGGAATAGAATACGGGCAACTCGAACAACGTAATCCCAATAGCGGGCAGCTCCAAGGTTTTGCTGATAATGCCTCAGAAACCGTTTCCGAAGAACAGTCGGGGAGTATAAGCGCGACAACGAATTTCGGACGCGTCTTTGAAGGAATTATGACGTTGGGATATAAACGGATTAATGTGCCAAATGTAGGTCTCCCCTCAGCGATACCCCCCACGCTTGATTTCCAAACGCCTATATTTTCTGATCCGGGTGCCATTTCGCCCACCGAACCCACGCCCTACATCGGCACGAAATACAGTGTCACACTCCGTTTAACACGAGATACCCGTGACTATTTTCTCAACCCGACACGCGGACGGCGCGATAGCATCGCCTTTGAAGTGTCACGGAGCGATTTTCGTCTCCGAAAAGCATGGCTTTCTCTACAACAATATTTCCCAACATGGCGCAAACAGACTGTTGCTGTTGAACTCCACGGTGCCGCTGCATGGGGTGTCAATATTCCGCCAACCGAACTTTTCTATCTCGGGGGTGCGACCACTTTACGGGGATACGACGAAGACTGGTTCTCCGGACCGCGCCGTGTGTATGCTAATCTCGAATACCGATTCCTCGTCGGACCGGATTCCCAAATTTTTGTGTTCACGGATTTAGGGGCTGTAACCTTGATTGAAACCCCCTCGGTCTTTGATACACTTCGTGTCGGTTATGGATTCGGGGCACGGCTTGAATCCAGAGGTGGTATCCTGCGCATCAATTACGGACTCGCCGCGGGAGACTCCCTCTTGCGAGGAAAAATCCACGTTAATCTCGGCGCGGCGTTTTAGCGTCTACCTTTTAATTTGCCAAGTGCCGAAATATGTTATAAAATTATATATGGTAGTAATAACCAGAATATTCAATTATTGGAGGTTTAGATGACCAAAAACAAGAAATTACAGAGTTGGGTCGAAGAAGCCGCTGCGCTTTGCGAACCCGATTCTATCTACTGGTGTGATGGTTCTCAAGAAGAAAACGATCGACTCTGCGAAGAATTAGTTCAAAAAGGGACCTTTATTCGCTTAGACCCTGAAAAACGTCCAGGGAGTTACCTGGCGCGTTCTGATCCTGCCGATGTCGCGCGCGTTGAAGACCGAACGTTTATCTGCGCGAAAACGCCACTCGAAGCAGGACCGACAAACAACTGGCACAATCCCGATGAGATGAAAGAAACCCTCAAAGGGCTTTTCAAGGGTTGCATGAAAGGCAGGACGATGTATGTTGTGCCGTTCAGTATGGGACCGCTCGGTTCCCCCATTTCACACATCGGCGTAGAAATTAGCGATTCGCCCTACGTTGTTGTGAACATGCGGATTATGACCCGCATGGGCAGTGCCGTGTTAGATGTCTTAGGCGAAGACGGTGACTTTGTGCCGTGTCTACACTCCGTCGGCATGCCGTTGGAACCCGGACAAGCCGATGTCGTCTGGCCCTGCGATTCGGATAACAAATACATCGTCCATTTTCCGGAGGAACGTTCCATTTGGTCCTACGGTAGCGGCTACGGTGGAAACGCCCTGCTCGGCAAAAAATGCTATGCCCTCCGTATCGCCTCTATTATGGCGAAAAACGATGGATGGATGGCAGAACACATGCTCATTTTGGGACTCACGAGTCCGGAAGGCGAGAAAACTTATATCGCTGCAGCGTTCCCAAGTGCCTGTGGTAAGACGAACCTCGCGATGCTGACGCCAACCATCCCTGGTTGGAAAGCAGAGACCATCGGTGACGACATCGCATGGATGAAATTCGGTGAAGACGGAAGGCTCTACGCGATTAACCCTGAAGCGGGCTTCTTCGGGGTGGCACCCGGAACATCAATGGACACCAACCCGAATGCGATGCATACGCTCGCCTCAAACTCGATCTTCACGAATGCCGCCCTCACAGAAGATGGTGATGTCTGGTGGGAAGAGATGAGCGAAGAGCTCCCCGAAACCCTCACCAGTTGGCTTGGTGAAACGTGGCATCCCGGTGATGAAAAAACAGCGGCACACCCAAATTCACGCTATACCACCCCGGCGGCGCAATGCCCGATCATCGACCCGAACTGGGAAAATCCGAACGGCGTTCCGATCTCGGCAATCCTTTTCGGTGGGCGCCGTGCCACGACTGTCCCCCTCGTATTTGAAGCGTTTGATTGGCAACACGGCACCTTTATCGGCTCTATCGCTTCCTCCGAACGCACAGCCGCCGCCGCAGGCACAGTCGGTGAACTCCGACGCGATCCGATGGCGATGCTCCCGTTCTGTGGCTATAACATGGGCGATTACTTCGCACACTGGTTGGAGATGGGGAAAAACACCGATGCCAGCAAACTGCCGAAGATTTTCTATGTCAATTGGTTCCGTAAAGACGCTGACGGCGGATGGCTCTGGCCCGGCTTCGGCGAAAACAGTCGTGTGCTGAAATGGATCGTGGAACGTGTCTCTGGTCAAGGGGAGGCAGTTGAAACACCGATCGGTTATTTACCTGAATCGGGTGCGATTGATATTAGCGGATTAGACGTAACAGACGAGCAGATGGCAGAACTCTTGGATGTCGATGTCGAAGAATGGCTCAACGAAATTGCATCCATTCGAGAACATTACGCACGTTTCGAGGAAACACTTCCGGAAGCGTTGTCCGATGAATTGGCAGCGTTAGAAGCGCGTCTCCGCGAAAAGCAATAGAACCGATCAACTCCTATGATAGGGTGAGGCACCCACGTCTCGCCCTATCGTTAATCTCCAACCCACGTGCCTACAGACCCCAATCATCCTTCACAATCAAAATTACCCATTTTTAATGCAAGAAGCGCGAAAAGATTGACCTTTCCTAAAGTCTGGACAATTTTATTGTTTGCGAAATTAAAATTAAGGTTTTCATTTGACATTCATTTTGCTTTGAAGTATAATTGTTTTTGCATAGTTGGCAGAGAATCTCACCCGCGCCGCTTGGCGCGGTCTCTGCCTGACCGAGTGAGATCGGGTAACTATGCGGGGAAAACTATGCATCCTCTTTAAAAAACAGCATAATAACGTAGATTTTAGTTCAGTAAATGGTCTTTTTTATCTCTTTAAAAAAGATTGTAGCACATGCTACACAGAGCAAGATTCTTTTTTTGAATGTCCTTTAGGGGTTAGCTTATCTAATCCTGTTTGGGATATTTACGCCAACTATGCTGCTATTCTAAAATTTACACTGTAGGGTGAAGGGCTTTTGCCCTTCACCGCTTATAAGGAAGATTCCATGAAACCGTTTCAAGCATCGTTTTTGATTGTATTTTTGTTGATTTTCGGATGTGATCGTGGGCAACAAATGCTAAAGCCCGTAATGTCCGAAAAACCTGTAACTGAACAACCAACAACCGATGAAACACCTGGCACTGATATTTTCACTGATATAGATTTACCGCCAGAACCTACTATCCCCGAAGGTGCTGATATATTAGACACAGATAGAGTCTATCATGATACTTCAGCAGAACTCCAACAAAATCGAGAAGAGTATGGTACAGATTTTGTGATGGTTGATACCGCACAAGAAGCATATCAGTCTGAAGTAGTGACCAACTTGTTCAATGACACCAAAGAATGGGCTGAAGAATACTGCGGAAGCAATTCTGTGGGAGACGCACCTGAACACGTATTTGTTCATTTCAGAATCAGAGAAGAACGAGAAATATTCAAGAATTCTTTGCCAGGTACTTGGGCGACAAATCAATTAGATATGGATGACCACTGGTGGCTTGTCAGAGATTGGGTTACTATTATAGACCAAACAGATGTTTATTACACCGTCCGTTTGGATGCCAACTGGTGGGATCCTTGCGTCTTTCGCAATCAGCCAGAATAAGAATTCAAGCAAACGCACTTATTTTGTAGGGGATTTATGAGGAAAGACTTGTATCTTGCAACATTTATTTTCCTGTTCATAATCGCATTCTGGTGTGGGTGTGCATCTATGCAAACGCTTGATATTCAAGCTAATTACTTTGTAAATTCATGGAAGGGCAAGACGCTGGAAGAATTTGTCAGAGTCAATCCGAATCTTAACCCATTTCAGACAATTAATTTAGGAGCTGGGAAATCGCGCCATGTTTACGCTTGGCGCGAAGATATAACTACACAGTCAGTTTTCGCTGGAATGATTGCGGGGAAAAACCAAGATCTCTATAGAATCGTATATCTGTTCGTTGACTCTCAAGGTGTTATATACGATGCGACATGGGATAAAACGTATATAACACGCTGATTTCCCCAAAATTGCTCGGATACTGTGCGGTAATCGCTAAAATTCCGCACGATTTCCTTGACAAAAAGTTGATTAACTTGTAAAATATCTACGAGTTAAGGCGAAGACGGGAATCGAACCCGCAAACATCTGAGTAGCAATCAGAAGAGTTAACCGTTTCTCTACTCCGCCATATAAAGACGAGACGGGAATCGAACCCGCAAACATCTGGATGGCAACCAGAGGAGTTAACCATTTCTCTACCCGCCTTAACTCAAAATGGGACGTTCGCGCGTCCCATTTTATTTATATACAACATTGTAGCAAAAAGATAAAATTTTGACAAGGAATTTTTACATATCAAAACCCCGTTGTGATTCACACGACAAATTAATCAAGCAAACAATCAACCGCACGAAAAATTGTGCATCCCAAATCTACTTGTTGCGTAAAAAAATAGATAACCCATACGCCCCAAAACATAGAGTAAGGGAACGTAAACGTCAACGCAGAAAGAGATCGGAAGAAATTCTCAAAACTCGTGCCCAAAATATATACCACGAATGGTCAGAGAAACCAGAATCCCCATTGACTGTTGGTGGTCCCGCGGTGGCACGCGCTATGGTTGCCGAAGATTTGGAAGCACAAGGAGTAGAGGACTCTATCATACAAAAGTGGTTGGACGAGTTAGAAAACAGTGGCTAATTTAGTGGCTTTAAAGGACGGTAATTATGAAGCATACACTTGAACGAACAACATTTATGGTTATTGGTGTGTTCATTTTTGCTACCCTTTTTGGTAGCATCGTTTCTTTAAGCACAGCCTTTACCTACCACTGGGAAATAGATGAAACCCCAGAAGGCAGTGAAAGTGCGACCATCGTTGAACCTGTGCAAGTGACGCTGTTAGATGAACCGATAGAAGTGGCATCGCACAGTGCATCTTTAGCATTGATGTGGAAGTATTCCGTGTATCTGGGTCCCGAGTGGAGTCCAGGGCATGCGTATAGGTTACTACAAACTTTTGAATCCATACCCCAAGAAACAAACATTCTTTATGTAAAAAACCCCAGAGTGGAAGTCTCTGTGTGGCGGTTAAGCAACCGTCACATCCAAGATGACATTTCGGGGGAATACCGAGATGGACAGAAAATTGTTACTATCGCTGAAGAGGTGTTTGTGCATGCGACACCGCTGTTAGCAGAAATTGAAGGTGTGCGGGGCAGATATTTCTCCAAACGCCTCCACCATGCTGTGGTTCGCTTTGTTACCGATAACGGTGCGGATAGATACGGACTTGAGCGGATATTGCAAGAACGCTATGCTGTCAGTATAAATATCCCAGACTATACTGAACTCACGCGGCATACAACGGGTGAACATGCAGGACGTTTTTCTGAATTCAAAAATGCAGAACTGATAGCATTAATCTCCATGCTTGAGGAATTCCCGACAGGTATGATCAAGACTCCGGGGCTCAACTATTTTGTTCGGCGGTTAGATGGGACCCCGCATCCTCTCCACCCAACTGCCGCGGCGATCGCCTGGCCCACTGTAGGTTATATTGAGTTTATGGAGTCTGCTTTTAAGGAACAAGGTCTCGATTCTATCCATCGTTTGATTCTCCATGAGAAGGCACACTTTTTATGGCATCATCTCTTTGATGAGCAGCTCAAGCAGGACTGGATAAAACTCGGTGGCTGGTTCAAAAATCCAGAGGATAAAGACGGCTGGTCTACGACAAAGCAAGTCGAGTTCGTCTCTGCTTATGCTCACGGTGTAAACCCAAACGAAGACATGGCAGAAAGCATTAGCTATTACATTGTAAATCCTGATAAGCTCCGTTCACGGTCGCCTGCGAAATATGAATTCATCCAAAATAGGATTATGCACGGCACCCGTTATATTTCAAAGATACGCGAAGATTTGACGTTTGAGGTTTACAATCTTTATCC
Source organism: Candidatus Poribacteria bacterium (assembly GCA_022821725.1). Lineage (GTDB taxonomy): Bacteria > Poribacteria > WGA-4E > WGA-4E > WGA-3G > WGA-3G. The sequence goes on along the minus strand of JAJEDB010000061.1, from coordinate 24,837 downwards.
AGATTATGTATACCCAGGCAGGATTATACGCGTGGACATACGGGTAGAAGGTGAAACCGAGGAAGATAAACTCATAACAGTAGAGATTGAGATTCATGGAGAGAGTGACTTAGATACTGCACAATACGCACATATCAGAGTTTTTAGTGAAAAAGGCACCTTCTTTGACCTCGCGTGGATGTCGCCTGTTGATGCCAATGGAATGAGTGTTCCTTCTGGGCATATTCTGCGTGGACAGGCGAGGTTATCAAAATATGCAGCAGATGGTTACTGGAGACCTGACGCAATCCGAATCGGGGATGCACAAGGGAACGAGCGACTTACATCGCAAAACGATTGGGGATGGAAACTTTATATTGATAACCCACTTGCGGATTGTGAACCTCCGGTTTATGTCAAAAACTCAATGCGACTCTCTTTATCAGATGCCACAACCAAAAACGGAAGACCTTATCAAATCGTTACCGCCCGTTGGCAACTCACCGAAAAAAACGGTATACAGGGTGTTTATGCACAACTGAATGATCTGAACAGAGAGACCTATTCTCGTCGCGAAGATTGGGGAGGATACAACCCAGAAACCGGTGAAGCAAGTGTTGGTCTCATTTTCCCGGACTACCTTCAGGGCGGAACGTACTCGCTTAATTATATTATCATGAAAGACGTTGCCTTGAATGCTGGGCGTGTATATTTCACCGACCCGGGGCACGCGTTAACAGATGAGCAAGAAATCATTGATGAGTCCCCCGCCACAATCAACATCGTGACATCAAACCCGGATAGTACACCACCTGTTTTGGATCTAAATCGGATTACCATCAAGGCAGAACCGACACAACCAAAAGCACCGAATGGCGAGACACGAGTTGACATCACTTTTAGGGTTAAGGATAACATTAGTGGATATGCAGGCACAGATATGCTGCTACGCGATCCTCAGGGTGGGACGCATTTTTCTAATCATCATGTGGGTTCTGGGGACCTCTATTTCTCAGGGGATCCAACGGTCTATAAGACCTATCACCAGACGATTATTTTGCCTGTCGGCAGTGCACCTGGCACGTGGGGTCTCGCCGAGATGAATGTGCATGACAAAGCATGGAACACGCTTCGCGCAGACTTTACGGAAATCGTTCGATTTGAAGTGGACGAAGGAGCGGCGGCAGCACCCACGATTTCCCTACTCCCTGACGACACGCAACTACTGCCAAACTACCCCAATCCGTTCAACCCAGAGACGTGGATACCCTACCAACTCGCAAATAGTAGCGACGTGCATATCACCATTTACGATATGAAAGGTATCGTAGTTCGCACGTTACTACTTGGGCATCAATCCGCGGGCTTTTACACGGGTAGAAGTCGCGCGGCGTATTGGGATGGACGGAACGGTTTAGGGGAAAGTGTCGCGAGTGGCGTTTACTTTTATCAACTGCAAACAGATGGAATTTCACCTATGCGCAAAATGGTGATACTGCGGTAAAGATTAAGTGGACATCTCGACAGAAAATTAGGTATAATACTTATATGGCACAATATGATATTAGCACGAAATACTTGTTGCTGGAACATCCCAAAGCACTCATTGAATACTTCCTTGGTAGACAAAACATAGAGATCTTAGAACATCTGAATACTGATCAACCAACTTTCAAAACACATCGCGGGGATAGCACAACAAGGATCCGTATTGATGCCGAAGAAATAATAGTGCATCTGGAAGTGCAATCCGGCAACAGTCCGAAACCGATGTGGGCACGATTGGCTGCTTATTGTGGTTTTCTGATTGGTGAATTTCAGATGCCGGTTTATTGTATGGTTTTGTATCTCGGTACCTCTGCAGGACAAAATGATCCTGGATACTATGCTTACGAGACAGCAGAGTTTCGTTATCTGATCGAATATAAAGTGATAAGGCTGGCAGAGATAGATGGGCAGTCTGTATTGGAGACGCAGACACCCGCGTTGATTCCTTTCACGCCGCTGATGAAACCGCCCGCGGATATAAGGGCAGAGCAGTGGTTAGAAAAGTGTGTGGAAGCCGCTGAGACAGCTCCCGTTGAGACAGCCGTGCGAGATGACTTAGTTGCAACTCTCGGTATTCTCAGTGCTTTGGCTTACGATACAGAGCTCGTGAATCAACTGATAAAGGAGGAAATTGTGCAAGAATCTACTTTTTTCCAAGAACACCTTGAAAAGGCAACCAAACGCGTCACCCAAGAAGCACTTGAGCAAGGGCTTCAACAAGGACTTCAACAAGGACTTCAACAAGGTATTGAACAAGAAAGGCGAGAGAGTACCATCAGACACATCTTGATAGTCCTCAAAACGAAATTTCCGGTAGATATCGTGAATGCTTTAACACCCGCGATTGAGAAGATCAACGGTATGGAACGACTTGAGGCGTTACTTCCTGCCGCCGTTGAAGCGCAAAACCTTGAAACTTTCGCTCGAGCACTTCACGAATAGAAGTACACGTTCAATTTTTCATTACAACCGTGGCACGTCCTGAAAATTTTTGATATGCCTCGGAACACCTTGATTAGACACAACCTAATCGCTATGCGTAGCAAGGAGAATATAATTGTCAACTGAATCGTGCCCTACACGTCCTTCCCATGTGGAGGACATTATTCACCCCCGAGCGCTGCCTTTCATAATGGTTCACCTCGCCTGTCTTTCAATTTTCTGGGTGGACGTTCAACCCATCGACTGGATTATATGTGGTGCATTGTATGTTATCCGTATGTTCGGTATCACGGCTGGATATCATCGTTATTTTTCGCACCGCTCTTTTAAAACGAGCCGCGGATTCCAATTTTTTCTGGCATTTCTCGGTCAGAGTTCAGCGCAACGCGGCGCGCTCTGGTGGGCAGCGAAGCATCGCGAACACCATAAGTACTCCGATACAGAACAAGATATACATTCCCCAGTACAACACGGGTTCTGGTATTCCCATGTGCTGTGGATTTTCTCTAAACACGGGGGGACCGCAGATTACAGTATAATTAAGGATTTTCAGAAATACCCAGAACTCGTTTGGCTCAATAAATGGGACAGACTGCCGCCCTTCCTATTAGCTGTTCTCGTTTGGGCGATTGCGGGTTGGTCAGGACTCATCGTAGGATTTTTTGTGAGCACGGTGATCCTTTTTCATGGGACATTTACGATTAATTCCCTTGCACACGTGATAGGTAAACAGCCGTATGTCACGGGGGACCATTCACGCAATAACTTATTCCTCGCTATCATCACGTTGGGGGAAGGCTGGCATAACAATCATCACCACTTTCCGAGTGCTACACCTCAAGGATTTCATTGGTGGCAAATTGATGTCACGTACTACATTCTGAAAACCTTGTCCCTCTTTAGAATCGTTTGGGATCTCCGTTTGCCCCCCGCACATGTCATTGAAGGTAAACGTAGATTATCTCTAACCACCATCGAAACTGCTGCGCAACAACTCGCTGCGAGTTTTTCGATCGAACACATCGGGCACTCGGTTTTGAAAGCGTGGGCACATACCCCAAAATTGGAAGAACTCCGTAAGCGTGCGCGCATCAGTCAATCGGAGGTAGAAGCATTCCTGAAAGAGATGAAAATCCTTGAGTTGCCCCCTCTTGCAAACCTGAAACACCGAGCACAAAATATGTTTGCGCATATCCCATCGCTAAACCCGATTGTTGAACGAGCAAACCAGATTCTCGTTCAGGCAGTTTCGGTATGGTTAGTCCAGAACCATCCTTACGACGCAGAGGTTGCGGTGTAGCAAACATTGATATAGGTTGGGTTGAACGCAAAGTGAATCCAACGCTGCACTCTCTATTGCCCCAAATCCAAGGGTTCTACTTTGGGTTTGGGGCATTTTGTTATTAGTGTTGACGCTTCTGGTAAATTATGATATTCTTAATTTGAACATGCATTGACCTTAAGCATTTAGGTAGAACTCGCAAAGGTTGATCGCATTTGACCCATTTCGTGCTATCCGAGATAAAATTTGCCCGATTTTGTGCAGTTACCTCTGAACATAGCACAAAGAACCTAATCCGTGTGGTATCGATCGCACTGGCACGGGATTTGCTATAAAACGATAATGAAAGGAGTTGCCGAATGGAAACCGAACAGAAATATCGTGTTGCACCCCCTGGATTCACAGCAGAACAGTGGAAAACCTTTAGTGAAGACGGTATCATTTTTATTGAGGACGCGATCTCCGATGCGGATGTCCAAACCTATATTGATGCCATAGACCGCGTCGCCGCTACGAGTCCCAAATATACGTCAGGTGGGTATCTCGGCATAGAGAACATCGTCGAACGCGATCCAGTGTTTTCAAATCTCATCGACCATGAGCGGCACGTCGGCTACGCGTATGACCTGTTCGGGGAGCTCCTCAAACTTCATCAGAGTCAATTTTTCCTGCGTCCACCGGGCGGTAAACAGTACAACATCTGGCATCCGGACGGTGCGCGAGCACTCCCTTACGGTGTGTTTTCACCGAAACTGCCGTTGCAAATCAAAATAGGGTATTGGTTGACCGACCTGCCGAAAGAGAAGATGGGGAACCTCGTCGTGTTACCCGGAAGCCATCGTCTGCAATATATGGACGGCTACGATACCCACAAAAGTATACCGGGGGAAAAGGTCGTCTGTCCCCGTAAAGGCACAATGACGGTGATGCATTCCAGCATCTGGCATCGGGTTGAACCGAATGAGAGCGAGGTCGTGCGCTACAATATCTTTGTTGCTTATTGCCCGTCTTGGCTGACTCCAGCGGATCGCTTCCATTCCTCGCCCGAATGGTTGGAGACGCTGAACCGTGAACAACGTATTATCATGCGAAGTTATAGCCATGCGTATCATAACGCTAAACCGCCTGCGTCCGAATTCCCGCTTTTCCTTGAACGTGAAACTGGGACCGAGGCGGATGTAGGTGCGTATCAGGATCACGTCGAATTACACCGTCGCAAGCGACAAATCATGCCTGAGCGGCTTCCTTTTTTGGCGGAAAACCCTTAAGGACAAACTGTTATTTTCGGCAACTGAAAAATGAAGACATTATTCCTCAAGGACATGCGGTATCGCCAAGCGAGAGTTATCCTCACAACCCTCGGTATCACTGTCCTCATTTCATTGATACTGCTGTTAGGCGGCATTATGAACGGTATGCGCATTCAAGCGCGACAATACGTCGAATCCACTGGGGCGGATGTCTGGATCTCCGCTGAAGGTTCCGGCGGTGCATTTATTGGGTTTTCTATGGTCGTTGAGGAATACATGGCATTTCTGAACGCAGGCCCCGGCTTAGTGCCAGACTCTGCGTCTCCGTTGGTTTTCGCGCAAGCGCGTCCGACTGTCCGCGGCAAATCCACCAAGGCAATCGTCGTCGGCTATAAGTTGGGACAACTCGGGGGTCCTAAAAGTGCTATTGAAGGGAGAATGTTCACCCGGAGCAATTTTGAAGACTATAGACCTGAAGACCCAATCCCCTACGAGGTAGTCGTTGACGAGAAAATGGGACTGGAAATCGGAGAGCAGATCACGCTCAGCAACGAAAAAGTCCGTGTTGTCGGCAAGGCGAAAAGCCTCATGTTTGTTTTAGATACGCCGCTGCTCTTTATGGATGTCCGCATTGCTCAGAAACTTCTCCTCGGCAATACACCCCATGTCAACATGATGATCGCGAAAACAGATAAGAGTGAACACCCCGCACAGATCGCCGCCGATTTAGATGCCTTAGAAACCATTGAAGTACGCACCTTAAAACAGACGCTTACGGATATCATCGCATACTACGTTGATGAACCGATGAAGGCTGTGCAATTCCTACGGGTGATGTTATGGTTAGCGGCAGGTATCCTCGTCGGGATGATTACTTACGTGACGATGCTCGAAAAGACCCAAGAAATCGGGGTACTAAAGGCGATCGGCGGCTCAAACGGTTATGTGATGGGTTTGCTCCTCAAACAGGTTGTCTTGATCTCGATTGTTGGCGTGCTGCTTGGACTTACTTTGTCATACCTATTCGCGGCAGCGGCACCGATTTTCGTCGCGATTCACTTCGTGGAATCCATCATCGTTGCGTGCATCAGTTTCATCGTGTGTTGCGGTAGCGGGTATCTGGCAGCCCGGAAAGCGATCGCAGTCGATCCGATGATCGCCTTCCGAGGAGAGATTTAAATGGCAGCAATCATAGAAGGAACAGGCTTAACGAAACACTTCGGCACAGGCGACGCAACTGTTGTGGCAGTCGACGCGGTCGACATCCGAATTGAAGCGGGTGAACTGTTGATGCTGATGGGGGATAGCGGTTGCGGAAAGACCACGCTCATCAGTCTCCTCGGCTGTATTTTAACGCCGGATGCCGGGGAACTTCACATCGATGGCGAACCGATTCACTCTGACGTGCGAGACTTAAGCGTCATTCGCCGTGAAAAGATCGGATTCGTCTTTCAGTTGTTCCATCTACTGCCCTATCTCACTGCACTGGAAAACGTAATGGTCGCGATGGATCTCGCCCGAACAAAGACGGGTGAAGCGGAAAACCGTGCGATAGCGTTACTGACACAGGTCGGATTGAGCGATCGACTTCATCATCGTCCCGCCCAGCTCTCCGGTGGCGAAAAACAACGCGTCTCTTTTGCGCGTGCCCTCGCCAACCGTCCGAAAATTATCTTCGCCGATGAACCTACTGCCAACCTCGACAGTCGCCAGAGCGACAACCTGATGAACCTTATTCAAGAACTGCGTCAAGAACACCAAACCACTATCGCCATTGTGACGCACCACGAAGGACTCAAAGAGAACGCCGATCGTGTTATCGAGATGAAAGATGGAAGGATTCTCGCTACATGAACAGAAATAACATCTTCACATATTGTGGAAGTGGCATCTCCATCCTGACCATCGGAACTATCCTTTTTCTTTTCATCCTATCTATCCCTACCCTTGCCGGAGAAGACCAAGCCCTAACCCAATTGGAGCACCCCGACTTCCTCACAAGCGGATTGTACGGCGGCGGTCTTACCTTCATTAACGGCGATGCGTACGTCCGACTTCAACTTCAGCCGGATATACCGCTCGGAAAAATTGGCATCGGATTAGACTTAATCCTGCTTTACAACCCGTATGCGGAAGGAGATGATCCCCAAATCCTCGCTGAGGACGGTGAAGCGTGGGACAGTCCAAGCACCTGGTTAAGACTCGTCCGTTATGTTCGCTATGGTCGCCCTTACGACCCCTTCTATGCTCGATTTGGAGAGTTGGACTACCTCACCATTGGGCACGGTTCAATCATGTCGGGTTATTCTAATTACGATCGGCGCGGGTTGCGTCTAAACCTCAGAAATTCCGAAAACCGTTATGGCATCGAAACGATGATGAATGACATCGGTAATCCCACCATTTTCGGAGGACGCGGATTTTACCGTCCGTTTCAACGGGAAGAAAATAACAACTTACTCACCCGGTTTGAACTCGGTGCGACCTATCTCACAGACATTAACCCGAATTTGCAAGAAGTCGGAGAAGACCCGTTGAGTGCCGTCGGGTTTGATGTCGGATTTCCAATCTTTGAGACGAGCGCGTTTCGGCTCGATATCTATGACGACATCGCTTTCCTGAATACATTATCCGAAGAAGATACACAGACAAACATTGCGCTTACAGCAGAAAATCAAGTAACAACGAATCTCGCCTGGGGAAACGCCGTCGGTGTTGGATTCTCCTTTACCCAAACCCTTTTCAAAATAGAGTATCGCACGTTTGGAGAGGGTTATATCCCTTCTGTGTTCGATTACACGTATGAATCCGCGAAATCGTTATCTCCGGAACCCGACATGCCCCGGTTCTTGGGATTAGAGGCAAACACAGAACCGCGACGCGGTTTTTTTTCACAGCTGATTTGGCATCCGCTGCCACAAATTCATTTTATGGGGACCTTCGAGGATTATACGAACAGCGAACCTAAACTCTATATGGCGGTGACAGAGTCAGAGTTGGTTCCACGTTTTTCGCTGCGGGCCTTCTACACTAAACGGGATATCGGCGAGGGTGGCGCGACGAACTTCTTCGGGGATCTGTTCGATTTAGATGAAAAATCGGCATTCAGTGTGGAGGTCCGCTACGAAGTCTTTCCGCCGGTTGTAACGATTGTTACCCGTGAATACACGTTCCGGCGCGTTGAAACAGCAGCAGGGGGCTCCCAATTTGAGCCGATTCATAAAACGTCGTTCATGGTAGGGGTCAGTACAGATTTTTAGTGTTATCCTAAACAGAGCGGGACATCTCAATCCGTTTTACGTTCCATTTCCACTGCAACAAGTTCGCCCAGCGCTTTCCCTCTTGCGTTAACCGAAATAACTGTGCCTTCTCGATCGATCAGAAACTGCGTTGGGATCCCCTCAATATGATACTTCTGAGCGACAGAACTCGTCCGCCTTTCACCGGCAAAAATTTGCCGCCACGGCAGTTGATTTTCCTTGAGAAACTTGTGTAACGCCGTCTCGTCAAGGTCAAAACTGATTCCAATCACCTCAAATCCCTGGGTATGATACTTCTCATATATCGCCTTGACATTCGGCATCTCAGCGATACACGGCACACACCACGTGGCCCAAAAATCAAGCAAAACAACTTTACCGCGATAGTCTGCGAGTGAAATCGGTTCACCCTCTAAGTCAACAGCAGGCGAAAAATCATGCAGCACCTCTCCCTCCCAGGCGAGCATCGGGTCTGCCTTCACTCGATATTCGTGGGCTAACTCAGGATCTCCCAATTTTTCATGGAAACTGGCTAATGCCCTCAAAGCAGAAATGTCGTTTGGATTTTTCTCCAAACGCTTCTCAAACACCGCATGTATCTTCTTGAAAACGGATATCACTGCTTCATCAGCACCCAATGTTTCATAAATATGGACAATTATGTAAAAAGCCCCTGAGTCAGGTTTTTCGAGTAATTCATTCTCAAACACCACGAGAATCTGCTTTAGTGCTTTCTCCCATCGATCCTTCAAGGGACTTTTTTGACCAATGCGCAGATACATCTGGGTCGGTGTTGCTGGGACCTCAGAAGTGTAAAGTTTCATCGCCCACAGATATGAGATCCGATGATCATTGTCTCCCGACCGCTCCAGTAACCTCTCAAGTGCGGCGAGTGCCTCTCCCGCCATCCGATTTTCAAATCGCGTGCAGGTTGTATACCCAAAGAAACAAATTTCAATATCGTTAGGCACCAATACCATCGCTTTCTCTACGAGAGGATACCTTTCAATAGGTTTTTGAACGTCTATCCCGCTGAATAAAACAATTGCCAGGAACTTCGCTGCTGCACCGTTTTTTGGGTGTGCCTCCAGAGCACTTTGCGCATGTGCCTTGAGTTCGCGCAGTATCTCTTCGGGAAAACGGTGAATGTATCTTGGCAAATAAGGTGGAAGGGCCGTTAGCCCATCGGAAACGCCCGCGTCGATTTTGGTTTTGAAGTAGGTAATTAACTTCTCCTGAACTACCGGTTCAATCTCCCAATGCGGATCAGCAAGTCCACGTTTCTCAAGCGTATCCAGGAAGGTATCCCACACATCCACAGCGTCTGGGTTTAAGGATTTACCAAAATCTGTGTCCACATCCGCCCTCCCCTTCAGGGCAATTGCTGTTAAACAGAACACGATCAGTAAAAAACCGAAACGGACACCTACTTGTTTCACTGTTTCACCTCGACTTTGATCTCCTCATCTTCGACAATCAGTGGATAGGTCCTGATGCGGAGGCGTGGGTCGGTTTGGCATTCGCCGGTTTTGGTATCATAGGCATAACCGTGGACGGGACACACAGCGATACCGTTTCGGATTCTACCTCTACCGAGGGAGCCCATGGCATGCGGGCAGGTGTTGTCCACAGCATAGAATTCGCCACCTTCATTGAAAATGGCGACGCGTCTGCCATTGACGGTGAACGCTTTGCCGCGTCCTTCTCGGATCGCTGACGTTTTTGTAACCGTTATATAATCTGACATCTTTTAAATATACCTTGCGGATAAGTAACCGTATTTAGAAATTTAGCGGTTTCGGTGTTCGAACCGCCCTCCATTTCATTACGGGCTACCGGTTTTAAATCTTTTTTAGGAGGCATCCCGTGCGACTCTTAGCGTTATAAGCACGGCACTTCCCTATTCCTTGACACTTCCTAAAGTAATCCCCTGCACGAATTCACGTTGCATCGCTAAAAATAGGATAACGATTGGCATGAGGGATAGCAACGTTCCTGCCATTAACATCCCGTAATCTTGGCGATAGGTACCCACGAGATTCGCTAAACCGATCGGTAGCGTATATTTCACCTCATCCCGTAAAATGATGAGGGGCCAGAGATACCCGTTCCATGAAGCTAAAAATGAATAGATCGTTAACGCCCCAAGCGCAGGCTTGATGATAGGGAGCACAACGCGGTAATAGATACCGAACTCGGAACAGCCATCAATCCGTGCCGCATCCAGCAGTTCAGACGGAATTGTGACAATGAATTGACGCATCAAAAAAACACCGAACGCGCCGACCGAAAATGGGATGATAATCGCCTTGTAACTATTGAGCCATCCAATATCATACATCAACCCAAACAACGGAACGAGCAATACCTGAAACGGGACCATCATGGAAGCAAGGAGGATGCCGAACAAAATCTTCTGACCACGGAATTGATACTTGGCAAACGCGTATCCACCGAGTGAACAGAAAAACAGCGTGAGTAGCGTTGACGCGGTCGCAATGAAAACGCTATTGACGAAATACCGATTATACGGCACAGTCTTCCATAGATTCCGGTAGTTTGATGTGAATTTATCCCATACAATTGAGAGATAAGCGGGTTGATGAATCGCTAATTGCAGGAACAATTGACTCCCATTTCCTGTGCCCCCTGTGGCATGGGGTGCGAGGTTCGTTTCTGTCTTCTGCATCGTGATGTGTGAGGACTCTAACTCGCCAGGGATGCCGTTCAGTCGCCAGACCGAATCTGTCCACAACGCGCTCCCTAAAACGAAAGAACGCGTCGGTTGATATGTAACACCATTGTGCGTGCTGCTATCATCCGTTCCAGAGTTCGGGACAGACACGGTTAAAGAGAGTCGGTGATACGAGGCATCTCCACGCACAGGCAGCGTGATGCGTCGTATCCGTTCAACAGGAATAGGCGAGGAAACCGTTGCCGTCATACGGGCAGTGTCCCTGTCTTGGAAATTGTAGGATAGACTTGCATCCGTCTGGGCATCGTCTGATGTGCGTATACGCGTGCCCGTCTCTGCTACCCAGTTCACGACCTCAATTGGTGTGCGATTGAAATCAAGGTCCTCTATCTGGAGCGTCCCAATCGCCACTTCGCGATACACGGATCCCCAAATCGTATCAACCGTCTCAGGAATAATAGCCTCTCGCACCGCTGCAGTCATCGCATCCGTTGTGCCGTTCCAGACCTCGTCCGGCAGCCCTGCGATCAGTTGTGCCCATAAACCCTCTATGACTTCGGTTTGCAATTCTTCGGACGGAACATAATTGGCAAGTTTCGGATTTGCCGCGATGTGTGCCTGTGTCTCAGACCAAATTATCTGGGTGAGTTGGGGTTGCAGGGTCCTCCACGATGTTTCATCCACAGCCACAGGTTTTTCAATGTTAGGATAGGCATCTTCGACAATATAAGGCGATGCTGCGACGCGCGGGGGTAGATGCGGGAACCACTGAATAGGGACAGCGAAAATTTCGTTGGCGGTTTTAAAAGAGGAGGTCAACAACCACAGCATCGGTATCATCGTACAAAACGCTGCGGCTACCAAAAGGAGATACCCGACTCCTCTGAAAATTCTTATTCTAACCTGTTGCGCTTTTTTTGTTTGATTCATTCTAAAATCCTAATTCGGATAATTCCACTGCGCGTGCGCGCTGGATATCGTCCTGGTACTTGAAGACACAACCAAGCGTCTCGGCAACGACATCCGCATCGAGTTGTGCCTTACCCAGTGCCACGAGTGCCAACGCCCAATCCAAGGTCTCTGCAACACCCGGTTTCTTATAGTAATCCCCTTGCCGCCAGAGTTGCATCATCCCACACAACTGCTGTGCAAGGTGTTCATCAATCTGTGGAAGCTTCGTCTGCACAATCGCTAACTCCTTTTCCACAGTGGGATAATCGATCCACTGGTAGAGACACCGGCGTTTGAGTGCTTCATGGACCTCTCGCGTCCGGTTTGAAGTCAGCACTACGTAAGGGATATGTTTCGCTTGAATTGTCCCGATTTCGGGGATGGTAATCTGGAAGTCGGACAAGATCTCCAGTAGGAACGCCTCAAATTCACTGTCGCTCCGGTCTACCTCGTCGATGAGTAAGACGGGTGGGACATCCCCATCGCTCTGGATAGCCTCCAGCAACGGACGTTTCAGTAGAAACGCCTCGCTAAACAGGTCGGTGCCGATGTTTTCTTTATCTCGTCCGCGGGCTTCATCAATGCGAAGTTGCAAAATCTGGCGTGTGTAGTTCCATTCATACAAGGCACTATTGGCATCTAAACCTTCATAACATTGCAATCGGATGAGTTTCGCGCCTGTTGAATCCGCGAGGACTTTCGCGACTTCAGTCTTGCCGACACCGGGTTCGCCTTCGAGGAAAATGGGTTTCTTGAGATGATGCGCGAGATAGAGCGTTGTCGCTAAACCTCTATCCGCGATATACGCATGTTTTTCACAGGCAACTTGAACGTTTTCAATAGACGTGAACATATTTTTAATTATTCCTTACGAGCTACACCCTGGATTCTATGGATTTTTAATTATGATTCGTACAAATGGCACTTAGGTTATTCAAAGAGGTTTTCCACGGGACAGGCAAATCCCGGCACAATATCCTCACCTGTCAACGTGGCTTCGTGCGTCAGTAGCTCAATGTCGGTTTTAGAACGATACACCGTCACTGCTTTGGCAATGGGATCGAGTACCCAGACGAGGCGGGTCCCTGCCTCCAGATAGTCGAACGCCTTGCGGACGATCCGGTAGTGCACATCTGTCGGAGAGACGACTTCAATCGCCAGGTCGGGCGGTATCGGAAACGTTTTATCTTCGTCAACATCCAAGCGATCGGTTGAAACGAACGCAACGTCCGGTTTCATCACACGTTCCCCAACCTGGAATATCGTCTCTGCCGTATAGACTTCCCCCAGTCCATTTTCGTAAATATGCGCGTACAAATGCCAGGCAACCTTTGCACTAATTTTCCCATGCCTTCTCGTCGCTGGGGCCATCGGTATTAATTCTCCTTTCGCGTATTCGTATCCCGGGACATCGTTCTCAAGAAAATCCTCCAACGTCATCGTAGTGGGAATGGGTAGGTGCTTTTCTGGCGGTGACTTCAGGACTAATTTGCCGTCCATGTATTCATATCCCGGGACATCGTTCTCAAGAAAATCCTCCAACGTCATCGTAGTAGGGATGACTTCAGGGATTTCTGATGCGTCTTTGCGAGATTCTTTCATGTTTTCTCCCTCGTATGTTTCGGGCAGATTTCAATTTTCCTGTAGGGCGCGTTCATAATCTTCGCGATAATCTATATCGCGGAGCACCCGATCAGTATCGACTGTAACATAATGAATATCGTCGCCATACCGTCTGAAGAGCGTTCGCACGCCGCCGCTCTCCGCGCCTAAGGCAAGAATATCGTCGGCATATCGCCGGTGGAAGATCGTTGGATGCCCGCGTTTGTAATTATAACTCGGTAAGGCAATTCCCTTACGCGTTTGGACGTAGGCATCAATGACGCCATCAATTAGCGTAGAAGTGATAAACGGTTGGTCAACCAGCATGAGTGCAAACGCATCACTTCCTTTCAGTGCCTGTATACCCGCCTGCGCGGAGGTCAACATACCCTCATGATAGTCAGGGTTGAAAACGATCTTGACGGGACGTTCTCCCAATTGTTCCTGAATCTGCGCTGCACAATGTCCGACAACAACGATAACCTCATCAAATTTGGCACCAAGCATACTGTCCACCACCGTCTCAACAATAGTGCTTTCGCCAAATGGGAGTAGCTGCTTCGGTTCCCCCATCCGAGTAGAGAGCCCTGCTGCGAGAAGAATTCCCGATATAGCAGTAGATGTCGTCTGCGTCATGATTCAATACCGAACGCCGAAAGTTTTATATTCCCCTGTGAAGGGACGTTCATCAATCTCAAGCGAATCAACCCGCGCGTAGCGCGGTCCCTTCTTTAGCAAAGCGATTAACGCATCGAGCTGCGACTTATTCCCCTCGGCGACGACTTCGACAGTGCCGTTGGGTAGATTCTTGGCATAGCCGTTGAGACCGAGCTGCTTGGCGTTAAGTTGTGTGAAATTGCGGAACCCGACACCTTGGACCCTTCCCGTAATTATCACAAACAGTTGCATTTTCCGATTCACCTCAATCGTGAGTGTGACAGGTGTCCCAAGTTTTGGCAGTAACGCATCGTTCTTTTTATAGATATTCTCCTCCGAGGATTCAGGGAGTGGATTCTGAAAGAGGGCACTCGCATCAAAGAGTCTCAAGGCAACAAGGTCGTTGCTCATAAACGCCTGCGGGATCATCGCGTCCTCATCATCGCTATCCAAATCTGGCACGATCCGTGATCCTGAATAGACCCAAGCGACGTGTTGCATCGGCTTTTGCGTCTTCACATTGAAAACGAGTTCTTCGGCACGCACCTTTTTCTTCGTATCGCCATCCTGCCACTCAACATAAAAGAGAAACTCGGTTCCCTTTGGTGGTGTTGGTGCATCTTTTTCTTCGTCATAGCCGGGAGGCGTCCCTACGGCAACACCGAGGTTTTCAAGTGCGTCATGAACTTCCTTTGCTGTCGCCTCAACGACGACGATGCTCTCATACTCCTTGCCGTTGTGACCACAAACGAGGTATTCAACGGCTCCCTTTAAATGTGAATCGTATTCACCAAGTGCTGCAGAAATTTTACCCTTTAAGACGAGTTTCTTCTGCTTTTCCATAATCTGGAGATGTTCATCTGCCCAGCCGATATTCCCAAGACTGATAAGACATACACCGATACAGATTTTTATTATCGCCTGCCACATACAGGTTTCCACCTTCTTCATAGGATCCCTCCTTTCGTCTTTCTAAAAAGTATACCGCAATCCGTTAAATATTTCCACATCATGTTTTCGGATACCGGTAGGAGGTTCACTATCGTATCGGACATTCACTCGAAGCGGAAAGGATAGTTTTGTTGTGAGTCGGAATGTAAGACTGCCTTCAAACAGGATGCGATAATCTTGGAAGCGTCGGACATAGACTTGATAATACCCTGTCGCACTCGTCGTGACGCGTTCATCCAATTGTCCGGTCCAGTTGATATAATTTGTTGACCGAACGACACGTGTCGTCATCGCGCCTCGCGTTTTGTCATTAATCCGTTCGTGTTCCCACATCTTGTCTGTCTGAATCGCGGATTCTCACGGATTAGACGGATGACGCGGATTAGAAGCGTTTTTTATTTGCGATTTATCTTAGTCCCATTTGGAGCCCTGCGGACTGGTTATAGAGGTCCTCGGCTATATCCAAGTGATCTTCCGGTTCTATGCCTTCAACAAGGTCAAACGGGAGTTCTGTGACGGGTTCGTCCTTATGGAACGACCAGGCACCGACTTCCTCCTCGTTCAGCCAGTCTGCTGATTCACTTGTGGATTCTCCAAGTTTCCGCAATTCACCTTAAGCAAAACACTTGCTAATCTTACTGTAATTTCACAGTTTTCATAGCAAACTGCAAAATCAATATATTTCGCGAAAGTGGATAATCCCTTACTACGATTGGGTTGAGGACGCTTTTCGTAAACGTTGCTATGAAGGCTGCTATGAAATTTGCTATGAAAATTTCGTGCGTCAAGGGTGATCCGGGGGAACGTTTTCAGTTTGGTCTGTAATTGCCTTCTGATTCGCTGACTTCAAAGCAATCGTTAATCGCTCGAGAACCGTAACAAGTGCCTCAGTGTTACCGACGCTCGCGAATTGTTCGGGTGTATTCAATGTGAGTGTTAATCGTTCCAAGACGGTGATGAGTTGTGCCCCAGACAAGTTAGAAGGGACCTGTTGTTCAGTCGCAGACAACTTTTGTAGCGCGTCGACTGTTTTAATCAACGCATCTGTCAACACTTGAATATCGTTCACAGAATGATTACTATCATACAACGTTTCGTTAATATAATCTACGTGCTTGGCTAAGACTGCGACCTGTTCCATTGAGGATGTGAGGGGAATATCCCCGATGTCCTGTTTATGCTGTTCCCGAGCCTCGCGCCAGATTGCGCCGTATTTCCTTTCGGGCCAGCGTGCGGCCCCCGGTTTCAGATATGCCAACCGTGTAACTAATGCTCGTCGGAGATTGGGTGTCCCCATCACATCTACCTCTGCCAAGCGACTCAGCGTCTTGTCTTCCCGCATCAATGTCGAAACTGCCTCGGCAGTAGCGATCCCGCGTGCGTGGCAACGGACGATGAACTCGCGGTGTGCGCCGGAGATAAAGTGTGAGATCCATTCTGTCAATTCCTCAGAGAAGGTCTCTCTGATTGTCCCTAACAGATGGGGTGATTTGTACCGTCTGAAATTCTCGCGTTGCGGCTCACTGAAGGTTTCGATTGCGTAACGTTGGATCCGTTCAATAACGGTTTCCAGGAGTTCATCTCCCTCCAAGGTAGCGAACAAGTCCTTCAAATCTGCCCGGACCTTCAGGGTACTCTCTGCCCAAAAATCTTTAAGCGGCGATGTCTTGCGTGGTGCGTTCGTGTTTTCTACCGTCATTTCTATCCTCCATTCCTAAGCGATCTCATACTTTTTAAATATAAGGAAACTCAAAATATCATAACTTAATTAAGTATATAATAAAAACATGTTGAATGCAAACATTTCTTCGTATGGGTGTATAAGTCAGGATTTACGCAGTTTTGACGGTAGCACGCTCTGTTAGATGGGAATTCCCCAAAAAACATAGATGGTCTGCTGGAAACCCAAACTAAAAGTTTATGCTACAAAAGAGCAGTATGCGTAAGTCTTACTGCTAATTGTCTGTCTGAATCGGGGATTATCACGGATTAGGCAGATGACGCGGATTAGAAGCGTTTTTTATTTCCGGTTTATTTTAGCCCAGAGGGGGCGGTAGGGATATAGAAACTCTGTTGGCTTTTTTCGCATCAAAATCAAAAGTGAACCCCGCATCATCCACTCACGACGCGCTGTTGCTTCAGTGCTTCTATTTCTTGTCTCAGTTCGTGAATCTGCTCTTCCTGTGCCCGATCCTTTTTGCTACGCCACGCCATGATAATCTGTGGAATACCGACGACGACTCCGATCAAAACCATGAGCCACGTCATCATCTTCTCAAGCCCATCAAGCCTACCACGCATCCCTGTCACCTCATTTTTTGTAGACGCGATCTCTTTTGAAAGTTCTTCTTTCACAGACGTGATCTCTTTTGAAAGCTCCTCTTTCACAGACGCGATCTCTTTTGAGAGTTCTTCTTTCACAGACGCAATCTCGGCTTTTATAGGCGCGTTTGCCTCATGGATAATCAAACGGATTTTATCAAGGTCCTGGGACGTTAACTCAGCATCAGCCGACAGCACTATCACGTAGAAACACATAAAGAAACACAGCATAGATTTCAGCATCATCTCTCTCCTTCTATGCATAGTGAACCATATTTGCCCATAATTGTCAAGCAAAACACAACAGGACTTACGCAATTTTGAGCATCGCCCGCACCCTGAAAGAGAGTCGGATTAGGAAAACTGATTATACACAGAAAAGAACGGGCGATGAATCGCCCTACTACGAACCGACTTCTTATCCGCAAAATCTGCCTAATCCGTGATAATCCGCGATTCAGACACTCTCCCACAACACCGAATCAATCTCCGCCATGACCTGCACGGTTTCCGCAATAGCCACCAGAATCGCACGATACTGCTGTAAATCTTCACGACGCAACGCTTCTCCACGCCGATCCTTTAACCACTTCTCACACACCTGATACGCACCGACCTCGTATTCCCATACATCTTGGGGGACATCCGTGAAATACTGGGTCGGATTGATCCAAACCTGTCTG
Organism: Candidatus Poribacteria bacterium; assembly: GCA_022821725.1. Classification (GTDB taxonomy): domain Bacteria; phylum Poribacteria; class WGA-4E; order WGA-4E; family WGA-3G; genus WGA-3G. Next base: position 6,715 of record JAJEDB010000061.1, on the reverse strand, counting down.
TCGGAATACCGCACCTGCGCAACGACACCGTCGCCTTCACCCTCAAACCGATGACGGGGTGGAGTCTGTCCGTCTTTCAAGAGATGCGAATCCATCAAACGCTGCCCTAATGCTGCGAGTGTGCGAAACTGGTCAAGGTCTTGTGGTAAGGGAATACGCGGAAAATCGTATTTCAGGAATTCGTAATAGCGTTGGCGGTAGGTCGGACTATACAGCACGGCATAGATATAGGCGAGAATCTCCTCCGGTGAAACACCTTCGGGCAAGTTAAACGGTTCAGTCTGCGGAAATTCCAACGCCTCCGAAAGCGCGGTCAAAAACGTAGGCTTGAAATTGAGTGCCCGCTCTGTTGTGAGTTCCAATTCCTCTGGATTTGGATATAGGTAGAGTGGAAAAACATGGGTAGGGCCATCTCTATTTGAAATACAATTACCATCGGTAATTTTGTTGGTAACAAAGGCATGCTGCCATGTGGTAGCACTCCGAATAATGCGATGTGTGCAGAGGGCAAGATTCTCACCCGTGAGAAGATGCGACATAATCGCGGGTCTTGGCATACAGTGAAATCCACGCGACTGTCCTGTATAGTAAGTATACCGCGGGTCAAACGGACGATAATTAATCGGCACAATGTGTCGTTCCGCATCAGGATGATCACGGAGATCTTCTTGGGCGAGACGAATTTGCCAATCACGCCTATCTCTTGGCAATCTATATTGTTGCCGTGCCTCGGATTCAGAAAGCGATACAAAATCAGTAACGGTGGTACGCACGGCTTCTGAAGTGTTATGAATAGTGAGTCTGTCTCGTGCTGTTATTATCCCAATTGAACTGGCTTGAAAGATGTCGTTTAGTTCCCAACCAGTTTCGTATTCTGTTCTCTGTTCAACAGCTTGTGGCACAAACAGGTAGTAGGGAGATGTCGGTTGCAGTTGATACCACGCTGTGGATTGAACATCAGTTTCTGAAAGTGTTCTGTATTTTTCCTCTCGACTTCCCCACAGGTCAGCATAATAGATTTTTGCTGGAGCAACATTATCACGCTCCTTAACACACAGCAGAATTGCAGTACCTTGCTGAATATCAAAAACATTTTCATCGGTTTCACCATCAGGGATAATTTCTCCGATTCTGCTGCTGCCGTGCAAATTGAAACAATAGATAGTATTAAAACTGTTCATCAAGCTCTGCCGCATACCCCGAAAGATGATACCGTACAAAAATCCGTTATTTACAATATAGCCAGTAATACCTTCACCGTTTTTGTCAATGCGCCATTGTGCCCATCGGACAAACTTCACATAGTCACCCTGAAGTGCTTGAAGATTTTGCTCTGCCATTGGTATTCCATCAACACTTCTGTAATCTTCCATGAGTCGTCCAATGAAATTTAAGGTTCCATCGGTGTCACGGCTCGGGTTGGCAGAACTTCGCTGATAAGGCGGATTGCCGAGGATAACGAGGAGCGGTTCGTCCCGTTTTACTGACAATGCCGCGTTCGCCTCATCTGAAATAAACTCCGCAAACGGCAAAGATGGCTGCATTTCTGCGGGTTGTTCCAAGGTATTTGTGAGATAGATACGGAGGCGTTCATCGGCATGCCATCCTTGCGCTTGCAGGAACAGACTTAACTTTAGATGCGCGATTGTATACGGAGCGACAAGCAGCTCAAACCCGAAAATCCGTTTCACTAACGCGGTGTTGATATACTGGTTCCATTCCCCTGTGCCGTAGGTTTCGGTGACCGACTCTCGGATGTGATCCAACACCGTCAACAGGAAACCGCCAGTCCCCGTCGCTGGGTCGAGGATGAGCGTGTTATCATCGGCGAGTCCGTCTGTTCTGTTCAATTCCGTTTTGAGCAGGCTGTCCACGGATCTGACGATATACGAGATAACCTGTGGCGGCGTATAGTAGACACCTCGGTCAATGCGGCGTTGCGGATCGTATTCAGCGAGAAACGTCTCGTAGAAGTGGATAACCGGATCTTCGAGATGATTCCTTGCGGCAAACGCCGTGCGGAGCATCTCTGTCGGGACGTTTTGCAGGAGCGAGGCGATGTCGTCCAGAATGTAGGTCACGTTCGTCTCCAAGGTTGGAGAAGCGACGTGATAAAAGAGTTGGACGAGGAACGGGTTTGATCTCGGAAGTGCCTCGACGGCGGTGTGTCGTGAGAAGTGCGTCGCGTTCGGCAGTGTGCAGCGTGCCGCGAACAACCCATAGGCGAGCGTTTGGGCATACATATCCGCAAAGTCGTCAGGGGTCAGCGTAGAGATGAGCACCTCCTTGAACGCCGAGAACATTGCATGGATGTTACTATTTTCATCGGTGAGCGTCGTCGCAATCTGTGTCTGGAGTTCCCGCGTCCGTCTGGCAAGGTATCCCGCCAATGCCTCCGGGGACGCAATTTGGAGGCTGCCAGCGTCCAGAAACCGTTCCAGTAGCCCCGCTAAATTTTCAGGTGTGTCCGTAATGTTTACCGTCGCGCGGCGTTGTCCGTCCATATACAACCGGAATTCAACGAAATTGGTGAGGATGAAGTTATCCAGGTTCTCAATAAACCGGGTGTTCTGTTCTCTGGCGTGTCCTGTGAGTGCATCGAGGTCTCTGCCATAAGCTTCTGCCTCAATATAACCGATAGGTAGCAAGCCGTCCATCGCGATGAAGTCGGGTCTACCGATCTGATCCAACTGTCTCGGTTCCTGTGTGAAACAAACGGTGTCTCTATTGAAATGCGCAACGGCAATATTTTCAAGAAACGCTTGGAGATGTGGGTATAGGGAGAGTTCTGGGGTCGCTGCTGAAGTGCTTTGTGTCTGTTGGATATTCTGTAGATAACGGTTGCAACGTGTTTGGAAAGTCATATTTTATTTTTCGGTTAACTTCATTAGATTGATGATGCCGATGTAAAAAACCCATCTTGTTATTATATGCCTTCAGCATCTTAAGTGCAAGACTTTTATGTGGGGTCATTTATAGTAAACTTTAGTATTAATTGGACATTCAGAATCGGTGCGGTTAGATGAAGTTTCAGAAAATATTTCGGTAAGCGACGGGCAATGAATTGCCCTACTACAAGCGGGCCGGTTCGTAGTAGTGCGATTCATCGCACGTTCAGAAATTAATTAAATTCTTAAACTTCATAAAATTACACCTACTGAGCCTGGGGATATGTAATTGGACAAAATCATTCAATAATGGTAAAATCAATCAAACAGAATATAGGAACAGGACTTACGCAAATTTGTATCCCGCGACGAAATTAATTGTTCAGAACCCAAGAATGCGCAATGAATTGCGCTACTACGAACCAAAGGTGAGATAAAAATAAGCGAACCGCTTAAGTCCTAAGGAAGATAAATATGCAACGCATCCTTATAGACACGGATCCGGGGGTAGATGATGCCCTTGCGATTCTTCTCGCACTGCTTTCACCTGAATTGCAGATAGAGGCACTCACGACCGTCTGTGGAAACGTCCCTGTTACACAGGGGACAGAAAACCTGTTAAGAATTCTGGAGGTGCTGGATTTGGCGGAATTCCCACTGATCGCTCAAGGCGAAGCACAACCGTTGGTCAAACCCCTCGTGACAGCAGCGCATGTCCACGGTGATGACGGTTTAGGGAATATCAGTCAACTGCGAAATACCGATGGGCATCCGGTGTATCCGCCCGCTGACGCACATATCTCACCCACTTCAGGGGTTGATCTCATCCTTGAGATGGTAACGCGTTATCCAGATGAACTTACGCTCGTCGTCTTGGGTCCGCTGACAAACGTCGCTAAGGCGATTCGCAAAGATCCCGCGAAGATGCAACGCCTGCAGAAGATTGTTGTGATGGGGGGTGTCTTTGAAGGATATGGGAACGTTACAACTACGGCAGAGTTCAATATCTTTGTCGACCCGCACGCAGCTCAGGAAGTTTTCCAGTCCAATGTTCCTATTGATATTGCCCCGCTCGATGCGACGCATCAAGTCGTTTTAACGGGTGAACGTTTGCATGCTGAACTTGATGAACGCTCTGACCGAATTTCCCGATTCCTTAAGGATGCGACACACGCCTGTATGGAATTTTACCGTCAACACGTTGGGTTCTGGGGATTTCATATCCACGATGCGCTCCCGATCGGTATGCTGACGCACCCAGAATATTTTGAAAGTGTTGCGGCGGATGTGCAAGTGGAGACCGAGGGTGTTTTAACAAACGGCGTGACAGTGTCTGATCTACGTCCTGAACGTCGATCTCCGCATCCAAATGCACAGGTCTGCATTAAGGTAGCGGCGGATGCGTTTCTGGATCATTTTTTTGAGCGTCTTCGGAACGCTTAAAATATGTTCACACCGCCAAGAGGATGACTCGGGATGTAGCGGAGGTCGTTATATGCGTCGCGCTGGAGCATCGTTGGGACCTCCAACTTTGGAAGTTTTAGTTCAGCGAATTTCAGGCGTTGATCGGGGGTCAATTCTGCGGCGATTTCCTCGACGAGGTCTTTAATCTCGTCGAGATAAATCTCGCGCTGCTTCAGAAACTTCCGTGCTTCGTCTCTGAATGCGTTTAGTTCCCGCCGAGAACGCGCATTCATGAACCCACTTTCGTAACGATCGTAGTAGCGTTGCGTCATACCTGCCCGAAATATCTGATAATCCACCTCTAACTGTTTCTTCTCAAAATCGTAATCATCAACGATATCACGGATAAGTTTCAGTTTCGGGTGAATTTTCTGCTGCTGTGACGTTGTGAGTTGCAATGCGGCTGAGCTCTTGGGAACATCAATCAGTTTGAGTCCGCCGCACGCTTGCAAAAAGCAACAGAGCAGTAAAATTTTAATTATACCTTGCGGATTTTTAATCGTACCTTGCGGATAAGTAGCAGCATTTAGGGATTTGAGGGTTTGCATGTTCGAGTCGCCCTCCACTTCGTTACGGGCTTAGGTTTCAATGCCACGCCGTCCATATCCTTATTAAGTTTCGGATTGCTCCAAAACCCGCAAGGACAACGGATGTAGCGGCACAAGCGGACAGAAATTAAAAACCTAATTCCCTAAGTCGTATAATTCACCATATTTCATTCGGAGATAGGCTATATAAGGTTTAATGGAGAGCGGGCCGCCGGTTGCGCGTTGGACAATTTCGGGTGCCGTGTATTTCGATCCGTGCTGGTAAAGATTCTCCTTCAACCAATCGTGGAGTGTCGTGAACTCGCCCTTCTCAATTTCAGAAGGAATATCAGCGTGTGCTTGGCGTGCCGCAGCGAAGAATTGCGCGCCCAAAATATTGCCCAATGTATAGCCTTGAAATGAACCGCCAATCAACCCATAATACCAATGGACATCCTGCAAAACACCGTCTTTATCATCAGGTGGGACGATGCCGAAATCGGCTTCAAACCGTTCACGCCATGCCTCTGGCAAATCCCGAATCTCCAAATTGCCTTCCAAGAGTGCCAGTTCAAAATCGAAACGCAACATGACATGGAGGTTATAGGTAACTTCGTCTGCATTCGTGCGAATGAGGGAGCGTTCCACTTTGTTAATCGCACGGTGAAACGTATCTAAGGGGACAGCCCCCAACTGTTCGGGAAAAACGCTTTGAAGTTGCGGATAGAAGTGTTGCCAAAACCCTCGGCTGCGTCCCACAATATTCTCCCAGAGCCTCGACTGACTCTCATGCACGCCCGATGAAGTGCCACCTGCGAGCGGTGTGCCTTCCAAATCCATGCGAATCCCCTGTTCATAGAGGGCATGTCCGGTTTCGTGTAGGGTGCTGAAGAGGGCATCGCCAAGAAAATTCTCTTTTGAACGGGTCGTGATCCGCACATCACCGAGTGAGAACTTCGTCATAAATGGGTGGTGCGTCTTATCTTGCCTGCCACGATTTAAATCGTAACCGAACTTCTGGGAGACCGCTAAGCCAAACGCGAGTTGTTTCTCCTCGGGAAAATGTTGGTGCAAACACGAATCGTCGGCGAGTGCTTGCGATGTAATCGCAGCAGCAATCGGCACGAGTTCTTGACGTAACTCCGCAAAGACCCGACTGACATCGGTCGCCTTCATCCCGTAATCGCTGGATTCAATGGATGGATCGGCGATGTGTTCATACCCTGGAAAGAAGTCAGCCACCTGTCGACTATAGTCGAGTGTTTTCTCCAGATAGGGACGGACCCGTTCAAAGTCATTTGCTGGACGTGCTTCCGTCCAGACCTGATAAGATTCGGATGTATGGTTGGTCACCTCTGCCATGAATTCAGCGGGTATTTTCGTCGCGCGTTCGTAGTCTCTCCGCGTAACACGGAGAAGACTGGCTTCATCGGAATCGTAAGCGAGACTTTTTTCATACGGTTCGAGGGTATCGAGTAACCTTCCTATTTCTGGCTCGGTAAACTTTTCGTGCGCCAATCGGCGAAGTGTCGCGCTTTGCCGTCCCCGAGCCGGGGCACCCCCGGGGGGCATATACGTGGTTTGATCCCAGTAGAGGAGTCCGGCGGCGGAGGCTATATCATTCGCCTCAAGCAAATGGGCTTTGAGTTGTTGGAATTTGGACTGCATTATATTTCTCCCAGCAAATTTATTATTTTTAGGACTTACGCAATATTTTAGAAAAGTGTTATACTCTTGAATTATGAACACCTTATCCCTGTCAGAAAAGAAGCAACCGTTATTTTCCGATTACTGTCAGTTTCTGTTAGCGAGTTTTCATAACTTCACGCAGACGTA
>JAJEDB010000074.1 GCA_022821725.1 Candidatus Poribacteria bacterium | reverse complement strand
CTTTTGTAGAATTAACTCAATATGCTTTTCTACAATTATCATAGAGGTGTTTCTCCTTGGAAACCACTCTTTTTTCTAACCGAAAAAACACGCGTAGTTCTGCTTAAATTGACACCTATGGTGCGGTTTCCCAACCGCACCAGCCTAACACAATCACTGCAATTTCCTGTTACGAAGGCATCCACGTCCGTGGCGCAATCCCTTCCACATGCGTTTTCACATCAACAACCGCCGGCCTCCCCGAATCAAGTGCCTGATCCAGCGCACTCGCGAGTTCACTCGGTTTATTGACCGTAATTCCGAGACATCCCATCGATTCTGCCATCTTCGCAAAATCCGCATCTGGGAACAACCAGAGTTCATCGGAACCCGTTGTCCGTCCACCGTAGACCGACTCAACGCCACCCTGTTCTTGGTTCAGTGAGTGGTTATTGTTCACAACGATAACGGCATTAATCCCAGACTTCATCGCCGTATCGAGTTCCGAAATATGATACCAGATACCGCCGTCCCCTGTGAAACAGATGACCGGTCTATCCGGTTGCGCGCACTTCGCACCCATCGCCGCCGGGAGCCCCCATCCCAACGAACCTGAACACCGGATGAAACTCTGATCGGGATGTTTGAAGTCAATCATCGTGCCCGTCCAGATACCTGAATGTCCTGTGTCAGAGACAAGGATCGCGTCTGACGGAAGATAGTCTGTCAGTTCACGGCAGAGGCGTTCGGGTAGCATCGGCAACCGTTCCGAGTTCACCTTCTCACTGACATCGTCTTTCCAGTTTTGCACCAATTCTTGGACGCGACCCACCCATTCGGTCCGCGGCTCCGCAGCTTCTGACGCGTCAAGCATCCGACGGAGTGTGTTCCGAACGTCTCCCTGCATCCCTAACTGGATCGGATAATTCCGGCCCAACTCATCTGGGTTAATGTCGAGTTGTATAATCGGGGTGCCTTGTGGCGGGATCTTATATCCGTTGGTTACCTGCCCACCCGTATGACTTCCGATAAAGAACACAAGATCTGCCTCACACATTGCTTGGTTGGCGCATGCCCGCGAGTATGAACCCGGTGTCCCGACTGCCAACGGATGGTCACTGGGGAACATCGCCTTCGCATTCAGAGAGGTCGCTACCGGAATCGAAAGTTTCTCCGCCACTGCGACAAGTTCTGCGCGTGCGTCCGACGCCGTTACGCCACCCCCTGCCATAATGATGGGACGTTCCGCATCGGAGAGGAGACTGAGAGCGTCCGTTACCTTTTCTGCTTCTGCTTCCGGACGGAACGGCGGTAATTGGGTAAACGCCTCTTCAATGATCACCTCAAGTTCACCTTCTCGATCAATCACCGAGGTCCCAGCGATGCCTTCAAAATCGAGGTGTGCAGGTCCGGGGGTCCCTGTCGTCGCTGCACGGAAGGCTTGCCGTAGATAGAAGGGCAACTGCTCCGGGGTCGCGACATAAGCACTGTATTTCGTGACAGCAGAAAACGGGTTGACGTGGTCTACCTCTTGGTAAGCATGTCGTTGTTGATTGATTTGGTTTTCCTTGCCAGTAATCGCAATCACCGGGGCGCACGCGAGATAGGCATCTTGTAACCCCGCAGCGAGGTTCACTGCACCGACCGATTGTGCCATACAGAGGCTCGGCGCGCGGTTCACACGCGCATAAGCGTCAGCCATATACGCTGCTGCTTTCTCACCGTGCGTCTGAACCCGCTTAATCCCAAGACTTTCCATCTCCATTAAAGTCCGCGGTCCGATATACGGCATAAAAAAAACGTGCGTAATTCCATATCCGTGGACGGTATCAGCAATAAATTTAGCACCTGTCATTTTCGGCATAGTTCTGTCATCTCCCTTTTCGCAAATTGCTATTAGAAATCGGCGTGGTTTGCAACACGATGTAAAATCCATTTTACCAGTTTCCGGTGTAACATGCAAGCGTGAACTTAGCGTTGGAATAAATTTGGTAAGAAATTCCCAGAGGTGCTATAATTGTCTCACCGATTTTGAAAACAAACTTTGGAAGCCTCGAAAACCACACCAGAGATTTTCCGTAGATACGCAAGTAGACCGCTTCTACAAGGGGGAAAAGCACTATGAAAAGGCGACTCTGTTTTCTCTTATTCACGCTAACTATCGCTATATGTTCCCACAATGGATATACAGAAACCGTAGTGACAGATGGACTCGTGAGTTATTGGACGTTCGATCGACAGGACATCGCGGGTGGCACCGTCAAAGATGTCTGGGGTGAGAATGACGGCACGATCGTCGGTGCCCCGAAAATTGTTGCCGGACAGGTCGGAGAGGCACTTGAATTTGATGGGAGCGACGATTATGTCAACCTGACAAACCTCGGCGATTTTGGAGAGCAGGTCGGGGCATCTACCTTTGAAGCATGGGTCAAAACCGATTTCAAAAAAGATTGGACAACCCTCTTCAAAGTCCTCGATCAGGGATGCAATATGGCGTGGGCAATCGATGTCAACCGGAGCGCGAAAGCGGGGTTTCCGCTTGCTGAGGACATCGTTCACTACTACGTCCGTCAGAAGTCGCCTGCGGGATGCAACGCCATCGCTGTTGAGATCGAATTCGCTCTGTCGGATGGCAAATGGCACCACATCGTCTTCGCAATTGTAGACGCCGGCAAGTCCGAGGTCGGTATCTATATGGATGGTGAACCCCAGGAAGTTATCGAGGGTTCTGTGAAGGATCTTGACACCTTTGTTCCGTTTGTTGAGCCGGTCTATATCGGTGCGGCAAACAACCGTGGCAATGTTGAACGGTTTTTCCCCGGTGTCATTGATGAGGTCCGAATTTACGATCGACCCCTCACCGCAGGCGAAGTGACCCGAAATTTTAAATCGAAAATCGGGTTATCCGTCCAAGCAGCAGAGAAACTCCCGATTGTCTGGGCGGCTCTCAAGACAGTAAGGTAGTCTCATTCTTGTTTATGTAGAGTGTAGTCTCAAACCCTAAGCCTGCAACAACGGCGCAGGCGACTCGAACACGAAAATTGTTAAGTTTACAGATGCTATGACTTATCCGCAAGGTATAATTAAAAACATACTCACGCCCCAAGAAAAGTGGTTCTTTGATCACCACGGCTTCATTATCCTCCGAAAAGTCGTTCCGCCTGAAGATATCGAGCGAATGATTGAACTCGGTAACCAATGGCACGACATACCCTTGGATGCACTGCCTTCGCCGCTCACCTCTACATCTCGGATGGGCACACATGCACCCACAATCGCCCATTGGATTAATCACATCCAATACGGTGATCCGGTGTTCCAACGGCTTGTGCTGAACCCAGAGATTCTGCGGGTAGTTATTGCCCTGACACGGGGGGCTCCGTGCCTTGTGGATTGCGCCTTGACGAAGAATCACAAAACCTCCGATGACATCCACTTCCACGCCGCCGGTCAAGATTACAGTGTAGAGGAATCAGGACCGAGAGCAGGCTTTCTCAACACCGCGATCTCCTTGGTGGATGTGCCACCGGGAACAGGGTTCGTCTGTCTCCCCGGAAGCCATAAACGCAACTTTGAACCCCCCGATGACCTCTCCATCTACGATGGTCCCCCTACGGTTATCAACGTCCCCGTCAACGCTGGCGATTGTGTTATCTTTACAGAAGCACTCTATCACGGTGGAAGACGCTGGACAGAATCCTATCCGCGCTTCACTATTTTTAACCGCTATATTGATAACGGATCGCACAAAAACCTCCCCATTGAAAGCCATAAACACCTGATTCCCGATGAGGTCTATGAATTAGAACAACCCGCAGTTCAGGGACAGCGAAAACGGGTCGTAGAACGTATCCTTGGTGAATTGGAAACGCTTTGAGGTTTTATGATGCAAAAGCCTGGGGCGTGGCAATATCTTTTCCCAAGACCTGTGGACAAAACAGGTCAAGGTAATCCGTTCCCATTTTATTCAAGACTTACGCAGCTCCCTTGCTGGCGAGGTTTCCGAACCTCACCAATACCGCAATCTGTCGCATTTTATGGGAAAATTGCGTAAGTCCTATTATTTTTAAAATTTGGCTTAAATCTTACATTTTATGCAACCTTCCTCCCCGCAGCACATCTCTTAATATTATGAGAGACAACATGTTTTTGGAGGTGACGCATGAAAAACAGCGACGTTGCATTGATTCAACGGACCTTGGCGGGCGATCAGCATGCTTTCAGCGCACTTGTGCGGCGGTATCAAAAGCCGCTCCACGCCCTTGTATGGCGAAAAATCGGCGACTTCCACATCGCTGAGGAAATAGTGCAAGATATATTCCTTAACGTCTACAGAAAACTGCAAACCCTGAAAAATCCAAACCGGTTTGCTGGATGGCTTTATGTAATTGCCACTCGCCGATGCATCGCTTGGTTGAAGAAGAAACGGATTCCGATGAAATCGTTAGATGCCATGCCGCCTGAGGAATTAGAGGAATTGGCGTATGCCCAATATCACGCTGAACAACAGGAAGAGATCGTAAGTGAGAAACACCGCGAAGTTGTCAAACGTCTCCTGCAAAAGCTGCCGGAGAGTGAACGCACCGTCGTAACGCTTCACTATCTCGGGGACATGACATGCGAAGACATTAGTAAGTTTTTGGGGGTATCACCGAACACCATCAAGAGTCGACTCCATCGCGCCCGTAAACGGTTGAAGAAGGAGGAACATATCGTTCGTGAAGTGTTAGGCGGTTTCCAATTGTCTGCGACGTTAACTGAAAATGTTCTACGAGAAATTGCGCATATCAAACCCGCAGTGCCAACGGAGAGCAAGCCGTGGCTGCCGTGGACAGTAGCCGCTTTGACTACCATTTGCGTTATGCTGCTGATGGGAAGTGGCACACAGTACTTAGCCCGATTCCAGCAGCCTTACAGTTTGGATGCAAGGTCAGAAATGACTGTGGAGCTCGTTGATACATCTCTTGTCCGTGCGTCAAAGCAGAAACCGAGTGTGAGAAATCAATTCGGAAATGCGGATACACGGGGCAAAAACACACGAAATGTTGGACCAACGGAAAATGCGCGGCAGATTGCCACAGATCGGTCTAAACAGAAAGAGGCACCTGTAATAAGATCGCGGTGGGTTCCGACGGACGGACCCGAAGGCACTTCCGGTGGAAGAGTGGGCCTATTTGCCACATCCAAGCGAAAACTCTATGCTGTTGCGGCGAGTGGGATTTATCGGTTGACAGAGGACGCAGAGACTTGGAACCTCATCTGTAAGGGCAGTCCGAAGCGTCAGTTTCAGATGCCGATGGCAGAACGGGATGACACCCTTTATGTTTTAACGCCTGATGCGTTATTAGCCTCAACCGATGAAGGTAAAACATGGGATCCCCTTGGCACTCGACCAGAAGGACGTGCTTATGAATTGCTCATCACGGATGAAGCGTTTTACCTCGTTTTTGAGAAACATATCTTTCGATCTAACGATGCTGGTAAAAGTTGGATGCCGATGACGCAAGATTTGCACGCCTATCTCGCCGAGACGAATCGTTCCCCTGATATATCAATCTCGGATGCTGTCGTACTCGATAACACCGTGTTTATCGGAACGAACCGAGGGCTTTACCGCATTACCACAGGAGTTTGGGAGAGATTGTCTGTCTATGGTTCGCAATTTATTAATGCGTTAGTAGCCATCGAAAATAGGCTCTATGTTATAGCAGGGCCCGATTTTACACGGTCTGCAAACTTGTTTGAGGAATCCCATAAACTCGATCACTCGGTTGAGATATTAAAGTCTCCACCGAGAATTTTTCGTTCAGTTGACTTCGGCGATACTTGGGACGACCTTTCACCAATAGAGGGAAAAGGAACGGGCGGCAGATTATGGATGGAATTACCGCCAACGGATGACGATTTTCGGCTCCAGATGTTCAGTGGTATCCAATTGGTTGCAGTCGGTAAACGGCTCGTGGTAATGGGGAGTGGTGTCGTGCTGCGTTCGTATGATAGTGGAGACACATGGACACACGTAAAAATTGGCAGAAATGCGTTGAATCAGAGTATCTTTCCCGTTGTTGCTTTGGACGAAAATAATTTTTACACATCCGACATTTCTGGGATAGCACGGTCAACGGATGCCGGGGGCTCGTGGCACCCCTTTTCTGCCGGAATGATAAACTCTCATGTTCAGAAGTTACTCATGCTTGAAAGCGTTCTCTATGCACTCACGCCTGAAGGGCTCGTCACATCAACGGACCTCGGGGAATCTTGGACATCCGTTCGAGTAGATGCCGGTGGCGATAATGTGAAAAAAGGGAGGCTTCAGAAGAAACAGACGGCTCCAGATTTACTGAGTCACGCGAAAATCGTAAAAGCCAATGATTCGCTCTATGTAAGCAACAGCACAACCGATAAGGTCGAACTTTTTCGTATTTCATCTGATGGAGATGTTCTAAAACCTGTCCGACGGATGCCAGTTTTTACTGAGAACACACTGGAAGTTGAATGGCAGAACAGGTTTAAAAACGCGCCTCGCAATGTGAGTGAGTTGAGTCGCCAACGGCGATCAGATATGCCACGTATTATAGAAGAGCGACTCACGAATGGTGGGTTTACAATCGCTGACAATACTGTCTTCATGGAATATCGACGGAAACTCTTCAGATGGCACCGAAGTAAAAGGCAGTGGTTTGATATAGGGCTTGTAGATGCCACCGAACGTGCCCGAGGTACTGATACATCAAAGGGGTTTACGCTCGCGGCATCCGATAACGTGGTCTATGCCGGTAAACGGGACGGTTCGCTCTTTCAGTCTCTTAACAGTGGCGACAGTTGGAAAGAAATTACGTCGGACTTACCCTTCTCTTTTACCTATTTCCAAGACATAGTCTTCGCTGGGACAACCGTTTATCTGATAACTGAGCAAGGGGTTATGAATTCGCGCGATGGCATCCACTGGAACGCGCTCACGGATACCGAAGGAAATCGAACCCCTATCTCTCGGATAGCGGTGGAGGGTAGTAGCATTTACGGTGTGTGCAACCAAGGCGTGTATCGGATAAATCCGAAGACGGATACGTGGATTCAAATTTCACCGGAAGTTCCGGACGAGGTAACTGCCCTCGCCGTGGATCGTGGTATGCTCTACATCGGCACGCGGCACAGCGGTGTCCTCCGTTTACACCTAAATGAATTATATAGGACTTACGCACCCCCCTGGTAGGTGCGGTTTCTAACCAGGGTTCCCACCCGTTACTGGGAAGGGACGCCGAATCCTATAAAAATACGTGGAATTTGGTCATTTTGCGTAAGTCCTGTTATAGAAATTAATTTTCAGGAGGTATCTCATGAAATCCATCGGAAATATACATTTGGCAGTTATCGGCATTGTCTTAATGATACCCCTGAAACTTGTTGCCGCGCCCCACGCACCCTCCCCTGCTGGAGGCGGTTGGCTTGAACTGAGCCCAGAACTGCCACCCGTGCAAACCGAAGCACCGTGGTTTCCGGAATATCCAGGTCCCCTAACGATTGAAGCGTGGGTATACATAGACAGACCGCCGAGCGTTCAGGATGTCATATCGCTGGCGGCTGGATCCCGTGCCGCCTTCTCTATTGTGGGGCAAACAGGCCGCTTTACCTGTGCCATTGTCGGTGATGGGTGCAAAGCCAGTCCTGCTATCGCCACAAGGGGTGTCGCAGGCGGATCCGCAAAGATATGAGGAACGCTACCTACCGGGCGGTGGGTCTACTACGTGGCAATAATTGACAGCGGCTCTACCGTCGGGTGCGACGGTTCAATTTCTGGGCTGGTACCGGGGATCCCTCTTGCATCTGCGAACGAACCGCTCCTTATGGGTGGCGTTCCAGTTCTAAAGGAGAGTGGACTGAAAACCGTTCCTGCCTCTGGGATGTATATTGATGAGTTGCGGATGAGTTCTATTGTTCGTTATGGGCAAGGCAGGTATGCTGCACCTCCAAAAGCATTTACCCCAGATGACGACACGTTGGGATTATACCATTTCGATGAGAAATCAACCGAGCGTTATGAGGATGCATCACCGCATAAGATTCCACTGATCCGAGTTATAGTGAATTCTAAAAATAAGTTTACACTTTCCATCCCCCGGTAGGTGCGGAATGTAATACGAGGAATGGATTTAGTCTATTCGTAGACTATGGTAAACCCGAAAAATAACTCTCACTGCGAGGCAATTTCAGTAGAAACGGTCCCTTGTCCCGCTGGCGAGGTTTCCTAACCTCGCCATCTCAGAGTGTCTAATTAATTCTAAGGTTTACCATAAATCCCCTAACCGCACCGATTTATAGTGTAAAAATTAATTCTAAAATCTACTATAAAACCTTTCTCAAAAACACCAAATATAGTATAATGATATATTGAAAGATATACAGAACAAAACCCGCTGGTGCGCTGTCAGATTTATAAGGGCAGTTCGGTGGGGTATTCTAACAGGCACACCCCGTTAAACATTCAGACTTTCTTCAGCGTCTTAAAGTTGCAGATACACATAAAATACACGAGGAGGAACAGAAATTTGCACCATCAAAAACCGATTTTTTGTCGGCTATTTGTCTGCCTTTTTTTAATTGTTGTTCCTATGCACGCCAGTGCTGGCGATTGGCCGACATGGCGGGGACCGAATCAGGACGGCACTTCTGCTGAGACCGAGTTAATCGCATCTTGGTCAACTGAAGGTGAGAACCTGCTCTGGAAGGCAGAATTTATAGGGCGTTCGACACCGATCGTTCTCAACGACAGGGTCTACGTCATGGGACGCGTCGGCAAAGACATCACCGAACAGGAACGCATCGCCTGCTTCGATGCCGAAACCGGCGAACTGATCTGGAATTATCAATTTAACGTCTTTCATACCACGATCTCCTTCAACCGAGTCGGCTGGACGAGCCTCGCGGGTGACCCCGAAACAGGGAATATCTATGCACACGGTGTCCAAGGACTCTTCTTCTGTTTCGACAAGGATGGCACGATCCTCTGGTCGCGTTCGCTCACAGAGGAGTATGGGCGGATATCCGGGTATGGCGGACGCGTTCACACCCCTATCATCGCAGGCGACCTCGTTGTGATTAGTTATCTCAATTCAGGATGGGGCGACCACGCCGCGACACGCCACCGCTACTTCGCTTTCGATAAACTTACCGGCGAACTGGTGTGGATCTCAACCCCGGGCGGTAGACCCTTAGACACAACCTACTCTACACCCGTCGTTGCGAATATCGACGGACAACAACTCATCATCGGCGGCAATGCGGATGGCGGTATCTACGCCATGAAACAGAACACCGGGGAGAGGGTCTGGGGATTTAAACTGAGTCAGCGGGGTATCAATACGTCCGTCATCGTTTCAGGCACGAATGTCTATGCCTCGCATAGCGAAGAGAATATAGATACCACCGCAATGGGACGCGTCGTCTGTATTGACGCGACAGGGACGGGCGATGTCACAGAAACCCATGAAGTCTGGCGGTATGATGCGGTCAACGTCGGATACGCCTCCCCTACAATTCACGCCGGACACCTCTATGTGGTTGATAACTCCGCGAATATCCACGCTGTGAATGCTGAGACCGGTGAAGTCTACTGGGAACACAACATCGGCAAAGTCGGGAAAGGTTCTCCCGTCTGGGCAGATGGTAAACTCTACGTCACGGAAGTCAACGGCGGATTTGTGATCCTCCAACCCAGTGAGGATGGATGTGAACTGCTAAGTGCTCAGGAGATAAGCCGACTTGAAGATGAACACTACGTCGAAATCTACGGCTCACCCGCTATCGCAGACGGACGTATCTATTTCACGACAGAAGAACACCTCTACTGTATCGGAGGGGGAAAATAATGAGAAATTTTATCCCACTTTACGCTATCTTGGTGGTGTGCATCCTCGCTGCCGGTTGTGCCAGTAAAGAGATGGCACCAGAACCCGTGAAGATGCCAGCTGCCCCGGCTGTTTCGCTACTGCTTACCCCCGCAGAAACACTCACATCAGGCGATCCCGTTGCGTTAAGTGTCATCGGTTTCGATGCAAACGGAAAACAGACGAGTGCAATCGGTGCTATAGAATGGGCACACACGGGCTTAACTGGAGCCTTTGAAGATGGCACATTTACGCCGGATAAAAGTGCCGGCGCGCATGCAGGAACCGTCACTGCGCAATCGGGGGATCTGAAGGCAACCGCGCGGGTTCGCGTCATTCCATCGCTCCCGTGGACAGAGGATTTTGAGACGGTTGAACTCGAAAAGATACCCACGCACTGGATCGGTGCGACCGGCAAATTCTTTGTGCGTGAGAAAGACGGTAATAAAGTCTTGGTCAAAACACCCGTCCAACGGGGTTTGAACCGGTCCAACGTCTATCTCGGTCCCTCGACAATGAAGAACTATCAGATCCAAATTGACTTGATGGGAACGAAAAATAAACGCAGACTGCCAGACTTGGGCTTAATCGCGAATCGTTATACGTTAGACATGCAGGGCAGACACCAACGCTTGCAAATCCGTTCGTGGGCATCCGATTTACGCATGGCGAAGACAATCGACTTCGCGTGGGAAGTCGATGTCTGGTATACGATGAAAATGATGGTAGAGGTCCTTGAGGATAAAGCCATAATCCGTGGGAAAGTATGGCAAACGGGTGAACCTGAACCCCCAGAATGGACAATTACTGCCGAAGACCCACTCCCAAACCGCGAGGGCAGCCCCGGTATCTATGGCTACTCCGCAACTGAAATCTATTACGACAATCTAAGAGTATGGTAGTAGTGGTGATCGGTTTTCGGTTAAGAGATTTATTGTGGCATTCAAGGATACTGTAACCGCCACAAACCTTTAACTGACCACTGAAAACTGACCACTGACAACTATTAAAGAAGGAGTCATTCAATTGAAACCTTTTTGGAAATATCGATGTATCTATATTGCAAATCTTGCACTGCTACTCATTTTCGCGGTATCCATTACTTCAGCGGAGAAAGAGATTGCCTTGTGGGGTGGCACATTAAGCCGGAACATGATATCCGATGAAGTCAATATCCCAGGCAATTGGGATATGGAAACCGGCGAAAATATTAAATGGACAGCAGAACTCGGTTCCCAAAGTTACGCGGGACCGCTTGTTATCGGTGGCAAAATCTTTGTCGGCACGAACAACAAAGCACTTTACAATCCCAAACTGACCGGCGACCGCGGAAATCTCATGGCGTTCAACGAATCCGATGGTAAATTTCTCTGGCAAGCCACCCATACCAAACTCACCTCGGGACGTGTTAACGACTGGCCCCTACAGGGCATCTGTTCCACACCGTTTATTGAAGGTGACCGACTCTACTACATCTCCAACCGTTGTGAGGTCGTCTGTGTTGACACTGAAGCCTTCCTTGATGGCGAAAACGATGGTCCCTTTACTGAAGAAACAGAAACGAGCGAGATTGATGCCGACATCATCTGGAGCTACGACATGATGGATGAATTAGATGTGTTTCCGCATAACCTTGCTACCTGTTCACCGCTGGCTGTCGGCGACCTCCTCTTCTTGGAAACGAGCAACGGTGTTGATGAAGGACATATCCATATCCCTTCACCCGACGCTCCATCTTTCATCGCTCTCAATAAAAACACCGGTGAACTCGTCTGGGAAGATGCCTCACCCGGCGAAAATATACTACACGGGCAGTGGTCGAACCCTGCTTACGGCGTTATCAAAGGGGTCCCGCAGGTGATCATCCCCGGTGGGGATGGTTGGGTCTACGCCTTTGAACCGGAGACGGGCAACATTATCTGGAAGTTTGACTGTAATCCGAAAGATTCCGTGTGGGAACTCGGCGGACGCGGCACTCGCAACAATATTATCTCAACCCCTGTCGTCTATGAAGACAAAATCTTTATCGCTGTCGGACAAGACCCGGAGCACGGCGAAGGCGTTGGGCATCTCTGGTGCATTGATGCTTCACAAACCGGTGATATTACTGAAACCGGGGGTATTTGGCACTTCGGCGATGAACAGTTCAATCGCACGATGTCCACTGTCGCTATCGCTGATGGGCTCCTCTACATTGCCGACCTCAGTGGGTTCCTTTACTGCTTGGACGTAAACACGGGAGACCTGTATTGGACGCATGACACGTTCGCCGCAATTTGGGGATCGCCTTATGTTGTGGACGGCAAGGTTTACCTCGGCGATGAAGATGGCGATGTTGTCGTGCTAAAGACTGGAAAGACGAAGCAGGTGCTATTTGAAACCAACATGGGCAGTGCTGTTTATACGACACCCGTGGCGAAGAACGGTGTGCTTTACATTGTCACCCGTAATACGCTTATTGCGATAGAAGAGAAAAAATGAACCTTTCCCGAAAAATTACTGAAGCCCAAAAATCACTCGACGCACACGTCCGAGAAATCATCAAGTGGCACTTCAGTCCAAAGACCGGATGTCCGTTCTGGCTGGAGTTCGCAAAAAATCTTGATTTTGACCCGCGTAAAGAAATTAAGGGTTATGCCGACCTCAAGTGCCTCGGGCATTTTGAAGATGAATGGCTCCGCGGAGGACCTGTGCGGCGTTGGGTCCCGAAGGCTTACGCCGATGAACCCATCTATGTCTTTGAAACCGGTGGTTCGACGGGGGTCCCCAAATCGAGAATCAGTATTCGTGATTTTCACATTGACTATGAGATATTCAGTGAATCGCTTTCCGATGAAGGGTTTCCGCCCGGTAGCGATTGGCTTATGTTAGGTCCCACAGGACCGCGCCGCTTACGACTCGCTGTTGAGCATCTCGCCCAGCATCGCGGCGGTATCTGTTTCCATGTAGACCTCGATCCGCGTTGGGTGAATCAACTCGTCCGTTACGGGAAAAATGAGGAGTTGGACGCGTATAAAAACCATGTTATCTCGCAAGCACTCAATGTCCTGCGCGCCCATGAAAACGTTCAGTGCCTCTTCACCACCCCGAAATTGTTGGAAGCGTTGTGTGAAAAGATTTCCTTGCCGAAGGTTGGTATCAAAGGTATCTTCTGTGGGGGGACCGAGATGGACGCGCAGTTCCACCGATTCGCACGCGAAGAACTCGTACCGGGCATCGATTTTATCCCGACCTACGGCAATACGCTCATGGGATTAGCCGCCTGTAAACCCTTCGATCCGGCAGATAACTATGCGATTATCTATTATCCACCGCACCCACGCGCTGTCATTGAACTCGTGAATCCAGAAAATCCAGAGGAACTCGTTGATTACGGCGAAACCGGACGTGTCATGCTCACAACCCTAACGAAAGAATTTTTCATGCCCCGTTTTCTGGAACGTGACGAAGCCGAACGCGCCGAACCGATTCCAAAATACCCGTGGGACGGCGTTGAAAACCTCCGTCTGCTCACGGAACTCCAAGAGAGCGTCGTCGTCGGGGTTTATTAATCATTCAAATGAATTTCACGAGTCTTGTCCACATGGTGAACGAAAATCCGAATACTTTAGATGGCTAAAGTTAGCTTTAACACAAGTGCATACCCACTGAAAAGGAGTTTGAACATGATAACGAAAATTGAAAAACTCTTCCGGTCACCTTACTCGGTGCCGAACGGTTTACAGGTCATGGACGACGGTTTGTGGATCGTTGACCAAATTACCGATAGAGTTGCATTGGTCGAAGTTACATCGGATCCCGACTACATCGTGCCGAAACTCATCCGCGACATTCCGAGCGAATCCTCCAATACAAGCGGTATGACGTATGGCGACGGAGCACTCTGGTTAGCCGCAAACGGATCTGGAGAACGCTGGCGTCCCGTCCGCGATACAGATGCCGAGACAGGTGAGGTCTTCAAAGTGGACCCCGCTACCGGCGAAACCCTCGGACGTTATCCGATCCCCAATGGCGGTGGCACACACGGCATTGAGTATGACCACTACGATGAGGGACATCTCTGGGTCCAGACCCTCAAGGATCAGGTCACACATAAAGTCAGGATTTCGGACTGGTCTATCCAAAAGACGCTTCCGTTGCCGCACGGACGTGGACACGGCATGGTTCGCGTTGAAGATGGACTTTGGTCAACCCATACCTCTGATAGGGTCATCGTCAAACTCGATCTTGAAGACGGCACACCGCTTGATGTAATTGAGGTTCCTGAAGACTGTCCAGAACCGCACGGACTCTCTCTCTACGGGGATGATTTCCTCTACTGCGATGCCGCCTCTGGATGGGTCGCGAAGATTACATGGTAAAATGGTTATCGGTTGTCAGTTATCGGTTTTTAGTTCATCACGAGTTACTCGCTTTAGCCGACAACTGACAACTAACAACCGGCAACTAGTAAAAAGATGGCAGCCTGTAACAATACGCAGAAATACCGGATTTAGTCTGGGAATAGACTGGATTTAGTCTACGGATAGACTAAATCCGTTCCTTGTATTACATTTCCATTCCTTGTATTACATTGCAAAAACACGCAGGCGGTGGGTACCTGAAAACCGTTATGAAACCAACGCCTTCATTTAACGCCTTGCGAATAAGTAAAAAATGATACATATTCCAATTCTACGCGCCGGACGTTCCTACAGAAGTCTGAACACCGTCCGCGTGCCACATATCAAAACCGGTGAACCCTTGGTTGAGGTGAGCCAAGCCAATCGTGGATTGATAGCGAAGGACCTCCTTGACATCGCCCTCCAAAAGGAGGTGCTTGGACAACGTTCTGCCGCCGAATTAATCTCCATCTGCAAGAAAGCAGCGCGTCTCTTCGCAACAGAGACATTGCCGCTTGACGGAACCGTTCAATCACCGACAGACTACATCCAGCAGGTCTCTGGGACAACCGGTATGCCTGAAGCACTCTGTGAACAGAATCTGTTCAAGATTCAAGGGGTTTTGGAGAACATAGATACGGTTTTAGATGGACTCACCCGCGGGCTTGATTTGGGAGTCCTTGACACAGGATGGGGAACCCAAAACGGACGCACCTTGAGTTACGTCTGTGAGACAGATTCGCTGGGTGCCGTGTTACCGAGCAATTCGCCCGGCGTTCATTCGTTGTGGGTGCCCGCCATTCCGTTGAAAGTCCCTCTCGTGCTGAAACCGGGACGCGAGGAACCCTGGACCCCCTATCGGATCGCGCAAGCGTTCATCGTGGCGGGTGCTCCCGCAGAGGCGTTCAGTTTCTATCCAACCGATTACGCCGGTGCCAACGAAATCCTCGTCCGATGCGGACGTTCCATGCTTTTCGGTGGCGGCTCAACCGTCGCACCCTGGCTGAACACACCGCGTGTCGAAATCCACGGTCCCGGACGTAGCAAGATCATCATCCACGAGGAGGAACAGAACAATTGGGAACAGTATCTTGATCTCATCGTGGAATCGGTTGCGAAAAACGGGGGCAGATCCTGCATTAACGCCTCTGGCGTGTGGGTAACCGCAAATGGACGGAAAATTGCCGAAGCGTTAGCAGCGCGTTTGGCACGCATCGAACCGAAACCATTGGACCATCCAGAGGCGGGAATCGCAGCGTGGGCAAATCCGAAGTCTGCACACGGTATCTCATCTCTGATTAACCAGCACCTCAAAGAACCCGGTGCGACGGAATTGACAACTGGGGATCGCGTCGTGGAATTGGATGGCTGCACTTTCCTCAGACCCACTGTTATCTGGTGCGACGATGCGGAACATCCGTTAGCGAACATAGAATTCCCGTTCCCGTTCGTGAGTGTTGTGGAAGTGCCATCGACGCAGTTGGTCGAGGCTATGGGCGCAACACTGGTTGCCACGGCGATTACAGAAGATATAATGCTTACGCAAGACCTCATAGCGACCCCGCGCATCGACCGGCTCAATTTAGGAGCGATCCCGACGAATCAGATCTCTTGGGACAGTCCGCATGAGGGGAATCTGTTCGAGCATCTCTATCGGCAGCGCGCGTTTCAATTTGGATAGTATAATCCAAGTTGCTACCTAATAGGTTTTGGGTGTCTAAACACAGATTTTTTAAGGAAAAGGATCTCTTCACACCCCGTAGGGGTGGTATGTCTATAGAAAATCGTGTCGTCAAGCCCGTGCACTCCAGCGGAGTGCTATGTGAATGAAGAGTGACAACTTGGGTTAGTATATTTTCTGTGTGATAACAAAGTATTTCACAATGAAAGTAAAATATTTAGGACTTACGCAGTCTGCTCTTTTGTAGCACAAACTTTCCAGTTTGTGTCAGAAGAACGGGTGTTTTTGTGAGAGTTCCCATCTCAGAGAACGCGCTACGGTCAAAATTGCGTAAGTCCTGATATTTTCACGACACAACCACAGCACTTATTGAGTTTTCAGCACATGCCGTTGTTGAGACAAAAGAAATCAACGAAAATATCTACATAGATCTGGATGCTAACGGAAATCTCGTTGCAATAACCATTGAACACGCCGACTTACACGCGAATTTACCCGATTTATTTTATGAGCAGGTAGGATCTCCAGAACCCCAATCACTTTTACATGAACAAACTTGACTTTTCAAATCGTTTGGTATCATAGTTATGACGGATAATCCGAATGTCATTCTCATCTATGGCGACGACCTCGGACGCGGGATGCTGAGTTGCTATGGACAGCGGCACTTCGAGACTCCGAATATCGACCGTCTCGCAAACGAGGGAATGCGATTCAACCACGCCTACGGTTGCGCATTTTGTGCCCCTTCCCGTGCCAGTATGTTGACAGGTCTCCACGATTGCCACGATGGAACATGGACCTATACGCAAGGCGGACTGTATGACAGGTTGAGTGCGGGTGAGCTAACGCTGAGTCAAGTTACGGAGTTGGTCCATACAACTGGACTCCAAGCCGGTCCTGATGACGTCTTCTTGGCGCAAATCGCGGAGGAAGCCGGTTACGTCACAGGACAGATCGGAAAATTAGAATGGGGTTTTGCGACAACAGGCGCACGCATCCGTCGCCACGGTTGGCAGTATCACTACGGTTACTATGACCACGCGCGGTGCCACGGTTTTTATCCGCCATTCCTCTTTGAAGATGGAGAGGTGACGAACATTCGAGGCAATACACATGCCGACTGTGGGGTGCATCTGGATTGGGAGTCCGAGGAGAATGCTGCGCGTCGTGCAAATCGGCAGGGAAAAGCCGTATATTCTCAAGACATCTTCAACGAAAAGATTGTTGAGTTCCTTCGCATCCACCAAGACAAACCCTTCTTCCTCTATCATCCTTCGCAGTTGCCACATGGACCGATCGCCATTCCTGACATCCATCCAGCGGTGAAACAGTCTACCGAGTTGACGACGTTTGAGAAAGAATACGCTTCTATGATCCTGAAATTGGATGAGACCGTCGGAATCATCTTGGAGGCACTCGAAACTCTCGGTATTGATGACCGCACGATGATTATCTTCTGTTCCGATAATGGTCACGAAGTGTATGCCAAGGAGGCGGGACGCACCTCTGGTCGGACACAGAATTTGAACGGTGAACCCTTCGACGAAATCACAACGAAATTCTATTCGGAGACAGGGGGCGATGTATTCAATGGAAACGACGGAATGGGAGGTCTAAAATTTTCAAGTTGGGAAGGTGGCACGAGAGTCCCATATATCGTCCGCTACCCCGGAAGGATTACACCTGACACTGTGTCGAACCACATGCTCACAAACTACGATCTGATGCCAACCTTCACCGATCTTATCGGAATGGAATCGCCGCAGGACAAAGATGGCGTGTCGTTCTTACCGACTTTGTTTGAACAGCCCGACCTCCAACAACATCGTGAGTGGGTTGTATATGCCTCTCGACTCGGTCCGGCATTGGTAACGACAGATGGCTGGAAATTACGGTATATCAATAGCACGGACACTTTCCAATTGTATCATCTCCCGCACGACTACCGCGAGGAGAACGACGTTTCCGCAGATCATTCCGATCTCGTTACCCGACTGAAGGGATGGCTTCTTAACGCTTGTGATGGTGATTACCGAAACGGCACACCACAAGCACATTTCGCGGCGTATCCAGATTTTTAAAAGATCAAATTTATATTATCTCTCCGCAAGGGAAATTTAAAAATGCTCATTATTGATGCACATCTCGATTTGTCAATGAATGCGTTGCAAGGTAACCGGGACTTACTGAGTTCCGCCTATACGATTCGGACCCAAGAGACCGGAATACCCGGTAAGGGTCAAGGAACCGTAGCGTTCCCAGACATGCGTCAGGGACGAATCGCGCTGAGTTTTGTTACCCTATTTGCCCGCTCCACCGGTAGACCTTCCCCGCATTCCGATTTTGCCTCACCTGCCCAATCCCATGGCATCGCCCAAGGGCAATTGGCTTACTATCATGCCTTAGAAAGAATGGGATACGTTCGCATCATCACGAACCGAGAACAATTAGACAGCCATATCAACGATTGGCAAGCTTGGGAGAACACGGCGATAGGCAACGCAAGCGACTATGATAATGCACCGCCTTTAGGATTTGTAATTAGCATGGAAGGTGCCGACCCAATTCTTTATCCAACACAGTTAGAGGCTTGGGTTGATGGCGGATTACGACTGATTGGGCTGACCCACTACGGTCCCGGACGCTACGCCGGTGGAACAGGCACAGAGATGGGGTTAACCGAATTGGGGCGTCCGTTGCTCGCTGAGATGGAACGCTTAGGCGTTATCCTTGACCTTACCCACTGTTCGGATCAGTCGTTCTGGCAGGCACTCGAACGCTACAACGGATTGGTCCTTGCCAGTCATAATAACTGCCGCGCATTGGTTCCGCATCAACGCCAGTTCAGCGACGAACAATTACGTGCTATTTTTGAGCGGGATGGGGTTATCGGCGCTGCTTTCGATGCGTGGATGCTCCATCCAGGCTGGGTTACGGGTGAAACTCCCCATGAAGCGGTTACTTTGAACACCGTCGTTGACCATATTGATTATATCTGTCAGTTAGCAGGCAACAGTCGGCACGCCGCGATCGGCACTGACTTAGATGGTGGCTATGGACGTGAGCAATCTCCGAGCGATTTGGACACCATCGCTGACTTGCAAAACTTAACGGGCTTGTTAGAGGCGCGTGGCTATAGTGCCGAGGACATCGCCGCCATCATGCACGGCAATTGGCTCCGATTCCTAAATGACGCATGGGGATAGAAAAACTCACGCAGTCTGTTCTATTAAACTTTGGTATCGAAATGGTAGAGAGAACCTATGCAAATTAACATCCAAACCAAAAACTTCACGTTTTTAGAGATTCAGGGAAAAGTCATCGGGCAAGATGCGATCGTGCTAAAAACGATGCTCGAAGAACATATCAAAACACTTGAAACGCAGGACGGAACGCCTACTCTAATTTTTAATATGGCGGATGTCCAGTCGATGGATAGTGCAGGCTTAGGCGTGCTTATCACCACCAGCACCCAGATCCGTCAGAACGGAGGACGGACACTGCTCCTTAACGTCAACAGAGGTATTAAACGGATGATGATCCGGACAAATCTAACATCGCTCTTCGATTTTCCCAAGAACCTCGCAGAAGCAATAGCCAGTGCTTTTGAGTAAAAAGCGTCAAAGCCAGAACCCACGTCATTTAACCGCAAGGTAAAATTAATAGGGCTTACGCAGTCTGCTCTTTTGTAGCACAAACTTTCCAGTTTGTGTCGGAAGAACGGGTGTTTTTGTGAGAGTTCCCATCTCAGAGAACGCGCTACGGTCAAAAGTGCGTAAGTCCTGATTAAAAGTAGCCTGTTCTATCCGTATTCCCCCCATATTTCAGCGCGTAAATCAGTAGATTCGACATAAACCGATAGACATCCGTGGAACGACGGAGGCGTAACATCGTGCGGCTCTCAATCTCTGCGGTTTCCATTGCACACAGGTAATCCTTGCGGTTGTAAACCACTGCTAACCGGTCGTCAATGACAATCGCTTTCTGATAACGGAACTGCGTGGGTTGCGCGTTGTTCTCGTTTCCCCAGAACACATCGCCACCTGTGGGCGGTTTCGATAGATGGTAATAGATACTATACAACTCGTGCTCGTGCGGAAGAATCTCAAGCGGATATTCAGGGAAAATTTGTTTGAGTTCATCAGCAACGATGTGTGCGAAAAGTCCATTGAAACCGCAGTCATCGAAAAACAGCATTCCTCCTTTCTCAACGATGTATTTCCGAAGTGCTGCGCGTTCTGCGGGTGTGAAACCTGTCTGTAGCGGTCCCTCTTTCGCAAGCCCGCGCCCAACAGTGATGTCTTTATCGTGTCCTGTCATGATGATGAGCGGCGCGTCCATGATTTGAGGATCGGTGAGCCGTAGCGCACCCCCAGCGAAATCCATATCCGCCCGAATCGGGGTCTGTTCCTCCAGCCACTTGATGAGCGCAGGAATCGCCGTCGGATCCTGCCACCAATCCGAAAGTGAATGTTTGAGGCGAATCAACCGAATATGCCCGCGAATCTCGCTGCCTGTCCCTTCAAGGACACCTCCCAATTTCTCCTTCGGTATCTTCACAAGATTGCGAAACGCAGTATCGAATCCATCTCCCAAGCCACCTGTCGGTAAGGAGCCATCCAGAAATTCTGAGAGTCCCGTTTTAGACGTGTTTGTGCCTCTATGCCTTGTGGAATAGTTATCAGTTTTCAGGAGTCGGTTATCCGTTAAAGAGGACTCTGGTTTAACCAGACTTCCTCCTAACTGACGACTGTTCGGCAGTGTAGGTGCTACCGAAAGTTCTGTCGGATTCAGTATATCGGTTTCGACATCCAACGGTGGCACGGGTTGCACAACATCCGTTTCTTTTCTTGGAAATTGGCTTATCTGCGATGCCTGTGTCGGTATGCGGGTTTCCGTGGAGGTCTCACTTAAAAGCGGGGTATGTGCTGAGACAGTCCGCCGGGTCGGACGGATTTCCACCGCTGTCCTTGCAGGATTGAGCGTAAAAAATGTCGCCTCAAACGCGTCTTTGTTCAGCTCCTTTTGTCCTGAAAACAGCAACGCTGCAATGATGACCAAGAGCAGATGCAACCCGATTGAGGCGATAGCGGCACGGAAACGTCTCTGTTTCATTTTTTTAATTTACCTTGCGGTTCGTTAAAATGAGTTTGAGCATTAACATGCTTCTCCGTAGAGTCGCCTCCATTTCATTATGGCTTACAATCTTTCGCTAAGAAGATAGAAGTTTCTCAGTTTTTTCGACTGTTTTGTCCATGGTATCCTTAAAGATGCCGTTGAATCTGCTGATAACTTTGCGCATCTAATTTCCGGTAATCTGGAATATCATATCGGTTCCCGCGGACATCCGTCACAAAAAGTCGGGCAGGTGGTACCTGTTTGATGTTCTGATTCAACCCACGCACCGAGAACGTCACACGCCCTCGCTCCGTTTCAACCTCCCATTCATGGATGCCGAATTGTTCCTTCACCCGATAAACCTTCTGAATTGTCGGCGTGAAGTATCGTTTATCCAACTCTTCCTGCAGGATTTTTTGACTTTCCCGTGTGAGTTCCGATGGGTTCACGAGGATCCCAATTTCGGTGTCCTCATCCGCGGCAAGCGAGATGTAACCCTCGGGATTGCTGAGTGGCATCAACCGCCGCACCACTACCCGCAGATGGCAGGCGTCATTCCGAATTTCAAGTCGCGCCGTTCCCACTTCGGAGCGCGTGAATGTCAGGTCAGCGGCATCCAAGTAGCGGGGCGTGAAGTCATCCGATTCAGGGGGAACTGGCTTCACTGTGGGTGCCGCAGCGAGCGTGGTTTGTTTTTCTGTGTTTTGGTTCTGCATATCTATCTCTCCACGGCTTGCGATGCTGCGCGAACGTTAGCGGCCTCGCGCTGGGTTTCTACGAGTTTGTAATAGATACCTTTCTGTTCCATGAGTTCTTCGTGAGAACCGCACTCAACACCTTTCCCTTTTTCAATCACGAACAAGCGATCGGCATTTCGGAGCGTAGAAAGCCGGTGAGCAATCGCAAATGTCGTTCGATTTTGAACAAGCCTGTCGATTGCTTGTTGGATTTTCTTCTCCGTCTCCACATCCACGGATGAGGTGGCTTCATCGAGAATCAGAATCCGTGGGTTGTGTAAAATCGCCCGTGCGATGGAGATGCGTTGTCGTTCGCCGCCCGATAGTCGTCCGCCGCGTTCACCGACTTCTGTATCGTAGCCGTCCGGGAACTTGACGATGAATTCGTGGGCGTTTGCCGCCTTCGCTGCCGTGATAATATCCTCCATGGTCGCATCGGGATGCGCGTAGGCGATATTCTCAGCGATAGTCCCACTGAACAGATACGGTTCCTGTAACACGACACCAATCTGGCGGCGCAAATCCTTGAGGTCAATCTGCTTGATGTCCTCGCCATCGATCTCTAAACGTCCAGAGTCCGGCGTATAGAACCGACAAATCAAATTGATAAGCGTCGATTTCCCCGCACCCGAATGCCCAACGAGTCCAATCATCTCTCCCGGTTTCACGTGGAGGCTGATGTCTCGAAGCACCGGTTTATGCGAATCGTAACCGAACGTCATGTTGTGAAATTTGACTTCTCCAGTAATGTTCGGCATCGCTTTAAGGCTGCCATCGTCCAACTGTTCCGGTTGTGAGTCAATGACTTCAAAAAGCCGTTCTGCCGCCGTCATTGAGCGGGAAGCCCAGTTAATCAGCGGGCTGATATAGCGTAACGGTTCGTAGAACATCATCAGGTATGCGTGGAAAGCCATCAAGGTCCCGAACGTCATTGTCCCACCGATAATGTTGAGACCCCCGACATACCAAACGATGAGAGACCCTAACTGGACGGCGAACATCAGCGGTGGATAATAGGTCGCCCAGATCATCTCAGCATGCGTTTCATAGTCTCGCGCATCTACGTTCGCATCGGCGAACCTGTTCACTTCGCTCCGTTGTTGTCCGAACGCACGGACGACCCGAATGCCGGATACCGAATCGTTGACGACATCGAACAATTTCGAGCGACGCCGCCAGGCACGATGCCAAAGACTTCGCACTTTTTTCCAGAACCAACCGGCGCCAAAGACAATTATCGGAATCGGGATTAAGATGAAGCACGCCAGTTTCCAGTTCATCCAGAACAGCATCCCTCCAATCCCGAAGAAGAGCAACAGCTCTACCGCGAGAAACGAGAGACCCTCTAACATAAAATCCTGAAGCCGTTCACTGTCCTCTGTGATATGCGAGATAACCGTCCCAGTTTTCCGTTTATCGAAGAATCGGATTGACAAGTTGTGCAAGTGCTGATAGACGTGTGCTCGGATATTCGCAGCGACGCGGAACGTCAGCCAAGCCCCTAAACGTAACCGAAAAATTGTGAAAATTTCGCGGATAATTTGTATGCCTAATAGGGTCCCTACGGCAATGGACAAAGCCAATGCCGCCGACTCAAAGTCGCGGAAGATAGATCCTAACCACGTTCTCGAGGCTTCCGAGGCAGCGGTATCGACCTCACTCGGCATCAGGATATCGTCAATCAGGATACGGGAGAAATACGGTGGTGCTAAGGAGATGAGGGTCCCAGCAATCACGAAGACCATGAAAAGGATTGCCCTCCCGCGATACGGGCGTATGTAGGACAAAATCCGTAACATGACCTTGTGTTTTTTGGTACAGGCTGGACACGGTGAGAATTCGTCTGGCAGGGGTAAACCGCAAGACTGACAGAATTTTTCCTCCGGCTTGTAGTCCCAAATCGGTGCCTCGTCCCGTTTACCGTCACGAAACTCAATTGCGTCACCGATAAATCGAGCAACAAATCCGAATTTCGCCGCGCAGCCATTGGAGTACCGAATCAGATCGACAGTGCCTTCTTCTGTTTCCAAGACCAGTATCCCAGCGTCCACGACGATCTCGGCACGGATGCCCAGTACACTCTTATATGGGATATAGTGAAGCACTTCACCCTCACCTGTCACGGTGAAGATCGCAGCGTCCGTTAAGACAAACCATTCTTCACCGTAGGTGCCTGTTGAACTCACATCGCTTTGGACAGCAAATCGGATCTGTTCTGGACGGATATCTAATTTTTTAAGTGTTTCTTCAACTAAATTGGGTATCGGGTCAAGCGTACCCGTTGGTGTTTCTGAAATTTCCATTCCTTGTTTATGCCTCCGTCTTTACTTCCCAGGTGTCCGTTCGTCTGGATATTTCCAAGGAACTTTGCGATCAATAGATTTCCAACGTGTGGAATCGACGCGTTGGGCAACATATATTTTCTGACCACACCGACAGCGTATGTCGTGGACATGTCCATTTGAGCAGGTTTTCTTCTCAACGAAGTTAACACTCTCTTGGTGGACGCGATAGCCGCGTCTGCATGAATAACAGACTAAGTACATAACAAATACCTCAATCCACTCTACTTAATCCTTTTAACCCATTTCGACAGATATAATTCAGATTTTTAAACTATTTAAACGGCAATAGAATGTTTCTCCAAAACTTCATCGTTCAATTCAACACCGAGTCCTGGCTTCGTTGACGGAATGATGTATCCATCTTCCCACTGCAACGGCTCCTTCAGGATATCCGCGTGGAAGCCGTCCCATGTATGGATACCCTCTTGAATCAGGAAATTCGGGCTACAAACATCCAACTGGATATTCGCAGCACCCCCGATCGGACCCCCATACAGATGCGGTGCGATTTGGGCATAATGTGCCTCACCCATCGATGCGATCTTCTTCGCCTCAAGGATACCCCCTGTGATTGTCAAATCCATCTGCAGAATAGATGCCGCCTGCTGTTCCAATAGATCCACGAACTCGTATTTTGTCAATAAGCGTTCCCCAGTGGCAATCGGGATACTCGTTGATTGGGCGACGCGTGCCATCTCCTTGATATTCTCCGGGGGGAGCGGTTCCTCGAACCAGAGTGGATCGTAAGGCTCGACGCGTTTCGCGAAACGGATTGCGCTGTTTGTATTGAACTGTCCATGCGTGCCAATCAGAATGTCACACCTATCCCCGACGGCATCGCGAATCCCTCGGATGACACTCTCTGCGTAATCGAGGGTTTCCAACCGATCCGCGGTGCTTGGATCGACCGGATCGAACTTGACAGCCGTAAACCCTTTTTCCACGTAAGAGAGCGCGAGGTCCGCTGTCTTTTCTGGAGAATCGCCGCGTCGCCATTGCAATAGATATGAATAGGCGCGCAGTTTCTCGTGGAACATGCCACCCAACAAATTGTAAATCGGTTGGTTCAGTGCTTTTCCGACGATATCCCAGCACGCCATCTCAATCGCACTCATCGCCGGACTCGTCAGAGGTCCTGAGTGCCGCACGCACGGTCCCTCGTAAAGGGTCGACCAGATCTTTTCAATCCGGAACGGATCCGCACCGATCAAGTAGCGTTCTCCCCAATCCTTAATCAGTTCGATAACGACGTGGTTCAATTGCGTATGATACGTGCATTCACCTACGCCTTCAATCCCTTCGTCCGTCACCAATTTGACAAAAATCCAACGCCTTCCGCCCCAATGCGGGGGTGGCACATCAACGAGATACGTTTTCACATCAACAATCTTCATGATTTTAACTTTCCTTGCGGTTAAACAACGGGTTGTGTGCTTTGATACTTTTCGCTTGAGAGCCGCCCTCCATTACATTACGGGCTACATACTTTCTAAGGAATTGCAAGTCTGCACATCTCCTTACACGGTTTTCTGGAGGAAAACATTACGGATTCCACCAATAGGTGACTTTGCCAACCACGGTGGTATCCAGCAATCCCGATGTGATACTGTCTGTTCCATACGTCTGGTTGAAAACAAAGTAGAAATCACTACCGGGTTGATAGATGTAATTGACTAAGAAATTCGTGGTAACCAAATTCCGGTCACTGTTCCATTGGGCGTAAAATTTAGTAAAGAGGTCTGTGGAAAAGGAATAGACAACACGCCCACCGAAGACGTTTGTATCAAAGGAGGTCTTTTCATCCGGAGCATCTTGGTTTGGTAGTGTGACGCGGTTGAATTCATATCTCGGTTCCACACTGAAGCGTCCACCGAACCGAAGGTCGAGACGGAGATCAAATCCGCGTCGGGTACCGTTGTAGAAATCCCCGACATTGAACCCAAAGCGTCCATTAAAGACCTTGCCTTCAGCGTTGAGCATGAGGTTGTAGTTATTGTAACTGTATTTGCCACGCGGAATGATAATGCCTTCTCGAATTTCGAAATCCTCGACGAGGTTCTCGAAATTCCGGTAGATTCGGAGACCGCCCCAACCGTTCGTTTCCAGTTCAAGCCACGTGCTCCAGATAAAGGTTCGCGTTTCTAATGCGTTGTCTGAGTTCAGGATGAGGTCAATCTCGGGGCCAGTCCACAACCGACGGAACCCGTTCCAATGCAGATAAGGCGTGGCACGCATTTCACCCCGCAACCATCGGCTACCCGTGCGATACACATAGCCGACTTCAGGGTTGAAATCGTCACCGATGTCCGTGTAGGAGGCGTTCACGCGTCCGACTTCGCTCTGCCAATTGCCGCCGAAGTAAAGCGCGTTTGTGTTTTCGCTCGGCAAAGCACCGTTTCCTGGTGGGGTTTGCCTGCTAATTTCGCGCGATTCAAACGTGCGTGCCCAGAGCCCTCGGAAATTCATCTCGCCCGTGGGACGATAGATGAAATCAACGCCGGTCGCACTGTTGTGTCTGTCGAGATCTTGCTTATTAATTCCAATCACACCGAGACTCGACCCTGTGAACAGATCGCGCTTGATGCGCAAAACAGAGTAGTTCGTCCTATTGACATCGACCGCGTCCAAATGTTCCGTAGCACCTGCTGCATGTTCATCCGTGAGAACGTTCAACAGTCCTACACCGAAGCCTCCCACTTTACCGGTAATCTTTCCACCCGCCATGATTGGGATAGCGTGTCCTTCCTCAATGCCGATACGGCGACTGTAGAAAAGGAGGAGCGGGGGCGGGGCATTGAAACTCGTCCGTGGGATACCGAAATCGAATAAACCTGCACCTTCCAAGAAGAATTGACGTTTCTCCGGGAAAAAGAGACTAAACCGTGTTAAGTTTGCTTGCTCCTGGTCGGCCTCGACCTGTGCGAAATCTGTATTGACCGTGAGATCCGCGGTTAGATTGGAAGTGACGCTCACCTTCATATCACCCCCGAAATCGAGTACGCCGACAGTTCCATCATCCTCTGTCCGGGCGACACCAGGCAGGAGATACGGCAGAAATTCTATATTCCGACGTTGTGAGATCCCGGATAAACCGGTAAGCGTTCCGAGGTGTGTTGTCCGATAGCGTGCCAGATACGTATAGGCTGCCGGCACGGGGGACCATGTGCCTTCCTCCTGATTTTTTCGGATGGTGCGTCCGAGGTTCAAACCCCAGGTCAGGGTATCTTCCTTTTTAAATCGGAGTTGACTGAACGGGATGGCGATTTCTGTCGTCCAATTGTCACCGTTAATTTTTGCGCGAGCGTCCCAGACGGCATTCCAGTTCTCGTTTCGGCTGTCGCCGCTGTCCATGAGCGCGACATCTTCGCGCGCCCCGAGTGGATTCACGCGGAAGAAGAACCCACTCCGCCGGTCGTTATAGGTATCCAACAACACAAAGACGTTGTCTTGATCATACAACATCCCATCCCGTCGCATCTTATTCGCAATAATCTTCGCGCGATCGGGTTCGCTGCAGATGAAACCGAAATAGATGTGTCTGTCATCGTAAAGGATGCGAACCTCTGTGGATTCGGTCAGCGGTTCGCCTGCATCGGGTTCAAACTGAATAAATTGACGGATAGGTGTTGCTTTCTGCCAATCGGGCTCTGAAAGTTCCCCGTCGATTTCGATGTTCTGGTAGGTACGGAATGCCTCTGCTCGGAGTTCGTCGGTTTCGGCGTGCACCCCAGCACTGAGGCAAAGGAGCAGTAGAATTGATAGCCATCTACATAGATAGTCCATGGTATCCAAAATGGGAGACGTATCCTCCATGATTATCTTAGACTTTTTTTAATTATACCACATTTATCCAAATTCTGCATGTCTAATCAATACTATAGTTTGGACAATTTTGCGAATGTATCTTTCAGGTTTGGTACCACTTAAACTTGTCATTCTTGGTAGTGTTGATGTATAATATATTAACCCAAGTTGCTTAGGGAAATACATCAAAAAGTAATCGGAGGAAATATGAGCAACGAAAGTAAGTGCCCAGTGATGCACGACTCTCGCGCACGGGGCACAATAGCGAACCAACAATGGTGGCCGAATCAGTTGAACCTGAAGATGCTCCACCAGAATCCCCCCGCATCCAATCCTATAGGGGCGGATTTCAACTACGCCGAGGCGTTCAAAACACTCGACTTAGAGGCTCTGAAACAAGACATTTATAAGGTGATGACGACATCGCAGGACTGGTGGCCCGCCGACTACGGTCACTATGGTCCTCTTTTCATTCGGATGGCGTGGCACAGCGCAGGCACATACCGCATCGGCGACGGTCGCGGTGGCGGTGCCTCTGGCACGCTCCGTTTTGCACCGCTCAACAGTTGGCCCGACAACGCCAGCCTCGACAAATCGGTCCGGCTGCTCTGGCCCGTCAAACAGAAATACGGCAAGAGACTCTCGTGGGGAGATCTGATAATCTTCGCAGGAAACTGCGCCTTGGAGTCGATGGGACTCAAGACCTTCGGATTCGCCGGCGGACGAGAGGATGTCTGGGAACCTGAAGAAGACATCTATTGGGGATCGGAGACGACATGGCTCGGAGACGAGCGTTACACCGGCGACAGAGAATTAGAGAACCCGCTTGGTGCCGTTCAGATGGGTTTAATCTATGTGAATCCGCAGGGACCCAACGGTAACCCGGATCCCGTCGCTGCAGCGCGAGACATTCGAGAGACGTTCCGGCGCATGGCAATGAACGACGAAGAGACGGTCGCCCTCATCGCTGGCGGACACACGTTCGGTAAAACGCACGGTGCTGCGGATGCAGACGAATACGTGGGACCCGAACCCGAGGGTGCCTCTATTGAGGAACAAGGACTCGGATGGAAAAACAGTTTTGAGAGCGGCAAGGGTGTCCACACGATCACCAGTGGCTTAGAGGGTGCCTGGACCGCCGCGCCGACCCAGTGGGACAATGGTTTCTTTGAAAACCTGTTCAACTACGACTGGGAACTGGTGAAAGGTCCTGGGGGTGCGTGGCAATGGACTCCCAAAGATGAATCCGCACAAGGCACGGTGCCGGACGCTCACGATCCCGCAAAGAAACACGCGCCCATGATGCTCACGACCGACCTGTCTCTGAAGGCGGATCCAGCCTATGCGCAGATTTCCAAACGTTTCTACGAGAACCCGGCGGAATTCGCAGACGCTTTTGCGAAGGCGTGGTACAAGTTGACCCACCGCGACATGGGACCCCGCACACGGTATCTCGGTGCTTTAGTTCCAGAGGAACCGCAGTTGTGGCAGGACCCCGTCCCCGATGTCGATCATGTATTGATTGGCGAACAGGACATCGCTGCCCTCAAAGGCAAGATCCTGGAATCAGGACGCTCCATTTCCCAGTTGGTCTCGACGGCTTGGGCATCTGCGGCGACATTCCGCGGCACCGACAAGCGTGGTGGAGCCAATGGGGCACGTATCCGCCTCGCGCCGCAGAAGGATTGGGAGGTCAACAAACCGTCCGAATTGGAGAAGGTCCTTCAGACGCTGGAGGCGATTCAAAACGAATTTAACGGATCCCAGTCTGACGGGAAGCAGGTCTCACTCGCTGACCTGATCGTTCTCGCTGGGTGTGCAGCCGTCGAGGCTGCTGCGAAGAAGGCTGGTATCGAGGTAGAGGTTCCGTTCTCTCCGGGGCGTACAGACGCCTTGCAGGAGCAAACCGATGTAGAGTCGTTTGCTGTGCTGGAACCGACCGCCGACGGATTTCGTAACTACCGCGCAAACGGACACGAGGGAACAGCCGAAAAGTTACTCGTCGATCGGGCGCAGATGCTGACGCTCACCGCGCCTGAGATGACGGTTCTCATCGGGGGCTTGCGCGTCCTGGATACAAACGTTTGTGAGTCGGGTTTCGGTATCTTCACCAAGCGACCCGAGACGTTGACGACTGATTTCTTCGTCAACTTGCTTGACATGAACACCGAGTGGACGGTTTCCGCTACATCTGAGAATGTGTTTGAGGGACGTGATCGCTCGACAGGTGAGGTCAAGTGGATGGGGACCCGCGTCGATCTCGTCTTCGGCTCAAGCTCCCAACTCCGAGCCGTTGCGGAGGTCTACGCGTGTGATGATTCTCAAGAAGCATTTGTCCAGGATTTCGTGGCTGCGTGGAACAAGGTCATGAATCTCGATCGTTTCGACCTCGCCTAACCTCAACAAGGTAAGAGCAGTGGGAGTGTGGAATCCTCACACTCCTACTGTCTCTAATTCGTTGTGTGGGTTGTGCGGGTTGAAGGGTTGGTTAGACTTAATGATCTTCAGGGGTTTTAGGGGGTTTTGGCTGCGGTTTATCTCTTCCATTTTTAGCCCATTCTACCCATTCTGCATGCTTCTGCTTTGCCCCTTCTAATCGGGCTTTCTGAAGTTTTTTCTCCTCACGTTTTTCGAGAATCCTTTTGACTAACATGATAACCTCCCAGACAGCCTCCCAGATTTCCATAAGAGTTACTGCTATGAGCGTGAAAATTGGTAATGCCGCGCTTGTATTTAAGATGAGAGTATTCAGGCTTTCTCCCTTAGGTCTCAACAGGAAAAATACATAAAGTATTTCCAAAATAATTACATGAATTAAAATGGCAAGCGACCATTCGGGTGTTATGATTTCACGCCATTTTCTACTTGATCTTTCTTCGTCCATAAATAGGTGCTTTTTGTATTAATTGCTTAGAACTGATTTTAATTTTAATCTTTTTTCTGTTATTTGTCAACTCATTTTAATACTATTTAGGACTTACGCAATATTGATAGAAATAGCAGGTTTTTGAAGTTGTTGTCGGATGTAATCATCAAGTAAACTTTCTTTGAGTTGATAAATCGTTTGACCGGCTGCCCGGGCGGCTCGCGTCAAACTCACCCAGACCC
>JAJEDB010000081.1 GCA_022821725.1 Candidatus Poribacteria bacterium | reverse complement strand
CTTTTGTAGAATTAACTCAATATGCTTTTCTACAATTATCATAGAGGTGTTTCTCCTTGGAAACCACTCTTTTTTCTAACCGAAAAAACACGCGTAGTTCTGCTTAAATTGACACCTATGGTGCGGTTTCCCAACCGCACCGATTCCGAAGTGCCCACTTAATTGTGGGCTTTACTATAAAACTATGGGGTTTGGGTGTTTTATAGGGGATGGGTGTTATTTTTCCCTAAATGCGCACGTTTCCTAAACTAAAAAAAAACGGAACCAACAACTATAGAAGGCAGTTGCCAGTCCCGTTTTTATTACGGTTATCAGATGGAACTATTGGGTGTCATCGTCATCATCCGTGTGATCATCCGTGTGGTCACCCATGTCGGCATCCATATCACCATCCATGTCGGCATCCATATCACCATCCATGTCCATGTCGCCGTCCATGTCCATATCACCATCCATGTCCATGTCGCCGTCCATCATGTCGTCGCCCATCATGCCGTCATCCATCATGGTGTCGTCATGCATCATGCCGTCATCCATCATGCCATCATCCATCATGCCGTCGTCCATCATGGTGTCGTCATGCATCATGCCGTCGTCCATCATGCCGTCGTCCATCATGGTGTCGTCTTTCATGCTGTCATCCATCATGCCGTCGTCCATCATTTCCGAATCGCTGTCTGCCATCATGTCGTCCGTAACGGGTGTCATGATTTGCTGAGCTCTGTCGCAAGATATAAAGGCAAAACAAGCGATCAGAACAGCAATGAAAAGTATCTGAAATTTTAACATCGTTGATGCTCCTTATACTGAATACTTCTTTATTTCATACGAAAGTGAATAGTTATGGAAAAGCCACAAATTTCATAGTGCGACTTCAAAACACTAAAGTTTATTCAGGTTAGGTGTGACTCTCCGCATCTATTGACCATACAACTTGGGTAAATTATACTATTTTCTACTTTAATTTTCAACAAAAAACGCGAAAATCATAATTTGGAAGTTGCCTCTATGGATCGGCTTTTAGGATTTTTGAACGAATTTTTAGAACGTAGGGGTGTTTAGGGGTTTGGGCAAAAGCGGTTTCAATTTCACGGCGTGCATCGGGAATGCGGTTGAGACGATAGTAAACGAAGGCAAGTGTGGCACGGTGTATCGGTTGATCGTCGCCTTCAACAGCGGTCTCGGCAAGGGTCAGGGCTTCGTCCAGTCCCCTGTTTTCCGTTGCGAGTAGGGACGCTAATGCATCTTTGGGAAACGGAACGCCTGGAGCGAGTTGGAGGGCGCGACGGAAATCTGTCTCTGCCATACTGGATTTATTCTGTTTTTGGTAAATCTTGCCACGCCACAAGTATCCAGGGGCCCATGTCGGTTCGTGTTGTATTCCCATCGTGAGCGCGTCTGCGGAGGCTTGTAATTCCCCGGACTTCTCATGCAAGTTTGCGAGTTGAACGTAGGTGTCCATAAAATCCGGTTCGTGTTGGATAAGCGAGAGATAGTGTGAAACCGCTGCGGCTGGGTTGCCGAGTCTGGCATCTATCATGCCGAGGTGCAGAAGTGCCTGGCGTGAGGTAGGTTCCATCATGAGAACCCGTTGATACGATTGCTTGGCATCTACGAATTTTCTGAGTTGCATCTGAACGTAGGCATAATCTTTCAAAGCGGGGATAAAGGTTTCATCCGTTTCGATGGCTTTTTGGAGAGGCGTTAAGGCGCGCTGCGGTTGTTTCTTCTCAATGAACCAATGGGCTTGACCGCGATAGCGTTCCGCCAACGTTCGACGATAACGCGCTTCGGCAATTTCGGCTTCTCCGGTGTTCCCCATATTACCAAGAACATCTGCGAGCGATTTGTAAAAAATAGGTTCTTCTGGAGCATATCGGATGGCACGTTCATAGAAACGTTGGGCGACAGCGAATTGTCCGCGTCTCGCGCCGACCTCACCGCGCCCGAAAGCCGCACTGGCGAGTGTCTCGTCTTGGGTGAGTGCTTCCCGAAATACGGCATCGGCTTCGTCGACGCGGTTGAGTTTGAGAAGAACATGCCCAAGGTTATTGTAGGCAGCGGTCGCCTCTGGATGGAGTTGCACAGCGACGATATAGTATCTCCGTGCCTGCTCTAAATTTCCACGCTCCGTTTCAATCTGTGCTAAAGCAAGATACCACGCCACTGGGGCATCTTCACCCGCGCCTTTAACGGCTTTTTGGAACCACATATCGGCTGCGTCGAGTTGTTTATTGCGATGATATGCAGCAGCGAGTTTGCCTTGCACTGTAAGTTGTAGGCGGGATATTGTAATATTGCCTTGCGGGTGTGTTGAAAGGACTCGCAAGGCGCGTTGGAAAGCAGTAATAGCGGTGGGATAGTCCTTCAGTTTTGCGGCGGCATCTCCCGCGCCGATGTGGACAATCGGAGAATCTGGTGCCGTTTTGCCGAGTGCCTGATATAAACGGAGTGCCTCGCGCCATTCCTCCGCTTGAAGTGCACGCTCGGCATCTTTCAACTGCTTCTGGAATTCTTTAGGAGTGCCCGTTATATCGTCTCCAGAGGTCAACGCAGCGAGTATAAACAGAAGTGTGGCAATGACAAAATATGCCCAGCCGTTTGGGGTCTGTTTACCTGTCACACGTCTTCGGGGCTGATTGTGCCGCATCCGTTTACTTCACCTCACGCTTCTCTTGTGCAAGTTCATCATCCAAAATATGCCAAGTTTCCTCTTCTTTCCGTTGGGTTAACCATGTTTCAAATTGTTCATTTGCCAACTCCCGCCGAATCCGCTCTGTAATTTCCTCACTGACGTCTTGGTATGTTTTCTGATACGCTGAATTGTTCCGGATGCGTTCGACGATCTGGTATCCCTCCGGAACGCGAAAGGGGGTGCTCCGTTCAGAAACTTGTAATTTCGTTACGATACCCCCCAAGGGTGTGTCTATTTCAAGCGTTGTGACCTCGAACCTGAGTTCTAACTGTGTTTCATAAGTTTCACGGACTGCCTGAAATGTCTGTCCCTGCTGTAAACGTTCATTGAGTGTTTGCACCAGGGTCTCGGCTTCCTGTTTTTCTACCTCGGA
The DNA here is from genome assembly GCA_022821725.1 of Candidatus Poribacteria bacterium. Taxonomy (GTDB): domain Bacteria; phylum Poribacteria; class WGA-4E; order WGA-4E; family WGA-3G; genus WGA-3G. The sequence goes on along the minus strand of JAJEDB010000081.1, from coordinate 19,590 downwards.
TCCATTCTTTGGTATGACGATAAGTAGTGATTTGAAGGTAACTGTCGGTGGCACAATAAACTCGGCACCATTGGCATTGTAATACGATTTGGCTAATTGCGCGACCCTTTCGCTGTTGACGGTATTGAAAAATATGCGGCGAAAGAATTCATCGTAAATCAACTGATCGTAGACCCATGCTTCTATTGCTGATTTTTCCAATTGGGAGTGCTGCAAAGTACTTTGAAGTGCTGTGTCCGAAGCATATTCGACAGAAATTTCTGCTATTTTTGCGGCGACTTGTGTGTTACGTTCGGTTACGACGATGCCGCGCCGTTCGGCTTCTTGTAGGACGAATGTGCGGTTGATGAGGGTATGGAGTGCGGCGCGTTTCTTGGCAACGGTCGGAGGCGCGTCGGCACGTATTCCTAAAAAAACTGTAGCGATACGAAATTCATCTTCGAGTTCGCTATGTGTGATAGCATCCTCGTTGACGACCGCGACAATTGAATCAATAAGTGTTTGGGCGTATACGTTACCACCGATACAGAATAGGATCAGAAAGGTGATGTAGCGCATCATACTACCGCGGATTCCTCGGCGTTAGCCACGCCTCTTCAATGTGCAAGCCGAGTCCGGGACCGTCATTCGGGGCGATATAACTATCCGTTGGGAGCGACTCACCTTCAAAGCGTTTCGTTTCCTCTAACGGGACACCCGGCGGCGTACCGAGATAGTATTCTACCCATGGCGTGTTCGGCATAGCAGCGGAAAGATGAAGTCCAGATTGCCGGAGTCCACCGCCGTGGAAGATAACAGTGAGACCAGCAGCATCTGCGAGATGACAAATTTTGACGCATTCGGTTATCCCGCCTACCCAGAAGGTATCGGGTTGCAGAATATCCAAGCACCGTTTTTCGATAATCTGCTGAAACGGGAAACGGGTATAGTGGTGTTCGCCACTTGCTAAACTCACCCAATCGACCGCCTGTCTGACTTTGACTAAGCCCTCGATATCTTCTGGAATGAGGAACTCCTCAATCCACTTGAGACGATACGGACGGAGACGGTGTGCTAAGCGGATGGTGTAATCGACATCGAAAGCCATGTAGCAGTCGAGCATGATTTCAACATCGTCACCGACTGTTTCTCTGGTCTGCGCGACCAGTTTTTCGTTCTCTTTCAGGCCCCATTCGCCATCTACCGGTCCGTAGGGACACGCCAATTTCACGGCTTTGAAGCCGAGTTCCAACTGCCAATCGGTATCGTTGCCTGTGGCGTAAGCGAACATCTTTTCGCGCAACGGTCCACCGAGCAACTCATAGACGGGCTGGTTCTTGATTTTGCCGTTCAGGTCCCACAAGGCGATGTCAACCCCACTCATCGCGCAACTGGTTAAGCCTTGCGAACCGTAAGGTTTGGACATACGGAACATCATATCCCAAATCTTTTCAACGGCAAAGCAGTTCTCACCGATTAGCATGGGTGCGAAGTGTTCATCAATGATTGCGGCGACCGGTGTGCCGAAAGAGGTCTCTCCTATCCCCCAAGTGCCGTCTTCGGCGGTGACTTTGACGTAGACCTGATCCCATGTCTTCGGCATCCAACTGGAACGGTGGCGTTTGTATTGCGGGTAGCGCGACATGGGATTTGCCACTTCAGCGTGGACATTCCACGATTCACGGCGGGGTTCCGTGCGTTTGATGTCTCGTTCTGGTACGTTGATTCGGACTGTTTGTATATCTTTGATTTTCATCGTCTCGCTCCGTTCAAGGTTTATCGCATCATACCATAACTCATTACTTAATTCAACGGATTTTGCGAGTGATTTGGATTATTTCGTTTTCGGCTTTTCATTTGACATTACTCTCTGAGTATGTTATCATTACCTCCAAGTAACTCGCATTGTGGAGGTAAAAAGTGATGTTGCAACTGAATCAAGAACTTGCTCTTGCATCTTTTAATTTCAGTTTTGCTTACACTGACAATACGCTATCCGCCAAAAGGGACATAGTTGAAATCCTCAATACCAGAGGCATTGCTCACGCCGAAAAGGGTGAGTACAATCTTGCTATTGACGAATTCAACAAAGCGGTAGAGAAGGATCCGTGCTATGCGGGTTCCTATTGCAATCGTGGAATCACTTATTACCTTAAAGGTGAACATGAAAAAGCAATTGAAGACTATAACACAGCAATTAAACACAAGCCTGGTTACGCCGAAGCGTATTATAATCGCGGCGGTGCTTGTCTTATAAAACACGATTTTAAACAAGCTATCAAAGACTTTACCACAGTGATAGAATTGAACCCGGACTATGCTGAGGCATATAGTCATCGTGGTAACGCCTATCACTACAAAGGCGAGTTGAATAAAGCCATTACCGACTATAGTCAAGCGATAGTCCTGAAGCCAAAGGTTGCCAAATCCTACTATACAAGAGGTGAAGCGTGGTTATGTATCGGAAAGTGGGAAGAAGCACAACGGGACCTAACTGCTGCCATACTCCAAGGCGTAGATGTTGCTGAAACATTTCATAACACACATGACAATGTTGCTGCCTTTGAGAAAAAAACAGGGGTTAAATTGCCTGAGGATATCATGGATCTATTGACTCCACGGCAAGAACCGCTTGAAATTGATAAGGAAACGCGTATCGCGTTAGCGATGAAGTATTACGAAAATGAAGAATTGAGTAGTGGTCTCGCCGCCCGTCTCGCTGGTGTGTCGCGTGAAGAATTCTGGTATCTGATGGGAAATTACGGGCTTTCTCCTTTTGGCACAGCTGAAGATCTCCGAACGGAGCTTGAGAATGCCCGAAAATCCAGTCATCAGTAATAACAGTCCACTTGTTGCGCTTTGGCACTTGGATCGTCTTTCCCTATTGCGGGATCTCTATACAGAAGTGTGGATTCCACAAGAGGTTGAAACGGAGTTTCTTGGAACCAAAAAGAAATCTCGTCAAGAGGCACTCAACAACGCACCGTGGATCAAAACCGGCGATTTGGCAGATTCCGAAAAAGCATCCGTTTACGACAGACTTGATTCTGGCGAAGCCGCTGTATTAGCACTCGCAAATGAACACGAGACCCGTCTTGTTATTATTGATGAGAAGAAGGCCCGACAGGAAGTTTTAAAAATCGGATTACCATTCATAGGTACAGTAGGCATTTTGTTAGAGGCAAAAGAAGAAGGCTTGATTGGCGAAATCAAGCCTCTTTTAATTACCTTGCAAGAAAAGGGAATATATCTGGATGAATCACTTATTACTTATGCATTAGGAGAAGCAGGCGAGATATAGTAAATAGATGCGATTGGAGATAACATCTACTATTTGGTGGAATCGCGACCAGGAAGTTGCTCCTACAGAATGGGATTATTCTTTCAATGTTATCAAACCGCAACCGATTTTGACACCGCCTCCCGGCAGAATTGTGGGGATCGTCGCCTGCGCGTTGGCATGGGAGTGTGCTGGTGTCCCCGGTGGATGGAAATGCGGTTGGACCGTCTCCATATTCATGTCCGTTTGCATGTTCATGGGTTGCGCGTGCGGATGGGTTAGGAAAGTGTCACCCGTTTCATGAATCATCATCAGTTTGCCGATCAATGTTGAAGTCAATCAAGCCTTACGTTTCAGCAACTGAGATTAGTGCTTGACATTCCACCCCATATTGATACAATAGAGGCATACTACCCAAAACATGGAGGAATGAGATGGGTTATAAATTAGATCCGAACGCGATGTATCGGATGCCGACACATTTTGGACCGAGAACGGGACCGAGATACGGACCCGATGGTAGAAAATTTGAGTGTAAAGATAACCCGAAATCAACGTCAGTTTCGGTAAGTTTCCTGACAAATAGCGAGCAACTTGAGGCTTTTCTACCGCCAGGCTTCTCGCTCAACGGCGAACCCGTTGTGTCTGTGTCTGGGGGCTATATGAAGGAAATTGAATGGCTCGCAGGACGAGGGTACAATACACTCGGTGTGAGTTTCCCAGTGGTTTATGAAGGTGAGGTGGACAGGGCGACGGGTTCTCTGTTGACAGTGCTGTGGGAAAATCTGACGGATCCGATTTTGACAGGACGTGAGGAATTAGGCTTTTCCAAAATCTATTGCGCACTGCCGGATCCGATAACTTTTAATGGTGAGACACACTGCACTGCCAGTTGGCTCGGTTTTAAGTTTATGGACATGCGCGTGAGGGCGACGGAACAGGTCCCGATACCCCCCGCGTCCCCGCCGCCGCAAGCGAGTGATGAGCAACCGCTTACGGGTAGCTTACATTACAAATACATGCCGAGAACGGGGGTATGGGGCACCGAGGATATTGCCTACGCCGTTCTAACGCCATCGCATACACCGAACCGGGTCGTGCAGGAGCAGTGGCGCGGCGAGGGAACCGTTGAATTCCACAAAGCGCGTTGGGAAGACCTGCCGACGCAATACAACATTGTCAACGCCTTCCACGACTTGGAAGTCAAGGAGTGGCGTGGTGCCTCTATCGTCAAAAGCGTCGGTGGAAAGGACCTGAGCGACCAACGCATCTTGCGTTAATTACCAGTCAGCAATCAGCAGCCTGCAACAATACACAGAAACGCCCAGGCAAAAACACGCAGGGTTTTTGCTGGGGTATTTCTTCAATTCGAAAGAAAAGCGTGGCAAAGTTCTAACTTGCGTTGTTTCTCCGCAAGGTATAATTAAAAATTAGTCCATTACCGTCCCGCCTGCGACGGTGATGGAAACCCCTGATAGGTAGGCGGCTTCGTCTGAGGCGAGGAAAGCAGCCATCTTGGCGATATCTGCTCCCTCGGCGAGTCGCCCAATGGGGACAGCTGCCTTAGAGCGGCGTGTGTATTCCGAAAGTTGTTCATCAGCAGAAAGATTCTGGGGCATTAGCACAGAGGCAAGATGCCCAAATCGCTCTGTGTCCACAAGCCCAGGGCAAATCGCGTTTACGTTGACCTGATAGGGTGCCAACTCAGACGCGAGCGATTGTGTGAAACCGATCACCGCGAATTTCGAGGCACTGTATGCGGCGAAGCGCGCCGATCCCCGTTTCCCGGTAACAGAAGACATATTGATAATTTTGCCGCCCGTTCCTTGGGCGATAAGATGACGTGCTACCGCTTGCGAACAGAGGAATACGCCTTTCACATTGACACGCTGCACTCTGTCCCAATCCTCTTCAGCCAGATCTACGACAGGCACACGATCCTTGCCAGCTATCGTTCCGGCATTGTTGACGAGGATGTCGATTTTGCCGAAGTGTGCGATGGTCTGGTCCACCATCTCTTTCACCTGTTCTGCGTCTGTAACGTCCGCGACGACGCTGAGAGCCCGTTGCCCCATCGCCTCAATTTCACAAACGACATCGGGTAGACCCTGCCAATCCGGTTGATCTACGGCGTAGGGATGCTCGGTCATGTCGTTAACAGCGACATCGGCACCCTCTTGCGCCAAGCGGGTCGCAATGGCGCGTCCAATACCGTATTTGCCGCCTGCACCTGTCACTAAGGCGATTTTTCCATCTAAGTTGTACATTCAAATATAGCTCCTGTGAATTGAATCGTGCAGAGTATATCAGATTCTCAAGCGGATGTCAAATTGGCGAGTCAGCGTCATTCAATTGTCACAAATCGCGCTTGTGGGAGGGGTTTGTAACCCCGATTCTTGCGGAGAGCGAGTCAGGAATCTTTGATCTTTCGCAGGATTTATGGTATACTTTGTGGTATCCTTTATGCCGTGTACATTAACGACACAAATCGGAGAAAACAATGAGGAAAGAAGTTTCAGCAGCGGAATTGCATCAGAAGCTTGGTGAATTGCTCGACGGAGTCTACCACAATGGAGATCGATTGATAGTTAAACGTGCGGACACGCCACTTGCCGCCATTGTTCCAATTGAGGCTTATGAAAAGATGCTTCAACAGCGAGCGCAAGCCTTCTCGGTATTGGACAGAATATGGGAAAAAGTGCCAGGCGTGAGTGAAGAAGAAGCACAAGACGATATTGAACAGGCAATTGCCGAAACACGCGCTGAGAAAATATCAAAAAGGAATAGGGCCTGCCGCTATGCCGAACCTAAACCTAAAACCCACCCACAAAGCGATCCGAGACTACTACGCCACGCTGCAGCAATACGATAAACACAATGCTACACATGAAGGTGCTGTCAGCAACCCTTTTGCCTTCTTATTGGATACCTGTGCAAAACAAATAAATGCTACGCTCATCCCGCAATACGCGATGCGCACCGCAAAAGGAAACCGCATCGTTATTGATGGTGTGGTCCTCGACGAATACGGACTCCCCTTTGCCTACTGGGAAGCGAAAGATATAGAGGACAACCTCCTCAAAGCCGTTCAAGACAAACGCGACACAGGTTACCCTCTCGACAATATCCTCTTCCAAACCCCACAGCGCGCCATCTTGTATCAAAATGGACAGATAGCATTAGACCTGGACATCACCGAACCCGCACGTCTGATTGCTACACTCCAATATCTGTTCTCTTATGTGCCACCCGCGCTTGACAACTGGCAGACTGCCGTCTCGGATTTCAGAGAGCATGTCCCCGCCCTCGCGAACAGGTTAAAGGAACTCGTCGAACAACGTCATGAGATGGATCCAGCGTTCAAAAAAGCGTTCACTAACTTCTATGAGACCTGCCGCACCTCCATTAACCCTGAGCTCTCACAAGATGCTGTTGAGGAGATGCTCATCCAACATATCCTCACTGAACGGATTTTTCGGACGGTTTTCAACAGATCAGACTTTACAAGCCGAAATATCATCGCTGTCGAGATTGAAAAAGTCAGTGCTGCGCTCATGCGCCATGCAATGAGCCGCGACGTGTTTCTTGAACCCCTGGATCGATTTTATGTTGCTATTGAGCAGGCAGCGACACTCTGCAAGGACTTCTCCCAGAAACAGCACTTCCTCAATACATTTTATGAAAAGTTCTTTCAAGGGTTCTCCGAAGATGTAGCGGATACACACGGCATCGTCTACACACCGCAACCGATCGTTGATTTCATGGTGAAAAGCGTGGCACACATCTTAGAAACCGAGTTCGGGCGGTCGTTGTCAGACACCGGTGTTCATATCATCGATCCCTTCGTCGGGACAGGCAACTTCATCGTCCGACTCATGCAGGACATCCAAGGCACAGTGTTGGAGGAGAAATATCGCCGTGAGCTCCACTGCAACGAGGTGATGCTCCTGCCCTACTACATTGCCAGTCTCAACATTGAGCAAGAGTTCTTCCAACGCACAGGGACGTATCTACCTTTTGAAGGGATCGCGCTTGCGGATACGTTTGAAATGCTTGAGCCAGAGCAGGGAGAACTCTTCACGCGTAAAAATACGGAACGGGTGAACAGACAGAAGGCAACAGATATGTTTGTCGTTATCGGCAATCCACCTTACAATGCATGGCAGGTTAACGATAGTGATAACAACAGGAACAGAAAATATAAGCCGATGGATGGACGGATTGCAGACACCTACGTTGCAGATTCCAAAGCCACACTCAAAAACGCGCTTTATGACCCTTATGTAAAGGCAATTAGATGGGCATCTGATCGGATTGACGAGGAGGGGATTGTTGCCTTTGTCACAAACAACGGATTTCTCGACGGTTTGGCGTTTGATGGGATGCGGAGACACCTTGCAGCCGATTTCGACGCGATCTATATTCTCGATTTAGGTGGGAATGTGCGAAGGGGACTAAAGGTCTCTGATGCAAATGTGTTCGGGATTCGGGTTGGCGTGAGTATTAACCTATTTGTCAAAACAAAGCAAGATCCATCCGAGACCTCCCGTATCTTTTTTTACCAGACCGATGAGGTATGGAACAAGCGACAGAAATTTGACTTTCTGAATGAACGTCAACATATTGGTAATATCGCGTGGCAACCAATTCAGCCTAACAAGCAGTATACATGGTTAACTGGAGGACTTCGCCCCGAGTTTGACACCTTTACCCCGCTGGGGACTAAGGAGGCCAAAGCCAACAGGGGCGCAGCAACAGATGTGATTTTTAAAATTTACAGTGCAGGTGTTAAAACTAATCGTAATGCGTGGGTCTACAATTTCAATCGAAATGCTCTGACTGAACACGTTCAAAGAATGATCGGCACTTACAACGCAGAGGTGGATAGGTGGAGTCGTCGAGCGGATAAGCGGGTAGAGGTCAATGATTTCGTAGTTTATGATGACACGAGAATTAAATGGGATCGGGAATTGCGTCAGCACTTGCAACGCGGTAGATATGCCGAATATACCGAAAACAAAGTCCGTGGTTCACTCTACCGTCCGTTTACGAAATCCAATCTGTTCTTCGACCGGGTTTTAAATAATTGTGTCTATCTGTTTCCATCTATCTTTCCGACACCAGAGGCTGAAAAAGAAAATCGGGTAATATGGCTCAAGGTCGGGAAAGAAGTACCGATGTTTGCTTTGACAGTCAATCAACTGCCTGACTTACTACCACAAAGTGGGACTCAGTGTTTTCCTTTCTATACCTACGATGAGGATGGTACAAACCGACAAGAAAACATCACCGATTGGGCGTTGACGAAATTCCGAAGCCATTATAGCGATAATTCTATCTCCAAGTGGGACATCTTTCACTATACCTACGGCCTCTTGCACCACCCTAATTATCGCGAGAAATACGAAATGAACCTCAAGCGAGATCTACCCCATATTCCCTTCGCCGAGGATTTCTGGGGGGTCGCCGAAGCAGGTGCGCAGTTGGCGGACCTCCATCTCAACTATGAATCCTATCCGAAGTATGAAAAACTGGAGCTTCAGGAAACGTCGAATATGCAGGTGGATTGGCGTGTAGAACGAATGAAATTCTCTAAAGACAAAACACAAATCTGCTACAACGACTATCTCACACTGGACGGTATTCCTGCTGAAGTGTTTGAATACCGCTTAGGCACGCGTTCTGCGTTGGAGTGGGTGGTGGATCAATATCGTGTGAAGGTGGATAAGCGCAGCGGTATTAAAAACGATCCGAATCGTGTGGATCAACCGCAGTATATTGTAGATTTAATTGCGCGGGTCATCAACATCAGTCTAAAGACGGTGGAGATCGTTGCCGGGTTACCCACCCTATAATTATCTTTTGCAGAAGCTCCGTCTTTTAGGGCGGGGTCTATCACCAGATTAAAATTTATCCTTGACGATTGCGGTGAGAAAAATGTATACTATTAGAAGCATTGTTTGGTAGGGAATTTCGGTTGCCTCGCTTGGGGCAATCCCTACCGCCACCGACCGAAATCGGGAAACAGTGCTGAGGTTAACAATGCAACCCCATTGATAAGGAGCACGGAATCATGAACGAAACCCGTTTTGAACAACTCCTATTAGACCGATTCGATAAGATTGACAATCGACTTGATAAGATGGACGATCAGATGACCGCACTCGAAAATAAGATGGACGATCGGATGACCGCACTCGAAAACAGGTTCGGCAATGTTGAACAAACCACGGCTTGGATAAAAGGCAAGCTTGAAGCACGCCACGAATTCAGTACAGACATCAAATCTTGGATCGCGATTGCTGTTGCCATTGCTGCTGTCATTTTCGCATGGTTGAAATAAGTTTCTCAATCCGAAACTATAGAAGGTCAAGTCCTCCCCCGACCGTTTCCACTGCATCGATCCCCCAAAGAGATGTTCGTTGCTCATGTGCGTGGATTTCGTAGCGTAGACTTGCTTTGCAGTGAGAATGTGCGTCCGAAGATGCACAACCTAACAGGTTATGCTACAAAAAGAAATGTTGATTGCTAAGGCGACCAAAGGACATAAGTTGGCATATCGAACAGCGTGCCGATGAGTGCCCAGCCCCCCACGAATACATAATCGCCCATGACCAATCCGAGAAAGAACGGGATTGCGCGTTGATGAGCACGTAGACCGAAGATTGAAACAATGATAACCTTTATCATCCAACCGATATACACGGAAAACCAGAAATCAGCGAGTCCGCCCCAAGTTGCAGCCGTCATCACGTATCCGATCGGATGGAAGGGCCACCAGATGAATTTATGCCGCAGGAAATAGAGAATCCACGTCATCCCTGCACCGATCCCCATGGATTGGGTGCCATCCCAGTTCGGACCGGTAGGGTTGTTAAGCCACCGTTCTAAACGTCTACCGAAAACCTCCTCACCAATACCGATGACGTAGCCGTGGACAGCAAATGCCCCGGTCTCATAAAGGAGATAGAGGAACGCCCAAAACGAGGCGAGTGTACCGATAACAATCGCGAACATCATCACCCAAACCAATTTTCGGCTGTTTATGCCTGCACGTTCCGCGAGTTTGAATCCTTCTAATTGGTTTGGCATCGGGTGTGAAACATTGAGGCGGTTGAGCCAGTAGTAGAAGGATATGATTGTGAGATTGCCCGTCCCGACGAATCGCGCGCCGAAGGTGACGACCATCAACCGTGCTGGATCGAGAGCGAGGATCTCATGGGAGGGGGGTCCAAATTCGGCACGCACGCGTGTAACGCCGAGTGCCATTAAGGTGAAAATGACAATAAAACCGAGGACACCGCCCAAGGACATACCCGCTTTTACCGAAAATAACGTGAGTCCGATACTCCCGAGGATTAATCCAGCGACAGCGACACGGTAAGGCATCGGCTCGTTTGAATCGTCATACGCTTTTTTGGTCATCAAGCAATTCAGGATCACATCGCGGAGATGTTTCCGGGTTCCCCAGAGTGCCAAGATACCGACGGCGAGCCATGCACCACCCGCTCGTTCTGCAAAATAGAGTTCACCTTCACCTAACATCCCTGTCCGAACCACCCGTTCCGCTTTGCCGAACAGATAGAAGAACCATGCGGACATCGAGATGTCCAACGGGACAAAAAATGTGAGTCCTATAATAAACGGGTAGATAGATAAAGGGACCCACCCGACGGCGTTCCACGGCTTATCCGTGAACAGATGTGTAATCGAAATAGAACTCAGCCGGATAGCGGGGACTTGGGGGAAGAGATGGCTTAATCCGGCGAGGAGTTCGATAAAGGCGGCAACCGAAAAGCCTACCCACATCGTGGTGTTTCTGTAAAAACTTTTCCGGCCTTGTGCCATCTGGAGCGGTAATTGGATGATCGGGTATGCCAACTTTTCACGCTCCGTCCACTGAACGCGGATAATACTATTGAGACAGATGAGCGTGAACCAGAGGAGTGCGACAAATCCTGTCCAGACGAGGATCGGCACCATCCAGCCCCGTAGATGCTTCGGGAGATAAAAACTCAAACCTCCCTTAAAGTAGGCATCCAGTGCGTAGTCTTCAGGCACAAACCATGTCGGGATATAACGCCAAAAGAGAGATGCCCATTCGTTTTCGATGGTAGCGAACCGAAACGGATGGGCAAGTGTGCCGATCAGGAACGTCATCATAGAGTGGCCCCCGATCGTTGATACCATGACGACCATAATATAGATAACAAGGAGTTCCTGTGCAGTCAAGGCGTGTTTCGGCGCAAACTTTTTCCAAACAACGTTGAAAGCGATAACGGCGAAAAGGGTGAAGAGCGCGTTGAAAAAAAGCGAGACGAAGTTGAGGAGGAACTGCGGTTGGATCATCTCCGCCGCATAGGCGAGCCAATAGGCGTTCCCGATAACGAGAAGTGTGCCAATCAGAAGCGCGCGGAGCGTAATTCCAGATGTAAAGGAAGCGTTAGATTTCGGCATTTTCATTTCAACTTTCGGTGGGTAACCTTCTTGGTAATACCGTGCTGTTCAAGCCGAAGTTTCGCCAGTTTGAAAGATTCAGGGCTTAAATCAATGCCGATCCAGTGGCGTTGGAGTCGTTCTGCGGCAATACATGTGGTAGCACACCCGCAGAAAGGATCGAGCACCATATCGTTCGGATTGCTACTGGCCCCAATAATGCGCTCTAACAAAGCGATCGGTTTCTGTGTGGGGTACCCGATACGCTCCTTATTGCGTGCCGTTAAGTTCGGAATATCTACCCAGATGTTATTCAGTGTTTTCCGTTGTGTAGGACTTAACAAAACCTCAAGGATGTTGTAGAATCTATTAAAACCTACAAAATCTACAGCGACTTGAGTTTATGCCTGACTTCCTGCTTCACCGCCCACTGCCTCACAATGAGGTCTTACACGGACTCCACAGGCGTTTAGCGTCTCCTCGCAACTCGTGGTGACGGTTGAAGTTCAAGTAGGACACAGGTTAATAGCAGCGTTGAGGTCTCGATCGCATTCAAAGCCACATTTAAGGCAATGATAGACGCGGTCTGATAGGAACACCTCTTTTTTCTTGTGTCCGCAGCTGCTACAGGTCTTACTGGAAGCAAAGAACCTATTGGCTTGTGTTATCGGTATTCCACGCCTTTCGGCTTTGTATTTCAGCATGGTAACAAACCTTGACAGAGCAGAATCCGATAAGGCTTTCGCAAGTTTCCGATTCCGTAGCAGTCCGCTGATATTCAATGTTTCCACACCGATCGCACTCGCTTTACGGACAATCTTTGTCGTAGCTTGATGGTGAGCATCCTCACGGATACAAGCGATACGATAATGCACACCACCAAGTCGTTTCTTTGCTTTATGCCAGTTCTGTGACTGAAAGACCTTGCGCGATAATGAACGATTGGCGCGTGCTAACTTTCGCTCATATCGTTTGAGAGGCCGTGGGTTATCGTAGGTATCACCGTTAGAACAGGTGGCAAGTGTATTGATACCTACGTCAATGCCTATGGGTTTTTTCTCTTGTTTTTCAAAGAGGGAAGGCTGATAGTTATAGTTGTTGCTATCGCACCGCACAAGGATTGAGGCATACCAACGATTGTTGCGTTTAGAGACAACGACTTTACTGATTTCACCAGTATACCGGAGTTCTTCACGCATTCGCACCCACCCGATCTTCGGCAACTTGATACGATTTTTGTAGACTTCAACAGTTCCTGCGCCATTGTCTGCTTGGTAAGAACATTTACCATCTCGTCTCTTATAGACAGGGAAGTTGTTTTGTCCACTTTTCCAGCGGGTTATTGCGTCTCCGAAGTTATGGATAGCATTCTTTGAAGCGTTCTGTGATAAATCCGAACACCAGCGAAACTTATCACGTTTGACTGCATTGAACTTACGCTTTATATCTACGTGGCTATGCCATTCGTCTTTCTCACGTCCGGCTTTGAAGGACGATAAGGCAAAGTTGAATGCGACACGTGCATAGCCCGCGTGCTGTGCCATCCGCGTAGCTTCTTTGTTATTCGGATTCAGTTCTATCTTCTGTGTTCGGTTGACTTCCAAACTGCGACTCCGTTTTTGGTCAGCGACAATGTTTTCTATTTCTTGTGCTAACTTCTTCGCGATAAATGGTTTTGGGAATGGTTAAATTGGATGTAACATTTTTTGTTTACACTTAGCGTAATGTGCCATTTTCACGCAGTTTTTGTTTTAATTCCTCGTTTGTTCCTGTGCCTTTAATTGAGTTGCAGGTGTGGCATAAAAGTTGTAAGTTATCTACTTCATTAGAACCCCCTTTAGAACGTGGTATAATATGGTCAATTGTCATATTCCGAAATGGGAGAGGATATTCACAGCCCCAACATTTACCTTCCTGAATACCATATAAGGTATGCTTATATGACCGATATGTGCCTAATTCAACTTCCGATAAAATAAGGTCTGTTCTTTCTTCTATACCAAATAAAGTTTCAATATGTATTTGACGCGATTCTTCAGGATATAAGCGTTTTGGAATATCGGTTCGGTGTATAACTTTACCCATAAGATTTGGGTGTTCTGCGAGGTCTAACTCACGCTCCAAACGAAGTTTTACTAATTCAACTGCTTTGGGACTTAGGTCAATGCCAATCCATTGCCGTTGGTGTATTTCGGCAGCAATACAAGTTGTTGCACACCCACAGAATGGATCAAGCACAAGGTCACCGCGATTGCTGCTGGCTTTTATGATCCTTTCAAGGAGTTTTAAAGGCTTTTGGGTAGGATACCCAAGGCGTTCACTATTGCTTCCTGTTAGATTAGATATATCTATCCAAACGTTATTCAAAGACTTACCTTTTTGTTCATCAAGATACCTTTTATATCTTGGAACATTCCCAGGGCGTGTTTGCACAACATTTCCAGCCTCTATTTCTTTTGTCATTCGCTCTTTTGTCCACCGCCATGTTCTAACAATTCCCATAACTTCGTAGGTAAATTTAGAGTCAGAATTTTGCACAGGGGCATTAAGTGCCGTTAGTGAATACAAGCGTCCTGTTTCAGAGTCAATATATGAATATTGCTTCTTTGTTTTATCGTCTAAATTACTTATATCGTATGGAATTGTAACAGCCTCGGGATTCCATACAAAATCGTCAGTTTTTGAATATCTTAGGAGAGTATCTGAATCTCGTGCTAAACCTCTCGTGAGATTACCTTTACGGGTTACTGTTCTTTGCCATACGATTTCATTTTGAAAGTTTTGATGTCCGAAAATGCTGTCCATCATTGCCTTTAGATAATGACTTGCTGTCGGATCACAGTGTAGATAAATACTGCCTGTTGGCTTGAGAACACGACGCATTTCAAGCATACGTATACCCATCATAATCAGATAGGCTTTCATTGATTTGTTATAGCTAATCCCTGCTGCACTAATAGCAGAATAAAGAGCAGGTTCGTATTCTGAAAGTTCACCGTGCCATGCATTATCTAAATCACTAAGTGTCCAAGCATCTTTAAATGCTGCGCCTGCTGCTTCACTACCTATAGGGGCTTCGTAAGTTCTATTAGAGTTGAAAGGTGGATCAAGATAAATCAAATCTATCGTTTCAGAGTCAAGCCCTCGTAATATATGCAGATTATCATATTCAAAAATAGTGCGGTTTTCTACGTTCATGTCATACTATCCTTGAGAAACTTCCAAGTCCAAAACTACGTATTGCAAATTAAAATGCTTCTTACGATCACCTACGATGTTGTGCAGGTATGTTTAGAGGCGCGTCTGCAGCGCGCCTCTGGAGGGTGTAACGTTTATCGGTGTGCTTTGAGAGCACCCCACGTCACGGCGAGTTTATCGCTGGGTTCAACTGCGAGTCCCGTGTCAGACTTGAAATTCTGATTGACTTCGGCTTCGTCAAGGATTCGATCGTAGACGCTGAATTCGTCTATGATACCGGTAAAAACCCCGAATTCACCATCGGCTCTCCCATCTAAACCGATAAACATGTGAATGCTTCCCCATTCATCCTCAGGGAATTGGGCGAGATTCAGCACACCCTCGGTCGTCGCTTCGCCATCAACGAAAAATTGGACCTTACTGTCCTCGGGTGTCCCTGCGACAGCGATGTGATGCCACTTGTTATCGTCAATCGTGTTTCCTAAGTCTTCGACGTTACCAACCCAACCGGTGTCGAGGTTAAGGACGCTATTGCGAAGCCATAGGGTTTTGGGACCTTTATCGTCAGTGCCGGGACCGCCTGTTTTGGCAAAGATGACACCGGGACCGGAATTGTCGGTTTTTACCCATGCCGACCAGGTGAAATCGACGTTGAAATCGAACGCTTCTGGACTGTCGATTTCGACAAAATTTGCCTCGTCTCCGTCGAATTCCAGTGCGTCGCCGATTTTACCACCGACTTTTTTCAGGCTCCCGTTGATAGAGCCGTTGTAATTGCCGGTTCCGTCCTTAACGGTCTTTCCGTCGATATTGTTTGCATCGAAGCTCCAATAACTCACCAGGCCATCTTCGACGATTTGGGCGGAGAGGTGGGTTCCGATAAAACTGATAGTCAGAATGAGTGAGAAAAGAATAGCCTTTTGTAACATAAGTGAATCTCCTTTGATAACTATATTAATAGCGTGCTTTGAGCGCGCCCCAAACGGTTGGCAGTTTGCCAGTTGCCTGAACAGCGAGGATCTCATCGGGTGTGCACTCGTCAGCCGTCTCGCAAATAGCCCAATTGTCAAATGAGACAATGGTCAATGCGGGCGCGCCTCTGCTGGAACCCCCGTTGAGCCCAACTTGTCCACTCTCAGGTCTGACGTTTCCAAAATCGAGTTTACTTTCAAGAAGCCAATCTTTGGGTTCATCTTTGCCATCTTCCCAGATTTTACCCGTAAACCCGTCGTCGGATATTTCGGCTTTCATCCAGTACCATGTACCGAGGTCTACCTCTCCGAAAGGGGGTTCGGTATCGTTCTGTTTCCAAGCAAGATGGTCGTTGAGGAACTCCATATTATTGAGGAAATGGTGAATCAGGAAGGCATAACCGGAGGCATCTCCCGGATCAAGACGGAATCCGAGTCCACACCGAGCAAGGTCCCCATCTCCCCAATCATCGACGCGAATCATCACTAAACCCGTATGTGGTTCTGGAAAACCACCGTCTAAGACGAGGTAAGTGTGGTCGCCAGGGGCTTCATGGGTTTGACTGATAACGCCACCCTTTTCTACCCAATCGCCGTCATGGTTCTTGAATTCATATTTTCCGTCAATTTTTCCATCTTCAAAATCGTCAAGGTATAACACTTCACCAAAGCTGGTTGAACTCCATGCGAGTATAGCAGCACACGCCAGTATGGAGAGGAAGGATTTGTAGGTTAAGAGTCTCTTAGCGGTATGCATCGGAACATCCTCCTTTACAGTAATTCTTTGTTGGTTTAACGTGAGGTCAGGAAAACAATCGCCTCTGTCCGAATTTTGATGTCCTTATGGCGTTGACCTGCGTTTGCCGCCATCCATATAAAGCGCGCTTCCAAACATATAGGAACAGGCTTCAGAGGCTAAGAAGGTTACGACATTTGCAACCTCTTCGGGTTCAGCTATGCGTCCTGCAGGGAGTTCTCCTCCGAGTTCCTTTAACAACACTTCGACATCGCGTCCCTCACGCTTGGCTCTTGCCTCCTGCTGTGTCCGTGCTCGACCGGTGTTTGTCAATCCCGGACAAACGGTATTTACCGAAATGCCATCACCCGCAACGGCATCTGAGAGCGCACGCGTAATGTTAAGGATAGTGATGTTCGCAGCACCAGTGGGTATGTTGCCACGCGTCGGACTCGTACCGGCTGAACCTGCGATGTTAATGATGCGTCCCCACTGGTTTTCCTTCATGTAGGGGATAACCAATTGAGACATCCGAAGATAACTATAGGTTTTCAGGGACAGTGCTTCATCAATGAGGTGAGGTGACAATCCCAAAATATCGGCATTCCGAGCGGCACCGACATTGTTGACGAGAATATCAACACCACCGAAGCGATTCACTGTCTCCTGCACCACCTTCTCACAATTCGCCGGTATATTTAAATCGCCGGCAACAGCATGCCCTTCGGATCCAGTCTGTTTAAGTGCCGCGAGCGTTTGATTGAGTGCGTCGTGGGTTCGGGCAGCGATGCAGACGTGAACGCCTTCTTGGGCAAGTGCAAGCGCGCACTGCCTACCGATGCCTCGACTACCGCCGGTAACGATTGCGCGTTTTCCATGCAGTCCTAAGTCCATGTATCGTGCGTCCTTTACGTTGTTCGTGGCTTCTTAAAGGGTTACGGAAGTCTACTGTGATACCTTCATCTTGAGGTGCTCCTTCGGGATATAACTAACGGGGAGATGCCCACCTCATTTTGGCGGACATCTCATTTTCAACACATTCTGTAAGCGCACGTTTCGATGCGTATCTATTGGGAGGATTTGAGTGACCCCCAAGTTGTCGCTATTTTTCCAGCAGCTTCAACGGCTAACGCACCTTCAATGCCTTCACCGAGTTTTGTTACGTCGTCATCAGTAAGCACCGTGTCAAAGATAACAACTTCGTCAATGATACCGTTCCACTGACAGCGTTTGCCACAGCCCGGGTCGGCACCGATGTAAACCTCTTCAGGAGACGCCCACGGGGGTCCCTTTGCATCTTCGGAGTTCTGGAGTTTACCGTTGACGTAGACGTGGAGTTGGGAGCCATCCCATGTGCCGACGAGGTGTATCCACTCTTTAGACGAGAGTTCGTCACCGAGGACTTCAAGTTTTCCGCCGCCGTTCGCGGCACGAATATGGAAGGCTGCCTGCGTGCTATTCTGCCCGTTTTCATGTGCCCCTGTTCCGAGTAAGTACTGGGACCAGGTCGAACATCCAAGCCCTTTCCATATTACACATTTCCCGGTCGGATCTTCTGCCGCGTAGACCCAGGAATGAATTGAGAACCCTTTAGAATCCTTGAAATCCAAGGCACCTAACGTTTTATCTTCGCCTTTCGTGCCGAGTTTGACCCACGTGTCTGCACCGTTAAATTCTAACCCACCCCCGAATTTGCCTTTCGCCCATTTCAGGTCGCCGACAAATTCACCGTGGGTGTCGTTACCGGAAAGATCTTTTACCTCTTTACCTTTACCTTCTTCAAAGGTCCACATCCCCGCAATGTCGCCTTCATCAAACGCTGCATGGCTCGTAGCCGTTACCGCGAAGCTGAGCGCAATAGCAACAATTGCAGTGAGTGTATAATTCAGATAGCGTTTTGCCAAAAACATATGCATTTCCCTTTTGAGAGCGATTCGATGATCGTTTCTCCGTTATTTTTTCAGACTGCCCCATGTGACAGCTAATTTCTCTTTCGCGTCTACGGCAAGCGTCGTCTCGAAGCCGTCATTCATAACCGCTTGGACGTCGTCTTCATCAAGGAAAGTGTTGAAGATGATGAATTCGTCTAACAGCCCTTCCCATTGCCGGGACTGGTTCCAGTCACCAATTCGGGCAGGATCGAGGACACCCGGGTTTCCACCCCAATCGTTTTCGATATCAAGTTCACCGTTGACGAAAAATCGGATTTTCTTTTCCTTTGCACTGTAAGCGGTTGCGATGTGGACCCATTTATCCATCTGATCGCCTGCCAACATATAATTCGCAAAAGTGTCGTTCCCGCCTGGGTTACTGTGAATGGAGAACTCGACTTTGTTATTCGGATGCATCTGGTAATGGATGTCCCCGGCTTTCCAACCGTTGACGTTGAAGAAAACACGCCATGCGCCCTCGCGTCCAGTGGATTTGACCCAATGTGCGAAGGTAATTTCTTCAAATTCGCCGATCCGTTTCGGGATTTCGACCCAATCACCTGCGCCGTCGAGTTCAATAGCATCACCGAATTTCCCAGCGACAAAGTTTCCACCTTTAACCTCACCATCAAACCCGTTCCCGGATATATCTTCAGCATCGCCCTCAAACAACCATGCTGCCGCGATCATATCTTCGGTGATTTCTGCGGAACTCAGCATATTGACCCCTAATATGAGCAGCACACTGAGGGTAACTGTGATAATTCTTGGATTTAACAAAACAACCTCCTATGTGTTGCGGGAAGAACCGATAAACCTTGAACCTTTCGGGTTCTTCCGAAACATTTCTTACTCTCTGTATACTTTAACTTTAAATTATAGCATAAAACATCTGGAGAGACAACCTATTTTTAAGACGTCACTTACCCCCATTTTTTTCTGAAGGTTTATGGTGAAAGGTATTAGTTGTTAGAAGTGTGAGAAAGTCAGTGGGTTTATGATAAAATACCTCCTTACGACTCGTGTTTGTAAGCAAACTTTACAAAACATGTAAGGAGG